>CAYZBJ010000024.1:13750-32251 GCA_964476625.1 uncultured Burkholderiaceae bacterium | reverse complement strand
TCCGGCACCACCGGCCACGCCGAGGTGGTCCGGGTCAGCTTCGATCCCGCGCGCATCGGCTATCGGGAGGTGCTCGAAGTCTTCTTCGCGATCCACGATCCCACCACCCCCGATCGCCAGGGCAACGATGTCGGGCCCCAGTATCGCTCGGCGATCTTCCCGCAGGACGAGGAGCAGGCCCGCATCGCCCGCGAGCTGATCGCATCCCTGCAGGCCGGGGATGTCTTCGGCGCACCGATCGTCACCCGCATCGAAGGCAAGGGGCCGTACTATCCGGCCGAGGGCTATCACCAGCGCTATTACGACAACAATCCGGCGCAGGGCTATTGCCGGATGGTGGTCGCGCCGAAGCTCGCCAGGTTTCGCCAGCGCTTCGCCGATCGCCGCCGCGCGCGTCCATCATGACGCGCAGCGCGCTGCGGTAGACTCGGCTCGCGAGCCGCGCGAGCGGCGAATGAATCACGACAGGGGAACCCGATGGCGACGCGAATCCTGCTCCGGCTGGCCGGCCTGGTACTGGCCTTCGGCATGCTCGGCGGTTGCGGCTACAACTCGATCCAGGCCGCCGACGAAGCGACGAGCTCGGCCTGGTCGGAAGTGCTCAACCAGTACCAGCGCCGGGCCGACCTCATCCCGAACCTCGTCAATACCGTCAAGGGCTATGCCGACCAGGAGCGCGACGTCCTGCTCGGGGTCACGGAGGCGCGCTCGCGCGTCGGCCAGATACAGGTCGACCCGGGCGACCCGGCGTCGCTGCAGCGCTTCGACGATGCGCAGCGAGATGTCGGCAGTGCCCTGTCGCGGCTGATGGTGGTGGTCGAGAACTATCCGCAGCTGAAGTCGGACACCGTGTTCCGTGATCTCCAGGCGCAGCTCGAAGGGACCGAGAACCGGATCGCCGTGGCGCGCAAGCGCTATATCGATTCGGTCCAGGAGTTCAACGTCCTGGTCCGCCAGTTCCCGGTCAACCTGACCGCGATGGTGATGGGCTACGACGCCAAGCCACAGTTCACCGTCGCCAACGAGGCCGAGGTATCCCGTCCGCCGTCGGTGGATTTCGGTTCGCGGGGCGAATCGAAATAGGCGCGCCATGATGCACATGGCGGCCCGAGCCGCGGCCGGCGCCATCGTCGCGCTCCTGCTTGCCATCGGCCTGGCGGGTCCGGCGGCCGCGCAGCAGGCGGTGCCGGCGCTCACCGGGCGGGTCGTCGACACCACCGGGACGCTCGATGCGGCCCAGAGCGCCGCCCTCGAGGCGCGACTCGAAGCGATCGAGCAGCGCCACGGCAGCCAGGTCGCCGTCCTGGTCGTCCCCACCACCGACCCCGAACCGATCGAAGCCTATGCGATCCGGGTCGCCGAGCAGTGGCGGCTCGGGCGGGCCGATATCGACGACGGCGTCCTGTTGCTGGTCGCGATGCGCGATCGCCGGATGCGCATCGAAGTCGGCTACGGCCTCGAGGGGGCGATTCCCGACGCGATCGCCAGGCGCATCATCGCCGAGCAGATGACGCCACGCTTCCAGGCTGGCGATTTCGCGGGCGGCCTGGCAGCGGCGGTCGACTCGATCGGCCGCGCGATCGCCGGCGAAGGCCTGCCGGCGCCCGCCGCCGGCGCGGCTCGCGGGCCCGATGCCGGCGACACCGACTGGCTGTCCCTGCTGCTGTTCATTGCCTTCGTCGGCTTCGTCCTGACCCGCGTGTTCGGGGTGCTCCCGGGCGCCCTGCTCGGCGGGGCCGGGGGCGGATTCCTCGCGGTCCAGGCCGGCGTCTCCCTGCTCGTCGGTCTCGCCGCCGGCCTGGTCCTTTTCTTCCTGCTCCTGCTGTTCGGCGCGATCGGCGGGCTGGGGCGGGTCGGGCCGCATACCTATCGTTCGCCCTCGCCGCCGGTGATCTTCCCCGGTGGCGGCCGGCGCGGCGGCGGTTTCGGTGGCGGGGGCTTCGGCGGCGGTGGCTTTCGCGGTGGTGGTGGCGGCTTTGGTGGCGGCGGCGCCTCGGGAGGCTGGTGACATGGGCGAGCGGCCGAACCGGTTCCTGCGCCTGCTGCGGCATTGCCTGACGCCCGGCGGGCTGGCCGCGCGCCGCTTTCCCGCCGCCACGATGGACCGGATCGAGGCGCGGGTGACGCTCGCCGAGCTCAGCCACGGCGCCGAGATCCGGATCGCGATCGAGACCGCCCTGTCGCCGTCGGCGATCCTCTCCGGCCAGACGCCGCGCGAGCGGGCGCTCGAGGTCTTCGGTGGCCTGCGGGTCTGGGACACCGAGGCCAACAGCGGCGTACTCGTCTACCTGCTGCTCGCCGACCATGCGGTCGAGATCATCGCCGACCGTGGCGCCAGCGCGCGGGTCGATGCGAGCGTATGGCAGCAGGCGTGCACCCTGCTGGCCGCGGCCTGCCGCGAAGGGCGCGAAGAGGAGGGCGCCCTCGCGGCCATCGACCTGCTCGACGAAGCGCTGGTCGTCGCCTTCCCGCGGCCACCCGGCGATGTCGACGAGATGCCGAACCGGCCGATCGTGGTCTAGGACCTCGTGCTCCGGGGGCAACTGACCCAATCACGGGGGCCGCGGGGGAGTTCCGGTCCGATTTTCGCCGTTCCCGGCGACCGCTGGTCCGATCGACGTGGTTCCGGCCGGCCCGCGTGCTAGCTTGCGCCGACAAAGGAGCCGGCCACCCACAGCCCATGGACAGTGAAGTCATTCTCGGCCGACAGCCGATCGTCGACATCCACGGCTCACTGGTGGCCTTCGAATTGCTGTTTCGCGCCTCCGCCGTCGGCCCGGAACTGCTCCGGCCGGACGACCTGCATGCCTCCAGCCATGTGATCGCCCGGGTGCTCGCCGATCTCGGCGTCGGCGCCAGCCTCGGCCGCTTCCAGGGTTACGTCAACGCCGATCGTGCGCTGCTGATGAGCGAGATGGTCGAGCTGCTGGCGCCCGAGCGCTTCGTGCTGGAGATCCTGGAGACCACCGAGATCGACCCCGAGCTGGGCGAGCGGATCCTGGCCCTGCGTGCGCGCGGGTACCGATTCGCGCTCGACGACGTCGCCGGGGCGGAAGACGCGCGGCTGCATCGGCTCGCACTCGTCGACATCATCAAGGTCGACCTGGAGCCGCAGGGGGCGCCGCGATGGCAGGAACTCGCGAGGCTGCTCAAGCCCTCGGGCAAGACCCTGCTGGCCGAGAAGGTGGAGACACCCGAGCAGTTCCGGCTGGCGCGCGAGGCGGGCTTCGATCTCTTCCAGGGCTTCTTCTTCGCGAGGCCGCAGCTGTTGCACTCGCGGCGGATTCCCTCGTCGGCACACGATGTGATCCGGCTCATCGCGATGCTCGACCAGGACCCGGACATCGACCAGGTTGCCCGGGAGTTGCGCCGGCACCCGGCGCTGTTCAAGCCGATCCTGCGACAGATCAACTCGAGCGCGGTCGGCCTGGCGCGGCGGGTCGATTCCATTGCCACCGCCATTGCCCTCGTGGGCCTGCGCCAGATCGCCCGCCTTGCCCAGTTGCTGCTCTACGCCGATGGCGATGGGCCGCCGGCGCATACCGACCCCCTGGTCCAGCAGGTGGGCCTGCGCGCCCGGATGATGGAGCTGCTGGCCCGCCAGCGGCGGCCGGGCGAGGCGCGGATCGGTGACCAGGCGTTCCTCACCGGCGTGCTGTCGCGGCTCGACGCGTTGTTCGGCGTGCCGCTGGCGCAGGCGGTGGCCGAGTTGCCGCTGGCCACGGGGGTGCGCGATGCCCTGCTCGATCGCGCCGGCCCGCTCGGGCAGCTGCTGTCGATCTGCGAGGCGCGTGAGCGCGCCGACCTGCCGGCGCTGGAAGCCCTGTGCCTGGCGATGGGCGATGTCGATATCGCGCAGACCGCCCGCGCCGAGATCGAGGCGGCGGCCTGGATGATGGAGCAGACCGATCCGGGACAGGCGCGCCGCGCGGGCGGCCGCTGAGCCGTACGCCTATACAATCGATCGCGAAGAAAAAAAGAGCCGCCCGAAGGCGGCGCAAGGACTGATGCTAGGAGTGATCTGTGACGACGTTGCCGTCGACCATCGTGGATATCGCTATCCACGGACGGAGCGTTACAAGCAATCCGCGTGCCATCGCCGCGATGCCCTCGCAAGATGTTGAAATACATAAGAAAACCAGAATGCACCGAGGCCGCGCGCGGCTTGCTGCCGCGACGGTGTAAAACGCCTCGACAACCCCGACCGGGCTTGGCGCGAGCATGAGCGATCCGCTCGCGCTCAACGTCCTGGGCGGGCCGCTGCTTGCCTGTTCCTTCGATCCGCTGGCCGGTTTCACGCGCAGCGGCTGCTGCGAGACCGGCCCCGAGGACATCGGCAACCACACGGTCTGCGCCAAGGTCACCGCCGAGTTCCTCGCGTACTCGGCGGCCAGGGGCAACGACCTCACCACCCCCCAGCCCGGCCATCGCTTCCGGGGCCTCGCGCCGGGCGATCGCTGGTGCCTGTGCGCGTCGCGCTGGCTGCAGGCATGCGATGCCGGCGTGGCGCCACCGGTATTGCTCGAGGCCACCCACGAGCGGGCGCTCGACGTGATTCCCCTCGACCTGCTGCTCGCGCATGCGTACGGCAGTGGCGGCCCGGAGTCGTCGGGACGGATGGGCTAGCAGCCAGGCGGGCTAGAATCCGCCTCGAACCCCGTCCCGAGCAGGCGCGCCATGAAGCTGATGATCGTTCCGGTAACCCCGTTCGCGCAGAACTGCTCGATCCTGTTCTGCGAGGCCAGCGGCCGCGCCGCGGTGGTCGATCCGGGCGGCGACCTCGACCGGATCGACGCCGGGCTCGCGCAGTTCGGCGCCCGCATCGAGAAGGTGCTGCTGACCCACGGCCATATCGACCACTGCGGGCAGGCGGCCGAATTTGCGCAACGCCATGCGGTCCCGATCGAGGGCCCGCAGCGCGAGGACGCCTTCTGGATCGGGCAGCTGCCCGAGCAGGGCAAGCGCTTCGGGTTTCCACGGCTCGAGGCCTTCGAGCCCGATCGCTGGCTCGAGGATGGCGACACGGTGGCTTTCGGCGAGCAGACCCTCGATGTCCTGCATTGCCCGGGCCATACCCCGGGGCATGTCGTGTTCCACATGTCGGCGCCCGGCTCGCGATCGTCGGCGATGTCCTGTTCAACGGATCGATCGGCCGCACCGACTTCCCGCGCGGCGACCATGCGGCCCTGGTCGACTCGATCCGTGGCAAGCTCTGGCCGCTGGGCAACGACATCGCTTTCGTGCCGGGCCATGGGCCGATGTCGACTTTCGGCGACGAGCGCGCCCACAATCCCTTCGTCGGGGACGACGCGCTGGCCTGAGACCGATCATGCAAGGCATGTAGCTGTCGTGCCCCGGGCGAAGCCCGCCCGGGGCGACCATGGCGTGTTCCTCGGCTGGGCCCGTTTCAGCGAGACAGGAGATGGACATGGATCAAGGCATCGGCGGCTGGGCATCGGTCCACGCCCGGCGCAATCCCGGGCGTATTGCGCTGGTCGACGCCAGCGCCAATGGCGCCGGCCTGACCTACGGCGAGTTCGAGTCGCGCACCAATGCCCTTGCGGATGCACTGCGCGCCAGGGGCGCGCGCAAGGGCGACCGGGTGGCGATCATGGCCTTCAACAGCCCGCAGTTCCTGGAAGTGGCGATCGCGGTGGCCAAGCTCGGGGCGATCCTGGTGCCGATCAACTTCCGCCTGGCAGCGCCCGAGGTCCGCTACATCCTCGACGATGCGGCCCCCTGCGCGTTGTTCGTCTCGCCGCAGACGGCGGACACGGCGCGTGAGGCCGCCGCCGGCAGCTTTGTGCGCGAGTTCGTCGAGATCCCGTCGGCGGCGCAGCGAGCCGCCGGCGCGCCCTCGCCCTACGAGGACTGGATCGCGGCCGGGTCACGCGCGCGCGTCGAGATCGAGGTCCGCCACGACGAGGTGGCGACCTTGATGTACACCTCGGGCACCACCGGTTTCCCGAAGGGAACCATGCTCACGCACGGCAACCATTTCTGGAATGCCATCACCAACGTATGCATGAGCGAGGGGCTGGTTGCCGCGGACGTTTCGCTGGCGGCGGCGCCGCTGTTCCACATCGGCGCCTTCGGCATCTTCACCTTGCCGCTGATGTACCTGGGCGGTACGTCCGTGATCCTCGAGTCCTTTGCCCCGGCGAGCTGGATCGACGCCGTCGAGGCGCATCGGCCGACGCTCGCCTTCTGCGTGCCCGCCATGTGGGCCGCGATCCATGCCGCCGGGCTCGAGGGACGCGACCTGGGTTCGCTGCGCTATGGCGTCTCCGGTGGTTCGCCGTGCCCGGTCGTGCTGATCGAGGCGCTGCGCCGGCACGGCCTGGTGTTCACCGAGGGCTTCGGGCTGACCGAGACCGCGCCGATCGCCTCGGTGCTCGATGCGGCCGACGTGGTGGCGCATGCGGGTTCGGTGGGCAAGCCGATCGCGCATGTGCAATACCGCATCGCCGATGACGACGGCCGCGACGTGCCGACGGGCCAGACGGGCGAGCTGCTGATCCGCGGCCCGAACGTGTTCATCGGCTACTGGCAGAAGCCCGAGGCCACGCACGAGGCGCTCGCGGGCGGGTGGTTCCGTACCGGCGACCTGGCGCGCGTGGACGAGGAGGGCTTCTACTACATCGTCGACCGCAAGAAGGACATGGTCATCAGCGGCGGCGAGAACGTCTATCCGGCCGAAGTCGAGCAGGTATTGCACCGCCATCCGGCGATCGCCGATGTGGCGGTGATCGGCACGCCGCACGCTCGCTGGGGCGAGGCGGTCACGGCGGTGATCGTGCGCAAGGAGGGTGTCGAACTCGCCGAGGCCGAGCTGATCGCCTGGACGCGCGAGCGCCTGGCGCACTTCAAGTGTCCGCGCGTGGTCGCGTTCGTCGATGCGCTGCCGCGCACTGCCACCGGCAAGGTGCTCAAGCGGGAACTGCGCCAGCAATGGGGTGGTGACGGATCGGCGGTGCAACGCTGACCGCGCACTGCATCCGGGCGGTCAGGGACGCTCAGCCGGCGTCGGGCGACTCGAGGCGCGGGCCCAGCGCCCGCCGGATCCGCAGGAAGAAGCTGGCCGCGGCCAGCAGGATCACGAGTTGCAGCAACAGGGTCGAGCGCAGGCCGGCGGCCGAGGCCAGTGCGCCCGCGATCAGCCCGCCCAGGGCATCGAAGCCCCAGCGCCCGCCGATGAAGATCGAGATCATCCGGCCGCGCAGGGCGTCGGGCGAGATCGTCTGCGTGATCACGTTGGTGAGCACGTTGCACATGGTCAGGCCGAAGCCGAATCCGAACAGTGCGCACAAGGTGACCGGCAACGGCGGCAGCAGCGACATCGTCGCGGTGCCGGCGATGGTCAGGATCCAGCCGGCTGTCATCGCGCGCACCCAGGCGGGCGGCGTGCTGAGCCGGGTCAGCAGGAGGGTGCCGCACAGCGAACCGGCGCCCGAGGCGCCGAGCAGCCAGCCGAGCGTGCGGCTGTCACCGGCATAGACGTCGGCGGCCCAGACCGGCAGCAGCACGATCACCGCGCCCGTGGCGATGTTCTGGGTGAAGGACAGCCCGAGGATGCGCTTGAAGGTCCAGTGGCGGCCGAGGTAGCGCAGGCCGTCGACGAACAGGCCGAACACCGCGCGATCGGTCGGCGGCTTCGGGTCGAGCCGCAGGGTCCAGGCGAAGGCCATCATGCCGATGTAGGAGACGGCATTGACCATGAAGCACCAGGCTTCGCTCGTCACGGCGAGGATCAGGCCGGCCAGCGGCGGGCCGATGAAACGGGCGCTGTTGAACACCGCCGCATTGAGCGCGAGCGCATTGGACAGCAGGGCCCGGTCGCGCACGAGCTCCGGGATCAGGGTCTGGCGCAGCGGGCTCTCGAGGGCATTGAAGATGCCGGTCAGCGCTGCCGCGGCCAGCAGCAGGGCCGGGCTCGACAGGTCCAGCCAGACCGCGATGGCCAGGCCGAGCCCGAGTGCGGCGCCAGCGCCCAGCGCGATGAGGAACAGCTTGCGGGAATCGTAGCGATCGACCAGCGAGCCGGCGATCGGGGCGATCAGCATCTGCGGGAACTGCAGCAGCGCGGCGGCGATGCCGAGCAGCGCTGCCGAGCCGGTGACCCGGTAGATCAGCCAGGACAGGGCGACCTGCTGGATCCACGAGCCGAGGATCGAGGCCGCATGGCCGATGAAGTAGTGTCGAAACCGCCGCGACCGCAGCGAGGTCAGCTGCATCGGGCATACCCACGCTCGTGCGCGGCGGTGTCGATCACTTGCGTTTCGCCCAGGAATCCTTCAGCGTGACGGCCCGGTTGAAGACGGGCGCGCCCGGGCGATGGTCGATGCGATCGGCCACGAAATAGCCGTGGCGCTCGAACTGCAGCCGGGTTTCGGGCGCGGTATCGGCAAGCCCCGGTTCCACGAAGCCCGGCATGATCCGCACGGAGTCCGGATTGAGCGCGGCCAGGTAGCCGTCATCGCCGGCGTCGGGCTGCGGTTCGGTGAACAGGCGGTCGTAGAGCCGGATCTCGGCGGCGAGCGCATGGGCGGCGCTGAGCCAGTGGATCGCGCCCTTGACCTTGTATTGGTCGGCGCCGGGCGTGCCGGACTTCGAGTCGGGCATGATCCGCGCGCGCACCGCCACGACCCGGCCGTCGTCGTCCTTGTCGCAGCCGGTGCACTCGACCACGAAGCCGTAGCGCAGCCGGACCCGGTTGCCGGGGAACAGCCGCCGAAATCCCTTGGGTGGCACTTCCTCGAAGTCTTCGCGCTCGATCCACAGTTCGCCGGTGAAGGGGAGCGTCCGCTCGCCGCGCTCGGGGTGGGCCGGATGGACCGGTGCGACGCAGGGCTCGACCTGGCCGGCGGGCCAGTCCTCGATCAGCAGTCGCAGGGGGTCGAGCACCGCGGTGGCCCGCGGCGCGATGTCCTCGAGATCCTCGCGCAGGGTCTGTTCGAGCTGGCCGAGTTCGATCCAGGAATCGGAGCGGGTCACGCCGATGCGTTCGCAGAAATTGCGGATCGAACCCGGCGTATAGCCGCGTCGGCGCAGTCCGAACAGGGTCGGCATGCGGGGATCGTCCCAGCCCGTGACGTATCCGCCTGTCACCAGCGCCTGGAGCTTGCGCTTGCTGGTGATGGTGTAGTCGAGGTTGAGGCGGGCGAACTCGATCTGCTTCGGCAAGGGCTCATCGAAGAAGCCGCCCTCGGCGATGCGCTCGAGCACCCAGTCGTAGAACGGCCGATGGTCCTCGAACTCGAGGGTGCACAGCGAGTGGGTGATCCGCTCGAGGGCATCCTCCACCGGATGCGCAAAGTCGTACATCGGGTAGATGCACCAGGCGTCGCCGCTGCGGTGGTGGTGGGCGCGGCGGATCCGGTAGAGCGCCGGGTCGCGCAGGTTCATGTTGGGCGAGCCCATGTCGATGCGCGCGCGCAGCACGTGGCTGCCGTCGGCATGCGCGCCGGCGCGCATCTCGCGCAGCAGCTGCAGGTTCTCGGCGGCGCTTCGACCGCGGTACGGCGAATCGGTGCCGGGCTCGGTCAGGGTGCCGCGCCGCGCCCGCATCTCGTCCTGCGTCTGCGAGTCGACGTAGGCATGGCCCGCCTCGACCAGGTATTCGGCGAAGCGATAGAGCCAGTCGAAGTAGTCGCTGGCGAAGTACAGGTTGGATTCGCCGTCGGCGTCCCAGGTGTAGCCGAGCCAGTGCACCGCGTCGATGATCGCGTCGACGTACTCCTGATTCTCCTTCTCGGGATTGGTGTCGTCGAAACGCAGGTGGCAGCGGCCGCCGAACTCCTCGGCCACGCCGAAGTTCAGGCAGATCGACTTGGCATGGCCGATGTGCAGATAGCCGTTCGGCTCGGGCGGGAAGCGGGTGCGGATCCGGGCCGGGTCGGGCTCGCCTGCGCGGTGCTCGGCCGCCGGGCCGGGGTGGCCGGCCCAGCGGCGCGCCGGGATGCCGGCGGCGAGATCATCGGCGATGCGTTGGCGTATGAAATGCTGCGGGGTGGTTGGCGCGTCGCTCATGCCGCGAATTCTACGCAGTTCCCCCGACGCCTGCCCGCGCCCGCGCTTCGCAAGTTTCCATCCGGCTTTGCCTTCGGGCGTAGGACAAGGCGGGGCGCCGAAGACAGTGCGGTTGCACGGCAAGGCGTCCCAACGCGGTCATGCGCCCGAAGGCAAAGTCCGCTCAGGTGCCGAGGAGGTCGACTTCGAAAAGCAGCGTCGCGTTGGGCGGAATGACGCCGCCGGCGCCGCGCGCGCCGTAGCCGAGTTCGGGCGGGATCACGAGGCGGCGGGTGCCGCCGACCTTCATGCCGGCGACGCCCTCGTCCCAGCCGCGGATCACATGGCCGGCGCCGAGCGGAAAGCGAAACGGCTCGCCGCGGTCCTTGCTCGAGTCGAACTTGGTGCCGGTCTTGCCGTCTTCGAACAGCCAGCCGGTGTAGTGCACCGATACCTGGCTGCCGGCTTGGGCTTCGTCACCGTCGCCGGCGACGACGTCTTCGTACTGGAGGCCGGAGGGCAGGGTCTGGAATGTCATGTCGTCGTCCTTTACTTGTCGGTGAGGCGGCGGATCAGGCTGGAGGTATCGAGCCGGTTGTCACCCGCGCGTTGCAGGTCGCCGTAGAACTGGTCGACCAGCGCGGTGACCGGCATCGCGGCGCCGATGCGGCGGCCTTCGTCGAGGCACAGGCCGAGGTCCTTGCGCATCCAGTCGACCGCGAAACCGAAGTCGAACTTGCCGTCGACCATGGTCTTGCCGCGATTGTCCATCTGCCAGGATTGCGCCGCGCCCTTGCCGATCACGTCGAGCACCAGCTTCATGTCGAGGCCGGAGCGGGTGCCGAAGGCGATGCCTTCGGCAAGGCCCTGGACCAGGCCGGCGATGCACATCTGGTTGACCATCTTGGCGAGCTGGCCGCTGCCGGATGGGCCGATGAGGGTGACCGCGCGCCCGAAGGCGGCGGCAACCGGCTCGATCTTCGCGAACACCGCCGGATCGCCGCCGCACATGACGGTGAGCGCGCCGTTGATGGCGCCGGCTTCGCCGCCCGAGACCGGCGCGTCGATGAAGGCGAGCCCGCGCTCGACTGCGGCCGCGGCCAGCTCGCGCGCGACTTCGGCCGAGGTGGTGGTGTGGTCGACGAAGATCGCGCCGGGCTTCATGCCGGCGAATGCGCCATCGTCGCCCAGCACCACCGCGCGCAGGTCGTCGTCGTTGCCGACGCAGGCGAAGACGATGTCGGCGTCGGCCGCGGCCTGCCGGGGAGTCGGCTGCGCGGCGCCGCCGTATTCCTCGCTCCAGCGCCTGGCCTTGGCCTCGCTGCGGTTGTAGACGGTCGTGGCGTGGCCGGCGCGGGCCAGGTGCCCGGCCATCGGGTAGCCCATCGTGCCAAGGCCAAGAAAGGCGACGCGCATGCTTGCGCGGCCGTCAGTCGAGTTGCTCATCGTCGGTCTCCGAGTAAAGTCGTTCATCCAGCCAGCCGGCAATCCGGCGTGCCGCATCCTGCCAGCGTTTCTCCAGCATCGGACAGTGTCCCATTGCTTCGAATACCATGCGCTCCGCACCGAAATAGCGCTCGATGACGTCGAGGCTGTCGAGCGGAACCATCCGGTCCAGTTCGCCATGGGTGGCCAGCACCGGGCAATTGGGGCGGGTCGGCATCACCATCGGCATCCAGGTGAGCTCCCAGAGCGCCCGGCTCGATTCGCGGGCCAGGTGCCGGCGGTAGAAATCGGCGTCGCCGGTGCGCAGGGGCTGTTCGACCAGCATGCGCATGAAGCGACGGCTGGCGGTCCCCGAACCCGCTACCTGGGCGATCTCGTAGAGGTTGCGCGGCTGGGTCCATGCCATGCGCAGGATCGCGCCGGTCATGCCCGAGGGCGGGATGCTGCCGATCGTCACGACGGCGGTGGCGTCGCGCCCGGTGGTGAGCCAGCGTTGCACGAGCAGCCCGCCCATCGAGGCGCCGAACAGGATCGGCGTCGCGCCGATATGCGCCTGTGCCCGCGTCATGTCCTTCATGAAGTCGGCCAGGCCCCACGCATTGATCGCGGCCTTGCCTTCGCTGGCGCCGTGACCCCGCAGCGAGAGGGCATAGACATCGTGCCCATGGGCCGCGAAGAAGGGCATGAAGCTCGGCGCCCAGCTCCAGGCGTCGGTATAGGCGCCGTGGATCATGAGGATCGGGTCGCCGCGCTGCGCGCGCACCGGGCCGCCGGCGGGAATGTGGATCAGCTCCAGCGCCGGCCCGCGGTCGTCATCGAGCATCAGCGTCTGCACGCTGGCGTCATACTCGGGTTTCATCGTCAGGTTTCGTCTCGCTCGTGGGGGACCCGCTCGACGCGGACCCCATGACCCGCAAGGATACCCGGCAGGGCATCTTCGCCGGCGAGGTGGAAGGCGCCCACTAGGGTAAATACCGTATGGGGGCGCTCGAGCAGTGCGGCGAGCCGCCTCGCGATGCGCTGGTCGCGTTCGCCGAACATGCGCGGGCGCGGCATCATCGGGTCGTCCGGCTCGCCCCAGGCCCGGGTCTTGAGTTCGGCCAGGCGGGCCTGGTCACCCGCGCGCCATGCGGCGACGGTCGCGGCAGCGAGGTCCTCGTCGCGCCGCATCGCCTCGAAGCGGCGCCACAGCCACGCGGCCTGCGATTCGAGGCTGCCGCCGGCCAGCGCCGCGACCTGTTCGCCGGCCTGCTCGAGCTCGACGATCGGCATCGCGCGGCGACGGGCCTCGTCGATGAAGCGGGTCTCGATGCCCTCGGGGCCGGTGCGCCGGTGCCGCAGCGGATCCTGCCCGGCGAGGGTGACCGCCAGCGCCCAGGGCGCGAGCCGCCGCAGCCGGTCCCAGCGCGCCGGGCCGAAGTCGAAGTGCGCGCGGATCTCGGCGGCGCGAGCCGCACCGAGCAGTGCTTCGATCGTGTCGGTGCCGGGCAGCAGCGCGGCCTGCGCGAACAGGTCGCGCAACTGCGCCCAGCGCGCGACGACGTCGATCTCGATCGCCAGCACGTCGGCGCCCGCCCATGCGCGCTCGACCGCGGGCGGTACGCCTTCAGCGGCGGTGAGGCCCGCATGGACCGAACCGAACAGCCAGCCGGAACCCGCGGCACCCTGGCGCGGCGTGATCCGCCACAGGGGCGGGCCGATCGTCGCCGAGCCCGGCGGCGGGCGGTGCGCGCAAGCCGTGAACCCCAGCGCAGCGAGCGCGGCGCCCGCGCCCAGCATGCCGGCGCAGCGGCGGCGAGCCCTCGAAACGGGGTCAGAAATAGAAATGGGGTCAGACTCCATTTTCTCGAAAATGGAGTCTGACCCCATTTCTATGACCCCATTTCGAGGTTCGTTTCGAGGTTCAGAACCCCGCTGCGCAGCCGTCACGCCGGCTGTCGCTGGCGGCGGCGTAGCCGTCGGCGAGGTCGGCCGACTGGCGCCAGATGAACTGGCCGCCGCCGAAGTCCATGTAGTTGTCGACGACCTCGACGAGCTGGTGGCCGAGCGCCTCGAGGCCGGCGGCGACTTCAGTGCCGATCGCCGGCTCGATGTCGACCGCGAGGCCGCGCTGGACCTTCCAGCGCGCCGCGTCGCAGGCTGCCTGCGGATTCTGGCGGTGGTCGATCATGCGCACCACGGTCTGCAGGTGGCCCTGGGGCTGCATGTTGCCGCCCATGACGCCGAAGCTCATCTGCGGTGCGCCGTCGCGGGTCAGGAAGGCCGGGATGATGGTATGGAACGGCCGCTTGCCCGGTTCGACCACGTTCGGATGATTCGCCTCGAGCGAGAATCCATGGCCGCGGTTCTGCAGCGAGACGCCGACCTCCGGAACCACCACGCCCGAGCCGAAGCCCATGTAGTTGGACTGGATGAACGAGACCATCATGCCGTCGGCATCGGCGGCGCTCAGGTAGATGGTGCCGCCCGGCGGTGGCAGGGCCTGCTCGAAGTCGGTGGCCCGGTCGCGCCGGATGCGCGCGGCCCGGTCCGCGAGCCGTGCGTCGTCGAGCAGGTCGGCCGGTGTCACGGCAGTCATGCTGCGCGCATCGGCGACATGCCGGTAGACGTCGGCGAACGCCGCCTTCATCGCCTCGATCTGGAGATGGCGCGCCTCGACCGAATCGGGCGCCAGGGCCGCCATGTCGAAATGCTCGAGGATGCCCAGCGCCATCAGCGCGGCGATGCCCTGGCCATTGGGCGGGATCTCGTGGAGGGTGAAGCCGCGATAGTCGCGCGAGATCGGCTCGACCCATTCCGGCTTGTAGGCGCGCAGGTCGGCGGCGGTCATGGCCCCGCCATGCTCGCGAATGAAGCCGGCGACGCGCTCGGCGGTCTCGCCTTCGTAGAAGTCGCGCCCCGCGGTTTCAGCGATTCGCCGCAAGGTCCGGCCGGCCTGTGCAAAGACGAAACGCTCGCCGACCTTCGGCGCGCGCCCGTGCGGCATGAAGGCCTGCGCGAACCCGGGCTGCGATTGCAGCTCGTCGACCTGCGCCGCCCATTTCTGCTGGACGATCCGGGCGACCCCGTGGCCGGCCTCGGCCAGTTCGATCGCCGGTGCGAGGCAATCGGCGAAGGACAGTCGGCCGAAGCGCTCGTGCAGGGCGACCCAGCCGGCGATCGCGCCGGGCACCGTGATGGTGTCGGGGCCGCGCTTGGGGAAGGCGCTGCCGTGGCGTTTCGTGAAGTAGGCGTGGTCCCAGGCCGCCGGCGCGGTGCCCGAGGCGTTCAGGCCGTGCAGGCGCTGCCCGTCCCAGACGATCGCGAAGGCATCGCTGCCGAGGCCGCAGGAGACCGGCTCGACGATCGTGAGCGCCGCCGCGGCGGCGATCGCCGCATCGATGGCGTTGCCGCCGGCGGCGAGCATGCGCAAGCCCGCCTGGGCGGCCAGCGGCTGCGAGGTCGAGACGATGTTGCGTGCGAAGACGGGCGATCGCATCGACGGATAGGCCGCCTGCCAGTCGAATTCAAAGGATTGCATGTCGTGTCTCCGTGGGGCGCGCTTGCGTCGGCCAGCCGACGCCCGGGCTCATGCGCAGCCGAACTGGTCGGCGAGGTCCGCGAGGTCGCGCGCGTGCATGTCGAAGGCCGGATCGCGGCTGGTATCGTTGGCCACGGCCGCTCCGTATTCGAGCGGGCGCTCGATGAAGGCGGTCCGGCAGCCACAGGCGGCCGCTGCCCGCAGGTCGTTGCGATGGGCGGCGACGAGCATCATGCGCTCGGGCTCGATCGCGAACACATCGCACACGCCGAGATAGGTTTCCGGGTCCGGCTTGTAGTGGCGGAACACCTCGGCCGAGAGGATCAGGTCCCAGCGCATGCCGGCGTGCTTCGCCATGTTGGCGAGCAGGCCGAGGTTGCCGTTTGACAGGGTGCAGATCGTGAAGCGGCTGCGCAGGCGCTCGAGCGCGGCGACGGTATCGGGCCACGGATCGAGCCGGTGCCAGACGAGGTTGAGATGCTGGCGCGCGGCTTCATCGAGCCCGTCGATGCCGTGGCGCGCGAGGACCTCGTCGAGGATCATGCGGTGCAGGTCGTCGATCCGGGTCCAGCCGAGATCGCCCTTGCGCACCCGGTCCATCGCGGGGTAGTAGCCGGCCCGCCATTCGGTGGCGAAATCGGCGCCCGGTATCCCGAGCCCGAGGGCGTCGACCTCGCGGGCGATGGTGCCGTGCCAGTCGACCACCGTGCCGAAGACGTCGAAGGCGAGCACCGCCGGCTGGGGGCGGCTCATGGACGCTGGTCCGGACCCTGGTCGCGGCGGCGCTGCGCCCGCTGCTGGCGGATGCGGCGATGGATGAAGTAGCCGAGCGCAACCGCGCCGAGGATCATGGCGAGGTGGTCGGGTTCGGTGAGCAGGTGCGCCAGCGAGGCGAAGCCGCCGGGATGCTCGCCGGGGTGGGCGAAGGCCGCCGCCGGCAGGGCGAGGAAAATGCCGGCAGCGGCGCTGCGGAAGTCGGGGATGAGGCGCATCGCAAGGCTCCAGGGGTCCGTGTTTCGGCTCAGTTTAGCAGCAGGCCGTGGGTCTCGATGAAGCCGACGATGCGATCGAGCCCCTCGCCACTGTGCATGTTGGTGAACACGAACGGGCGGTTCCCGCGCATGCGCTGCGCATCGTCGGCCATCACCTCGAGCGAGGCGCCGACATGCGGCGCGAGGTCGATCTTGTTGATGACCAGCAGGTCGCTCTTGATGATGCCCGGTCCGCCCTTGCGTGGGATCTTCTCGCCGGCCGCGACATCGATGACGTAGATGGTCAGGTCCGAGAGCTCGGGACTGAAGGTGGCGGCCAGGTTGTCGCCGCCACTCTCGACGAGGACGAGCTCGAGCCCCGGGTGCCGGCGTTGCAGCCGGTCGACCGCCTCGAGGTTGATCGAGGCGTCCTCGCGGATGGCGGTGTGCGGGCAGCCGCCGGTCTCGACCCCGAGGATGCGGTCGATGCCGAGCGCGTCGTGGCGGGCGAGAAACTCGGCGTCCTCGCGGGTGTAGATGTCGTTGGTCACCACCGCCATGTCGTGGCGATCGCGCAGGGCCCGGCACAAGGCCAGGGTCAGGGCGGTCTTGCCCGAACCGACCGGTCCGCCGATGCCGACCCGAAGGGCCTGTTTCGTCGATGTCATCGCTGCTCCGTGAGGGTCGTTTCATTCATGACCTGAACAGGCGGGAGTACTGCGTCTCGTGCCAGCTGCTGGCCATGGCGAAGCCGGGGGCGAAGCTGCTCCAGTCGTCCTCGGCGAGTGTCGTGGCGTGTGCCGCGGTCGCGGCCAGCGCCGGCGCCAGCGCCGAGAACAGGCGCTGGCCGGCCTGCTGGCCGAGCGGGATCGCCTTCATGGCCGCCATCACCTGGTTCTCGAGCCAGGCCCAGAGCCAGGCGGCGAGCGCCTCGTCGGGCCCGACGCCGAGCCCCCGGGCTGCCCAGCCCCAGGCAAGCGGCAGGGCGCAGGGCGCTGCGGCCGCGAGCCGCTCGCGCGCCGCCGCGCCAGCGCCCGCCTCGAGCCCGTCGAGGCCCGCGACCAGCGACAGCAGCGAGTGGCCCATCTGCAGGGTTTCGGCCCGCAGCTCGGCGGATTCGCGCGTGGCGAGGTAGCGATCATGCAGCCGCATGCCGCGCGCCTGGTCGCCGCGGGTGATCGCCAGCGCGAGCGCGTGGACCAGGGGGGCGTCGAAGTGGCCGACGCCGGCGTCGAGCAGGTCCTGGAGCCAGGCTCGTGTGCCGGCTTCGTCATGCACCCAGCCGCGGTCGATCGCGGTTTCCAGCCCCTGGGAATAGCTGTAGCCGCCGATCGGCAAGGCCGCGCTGCCGAGCCGGAGCAGGGCGAAGCGCCGGGCTGCGGCGAGCACCGGGGATGGGTCGGCCTTCGGGCCTGCAGGGGGATCGGCGCGGGCGCTCATCGCCCTTGCCGATCCGCGAGCAGGTCGTGGATGCGTGGCGCATGGCGCCGGTCGGCGCCGTGCGAATGCCCGTGGCTCGCCTCGCTGGCCGGCTCGCCATCGTGCGGATGAACATGGGATGGTCCACCTGCGTGTGCGTGTGCGTGTGCGTGTGCGTGTGCGTGCGCGTGCGCGTCGGCGTTGCCGTGCGCATGGCCATGGCCGGCATGGCCGTAGGCGCCGGCTTCGGGTTCGAAGGGCGCTTCGACATGGGTGAGCCCGGCGCCCAGCCCCGCCACCATGGCTTCGAGCACCGGGTCGGCCTGCAGGCGCAGCCAGCCGGCGCCGACCTCGACCGGCACGTGTCGATTGCCGAGGTGGTAGGCGATCCGGGCCAGCGCGGGCGCCGATGCGGCGACGATGTGCGCGAGCGACTCCGGGGCGGCATCGACCTGCAATACTTCGCCGCTGGCGCAGCGCACCCGGTCGCCGTTGCGCAGGACACTGCCGCGCGGCAGGTCGAAGCCGGCGACGTGGCCGGCAAGCGGGCCACCGGTCACCTCGACGCGCAGCCGCGAGCGCTGGCGCAGGTCGAAGGGCAGGCTTGCCACGCCGGCGAGCGGCGTGGCGTCGCCCGTGGCGCCATCGAATCGTTCGGTAAAGAGCAGCATCGACAGTCTCCCGTCCAGGGTCGCTTTCGTCAGAAGAGGAAATAGCGCTGCGCCATCGGCAGGACGACGGCCGGCTCGCAGGTGAGCAGTTCGCCGTCGGCGCGCACCTCGTAGGTCTGCGGGTCGACCTCGATGCGCGGCAACCAGTCGTTGCGGACCATGTGTCGCTTGCCGATCCCGCGGGTCGCGCGCACCGGCACCGCGCGCCGACGCAGGCCCAGGGCTTCGGGCACGCCGGCGCCGATCGCGGCCTGCGACATGAAGTTGACGGCCGAGCCCGCGATCGCACGGCCGAAGGAGGCGAACATGGGCCGGTAGTGCACCGGTTGCGGCGTCGGGATCGACGCGTTCGGGTCGCCCATCGCCGCCAGCGCGATCTGCCCGCCCTTGATCACCAGCGACGGCTTGACGCCGAAGAAGGCCGGGCGCCAGAGCACCAGGTCGGCGAGCTTGCCGGCTTCGACCG
>CAYZBJ010000024.1:13339-13740 GCA_964476625.1 uncultured Burkholderiaceae bacterium | reverse complement strand
TGGCGATGTAGCGTTTGACCCGCTCGTTGTCCGAGCGCGCGGTGTCGCCGGCCAGCGCGCCGCGCTGGGACTTCATCTTGTGCGCCGTCTGCCAGCAGCGCAGGATGGTTTCGCCGATGCGGCCCATCGCCTGCGAGTCCGAGGACATCATCGAGAAGGCGCCCAGGTCGTGCAGGATGTCCTCGGCGGCGATCGTCTCGCGGCGGATGCGGCTCTCGGCGAACGCGACATCCTCGGCGATCGCCGGGTCGAGGTGATGGCAGACCATCAGCATGTCGAGGTGCTCGTCGATGGTGTTGACCGTGTACGGGCGGGTCGGGTTGGTCGACGAGGGCAGCACGTTGGGCAGGCCGCAGGCGCGGATGATGTCGGGCGCATGGCCGCCGCCCGCGCCCTCGGTG
>CAYZBJ010000024.1:8866-13329 GCA_964476625.1 uncultured Burkholderiaceae bacterium | reverse complement strand
CATTGCCCTTGCCGAGGAAGCCGAAGTTCATCGGGAAGGCCTCGGCGGCGGCCAGCATGTTGGCGAGGTGCCAGGGCCCCGGGGTGCAGGTGGTCGCATTGGTGCCGGTCGCCGGGCCGGTGCCGCCCCCGATCATGGTGGTGATGCCGGCAGCCAGCGCTTCGTCGATCTGCTGGGGGCAGATGAAGTGGATGTGCGCATCGATCGCGCCGGCGGTCAGGATCGAGCCTTCGCCCGCGATCACCTCGGTCGCGGCGCCGATGACGATGTCGACACCAGGCTGGATGTCGGGATTACCGGCCTTGCCGATCGCCGCGATCCGTCCGCCCTTGATCGCGACGTCGGCCTTGACGATGCCCCAGTGGTCGACGACCAGGGCATTGGTGATCACCGTGTCGGCGACCTCCGCGGCGAGCCGCTGGCCCTGCCCCATGCCGTCGCGGATCACCTTGCCGCCGCCGAATTTCACTTCCTCGCCGTAGATCGTGCGGTCGGCCTCGACCTCGATCCAGAGGTCGGTATCGGCGAGCCGGACCCGGTCGCCGACGGTCGGCCCGAACATCTCGGCATAGGCTTGTCGGGAGATTCTCATGCTTGTCCTCGCGTGCGCATCTGCATGGGGGCTCGGTCGGGCCGGCCGCTCAGAGCGGGCCCATCACCCGGCCCTGGAAGCCGAAGACGATGCCCGCGCCGGCGAGCCGCACCAGCGCCACGGTCCGGGTCTGGCCCGGCTCGAAGCGCACCGCGGTACCGGCGGGGATGTCGAGCCGGAAGCCGCGGGCGGCCTGCCGATCGAAGACGAGCGCGTCGTTGGTCTCGTGGAAGTGGTAGTGCGAGCCGACCTGCACCGGCCGGTCGCCCGTGTTGCCGACCTCGAGCGTGATGCGCTCGCGCCCGGCGTTGATCTCGATCTCGCCCGCGGCGGTCTCGACCTGGCCCGGAATCATCATCTCGTTCTCCTTTCTTCAACGCGGTCATGTGCTCGCATGCGAAGCCGGCTCAGACGATGGGTTGGTGGACGGTGACGAGTTTCGTGCCGTCGGGAAACGTCGCTTCGACCTGGATCTCGGGGATCAGTTCGGCGATCCCGTCCATCACGTCGTCGCGCCCGAGGATGGTGGTCCCGAAGTGCATCAGCTCGGCGACGCTGCGGCCATCGCGCGCGCCTTCGAGGATCGCCGCGCTGATCAGGGCGACCGCCTCCGGATAGTTGAGCTTCAGGCCGCGTTCGCGGCGGCGCTCGGCCAGCAGCGCCGCGGTGAACAGGAGCAGCTTGTCGCGCTCGCGTGGGGTGAGTTCCATGTCGGTGGCCTCCGTTCCTGCGTTCCGTTGGGTGTGGTGGCTCTTTCGTGTGCTTTCAGCTTGCCCAGATGCGCGGCGCGCTCGCCGCGCGCCCGACGAGCGCCGGGCGCAGGGCGGTCCAGGCCGCGCGCAAGGCCAGCCATCCCTGTTCGGCGCTGGCGCCGCGCCAGCGGACCACGGTGAGTTCGTCGAGGCGGGTGACCGCGAATTCGCCGGGGGCGTCGATCCGGCGCAGCCCGGACATGAGGTCGGTGGCCGGATCGGCGGCGACGGCGAACAGGACGCCGAAGACCGGATGGCCGCCCAGGCCCGCGGGCGACGCGAGCAGACGGTCGCCGCCCGCGATGCGGGCCTGTTCGCCGAACAGGAGCCGGCCGTCGCGCCGGATCTCGGTGCGCCAGCGCAGGCAGCCGCGGGCATAGGGGCGGCCGCTGACGGGTTCGCCGAGGCAGACCAGTTCGGCCGCGACCAGGCTCGCGCCGGGGGCGACGTCGAAACGGCTGCGCCACTGCGCGCGGGCGCCGTCGAAGACGATCGCCTCGAGAGGCAGCCATTCGAGGCTGGCGCCGGGCTCGACGCGCAGGTGCAGCGACTGGTGCGCCCAGGTCGCCGCGTCGGCGAGCGGGCTGGCCGGGCGCCTGGTCCGGTACCACTTGGCGGCGCCCGGTGAAGTGAGCAGCGCCTGTGCGCCGGCGTGCGCAGTCACCGCGATTGCCAGGGAATCGTTCGATGCGACGCCGCCCGGTGGATGGACCAGGATCTGGTGCCATAGTCCGGGGCCCTCGGGCAGCAGGCCGCGCTGGATGCGCAGCGGGCCGAAATGCCGCCGCAGGGAGGGAACGGTGCGTTCGCCGCGCCGCTCGTAGGCGAGTTCGATCCCGGCGCGCCAGGCGTCGTCGTGGGTGGCGCGCGCATCGCAGCGCAGCTCAGATGGCGACGAGTTCACGGATGCCGTCGCGTTCCATGTCGGCGCCCGCGCCCTGGCGACGGATTTCGCCACGCGCCATCACCGCGTAATGATCGGCGAGCGCCGCGGCGAAATCGTAGTACTGCTCGACCAGCAGGATGCCCATGTCGCCGCGCGCGGCGAGCAGGCGGATGACCCGTTCGATGTCCTTGATGATCGAGGGCTGGATGCCTTCGGTCGGCTCGTCGAGGATCAGCAGCCTGGGCTTCATCGCCAGGGCCCGGGCGATTGCGAGCTGCTGCTGCTGGCCGCCGGAGAGGTCGCCGCCGCGCCGGCGCAGCATGGTGTGGAGCACCGGGAAGAGTTCGAAGAGTTCGTCCGGGATGCGCTTCGCACCGGGCACCGAAGCGAGCCCCATGCGCAGGTTCTCCTCGACCGTCAGCCGGCCGAAGATCTCGCGGCCCTGGGGGACATAGCCGATCCCGAGCGCGACCCGTTTCTCGGGCGGCAGCCGGTCGATCGGCCGGCCGTCGAAGCGGATCTCGCCGCGGCGTATCGGCACCACGCCCATGATGCTGCGCAACAGCGTGGTCTTGCCGACGCCATTGCGCCCGAGCAGCACCGTGACCTTGCCGACCGGAACATCGAGGCTGATACCGCGCAGGATGTGGCTGCCGCCGTAGTACTGGTCGATCGTATCGATATCGAGCATGTCAGTGGCGCCCGGCCGGCCGAGGCGAACGAAGTGAGCGTGGAGGTCTTTTCATCTAGCGTCCCAGGTAGACCTCGATCACCCGTTCGTCGGCCTGGACATCGGCGAGGCTGCCCTCGGCGAGTACCCGGCCCTCGTGGAGCACGGTGACGGTACGGGAGATCCGGGCGATGAATTCCATGTCGTGCTCGACCACGACGATCGCGTGCTTGCCCTCGAGCTCGAGCAGCAGCTCGGCGGTACGCATCGTTTCTTCATCGGTCATGCCCGCCACCGGCTCGTCGAGCAGCAGCAGCACCGGGTCCTGCGCGAGCAGCATGCCGATCTCGAGCCACTGCTTCTGGCCATGCGACAGGGTCCCGGCGATCGTCGCCGCGCTGTCGGCGAGCCGGACCTGCGCCAGCACCTCGTCGATGCGCTCGCGCTGCGCGGGACCGAGCCGCCAGCGCAGCGAGCTGCGGGCATCCTTGCGCGCCTTGAGCGCGAGTTCGATGTTGTCGAACACGCTCATCGCCTCGAATACCGTCGGCTTCTGGAACTTGCGCCCGATGCCGAGTTCGGCGATGTCGGGCTCGCGCAGTCGCAGCAAGTCGTGCGACTGGCCGAAGAAGACGCGGCCGGCGTCGGGCCGGGTCTTGCCGGTGATGACGTCCATCATCGTGGTCTTGCCCGCGCCATTGGGTCCGATCACGCAGCGCAGCTCGTCGCGGCCGATCGTGAGCGACAGCTCGTTGAGCGCGCGGAACCCGTCGAAGGAAACCGAGATGTCTTCCATGTAGAGGGCGACGCCATGGCTGAGGTCGACCGTGTCCGAGACGACCCGCCCGAAGGCTGCGGCGCGTCCGCCGGCGCCCGCCGCCGGCGTTTCGTCCAGCGGCGCGGCGACGGCTTCGGCATCCATCACGACCTGGTACATCAGTGTCCTCCCGCGCGGCGGCGCCGCAGCAGGCCCAGCACGCCGGTGGGCAGGAACAGGGTCACCAGCACGAACAGCAGGCCGAGGAAGTAGAGCCAGTACTCGGGAAAGGCGACGGTGAACCAGCTCTTCGCGCCGTTGACCAGGAAGGCGCCGAGGATCGGCCCGACCAGGGTGCCGCGCCCGCCGACCGCCGCCCAGATCGCGATCTCGATCGATTGCGCGGGCGACATCTCGCCGGGGTTGATGATACCGACCTGCGGCACGTAGAGCGCGCCGGCGATGCCGCACATCACCGCCGACAAGGTCCAGATTCCCAGCTTGTACCAGAGCGGATCGTAGCCGCAGAACATCACCCGGCTCTCGGCGTCGCGGATTGCCGTCAGCACCCGGCCGAACTTCGATCGCACCAGCCAGCGCGACATCAGGAAGAAGCCGACCAGGGTGAAGGCGCTCAGCGCGAACAGGGTCGCCCGGGTTTCGGACGTCGCAATCGGCACGCCGAGGATCCGCTTGAAGTCGGTGAAGCCGTTGTTGCCGCCGAAGCCGGTCTCGTTGCGAAAGAACAGCAGCATCGCGGCGTAGGTCAGCGCCTGGGTGACGATCGAGAAGTACACGCCCTTGAT
>CAYZBJ010000024.1:0-8856 GCA_964476625.1 uncultured Burkholderiaceae bacterium | reverse complement strand
AGCGGAACGCGAAGTAGCCGAACACGAAGGCGACCAGGCCAGGCACCGCGACCACCAGCAACAGCGTCCAGGCGAAATGCTCGGTGAAGGTCCAGTGCCAGGGCAGGGCCTGCCAGTCGAGGAACACCATGAAATCGGGCAGCTCGCTCTGGTAGACGCCTTCGCGGCCGATCGAGCGCATCAGGTACATGCCCATCGCGTAGCCGCCGAGCGCGAAGAACAGGCCGTGACCGAGCGACAGGATGCCGGCGTAGCCCCAGACCAGGTCCATCGCAAGGGCGACGATCGCATAGCACAGGATCTTGCCGATGAGCGACACCGCATAGTCGGACAGGTGCAGCGGATGGTCGGCCGGCATCCAGAGATTGGCCACGAGGATGGCGAGGATGGCGAGGATTGCCGCGGCCAGGCCGGCGGCCAGTTGCCGATCACCGGGGCGCGGCGTGGCGAGGGCGGCTGTCATGGGGGATGCGATGCTCGACATCAGGCTTCCGCGCTGCGGCCCTTCAGGGCGAATATCCCTTGCGGGCGTTTCTGGATGAAGACGATGATCAGCAGCAGGAGCGCGATCTTGGCGATCACCGCGCCGGCCATGCCTTCGAAGATCTTGTTCAGGATGCCGAGACCGAGGCCGGCGTAGACGGCGCCGGCGATCTGGCCGACGCCACCGAGCACGACCACCATGAAGGAGTCGACGATGTAGCCCTGGCCGAGGTCGGGGCCGACGTTGCCGACCTGGGACAGCGCGCAGCCGGCCAGGCCGGCGACGCCGGCGCCGAGCGCGAAGGCGAGCGTGTCCACCCGCGCGGTCGGCACGCCGACGCAGCGCGCCATCACCCGGTTCTGGGTGGCGGCGCGCACGAACAGGCCGATCCGGCTGCGTGCGAGCAGCAGGGCGATCGCCGCGACCACGAGCAGCGCGAAGACGATGATCGCGATCCGGTTCCAGGGCAGGACGAGGTTGGGCAGGATGGCCAGCCCGCCCGAGAGCCAGGACGGGTTCTCGACCGCGACGTTCTGCGCGCCGAACAGGGACCGCACCGCCTGCATCAGGATCAGGCTGATGCCCCAGGTCGCGAGCAGGGTCTCGAGCGCCCGGCCGTACAGGTGGCGGATGACGAGGCGCTCGAGCACCGCGCCCACGATCGCGGCGGCCAGGAAGGAGGCCGGGATCGCCACGACGAGATAGGCGTCGAACCAGGCCGGCAGGTGATTGCGGAAGAACTGCTGGGTCAGCCAGGTCGCATAGGCGCCGATCATGATCAGTTCGCCGTGGGCCAGGTTGATGACGCCCATCAGGCCGTAGGTGATGGCGAGGCCGAGCGCGGCCAGCAGCAGGATGCTGCCGAGGCTCACGCCCGAGAACACGATTCCGGCGTACTCGCCGATCGCGACCCGGCGCGTGACCGAGGCGAGGGAAGTGGTGAGCGCCTTGCGCACTTGCGCATCGGCCTCGGGCTGCGGGCCCGACAGGCGTCGCTCGAGAAGGGCCTTCACCGCAGGTTCGCGGCTGTCGCCGAGCGCACGGGCGGCCGCGAGTCGCGTCGGCTGCTCGGGCGAGGTCACCAGGATGGCGGCGCGGGCCTGTTCGAGCAACGCGCGGATGCCGGCGACCGGTTCGTCGGCCGCGGCCCGCTCGATCAGGGCGAGCCGGGCGGGATCCGGATTGTCGGCGGTGCGGCGAGCCGCCTCGAGGCGACTCACGTCGTCGGGCGAGAACAGCTGGAGCGCCGCGATCGCGTTGCCGAGTTCGCGCCGGATCCGGTTGTTGTTGACGATCGGTTTGGCTGCGTCGGGCGTGGCGACCGGCGTGCCGTCGGCCGCGTCGAGCGCGCCGCCGTCGCGGGTGATGACGATGGCGCGACCGTCGAGCATTCGTACCCGTGCGTCGAGCATCGCCTGCAGGAAGCCGGCCAGCGCCGCATCGGGCTCGGCAACGGCGCCGGCTATCGCCTCGATGCGCTCGCCGCTGGCGCCCGATGCCATGGCCGCGGCTTGTTCGGCGGTGAGGCCGAAGGCGGGCGGCGCGGCGAGGGCGAGTGCGAGCGCCCATGCGGCGGCAAGCCAGGTCATCGGCCAGCGGACTGGATATCGGCTCATCTGGGTCGGTGGGAATCGGTTCGGTCAGGCGTGGCGCCGGCCTGGCGCCACGCTGGGGGCGCCCCGGCGGCGCGCCGGGGCGTGGACGCCGTGCTCAGCCCTTGTCGGGCACGTCCTGTTTCTTGTCGTTGCCGGGAATGAACGGGCTCCAGGGGTTCGCCCGCACCGGCCCCGGCGTCTTCCAGACCACGCTGAACTGGCCGTCCTCCTGGACTTCGCCGATGAACACCGGCTTGTGCAGGTGGTGGTTGCGCTCGTCCATCTTCGCGACGAATCCCGAGGGCGCCTTGAAGGTCTGGCCCGCCATCGCATCGATCACCTTGTCGACATCGGTCGTGCCGGCCTTCTCGACCGCCTGCTTCCACATGTGGATGCCGATGTAGGTCGCCTCCATCGGGTCGTTGGTCAGCGGCTTCGATGCGCTCGGCAAGCCCCTCGCCTTCGCGTAGGCGGCCCACTTCTTCGTGAACGCCGTGTTCTCGGGGTTGTCGAGCGACATGAAGTAGTTCCATGCCGCGAGGTGGCCGACCAGGGGCTTGGTATCGACGCCGCGCAGTTCCTCTTCGCCCACCGAGAACGCCACCACCGGCACCTCGGTGGCGTTCAGGCCCTGGTTGCCGAGTTCCTTGTAGAACGGCACGTTCGAGTCGCCGTTGATCGTCGAGACCACCGCGGTCTTGCCGCCGGCGGAGAACTTCCGGATGTCGGCGACGATGGTCTGGTAGTCGGCATGGCCGAACGGCGTATAGGTTTCCTGGATGTCGGCGTCGGCGACGCCCTTCGACTTCAGGAAGGCGCGCAGGATCCTGTTGGTGGTGCGCGGATAGACGTAGTCGGTGCCGAGCAGGACCCAGCGCTTCGCGCCGCCGCCATCCTCGCTCATCAGGTACTCGACCGCCGGGATCGCCTGCTGGTTGGGCGCGGCGCCCGTGTAGAAGACGTTCTTCGAGAGTTCCTCACCCTCGTACTGGACGGGGTAGAAGAGCAGGCCGTTGAGTTCCTCGTAGACCGGCAGCACGGACTTGCGCGACACCGAGGTCCAGCAGCCGAAGGTCACCGCGACCTTGTCCTGCGCCAGGAGCTGGCGGGCCCGCTCGGCGAACAGCGGCCAGTTCGATGCCGGATCGACCACCACCGGTTCGAGCTTGCTGCCGAGTACGCCGCCGCTCGCATTGATCTCGTCGATCGCCATCAGCGCGACGTCCTTGAGCACGGTCTCCGATATCGCCATCGTTCCCGACAGCGAATGGAGCACGCCGACCTTGATCGGTTCGGCCGCCTGGGCAGGCAGCCACGCATGGATGGAAGCCAGGGCTGCGGCCGCGGCCGTTGCCTTGAGCGTGAAACGTCGGTTCATTGCTTGGATCCCCCCGAGGATTGTCGATGCGGCTCGTTGCCTTCGAAGCCGCAGGGGACTTCGCAGGAAGCGTGCCAGCACCAGCGCGCGGCGCGCTGCGCCGGATTGGGGCGATTCGAAGGGGATCCTCGGGGGATCTGCCCCGATTGCGGGCGGCAGGCGCGCCCGCGCACCGCATCGGTGCCGCGGCGGGTTCGTCTACAGGTTCTCAGGCCTCGGGCGCTTCGCCGGACAGGCCGCAGGACTCGAGCAGGCGGGCGAGCTCGACCGCGCTGCGTACCTCCATCTTGGAGAAGATGTTGGCGCGGTGGACCTCGACGGTGCGCATGCTGATCCCGAGGTCCATGGCGATGACCTTGTTCAGGCGCCCGGCGAGCACCAGCGACATCACGTCGCGCTCCCGGTTCGAGAGCCGTGCGAGGCGGGCGCGGACTTCGTCGGCGTTGGCGCACAGCGCGATGCGCTGCGTCGAGGCCTCGATCGCCTCGACGACCCGGTCGACCAGGCGATTGTCGTTGAAGGGCTTCTCGAAGAAGTCGAAGGCGCCCTTCTTGAGCGATTCGACCGCCATCGCGATGTCGCCATGGCCGGTGAGGAAGATCACCGGCACCGGCAGGGAGGGGTAGCGGGCCCGCATCCGCTCGAAGACCTCGATGCCCGACATCTGGCGCATCCGGACGTCGAGCAGGACGCAGCCCGGGCGGACCGCCCATTCGCGGCGGGCATTGATCGCTGCCCAGAAGGCCTCGCCGCTGTCGAAATGCTCGGTGTCGATGCCGCGCGAACTCAGCAGGAAGGCCATGGCTTCGGCGAGCACCGGCTCGTCCTCGACCAGGTAGACGATGGGGTGCGTCGGGGCGGGCGCGGGCATGGATGTCATGTTTCGTTCTCCGTCAGTGCCGGAAGGGTAAACCCGAATTGCGAGCCGCCACCCGGTCGCGGCGCGAACTCGAGCCGACCGGCATGTTGTTCGATCACGGTGCGGCACAAGCTCAGGCCGATGCCCAGGCCGCTGTTCTTCGTCGTGAAGAAGGCCTGGAAGAGCATCGGCCGGGCTTCGACCGGTACGCCGCGGCCGCGGTCGAGCACCGTGACCTCGACGCTCGGCGGGTCGCTGTCGTCGTGCCGCGTGGTGACGATCTCGAGGGAGCGCTCGCGCTGCGGCGTGTCGGCCATCGACTGTATCGCGTTGCGGGTCAGGTTGAGCAGAACCTGCTCGAGCATGGTGCGGTCACCCATCACCCTGGTGTCGCCGAAGCTGCGCCAGGCGATGCGGACATTGTGCTTGCGCGCCTGCAGCCGGATCAGCGGCTCGAGCGACACGATCAGCTCGTCGATCTCGAGCGGCTGGCGCTCCAGCTTGCGCCGGCGCATGAAGTCGTTGACGCTCTTGATGACCTGGCCGGCCCGCTCGGCCTGGCTGTGGATGCGCGCGAGCGCCCCGCGCAAGGCGGTCAGGTCGGAGCGCTCGAGCAGGTTCTCGCAGGCGGTCGCATAGCTGGTGATGGCCGCCAGCGGCTGGTTGAGCTCATGCGAGAGCGCGGTCGCCACCTCGCCGAGGCTGGCCATGCGCGCCGCCTCCTGGAGCTTCTCCTGCTGGCGTCGGTTGAGCTCTTCGGCGCGCTTTTGCTCGCTCAGGTCGAGGATCGATCCCATCCAGCCCGCCTTGCGGCCCTTCACGTCGATCAGCGGGGTCTCGAAGATGAGCACCGGGAACCGATGCCCGTCCTTGTGGCGGAAAGTGGTCTCGTAGCCGAGCCGGGCGGCCGAGAGCATGTGCATCTCGGATTCGCGCTGGGCGTAGGCGTCGTTGACCTCGGGCAGCCAGAAGGGCATCGGCGGGCTGCGGCCGACCAGCTCGTCCATCGAGAAGCCGGTCATCTCGCAGAAGGCCGGGTTGACGTAGGTGATCCGGCCCTCGTTGTCGCGGGCCCGCAGCCCGGTCATGAGCGAATCCTCCATGGCCTGGCGAAACGCATGCTGGGCGCGCAGCGCCTGTTCGGTGCGGGTGCGCAGCCGGACGTCGCGCCACAGCAGGCCGACGCTGAGCGCCAGGGCGCCGGTGACGGCGACCAGCATGGCGGCGAGCAGGTTCGGGATCAGCTTCGGCGGCCCCTGCATGCTGTCCGCGCGCAGGGTCAGGGTGGTGCCGCCCAGCTCGAGCGGCGCGCCGGCGACGTAGGTGCCCCCGCCCTTGACGCCGTGGGTCGCGCGGGCGATCAGGGTGCCGTCGGCCTCGGTGAACATGACCTGGTTGCCGGCGATGAACTCGGCCGGCAGGAACACGTCGAGCACCCGCGGCAGCGAATAGACGGCGAACAGCACGTCGCCGCCATCGACCGGCTCGCTGACCGCGAGCTCGATCACCTCGAAGCCGGTGCCCTCGGTGATCTGAAGGTAGTGGGGGCGGCTGTAGGCGAGCCGCTCGCCGCCGCCGGCCGCGGACAGGGCCAGCTGGGTCGGCAGGGCGAGCCGGGTGCGGCGGCTGTCGTCGAGGCGCGGTCGCGGCGCCGGCGCGTCGACCGCGTCGACCAGGCCGCCGCCGGCGCGGCGGCGCTCGATCCGCAGCAGGGCGGGGTTGTGGATCACCAGCTCGCGCGCGGCCTGGCGAAACCGCGCCTCGCCGTCGTCGCGGCGCAATTCCGATGCGCTCAGCAGCAGGGCCTGCTCGGTCTCGCGCAGTTGCGAGCGGATGGTCGCCGCCGCGGCCCTGACGTCGGTCGAGAGCGTTTCCTGCTTCTCGGTCTGCTCGTAGCGAAACGCCAGCCAGAGGGTGGTGCCCAGCAGGACCACGAGCGCCGCGACGATGACGAAGGCCGACCAGCGCGCCCGGCGCTCCGACGCGCCGCCGGCCAGTTCGTCGCGCGCCAGCGCCAGGCTGCTCGCGAGCATGGGCTGGCGGGCCCCTAGCGTTCCCGCGCCGCCCGCTCGAGCAGCGGTGCGAGGCGGTCGTCGTCGTAGCCGGCGACCTCGCGCAGCACTTCGGCGGTGTGTTCGCCGAGCCGCGGCGGTGGCAGGTCGTAGCGAACCGGCGTGGCCGAGAACTTGATCGGGCTGCCCACCAGGGGCACCGGCCCGGCGTCCTCGCGCTCGATGTCGACCCGCAGGGCGCGCGCCTGCACCTGCGGCGTCTCGAAGACCTGGGCGAGGTCGTTGATCGGCCCGCAGGGTACGCCGGCGGCCTCGAACGCGCTGATCCACTCGTTCATGGTGCGCTCGGCGATCATCTCGGCCACCAGCGGGATCAGCGCCTCGCGATTGCGGACCCGATCCGAATTGCGGGCGAAGCGCGGATCGGCGCCGAGCGACGCGCGCCCGCCGATCTCGCACATCCGCTGGAACTGGCCATCGTTGCCGACCGCGACGATCATCCACTGGTCGGCGCAGCGAAAGGCCTGGTAGGGGACGACGTTCGGATGGGCGTTGCCCCAACGGTGCGGCGGCGTGCCGCTCACCAGGAAATTGGTGTTCATGTTGGCGAGCATGGCCACCGCCGTATCGAGCAGCGCCATGTCGATGTACTGGCCTTCGCCGGTGCGCTGGCGATGGAAGAGGGCGGCGAGGATCGCCTGGGTCGCGTACATGCCGGTCATGAGATCGGTCACCGCGACGCCGACCTTCTGAGGCCCGCCGCCCGGGCGCTCGTCGGCCTCGCCGGTGACCGACATCAGTCCGCCCATTGCCTGGATGATGAAGTCGTAGCCGGGGCGCGGCGCCAGCGGGCCAGTCTGGCCGAAGCCGGTGATCGAGCAGTAGACGATGTCGGGACGCACCGCCCGCAGTCCCTCGTAGTCGAGGCCGTAGCGGGCGAGCTGGCCGAGCTTGTAGTTCTCGATCACGACGTCGCAGTGGCGGGCGAGGTCGCGTACCGCCTGCTGGCCGGCCGGGCTCGCGATGTCGAGCACGATCGAGCGCTTGTTGCGGTTCGCCGCGAGGTAGTAAGCGGCGTCCTGGGTGTCGCGCCCCTCGCGATCGGGCAGGAAGGGCGGGCCCCAGCCGCGGGTGTCGTCCCCGGCGCCCGGGCGCTCGACCTTGATGACGTCGGCGCCGAGGTCACCGAGGTTCTGGCCGCACCAGGGCCCGGCGAGGACCCGCGACAGGTCGAGGACGCGTATTCCGTCGAGGCTTCGCTTGCTCATGATCTCCATTCCTGAACGATATGCCGGCTGCCGCCGCAACGCGAGGGCGTTCGGGTACGCCGCGCCGCGCCGGTGGTAACGGCTTGTTACACCAGTTACCCGGCCGGGGCTGGCACCGGGGTGCCCCGGATCGTACATTGTCCCTGCGCACCGATGCTTCTCCATCGGCGCGCTTCGATGGTTTCATCGAGTCTCCTCCCTCCTCAGGCGCCCTCCCCCGGGCGCCTTTTTTTTGCCTTAATTTCGGTAGAATCCGATTTCTCCCAGAAAATCAAAGTCTTTGGCACAGGGCAAGCGATGAAATCGGCCGAAATCCGTGAGCGTTTCCTCCGCTTCTTCGAATCGAAGGAACACACGATCGTCGCCTCGAGCCCGGTGGTCCCGGCCGACGACCCGACCCTGCTGTTCACGAACGCGGGGATGAACCAGTTCAAGGACGTTTTCCTCGGCTTCGACCGGCGCCCCTACCATCGTGCGACCAGTTCGCAGAAGTGCATCCGGGCCGGCGGCAAGCACAACGATCTCGAGAACGTCGGCTACACGGCCCGGCACCACACCTTCTTCGAGATGCTGGGCAACTTCAGTTTCGGCGACTACTTCAAGCAAGACGCCATCCGCTACGCCTGGGAGCTGCTCACCGGCGTGTTCGGACTGCCCGCCGACCGGCTCTGGGTGACCGTCTACTTCGAGGACGACGACGCCTGGCGGATCTGGGCCGAGGAAATCGGGGTGCCGGCCGAGCGGATCGTGCGCATCGGCGACAACAAGGGCGCCCGCCACGCCTCCGACAATTTCTGGATGATGGGCGAGACCGGCCCCTGCGGGCCCTGCAGCGAGATCTTCTACGACCACGGCCCCGGCGTGGCCGGCGGGCCGCCCGGCAGCCCCGACGAGGACGGCGATCGCTACATCGAGATCTGGAACCTCGTGTTCATGCAGTACAACCGCGATGAACAGGGGACGATGCACCCGCTGCCCAAGCCGAGCGTCGATACCGGCATGGGGCTCGAGCGGATCGCCGCCGTCCTCCAGGGGGTGCATTCGAACTACGAGATCGACCTCTTCGAGCGCCTGCTCGAGGCTGCGGCGAAGGCGGTCGGGCAGGCCGGCGGCACGCCGGTGGCCGACAGCCCGTCGCTCAAGGTGCTGGCCGACCATATCCGGGCCTGCGCCTTCATCGTGTGCGACGGCGTGATCCCCGGCAACGAGGGCCGCGGCTATGTGCTGCGTCGTATCGCGCGCCGGGCGATCCGCCATGGC
>CAYZBJ010000023.1:46491-53889 GCA_964476625.1 uncultured Burkholderiaceae bacterium | reverse complement strand
TGGTGCGAAACCGGCACGCCGGACCTCGCCTTCGCGAAGCAGTTCGCCGACGCGATCCACAAGCAGTTCCCCGGCAAGATGCTGGCCTACAACTGCTCGCCGTCGTTCAACTGGAAGAAGAACATCGACGAGTCGACCATCGCCAAGTTCCAGCGCGAACTCGGCGCCATGGGCTACAAGTTCCAGTTCATCACGCTGGCCGGCTTCCATGCGCTCAACTACTCGATGTTCAAGCTGGCGCACGGCTATGCCCGCAACCAGATGCCCGCGTTCGTCGAACTGCAGGAAGCGGAGTTCGCCGCCGCCGAGATCGGCTTCACCGCGGTCAAGCACCAGCGCGAAGTCGGTACCGGCTACTTCGACGCCGTGACCACCACCGTCGAGAGCGAAGCCTCGACCGCGGCGCTCAAGGGCTCGACCGAGGAAGGCCAGTTCTGATCGCGCCAGGCGCGGTCACACGCAGACACGGAGAGGAAGGAGATCGGTTCCACGCAGGCAATCCCTCGTGAAACCGCTGGTAGCAGGGAGCGCGGTCGGCCAGAAGCCGGCCGCGTTTTTTTTCACCCGGCTGTCTGCGGGGGATTCTTTCCATGCCGGTGCCGCAATCGAACAATGGCCCGGCAATCGGGTGATGACCGGGCGAGCCGCCAAACGCCGGGTGAACCGCTAAACTTCACCGGCAGGCGCCCTTGCGGGCGCGTATCGACCAACGCTATGGAGACAGCATGAAAGCCGTACTTTGCAAGGCATGGGGCCCGCCCGAGAGCCTCGTCGTCGAGGAGGTGGCCGCGCCGACACCCGGCCCCGGCCAGGTCCTGATCGACGTCAAGGCCGCGGGGGTGAACTTCCCCGATACCCTGATCATCGAGAAAAAATACCAGTTCGTCCCCGAACTGCCGTTCTCCCCGGGCGGCGAGGTCGCCGGGATCGTCGAGGCGGTGGGCGAGGGCGTCAGCGGCTTCAAGCCTGGTGACCGTGTGCTCGGCAGCATCGGCTGGGGTGGCTTCGCCGAGAAGGCGGTCGCCGAAGCCGGCCGCGTCATGCCGATCCCGGGCGACATGCCCTTCGACGTTGCGTCGGCCTTCGTGCTCGCCTATGGGACCAGCCTGTATGCGCTCAAGGATCGCGCGCAACTGAAGGCCGGTGAGACCCTGCTGGTGCTCGGCGCCGCGGGCGGGGTCGGCATCGCCGCGGTCGAGATCGGCAAGGCGATGGGTGCGCGCGTGATCGCCGCCGCTTCGAGCGACGACAAGCTCGCGCTGTGCCGCGAGCGCGGCGCCGACGAACTCATCAACTACGGCACCGAGGACCTGCGCGAGCGCATCAAGGCGCTCACCGACGGCAAGGGCCCCGACGTGATCTACGATCCGGTCGGCGGCGCGATGACCGAAGCGGCCTTCCGCTCGATCGGCTGGGATGGTCGCCACCTCGTCATCGGCTTCGCCGCCGGCGACATTCCGAAGCTGCCGCTCAACCTCGCGCTGTTGAAGAGCGGCTCGCTGGTCGGGGTGTTCTGGGGCGCGTTCCTGCGTCGCGATGCGAAGCAGACCGAGCAGCACATGAAGGATCTCTTCGCGCTGTATACCTCCGGCAAGGTCAAGCCGCCGGTCACGAAGAGCTACTCGCTCGAGCAGGCCGGCCAGGCGCTGCTCGACCTGTCCGGACGCAAGGTCAAGGGCAAGGTCGTGGTGGTGCCGGGCTGAACCCGGCGCGCGCGGCGGCCTGCTGGTCGTCGCGCGCAGCATGACGATGGCGCGCGGCCACACACGCCGTCAGCCCTAGTCCAGCTACGACCGCTGGACGATCGCGATGCGCAGCGCTCGCGAGCAACATGAAGCTTCGATCACCCATTCATCGACGGAGCTTCAGATGCACAAGATCCATGCCGCCCGCGGCCAAGGTATGACGGAGTACGTTGTCATCGTCGCGCTGATCGCAGTCGCCGCGATCGGCACCTACACCCTGCTCGGCCAGACCCTGCGCAACCAGACCGCCGGCCTCGCGATGGAGGTATCGGGGCAGGACGCCCAGACCGCCATCGGCCAGGCGCAGACCAGCGCCAACACGTCGCAGACCAATGCGGACCAGCGCAAGGGCCTGGACAACTACGAACTCGGCAATCACTGATCCGCGGCGCCGGGCCGGGGCGACCGATGGCGTGCTTCATCCACAGGCAGCGTGGCCAGGCGCTGGTGCTCGCCCTGGTATTGGCGGTGCTCGGCTCGGCGGGGCTGTTCCACATGTTCCGTACCGGCCAGACCCTGGCGCACAAGACCCGGCTGCTGAACGCGGCCGACGCTGCCGCCTATGGCGCCGCGGTGTGGCGGGCGCGGGTGCTCAACTTCAATGCCTATTCGAACCGCGCGATCATCGCCCAGGAGGTTGCGGTTGCCCAGGCGCTGACCCTGCAGTCCTGGTCCCGGCATTTCGAGCAGTTCAGCCGCAATGCCGCCCGCATGGCGCGGGTCTATCCCCCGCTGGCCGCGGTGTTCGAGACGCTCGCCGAGACGGCGACGATGGCCCGCGAACTGGCCGATACCACCGCCGCCCTCGAGATCGCCCTGCGCGCCGGTCCCGACACCGGCTACAAGGAATTGCTGCAGGCAAGCCAGGAGTTGCTCACCTTGTCGGCAGGCGTCTTCGGCGCTTCCGCGGTCGCCAACGAAGTCGCCCGCGCGAGCGACCGTGAGTTCTTCGCGTTCGCCTTGCCCGATGCCGGGGCCTTCAACCGGTTCACCCGTCGCTACGAATCCGACGAGGACCGTGAACGGCTGCGCGAGCTCGTGGTGCGTTCGCTCGACGACTTCACTAGCGGCCCACGGGAGACCGATCTCGTCCTCTGGGGGCTGCCGGCGAGCTGCGCGCTTTCCTTGAACGCGCCCTCGGCCTGGTTCCAGATGTATCGCAAGCGCGGCGGTACCGTGCTCGCCCCGGGGCTCGATCGCTGGGAAGCCGTCGATACCGCGTCGGTCCACGACAACCGGCGGCGCGGCCTCTTCGGCCAGCGCTGTCGCCGCGCCGAGCTGCTGCCCCTCGGTTGGGGGGCGGCCGAGGCTTCCGCCGACGGTCCCCTTGGCCGCAGCGTGGCGCAGCCGGGCGGGGTGGCGATCAATCCGGCTGCCCTCGAATTCGCCGAAGGGCAACTCGAGGGGCCGGCCGGCGCTTCCGCGCCGGAGGAGACCGCCGTCGGGGCCGCGGGCGACTACGCCGGCATCGCGCGGGTGCGCGAACTTGCCTACGAGAACCAGGCCTCGCAGCGATTTCCGCGTAGCCGGGTCGCCGTGCTCGCTCGCGTCGATGCCGCGCGTCTGCTGCGCAATCCGGCGCTCGACGAGCCCGTCGGCCGCCTGCGTCCGCCCGGCGCCCACGCGGGCGCCCGCCTGTGGGCGCTTGCCGCGGCCGAAGCGCATTTCATACGCCCACCGGCCGATCCGCAGCGCGAGGAATACGCCAGTCTCTACAACCCCTACTGGCAGGCCCGTCTCGTGGCCCCCTCGCTGGCCGAGCGCCTCGCGGCGGAATCCCATGTCGACTGACCGATCCCGGTCCGGGCAGTCCGGCCAGGCACTCGTCGAGGCGGTGGTGGGCCTGGCGCTGCTGGCGTCCCTCGCGATGCTCGTCGTCCTGCTTGGCAAGTACCAGTCGATCGCCTGGTCGACGATCAGTGCGTCGCGCTCGCTGGCCTTCGGCTGCGCCGTCACGCCCGGTGGGTGCGCGGCCGGGCCGGCGCCGGCAGGCCTGCTCGCGGCGGTTCGCGACACCCAGCTCGGCGACGGCGGCGAAGGTCGCGGGTCATCGGCGCCGGCCGATCGTCCGCTCTGGCACGACCGGCGCGGCGTGCCGCTGCTCGAGCGCTTCACCGGCGTTTCGGCGCGGATCGAGGCGCCACGCTTCGATGCGGGACAGTCGCTTGCCGGCAGCCAGCGGCTGTCCGGAATTCCGAACCCGGCGGACATCCTGGCCACCCTGGCGGGGCCGGGGCGCTTCGGCCTCGATATCGCCGACGGCATCCGCGATGCCCGGGTCGAGGTTGCGGTGCAGCCCGGGTTTCCCGCTGGGCGATTCGACGAATCGCTCCTTGGCACCGCCTTGCGATTGCGGGCCAACACGGCCGTGCTGGGCGACACCTGGGCGGCCGCCGGCCCTCGCGGTGGCGATGATGCCGTCGAGGCTCGCGTCGACCGTGGTCGCCGGCTCGCGCCGGCGATCGAAGCGGGCATCGTCGCGGGGTATGCGCCGGCGCGCGGCCTGCTCCTGCTGGCCGACCTGCTCGGCCTCGAATCCGGTACCGAGGCGTTCCGTCCCGGCGAGATCGATGTCGACCTCGTACCTGTCGACCGGTTGGCGCCATGAGACGGCTTCGTCATCGACCCGTCCTCTGGGCAGCCCTGCTGGCTGCGTCGGCGGCAGCCTTGCCAGATGCATGCGCCGACGGCTCCTCTCCGGCGGACCCGGGCTGGCAGGTCCTGGTGCCGGCCGGGCGATTCGGGCGCTTCGGCCTGCGGGTGGAGCGGGCCGAGTTGGCGGGCTCGGTCTCGCAGGCAGCCGCCCGGATAGCGAGCGCCTGGGGCGAGGAGTCCCGGCCGATGCTTCGCGGTGGCAACGACACGGCGCCGAGCCTGTCGCGGCTCACCCCGGTCGGCATCGAGACCATCGCGCTGCAGGCAGGCACGGGCGGTCGGGTCGAAGCGATTCGCAGCGTCCTCGCGTGGCGCGGTGCGCACAACGGTTCCCTGCCCGAGATGCCGACGCCCGTCTTCGTCGCCGCCCTGGATGCGCTCGGTCCGTCGCTGCCGGGTTTCGCCAGCGCCGACGCCGGCTCCGCCAACCTGACCAGGATCTGGCTGTCTCCCGGCGATGTCGGCGCGCTCGAGCGCGAGGTCGAACGCATCGCGGCGGCACAAGGCCTCGCGCGGCTCATGCGCTTCGATGCGCCGGCCGGGGTCGCCGAATCCCTGCGTGGCGGCCGTGTCCTCGCGTTCGGTGGCACTGGTGTCGTCGCGGTCGTGACCTTCATCCCGCATCCCGCTGGTGTCGCCATCGTCGTGCATTGCCAGGAGCGGATGCCATGAGCCCGCCTTGCGGCCGCGGTCAGTCGAGCATCGAGTACCTCGTCATCCTCGCCTGCGTCATGGGGGTGATGGTCGCGGTGCCCGACGGGGCCCTCGACGAAGTTCTCGCCGCGCTCGCGCGCGCCTACTCACGATTTACCGAAGGAGTCTCCAGACCATGAAACCGATCGACTGGTGGCGGCGCTTCCGGGTGCCCTTGTTGTGGGTCGGGGCCCTCGGGTTCGGCCTGCTCGGTGCGAGCGGGGCCCGCAGCTACATCGCGGGCGAGCTCGATGCGGCTCGCCAGCGCGCCGACATGAGCGGGCAGCTCACCGAGGTGGTGGTCGCCAAGCGCAGCCTTGCGCCGGGCGAACGCATCGACGCCGACACGATGGCGGTGCGCAGGGTGGCCGCCAGCTACCTGCCGGCCGGCGCCGTGACCCCGGCCGAGTTCGCGGCCTACGAGGGCGAGATCCTGCAGCTGGCGATGGCGTCCGGGGAACCCCTGTTCGCGGCAGCCGTTGCGGTGCGCGAGCGCACCGGCCTGTCGAGCCGCATTCCGCCGGGAACCCGGGCGATGACGGTGGTGGTCGATGAAGTCAATTCCGTGTCGGGCATGTTGCGCCCCGGCGACCGGATCGACCTGATGTTCTCGGTGCGCCCGCGTCCGGATGCGGGACTGCCGGTCGGCGAAGTCGCCACGCCGCTGATGTCCAACCTGCTGGTACTCGCCACCGGCACGCGCACCCGGGTCGAGCCGGCGGCCGATTCGACCGGACGCTTCGGCGCCATCACGGTCGAGGTCACGCCGGAGCAGGCCCAGCGGCTGATCCTCGCCCAGCGCAGCGGTCGCATCACGGCGCTGCTGCGTCATCCCGACGACCACTCCCCGGCCGCTCGCGAGGCGCTCGACCTCGACGAACTGCTGGGCATCGCGCGCCGCGGCCGGCCCGACCTGCCGGAGATGATCGTCGGCGGTCGCGGGCCCATCGCTAACCCACCGGCGACATTGCCGGAGGCGAGCTTGTCGCTGCCTGGTCGTTCGGCTTCGCCGCGCCTCGAATCGGCCGGGAGCGCCTCATGATCGCGAGTGCCTTGCGGATTCTCGTGGCGATGGCCGCCTGCTTCGCAGCCTGCATGGCGAGTGCGGCCGACCCCGATACCGCCGGGGAGTCGCCGGGCGGGCCGGTGCCGACCGAGCTGACCCTCGAGGTCGGCCAGGCGCACCTGATCGACGCGCCGGGAGTGCGCCGGATCGCGGTCGGCAATGGCAAGGCGATCCAGGCGACCGCCCTCGACAAGCGCCAGGTCCTCGTCCTGCCGGAGGCGCCGGGGCAGAGCAGCCTGCATCTATGGCCTCGTCGCGGGCCGCCGCTCGCCTACCGGATCCGCGTCGTCTCGACCGAAACCGGTCGTCTGCTCGCCGGGGTGCGCGCCCTGCTGGGCGAGGCGGGCAACCTGCGGGCCAGCCTGGTCGGCGAGCGGGTCGTCATCGAAGGCGAACACCCGAGCGTCGCCCAGGCGGCCCGGCTGCAGACCCTCGTCGAGACCTACCCCTCGCTGGTCAACATGGTGGGCGAGGCGGGGCGCGAGCGGATGATCGCCATGGACGTCCGGATGGTCGAGATCAAGCGCAGTGCGCTCGAGAACATCGGTGTGCGCTGGGATCCGGCTGCGAACGGCCCCAGCTTCGGCGTGCTGGGCGACATCCATCGCGGCTCGGCCTTCGACCCGGGCGGCGCGGCCGCCGGCGTCGGCCTCGAGACGGGTTCGGGGGTCGCGCCTTTCTCGGCGCTGTTCGGCATCGCCACCTCGGTGCGCTCCATGATCAACCTGCTCGAGCAGAGCGGCGATGCGGTCGTGCTGGCCGAACCGCGGCTGTCGTGCCGCAGCGGTGCGACGGCGCGCTTCGTGGCGGGTGGGGAGCTCCCGATTCCGCAGGCGGGCAACCTCGGTGCAATCGACGTGCAGTTCAGGGAGTACGGGGTCAAGTTCGACATCAGCCCGGTAGCGGGTCCCGATGGGCTCATTCGCGCCAAGGTGGCGACCGAGATCTCCTCGATCGATTTCGAGGTCCAGGTCAAGGATGTCCCCGGCCTGCTCAAGCGCCGCGCCGAGACCGAGGTCCGGTTGCGCGAGGGCGAAACCCTGATCATCGCCGGGCTGCTGCGCCAGGATGCCGCCGGCAGTGTCGACAAGGTGCCGGGGCTTGGTGATGTGCCGGTGCTCGGGGCGCTGTTCCGTTCCCGGATGTACCGCGAGCAGCAGACCGACCTCGTGGTGTTCGTGACGCCGCGCTTCGTCGAGGATCCGGCGCTCGAGGCACGCGCGCGGGGCGACGCGCTGG
>CAYZBJ010000023.1:46160-46481 GCA_964476625.1 uncultured Burkholderiaceae bacterium | reverse complement strand
TGACCCTCTCGATTGATGCCGAGGCGGGCGCGGCGAGCATGCTCGCGATCGCGGATTTTCCATGCCGGATCGGGCGGCATCGCGGCCACGCGGTCGTCCTGCCGAGCTGGCGGGTCGCGCGCACCCATGCCGAGATCCGGCGCACTGGCGACCGCCTCTCGATCATCGACCTCGGTTCGCTGGGTGGCACGACGGTCAACGGCGAGCGGATCAACGAGTACGGCCCCTTGCTCGAGGGCGACGAGATCCTCATCGGCGGTTTCCTGCTCCGGGTGCTGGCCACCCGTGCCGGACCAGGGGACACGGGCCCGGATCCGCAGG
>CAYZBJ010000023.1:0-46150 GCA_964476625.1 uncultured Burkholderiaceae bacterium | reverse complement strand
GGATGGCGCATCCCCGACCCTGGCCGGGCCGCGTCGGCCCGCCGCTGCCGATGATGCGCCACTCGAGGCGCGACGCCTCCTGCATCGCCGCCTGCTGGCGCAGATCGACCTGCGTCGCCAGGAGATCCGGCACCTCGGCGCGACCGAACTGCGGACCCGCCTGCGCGCCATCCTCGAGGAGATCATCGCCGCCGATCCGACGGTGGTCGGCGATGCCGATCCCGCGCGGCTGGTCGATGCGCTGATCGACGAGGCCATCGGCCTCGGCCCGCTCGAAACCCTGCTGGGTGACGAGACGGTCAGCGAGATCATGGTCAACGGCACCGATGCGGTCTATGTCGAGCGCGCCGGCATCCTGCAGCGTTCGGGGCTGCGCTTCTCGAGCGACGACGCGATCCGCTCGGTGATCGACCGCATCGTGTCACCGATCGGGCGCCGCATCGATGACGGTTCCCCGATGGTCGATGCCCGCCTGCCCGATGGTTCCCGCGTCAACGCGATCATCCCGCCGCTGGCGATTCGCGGACCGGCGATCACGATCCGACGCTTCAACGCCCGGGTATTCGCCCCCGCCGACCTGATCCGCCTGGAGACCGCTTCGGCGCCGATGCTCGATTTCCTCGAGGTCTGCGTGCGGACCCGGCGCAACATCGTCGTCTCGGGCGGGACGGGCTCCGGCAAGACGACCTTGCTCAATGTCCTGTCGAACCTGATCGACGACGGTGAGCGGATCGTCACCATCGAGGATGCGGCCGAGCTGCGCCTGCGCCACGCCCATCTCGTCGCGCTCGAGTCGCGTCCGCCCAATACCGAGGGCAAGGGGCAGGTCACGATCCGCGATCTCGTGCGCAATGCGCTGCGCATGCGCCCGGACCGCATCATCGTGGGTGAATGCCGTGGCGGCGAGGCCCTCGACATGCTCCAGGCCATGAACACCGGGCATGACGGTTCGCTCACCACGGTGCATGCGAACAGCCCGCGCGATGTCGTTGCCCGCCTGGAGGTCATGGTGCTGATGGCCGGCGTCGACATCCCCGTGCTTGCGATTCGGGAGCAGATCGCCTCGGCGGTCGACATCGTCATCCAGCAGGCGCGCCAGTCCGACGGTGTGCGGCGCATCACCGAGATCACCGAGATCACCGGCCTCGAGGGCGGTCGCATCCAGATGCAGCCGATCTTCCGGCTCCGGCACGCCCGGTCCGCGAGCGGGCAGGTCGCGCCCGCCTTCGAGGCTTGCGGACATGTCCCGGGCTTCTACGACGCCCTGGCCGATTCCGGCCTCGAACTCGACTACACGCTGTTCCGGGAGGGCTCATGTCCCTGAGCGTCGATGCCATCGCCGGGATCGCCTTCGTCGCCGGGCTGGTCGCGTTCATCGCGGTCGCGACGGCCTTGCCGCCCCTGCTGGCGCGCTATCGCAGTCGCTTCGCCAGCGGCATCGATCGCGACCTCGGACGAGCCTTCGTCTTCATCGATGCCGGTCGCCTGCTGGTGGCCCATCTGGCCATCGTGGTCCTGCTCACCGGTCTCGTGGCATGGTCGACCGGCAGGGCGGCGCCGGCGATCGCCGTTGCGGTTGCATTGGCGGCGTTGCCCCGGCTGTCCCTGCTCGTCCTGCGGCGCCGCCGGCGGCAACGGTTTCGCCTGCAGGTTCCCGAGCTCATCGACCTGATCGCGGGCGGGCTTCGCGCCGGCCACGGTCTCGCCGTGGTCACCGCCGAACTCTCCCATCGGATGCCACCGCCGGCCAGCCAGGAACTCGCCCTGATCCAGCGCCAGCAGCGCATGGGCATGCGCTTCGACGAGGCGCTTGCGGGCCTCGCCCGGCGCATGCCGCTCGAGGAGACGGTGCTGCTCGTGACCGCCTTGCGGCTCGGCGCGAATGCCGGTGGCGACATGGCGCAGACCCTCGAGTCGCTTGCCGCTGCGGTGCGTCGCAAGCTGGCCCTCGAGGGCAAGGTGAGGGCCCTGACCGCGCAGGGGCGCCTGCAGGCCTGGGTGATGGGACTGCTGCCATTCGCCATGCTCGCCCTGCTCGGCCTGGTCGAGCCAGGGATGGTCGATGCGCTCCTCGGCACCCGGGCGGGGCTCGCGGTCTGCGGCTTCGTGTTGCTGAGCGAGGCGATCGGGGTTGCGCTCATCCGGCGCATCGTCACGGTCGATGTCTGATCCCTGCACGGGTCCCGAGGGGGTGCGATGACCTGGTTCGAATCCATCTTCGATGCGGCCAGCCTGCCGGCCGTGCTGCTCGGCTCGGCCTGCTTCATGCTGGTGGCCGGGATACGGGCGCTGCTGGCGGAGTCGGCTGGCCGCGAACGTGCCGCCGACCTGCCACCGCCGGCGTGGCGACATGTCTGGCGGCTGGTCGGCGTCGTCTCGATCGCCTGCCGGCCCCTGGTCGGCGCGGCCCTGCGCCGGCGCATCGGCGGGCGACTGCGCGCCGCCGGTCTCGAGTTCGCGGTCCTGCCCGACGAATGGGCGGCCGCGAGCCTGCTGGCCGCGACCGCCGCCGCGTTGCTCGGCATCGGGGTCGGGTTTGTCGCCGGGATCGCGGCGCCGGCCTGCGCGATGGTCGCGGCCGTCGTCGGCGGGCTACTGCCGCAAGCGGCGCTCACCGACCGGATCCGCGAGCGTCGCCGGGCCATGGCGCGCCAACTGCCCTTCCTGCTCGACCTGATCAACCTCGGGGTCGAATCGGGGCTCAACCCTGCAGCGGCGATCGCGCTGGCTGTCTCGCATGCGCCGGCCGGCCCGATGCGCGACGAGTTCGCGCGGGTGCTGCGCGACGTGCGCGCCGGGCGACCCCGCGGCGAAGCGCTGCGACTGCTGGCCGAGAGGACCTCGGTCAACGGCGTGGCGAGTTTCGCCGCGGCCATGCTGAGCGCCGAGCGCCAGGGCCTGGCCCTCGCGCCCCTGCTGCGGGCGCAGGCCGAACAGCGTCGCAACGAGCGCTTCCTGCAGGCCGAGAAGCGGGCGATGGAGGCACCGGTCAAGCTCCTGTTGCCGCTGGTCGCTTTCATCTTTCCCGGCACCTTCGCGGTGCTCCTGTTCCCGATCGGGCTGCAGTTGCTGCAGCAGGGACTCTTCTGATGCGCGAAGCGCGCCTCGTCGTGATCGGCCCGGGGGCAAGGGCCAGCCTGCGGGTACTGCGCGCCGAGCGTTTCGTCGATCGCCTGCGTGGATTGCTCGGCCGCGAGACGATCACGCGGCGACATGGCCTCTGGATCTGCCCGTGCCGTGCTGTCCATACCGTCGGGATGCGGGCATCGATCGACCTCGTGTTCGTCGATGCGCATGGCCGGGTCCTCCGGGTCGATGCTGCGCTGGCCCCTGGCCGGATGCGCTTTTGCCGCGCGGCCCGTGGGGCGCTCGAACTCGCCGCCGGCGCCGCCGGCCGGCTTGGGCTCGACCGACCGGGCGCCTGCCTCGTCTGGCCCGGGATGTTCCGGCCATGTTCGTCGGGAGCGCCTCGATGAAGCCAGCCCGGCGCCTGGCGGCCGGGCGGCCTGACGCCCGATGCCTGAAGTGGCGCGGCGCAGCGTCGGCCGAGTGGCTGGTCGTGGCGCCGGCCGTCCTGGCGGTCGGATTCGGGGTGTTGCAGTGGGCCTTGCTGATGCACGGGCGCGCCAGCGTCGAGTACGCCGCGTTCCAGGGGGTGAGGGCGGGCGCCACCCGGCACGCCGAGCCCGACGCGATCATCGAGGGCGTCGCGATCGGGCTGGTCGGCATTCGCGATGCCGGCCTCACCGGGGCGCCCGTGAGCATCAGCGCACCCGCGGCGTCGGCCATCCTTCGTGAGGAACTCGCCAGCGGCGTCCTTGCCTGGCGGCAACGCCGGCCGGCGCCAGAGGATTTCGACGACTGGGCGCAGCCGGCGCTGGACGAAGAGGGGCGGGTGCTCGACGGTGTCGTTGAGATCCCCGCGGACAATCTGCGCCATCGAGGCACGGCCGTGGGACCGCGCTCGGGCCGCAGCCTGGTCGAGGCCAATGTGCTCGAGATCGAGCTCGTCTACGCCTGGCCGATGCGGGTGCCGCTGATCGGCGGCCTCGCGGTGCGCTGGATGGAATGGTTCGATCGCTGTGCCGGCGCCGCGCCGGTGACCGGATCGGGTCCGTCGTGGGGCAGGGCGGACTGGCACATCGAAGGTGGGGCATGGCGCTGCCCCTATTACCGCGCCGGCGGGGTTCCTCGCTGGCCGCTGCGCGTGGTCGCGAGCGCCCGGATGCATTCACCCGCCAGGCATGCGGGTACCGCGTCGGTCACGGCGGGGCTGGCGGTCGACCCGCCGGCCGGGGGACTGCCGCCCGTCGCAGGTGGCCAGGCCGATACTGCCGGCGCGACGGTGGCGTCCGGCCAGTCGGCGTCGCCATCGATGGGGGATGCCACCCCGGAAGAACCGGCTGCGTCGTCGGCCGGGGCCGCGGAGCCGGGACCCGACCAAGCGGAATCCGCCGACGCTGCATCGGTCGATGCCGAACCCGTCGATGTCAGCGCTCGCGCCGACATCTCCCAGCCGGGCGAATGCTTCGCCGACCCGGAACCCGTGACTGAAACGACCGCGCCCGGGCAGCGCGGCTGATTCACCCAAGCGCTGTCAGGTCAGGCCGAAGTGGATGTTGGCGACCAGGAAGCCGCGCTTGTTGCCACAGTCGAAGCGCTTGCCGCCGAAGCGATAGCCGTACAGGCCCGGTGATTCGATCTGCTTGGCGAGCGCATCGGTGAGCTGGATCTCGCCGCCGGCGCCGGGTTCCTGGTTCTCCAGGGTTTCGAGCACGCTCGAGTGCAGGATGTAGCGACCGACCACCGCATTGTTCGAGGGCGCCTGGTCGACCGGCGGCTTCTCGACGATGCCGCGCAGCTTCATCAGCTGGCCGTCGGTGGACGACGCATCGACGATGCCGTACTTCGAGACATCGGCCGGGGGGACCTGTTCGACCGCGACCACCGAGGCCTGGTGCTCGACCGCCACCGGCAGCATCTGCTTGAGCACGCCTTCCGGGTAGCCGTCGATCAGGTCGTCGGGCAGCAGCACCGCGAAGTACTCGTCGCGGCCGATCATCGGGGCGGCGCACAGCACCGCATGGCCGAGGCCGAGCGGTTGCGGCTGGCGCACGAAGAGCACCTTCACATGGGGCGGAATGATGTTGCGCACCAGTTCCAGCGCTTCGGTCTTGCCCTTGGCCTCCAGCTCGGCCTCGAGTTCCGGCGCCCGGTCGAAGTAGTCCTCGACCGCCCGCTTGGAGCGGCCGGTAACGAAGATCAGGGTGTCGCAGCCGGCTTCGATGGCTTCATCGACCGCGTACTGGATGATGGGCCTATCGACGATAGGCAGCATTTCCTTTGGGATAGACTTCGTGGCAGGCAGGAATCGGGTTCCCAGGCCCGCCACGGGGAAGACGGCTTTGCGCAGTTTCATGTCGCTGGCTGGTTCGGAGTTCGTGGAGGGGCTTTCCATCTTGCGGAATCGAATCTAATGGGTTTGGTGGGCAATCGCCACCGTATGCAAGGTCAGTGCCCGGTCGGCGCGACGAGCGGTGCCATCGACGGATTCGAACGGAGCGGAGGCGGCGTGGCGACGTCCGTTCGTCGCCGGAGCCGATTGCTGCTGCCCCATTTGCTGGAGAATTTGTCCCGATGATACCTGTCGTCCTGTCCGGCGGCGCCGGCACCCGCCTGTGGCCGGTCTCGCGCGAAGCCTTTCCGAAGCCCTTCATCCGGCTCGGCGATGGCCCGAGCCTGTTGCAGCGAACCCTGTCGCGAGCGGCCCCGCTGGCCGACGGCCATGCCTGCGTCGTCACCAACGAGGCCTATGCGTTCAAGACCCGCGACGAGATCGCGTCGGTCGCCAGCCTCGGCGGGGTGCGCACCACGCAGCTGCTCGAGCCCGCCGGCCGCAATACTGCGCCGGCCGTCGCCATCGCCGCCCTCTGGGCCCGGTCGATCGACCCCGACGGCGTGATGCTGGTGCTGCCGGCCGATCACCTGATTCCCGACGAGGCGGCCTTCCAGACCGCGGCCCGTGCTGCCGAGGCCATTGCACGGACCGGCGAGATCGTGCTCTTCGGGATCCATCCGACCGGACCCGAAACCGGGTTCGGCTATCTCGAGCTCGGCGAGGCGCTCGGCGCCGGTGGCTACCGGGTCGTGCGCTTCACCGAGAAGCCCGATGCCGAGCGGGCCGCGGCCTTCGTCGCGAGCGGCCGCTTCGCCTGGAACAGCGGCATGTTCTGCTTCTCGGTGTCGACCATCCTGCAGGCCTTCAAGGAGCATGCGCCCGATGTCCTCGAGGCGGCCGAGAAGGCCTGGGCCACGGTGGGCGAGCGCAGCGACGCCGGCGAGATCCGGCTCGACGCCGATGCGTTCGCGGCCATGCCCGACATCTCGATCGACTACGCGATCATGGAACGCGCCGAGCGGGTGGTGGCGGTGCGCGCCGGCTTCGGCTGGAGCGACATCGGTTCGTGGCGCGCCATCGCCGAGCAGCTGCCGTGCGACGAGCGCGGCAACACCGCGGTGGGCGAGGTCATGACGGTCGGCACCACCAACACCCATATCCAGACCGAGGACCGCCTGGTCGCGGCGGTCGGCGTCAGCGACCTGCTGATCGTCGACACGCCCGATGCCCTGCTGGTGGCCAGCAAGGACGCCTGCCAGGATGTGCGCGAGATCGTCGCGCGACTCAAGGGCGCATCGCACGAGGCGGCGATCATCCATCGCACCGTGGCGCGCCCCTGGGGGACTTATACGATCCTGCACGAAGGGCCGCGCTTCAAGATCAAGCGGATCGAGGTCAAGCCCGGCCAGCAGCTCTCGATGCAGATGCATCACCATCGCAGCGAGCACTGGGTCGTGGTGTCGGGAACCGCGGTCGTGACCTGCGGCGACGAGAAGTCGCTGCTGTCGGCCAACGAGTCGACCTACATCCCGATCGGTACCCGGCACCGGCTCGAGAACCCGGGCAAGGTCGACCTGGTGATGATCGAGGTGCAGTGCGGCGAGTACCTCGGCGAGGACGACATCGTCCGCTTCGACGATCGCTACGGCCGGGTCTGAGCCAGGCCGTGATCGGTCCCGGGCCGGTCCGGGTGATACGAATGGCCCCGCACGGGGCCATTCTCACATCCGCGGTGCGCGCCGCTTGGCCGGATGGCCCTCGGTGCTGATGCGCAGCGCCCGGGCCGTTTCGGCACGCCCGGTCGATCCTGCGCTGCGCGTGTCCCGGGCCGGCTCCGCCTTCGCGACGGGCGTCTTGCCCGCACTCGTGCTCCGGGGGGTGGCGTGGGCGGCGGCGCGGTTGCCGGTGCTGCTCGCGGCGGTGCCGCTGGCGGCGACGACCTGGGAGGCGACGACGCGGCGGCGGCCGTTCTCGTCGGTGATGACGGTGGCGACCGATGACGGGCGCACCTTCAGGCGGGTGCCGGCGTTGACGGTGGCGACCTTGCTGCCGAGGCCGTTCATGCTGCGCAGCCGACTAGTGCTGGTGCCCCAGCGGCGGGCGATCTTCGTGAGCGATTCCTTGCGCTTCGGGGTGTAGTAGCGCGCGGGCGTCTCGACCCGCTCGACGAGCCTGGCCCCGGCGAAGCTCTCGATCCGGGTTTCGTCGAGCACCTTCTCGTGGGGCGTGAGGATCTGGCTGCCGGCGAGCAGCTTCGAGTCGGGTCGCAGCCCGTTGGCCTTGCGCAGTTGCTCGACCGTGGCCGAGAACTTCACCGCCACGCCGCTCAGGGTGTCGCCCTTCTTGAGGGTATAGGGCTGCCAGCTCGCGAAGATCCCGTGGTGGGCTTCGTGCGCCTTGACGGCGTCGACGAAGCCGGCGAGCCGGTCGGCCGGCAGGATGATGCTGTGGTTGCGGCTGGCCGAGATCACCGGGCGGTGATGGGCCGGGTTGAGCGTGACGAACTCCTTGACGCTCATGTTCGCGAAGCGCGCCGCGAGTTCGAGGTCCATCGGTCGCAGCTTGTCGATGGTGACGAAATAGGGCTTGTCGGGCAGGTAGGCGAGCGGCAGCGAGAGCGATTCGGCGCGCGCCACGATGTTCTTGAGCGCGATCAGCTTCGGCACGTAATGCTGGGTCTCGCGCGGCATGCGCAGGTGCACGTAGTCGTCGGGCTTGCCCTTGCGGCGGTTCGCCTTGCGCGCGCGGGCGACCGCGCCTTCACCCCAGTTGTAGGAGGCCAGCGCGAGGAACCAGTCGTTGTCGTTGAGCCCGTGGATGTATTCGAGATAGTCGAGGGCGGCGCGCGTCGACTGGACGACGTCGCGGCGATTGTCGACCCACCAGTTCTGCTTGAGGTCGTAGGCCCGGCCGGTCGAGGGAATGAACTGCCAGAGACCGGCGGCCTTGGCATGCGAGGTCGCGCCCGGGTTCATCGCGCTTTCGATGAAGGGCAGCAGGGCGAGTTCGGTGGGCAGGCCGCGCTTCTCGACTTCGTCGACGATGTGGAAGAGGTACGGCCGGCTGCGCTCGATCATCCGCTCGAGGTAGTCGGGGTTCGCCAGCAGGCGCCGCTCATGGGTGGCGACGAGACTGGACTCGAGGTCCGGCATCGCGAAGCCGGCGCGGATGCGGTCCCAGAGGTTGCCGACCGGTTCGAGCGCATTGGCTTCTTCGACGTGGACGGTGTCCGCGCCGCCCGCGATCGTGGTGCCGGTGTCGGCAAGCGCGCCCTCGGGGACGGTGCCGTCGGGCAGCAGCGCGGTCTCGACGGGTTCGAGCCCGGCCTCGGCGGGCGTCACGGCGGCGTTGTCGCCGGCAGTGCCGGTCGCGCTGGTGTCCGTCCGGCTGGACACCGGGGCGCCGGCGTCGGTTGCCTGGGGTGCGATCGTGCCGCAGGCGCCGAGCGCGAGCAGTGCGCAGGCCAGCGGAATGCGCGTCATGCGGGCGAGGCGCGCAAGCGACCACGAGGCGATGCCTGCGGATGCGGCAAGGGGGAGGCCGGTGGGCTGGCTGTCGTGTAATGGGGGTGGGCAGCGACTTGGCAACGGCGTCATCCGGGCTCGATCAGGCGGGTCGGCAGAGGCGCCCGGGCGATTCGATACCCGGAGCACGGCACGCGCCGGCAACGCGCGTGTCGGCCGGCAAGATCGTATGCAATCGTAAATCGGGGGTCAAGCGGGATACGGGAGCGATCGACGGACGATTCCACCCGTCGGGCGCGCGGCATGCGTTGCCTCGCATGGGCGCCTGTCGTCTCCTGTCGCTGGTGCAGCCCATGGCGCGCCAGCGCGCGGCGTTCGCGCTGCGCGCCTAGAACTCGTCCTTCCAGGCGCGCAGGGCGGCAAAGCGCTCGGCGGGCGCGGCCTCGGCGCCGATGCCGCGCTCGGCGAGCCGGGCGATGACCGCCGGGCTGGCGGTGCGCAGGAAGGGGTTGGTCTCGCGTTCGATCCCGATCGCCGAGGGCACCGTCGGGATATCGCGCTCGCGCAGCGCCCGGGCTTCGGCCAGCCGGGCGGCGAGCGCGCTCGAGCCCGGCTCGGCGGCGCTCGCGAAGGCAAGGTTGGCGAGGGTGTACTCGTGGGCGCAGTACACCAGGGTGTCGGGGGGCAGCGCCGCGAGCCGGCCGAGCGAGCGATGCATCTGCGCCGGTGTGCCCTCGAAGAGCCGGCCGCAACCGGCGGCGAACAGCGTGTCGCCGCAGAACAGTACCCCGCGCGGATCGTCCTGCCCGAGCCGCTTGCCGAAATACGCGATATGGCCCCGGGTATGGCCGGGGACCGCGATCACCTCGAAATCGATGTCGAAGGCGGGCAGTGCGAGACGGTCGCCATCGTCGAGGGGATGGTCGATGCCGTCGATCGGCTCGGCGCGCGGCCCGTGGACCGGGCAGCCCCAGCGGGCCACCAGGGCGGCGACGCCGCCGGTGTGATCGGCATGGTGATGGGTGAGTAGAATCGCATCCAGGGACAACGATGCAGCCGCGAGGGCGCGTTCGATCGCGCTGGCGTCACCCGGGTCGACGACCGCTGCCCGGGTGCCCGTCGCATCGACGACCAGCCACAGGTAGTTGTCGCGAAAGGCCGGCACCGGCCGGATTCTCGGGTGCGGGGCGGGTACGAAGCGAAAGGACTCGGACGATCTGGACATGAGCGCGAACCAAGCCTCCGATGGCGAACCAGGTGCATCCATTATAGGACTGCAGCCCTGGCGCGAATGGCTCGCCGCCCCCGCCGGGCGTTACGTGCTGGCGTGGGAGCAGGCCTGCTACGACCGGGCAGTCGCGGACCTGTTCGGCTATGTTGCGCTGCAACTCTCACTGCCCGAGCTCGACACCCTGCGCAACAACCGCATACCGAGCCGCCTCTACGGCCTGACCCGCGCCGATGCCGCGGCCGCCGGGGCGGCGGTCACGCAGTCCCTGCTGCTCGAGGACAACGGCGAACTCCCGTTCCGGGACCAGTCGGTCGACCTGGTCACCCTGCCGCATGTGCTGGAGTTCTCGAGCGATCCCCACCAACTCCTGCGCGAGGTCGACCGGGTCCTGCGGCCGGAGGGTCGGGTGGTGGTCACCGGCTTCAACCCGATCAGCCTGTGGGGAATCCGCAGCGCGGTTCCCTCCCGGTTGTTGCGGCCATTCCTGCCGCGCGAGAGCCAGATGATCGCGTTGCCGCGGCTGCGCGACTGGTTCAAGCTGCTCAGCTTCGAGTTCGAGCGCGGTCGCTACGGGTGCTACCGCCCGCCATGTCGCAGCGATCGCTGGCTGGAGCGAACCCGCTTCATGGAAGCGGCCGGCGATCGCTGGTGGCCGATCTGCGGTGCGCTCTACAGCATCAGCGCGGTCAAGCGGGTGCGGGCGATGCGGCTGGTCGGGCCGGCCTGGAAGCCGGCGCGCCGCAGCGCCCGGGCGGTGGCGGTCGCTTCGCCGCAGTTCGGGCCGCGCGAGACCTCCACCGTCCCGCGCCGCCGCTCGGACGATCAGTCGGCGTAGAGATCGGCCCGGGACATCGGCAGGTCGATCTCGAGACCACCGGGGCCGGACGTCGGGCGCGCCGCCAGCAGCTGGTAGATGTTGACCCAGCCCTGGGCGAAGGCGTGCGCGCAGCCGGCGAGGTAGACGCGCCAGATGCGCATCCGCCGGTCGCCCGCCAGTTTGGTGAGTTCCGGCAGCTGCGCCTCGAGCGCATCCGACCATAAGCCGAGGGTCCGCGCGTAATGCCGCCGCAGCGACTCCGCATCGGCGAGCTCCAGGCCGGTGCGCGAGATGTCGGCGATCGCCCGCGAGACGTGGGGCAGCTCGCCGTCGGGGAAAACGTATCTCGCGATGAAGTCGCCAGCGCCCAGGCCGACGCTGCGATCGTCGACATCGGCCGAGGTGATGCCGTGTTGCAGGGTCAGGCCACCCGGCTTGAGCAGGCGATGGACGATCCCGAAGTACTCGGGCAGGTTCTTCAGGCCGACATGCTCGAGCATGCCGATCGAACTGATCCGGTCGTAGACCTCGGATCCCGGGATGTCGCGGTAGTCGGTGAGCTGGATCTCGACCGCGTCCTGCAGGCCGGCCTCGAGCACCCGGACGCGGGCGAGTTCGAACTGGTTCTTCGACAGGGTCACGCCCAGTACCCGGGCGCCATAGTGCCGGGCTGCGTGGATCGCCATGGCGCCCCAGCCGCAGCCGATGTCGAGCAGCTTCATGCCCGGGCGCAGCCGCAGCTTGCGGCAGACATGGTCGAGCTTGGCCTGCTGCGCCTCGGCGAGTGATTCGTCGCCTCGCGGGAAATAGGCGCATGAATAAACCATGGCCGGGTCGAGCCAGCGCGAGTAGAAGTCGTTCGAGACGTCGTAGTGGTACTCGATGGCCTTCTTGTCGGTGCTGCGGGTGTGCTTGGCCAGCCAGTCGGGCAGGGAGCCGAGCCCGCGGCGATCGTCGGCATCGTCGGCCAGGGCGGTTGCCACCGCGATGACGTCCCGGATATTGCCTTCGATGTCGAGCTCGCCCTCGACGAAGGCCGTCCCGAGCGAATCGAGGCTGGGGTTGATCAGGCGCCGCGCCGCCGCCATGTCGCGCAAGGACACGGTGACCTTGGGTTCGTCGCCGAGGTCGACCGGCGTGCCGTTCCATAGCCGGATGCGCAGTGGGATCGGGCTGCGTTCGCGCAACTGGCCGAGATACTTGGAAAGCTGCTTCTCAAGCAAGAGGCTCCTCCCTGCGGTCGGCTAGAATCGGGTCCGTAACGAGTCGAATCCCTACTTCATAACGAAAAGCCCTTGCGCTGGCAAGCTCCCGGACACCATGGCGATCATTGACATCTACACGGACGGCGCCTGCAAGGGCAATCCCGGCATCGGCGGCTGGGGCGCCCTGATGGTGAGCGGCGAGCACCGCAAGGAGTTGTTCGGGGGCGAGGCTCACACGACCAACAACCGGATGGAACTGCTCGCGGTCATCCGGGCGCTCGAGTCGCTGCGCGGGCCGAGCGAACTCGTCATCCACACCGATTCCCAGTACGTCCAGAAGGGCATTACCGAGTGGTTGCGTGGCTGGAAGGCGCGCGGCTGGAAGACGGCGGACCGCAAGCCGGTCAAGAACGCCGACCTCTGGGTCGAACTCGACGAGCTCCAGGCCCGCCACCGGATCCAGTGGCGCTGGGTGCGGGGGCACTCGGGGCATCCCGGCAACGAGGCGGCCGATGCCCTCGCGAACCGCGGGGTCGACGAGGCCCGGGCGGCGGCGAGCGCCTGAAGGAGGACGACTGACATGGCCGATGAATTCGACACCATCGAGCTCGAGGTCGGCGGGACGCCGGGCGCGGCGGTCATCTGGCTGCACGGCCTGGGCGCCGACGCCAACGATTTCGTGCCGGTCGTCCCGATGCTCGGGCTCGATGCCGGGCCGGGAATCCGCTTCGTGTTCCCGAACGCGCCGGTGCGCCCGGTCACGATCAACGGTGGCATGCCGATGCGGGCCTGGTTCGACATCCGCGACCTCGGCGGCAGGAACATCGACGAGGCCGGGATCCGGGCCGCGGGCCGGACGCTCGATGCGCTCATCGAGCGCGAGATCGGGCGCGGCATCGACTCCGCCCGGATCGTGCTGGCCGGTTTTTCCCAGGGTGGGGTGATCGCCCTGCATGCCGGCCTGCGATATCCGCGGCCGCTGGCGGGGATCCTCGCCCTGTCGACCTTCCTGGCGCTGGCCGATTCGCTGGCGGGCGAGGCGTCCGGGGCGAACCGCGCCATACCGATCTTCATGGCGCACGGCCACCACGACCAGATGATCGCGGCCGAACGGGCGCTGGGCTCGCGGGACGTGCTGCTCGATGCCGGCTATCCGCTCGCCTGGCACGACTACCCGATGGGCCACGAAGTCTGCGCCGAGGAGATCGCGGCGATCGGCGCCTGGCTGGCCGATCGCCTTGCCTGAGCCCGTCCGCGCGGGCGACCCTTCCCTTCGACCCCTCCGCGCGGGCGCCGGGGCGGGGCAGGAGGTCGAAGCGCGGTATTGCCGGGCGATCATGCCGTTGATCGGTGAAATCCAACGTGTCGGCAATTGCGGCGAAAAGCTATGCTACCGTGGATTTTTCAGCTTGTTCGTCCATGAATAGCCACCCTCGTTCGCGCTGGATCCCCATCGGGGCAATTGCCGCCCTCGCCATCGCGGCGCTGCTGGTGTCGGCGCGGCCGTGGGCCCAGGCCCGCACCGTGGCGCCGGCGCAGCAATCCTCGATCGCTCCCCTCGAGGCGGCCATCGATGTCGAGATCGCCTCGGCTCGCCATCGCCTGATCCGCGAGGAGATCTCGGCGGTCGGCACCCTGCGCGCGGTCGAATCCGTGATGCTCAAGCCCGAGATCGCCGGGCGCATCGACAAGATCCATTTCCGCGACGGCCAGACGGTGCGCGCCGGCGACATGCTCTTCGAGCTCGACGCCACCGTGATCGGCGCCGAAGTCGAGCAGGCCCGGGCCGAACTCGACCTGGCCCGGTCCAATGTCCGGCGCACGCGCGAGCTCGCGAACCAGCGCTTCGTCAGCGCCCGTTCGCTCGACGAGGCCGAGTCCTCGATGCGGGTGCTCGAGGCGAAGCTCAAGGTCGCCCAGGCCCGCATGAGCAAGACCCGGCTCAAGGCGCCTTTCGATGGGGTGCTGGGCCTGCGCAAGGTGAGCGTGGGCGACTACGTCGACGTCGGCGCCGACCTCGTCCTGATCGAGGATCTTTCGTCGATGCAGGTCGACCTGCGATTGCCCGAACGCTTCCTCGGCGCCATCGAACCCGGCCAGGCGATCCTGCTCACGCTCGATGCCTATCCGGGGGCCAGCCTGCGCGCCCGGCTGGTCGCCATCGATGCGCAGGTCGATGCCGGCGGCCGCGCGCTGCTCGTTCGCGGGCGACTCGAGACCAATGACACCAAGCTGCGCACCGGCATGTTCGTGCGGGCGCGGCTCGTCACCGGCGAATCGCCCAATGCGGTGGTGATCCCCGAAGAGGCGCTGGTGGTCGGCGCCGACGAATCCCATGTGTTCCTGGTCGATGGCGAGCATGCCCGCCGGGTCGCGGTCCGGACCGGTCGTCGCACCGCCGGCGTGGTCGAGGTCGTCTCGGGCCTGGTCGCCGGTGATCGCGTCGTCGTGGCCGGCCACCTCAAGCTGCGCGGCGAGCGGCCGCGGATCAACCCGATCGTTCCCGCGCCGGCTCCGGCGGCATTGGCCCGCTGAGTCCGTCGGGGCCGTTCGATGCGACTGTCCCATATCTGTATCCAGCGTCCGGTGTTCGCGACGGTGCTCGCGGTCATCATGATGCTGGTCGGCGCGGTGAGCTTCGAGCGGCTGCAGGTTCGCGAGTATCCGCAGATCGACGAGCCGGTCGTCACGGTGCGCACCGAATACCTCGGCGCGTCGGCCGAGATCATCGAGTCGCAGGTGAGCAAACCGCTCGAGGACTCGATCGCCGGCATCGAGGGGGTCGATGTCCTGACCTCGATCTCCCGGGCCGAGCTCAGCCAGATCACCGTTCGCTTCCGGCTCGAGCGCGACCCCGATGGCGCCGCCGCCGACGTTCGCGACCGGGTCGCCCGCGCCCGCCAGAAGCTGCCCGACGATGTCATCGAGCCGGTGGTGGCGAAGGTCGAGGCCGATGCCAATCCGGTGGTCTGGATGGCGTTCTCGAGCGACAACATGTCGGCGCTCGAGGTCTCCGACATCGCCAACCGCCTGGTCAAGCCACGCCTGCAGACCTTGCCCGGCGCGGCCGATGTGCGCATCTACGGCGAGCGCAAGTACGCGATGCGGATCTGGCTCGACAAGAACCAGCTCGGCGCCTTCGGCCTGACCCCGCTCGATGTCGAGCAGGCCCTGCGCTCGCAGAACATCGAGGTCCCGGCCGGGCGCATCGAGAGCACGATGCGCGAGTTCAACGTGATCTCGCGCACCGACCTGCGCACGGTCGCCGACTTCGAGAACATGGTGCTCAAGACCGAGCTGGGCTATCCGGTCCGGCTGCGCGACGTGGCCCGGGTCGAGGTCGGCCCGGAGAACGAGCGCACGGTGGTGCGCTTCAATGGCCGCAACACGGTTGCCATGGGCATCATCAAGCAGGCCACGGCGAATCCCCTGATCCTCTCCGCGGCCTTGCGCGAGGAGATACCGAACATCGAGCGCGATCTTCCCGACGGGCTCAAGCTCACCATCTCGCACGATTCCTCGCTCTTCATCGAGCGCTCGATCGAGGCGGTGTTCTTCACCATCGGCGAGGCGGCGATCCTGGTCGCGCTGGTCATCTTCCTGTTCCTCGGCACCATCCGGGCCTCGATCATCCCGCTGGTGACGATCCCGATCGCACTCATCACGACCTTCGCCCTGATGCTGGTCGCGGGCTTCTCGATCAACACCCTGACCCTGCTCGCGCTGGTGCTCGCCATCGGCCTGGTGGTCGACGACGCGATCGTGGTCCTCGAGAACGTCCACCGGCATATCGAGGAAGGCATGAAGCCGGTCGTCGCGGCCCACAAGGGGATCTCGGAGGTCGCCTTCGCGGTGATCGCCATGACCCTCACGCTGGCGGCGGTGTATGCGCCGCAGGCGTTCACCCCGGGGCGAACCGGCCGCCTGCTGATCGAGTTCTCGCTGACCCTGGCCGGGGCGGTGCTGGTGTCGGGCTTCATCGCCCTGACCCTGACCCCGATGATGTGCTCCCGGCTGTTGCGCCACGAGGAAAAGCCTGGGCTGCTCTCGCGCGTCATCGAGTCGGCCCTGCGGCGGGTCACCGCCGGCTACCGCAAGGCCTTGTCGGCGGTGCTCGCGGTGCGCTGGCTGGTGGCGTTGGGCGTGGTCGGCTGCTTCATCGCCACCGCCCTGTTGTGGACCAACATGAAGGCCGAGCTCGCGCCGCTCGAGGACCGCGGGGTGATGCTCGCCAACTTCAGCGCGCCGGAAGGCTCGTCGATCCAGTACACCAGCGAGTACGCCCAGCGCATCGAGCGCATCGCCGGCGAGATACCCGAGGTCGACCGGATCTTCGTGGTCGCCGGCAACCCGACGGTCGAGCGGGGCGTTGCCTCCCTGCGGATGGCCGACTGGAAGGACCGCGACCGCAAGGTGCCGGAGATGCTCGCGGAGTTCCTGCCGGCGTTGCTCGCCATCCCGGGGGTGCAGGCCTATGCGCTTGCGCCACCGTCGCTCGGCCAGCCCTTTCGCTCGCGGCCCTTCAGCATGGTGGTCATCACCTCCGACACGTACGAGACGCTCCAGGCCGGCGCCGAGCCGCTGCTCGCCGACCTGCGGGCCTGGCCGGGCCTGCAGGGGGTCGATACCGACCTGCGGCTCGACAAGCCGGAACTGCGCCTGTGGATCGATCGCGACCGGGCCGCGGACGCCGGCGTCTCGATGGAGAACATCGGCCGGGTCCTCGAAACATCGCTCGGCGGGCGGCGCGTCACCCGGTTTCGCAAGGACGGCGAGCAGTTCGAGGTGATCGTCCAGCTCGACCCGGCCGGGCGCAGCTCGCCCGACGACATCTCCGACATCCTGGTGGCGGGGCGCGAGGGCACCTTGCTGCCGCTGTCCTCGTTGCTGCGCGCCGAGGAGACGGTCGGGCCGAAGGAGCTCAACCACTTCTCGCAGCGCCGGGCGATGGCAATCACCGCCAACCTCGGGCCCGGCACCTCGCAGGGCGAGGCGCTCGCCTATGCGCAGGCGGCCGCCGAGCGACTCCTGCCACAGGGCTTCGTGGTCGACTGGGATGGCCAGTCGCGCGAGTTCTTCCAGTCCTCGTCGTCGCAGATGCTGACCCTGGTGCTGGCGATCCTGTTCATCTACCTCGTCCTCGCGGCGCAGTTCGAAAGCTTCGTCGATCCGCTCATCATCATCTCGACGGTGCCCCTGTCGATGGTCGGCGGCCTGTTGCTGCTCGAGGCCGGCGGAGGAACGATCAACGTCTACAGCAAGATCGGGCTGATCACCCTGATCGGGCTGATCACCAAGCACGGCATCCTGATCGTCGAGTTCGCCAACCAGCTGCGCGACCAGGGCAAGCCGATCCGCGAGGCGGTGGTCGAAGCCGCCTGCCTGCGGCTGCGCCCGATCCTGATGACCACCGGCGCCATGGTGCTCGGCGCGGTGCCGCTGGCGCTGGCGACCGGCGCCGGCGCCGAGAGCCGCCAGCAGATCGGGCTGGTCGTGGTGGGCGGCATGAGCCTCGGCACGATCCTCACCCTGTTCGTGGTGCCCTCGGTGTACATGCTCTTCACCCGACGCCATCGCGAACCGATCGTGGACCATCGCGAGGCGCTAGAATCCGCCGTATGAATTTGCGCCAGATCGTCCTCGACACCGAGACCACCGGCCTGGCCCCCGAAGAGGGGCATCGCATCGTGGAGATCGGCCTGGTCGAGCTCCAGGGCCGCCGCCGGACCGGCCGGACTTTCCATACCTATCTCGATCCCGAGCGGGACATCGATGCGGGCGCCGAGAAGGTCCACGGCCTGAGCCGGGAGCGCCTGACCGGCGAGCCGAAGTTCGCCGCGGTGCTCGATCGCCTGCTCGGGTTCGTCGCCGGCGCCGAGGTCCTGATCCACAATGCGCCCTTCGACATCGGTTTCCTCGATGCCGAGATGGCCCGGCTCGGGCGCGAGTCTTTCCGCACGCATTGCGCTGGGGTGGTCGACACGCTCGCGATGGCGCGCGAGATGCGTCCGGGACAGCGCAATTCGCTCGACGTGTTGTGCGGCGTCTTCGATGTGTCGAACGAGCATCGCGCCCTGCACGGCGCCTTGCTCGATGCCGAACTGCTCGCCGAGGTCTATCTCCGGATGACCATGGGGCAGGAGTCGTTCGCGATGTTCGGCGACGAAGGCAAGATCGCGGCCGCCAGCAACCTCGACTGGCCACCCTCGGGGCCGCTGCAGGTGCTGCGCGCCAGTGCCGACGAACTCGCCGCCCATGAAGCGCTGCTCGCCGACATGGAGCGGCCGGGCAAGCCGGCCATCTGGACCGCCTTGCGGGCCGAGGCGACCGGCCCGGCCGGCCCTGCGCCGGCCATCGCCAGCTGATTCATCTCAGCGCAAGCCCGTCAGGGTCGAGAGCCCACGCAGCGAGTCGTCGAAGCGCGGCGCCGGGCGCAGGGACTTGCCGCTGGCCGGCGCCGGGCACTGCCCGTCGGCAAGCCAGGCCAGTGCAGCGGCGAGCAGGGGCTCGTCGGGCGCACCGAATTCGCCCGCGACCGGATCCGGTACTCCGCAATCGGGGGTGAGGCCGTCGTAGTAGTCGCCTTCGCCCAGGGCGTTGCGGGTGGTGAAGCTCACCACCGAGAAGACCCAGCCGTCGTGGCTGGGCGGGGTGAATCCCACCGGCTTGCCGCAGGTCGTCGAACCGATCCGCGTCGCCGAGCGCCAGGGGGCAAGGCCCGCGATCAGGATCTCCGAGGCGGAGCAGGTTCGCGGGCCGGTGAGCCAGACGATGCGCTCGAAGCGGCCGTCCCGCGGGTCATTGCCGAAGCCGAACGCCCGATTCGAGTTCGCATGCGCCCGATTGAACTCCAGCCGGCCCATGGTCCGGCCCGCGAGGTTGCCCGACCCGAGCGCCGACCCGACTTCGGCGGCGACAGCCACCAGGCCACCGCCGTTTTCGCGCAGGTCGACGACGAGGTCCTGGGCGCCATCGGCGAGCAGCTGGTCGAGCGCCGCCTGCCAGGGCGCGACGCCGAGCCGGCCGAAGGAATAGAAATTGACGTAGCCGACCTTGCGTGCGCCCGCCTCGTGGATGCCGGGCGCGATCACGTAGTCGAGGTCGTACCAGTTCCTGGCCGCGGCGATGGGCAGCAACTGGCCGTCGCGGCGAACCGTGAATTCGAGGCCGGCGCCGACTTCGGTCGGGCCGAAGGCCGCGTCGAGCGCGTTGGCAGCGAGGAGATCGGCAATCGGCCGGCCGTCGATGGCGACGATCCGGTCGCCGCGGCGCAGGCCGGCGGCATGGGCGGGCGAGCGGGGCTGCACCAGGCGCAGCGCCAGCGCATCGGCCTCGATCTGGTAGGTGATGCCGAAGCCGAGGCTGCGGCCCTGGTCGAAGAAGGCGTCGTAGCTGGCGGCCGGTTCGATGTAGCTGTAGCGGTCCTCGGCGACCTTGAGCGCGGCGAGCGCTGCGTTGGCGTCGGGATAGGCGCCGGCCGCTGGCATGGGCGGCAAGCGGTCGGCCCAGTAGTACCAGTCGTACAGGTAGGACACCAGGAAGCCGGCCGAAGGGGGTTCCAGTTCGGCGGGCGCCGCTGGCGAGCCGCCACCGCCACCGCCGCCGCAGGCGCCGAGCGCGAGCACGGCCAGCAGGCCGGGGAGTCGGTGGGCGAGTCGGCGGGCCCGCACCCGGCCCGTGGCGGGCAGGGCGCCATGGCGGGTCGGCGCCGGGGCGGTTCCGGGGGGTATTCGTGCGAGTGGATCGGTCATCGAATCGGGGGTGGCTGGGGCATGGTCAATGATTGCTACACTTCGCGGATCGCGTCAGGATCCCATGATGAAAGAAACCCGTATCGCCCGTTCGCGCCGTGAACGCAAGAGCCATCTGTCGCCCGACGCCGAGCGCCTGGTGTCGTCGGCGCTCGGGCTGGCCAATTCCGGCAGCCGGGTGGAGGATCGCTACTGGGAGCGCCAGCTTGCCGACCGGATCGAGCGCCTGCTCGAGAGCGGTCACCAGCAGTCGCTGTACAACGCCCTCGATCGCCTGCAGCAGACCGACGGCGAAGCCTATGGCGCCATGGTCGAGGCGGTCGAGGAGTCGGCCGAGAGCATCGTCATCGAGCATGAAGGCCAGCCCTGGCAGATCCTGCTGGTGTCGGCGCCCCTGATCGCCTGGACGCGTTTCCGGATTCCGTCGGGCGCGCTGCCGCCGGACGCGGTGAGCGCGATCGCGGCCCACTGGCAGGCGCATGTGCTCGCCCGCGCCAGCCGCCTGTTCCTCATGCCGCATCTCTACAGTCTCGACGAATTGCCCCGGGACTATGCCGAACTGCGCAAGATGACGCGCCGGCTCGGCGAGGCCGCCCTGCTGGGACGCCAGAACCGGGTCGATGTCTCGGGCCTGCCCGAGACGGCCGACATGCTCGCCGATTCGCGTTTCCTGATCGGCGCGCTGGCGGTGCCGCTGGGTGAGCCGGGCTTTCGCTGGCAGGAACTCGACAGCGACGACCATGCGACCCGGGTGCAGTGCCTCGAGCACTGGGTCGCGCAGGCCCGGCCGGTGATCGAGCCGCTGCTGCCGGGCTGCGGCTTCGAATGCCTGCTGCCCGACGCCTACCACATCAACCTGCGCGAATCCGATCGCCGGGTACGGCCCAACGCGATCCGGGCCGGGGTGCATTACCTCAGCCATGCGCTCGCGATCGAGCCGGGCGAGATCCGGGCGGTGGTCGCGCCGTTCGGCGACGACCAGGTCGACGAGTACCGGATCGGCCTGTCGATCGATCCGGACGGCGACGAGATCGCCCACGGCATCGTCTGGCCCCTGTTCGGCGCCGAATCCGAGGACGACGAACCGTCGCCGCTCGAGCGGATTCGCGAGATCCTGCGCGATGCGGGCGTCAACGAGCAGCGCCTCTGGCCGGACCTGATCGAGTCCGAGTACTGCGAGGACTGCGGCGCGCCGCTCTTTCCCAACGAGAACGGCGAGGTCGTCCACGCCGAGATGCCGGCTGATGTCGAGCCGGGCTCCTCGCACTTCCACTGAGCCTCATATGGTGGAACGCAATGCCCTATCGAGCTGGCGGGCGCTGCCCGCCGGCACTGTCGTGCGATAGCGCGATGCGCGCATCGAGATAGGCGCCGTAGAAGTCCGGGCTCGAATAGCCGACGAGCCGTTCGGCGACTTCGCGCTCGCCGTCGACGAACAGCACCGTCGGTGAGACCCGCACCCCGAAGGCGCTGGCGATCTGCCTTGGCGAGCGCGGCGGTTCGATTCCCGGGATGGGTCGGTCGTCGTCCATGCGCAGTTCGACCAGCCGGATGCCGAGCCGCTCGCGCTCGCGATGCACATGGCGTAGCTGGTCGGCGCGCAGCGCTTCGCAGAACACGCAGCCGGCCAGCGAGAAGAACAGCACCAGGGCCTGGCCGCGTTCGATCGCGATGCGCCGTTCGCGGGCGTACTCGGCGGCGCCGCCCAGCACGGCATCGGGCGCCGGCCCGGCCGCTGTCGCGGGCTTGCGGCCGGCCAGTGCATCGAGACCGGCCAGGGCCGCGAGCAGGGCGCTCGCGACGACACGCCTGCGTATCGGCGAGGGGAGCGGACCAGGGTTGGGGGTGTGGGTCGACACGGCTGCGGATTCTACGCGGATCGATTTCTTGACTATATGCGCATCCATGCATATTGTCTGTCCGATAAGCAGCGCAGCATCGACATCATCACAAGGCGGGTTCGCCGGGCTCCCCCAGCCGCGAACCGAAAGGGCAACTCGAAGAGCGACCCGCCGGAGGACGACATGGACGACCTCAGTCGGGTCTTCAGCGCGGTCGCGGACTATTTCGCATTGCTCTCCGAGCCGATGCGCATCCGCATCGTCCACAGCATCTGCCAGCAGGAAAAGACGGTTTCCCAGATCGTCGCCGAAACCGGGTCGACCCAGACCAACATCTCGAGGCACCTCGGTTCGATGTACCGGGCTGGCGCACTGACCCGTCGCAAGGAAGGCAACTTCACCTACTACGGCGTCGGCGACGAGGCCCTGGTCGCGATCTGCCGCGGGGTCTGCGTCCATATCGCCGGCCGGCTCGAATCCGACCTCGCCGAGCAATCGGACCTGATCGCGCTGGCGCGCGAACTCGGCTCGAGCGAGCGGACCGAAGCCGACGCCCGGCTGCGTGATGGACTCGGACTGGTGGAGCGCAACGATGCCTGAGGTGCCTGGACATGCCTGAACGCGCCCAGGCGCCGGGCCGGCTCGTGCCGGCTCCCGAAGGCCACCTGTCGGCCGACCAGCTGCGCGCGGCCGGCACGGCGCGACGCGCCTTCATGGGCAAGGCGCTCGCGATGGGCGCGGGCGCCGCCGTGGCAGGCCGTGCGGCTGCGGCGACCCCGAAAGGCGAGAAGCAGATCCTCGAGTTGCCCGCGCACTCGACCGGGCTCGGCCAGCCGGTGGCGGCGCGCGGCTACGGCCAGCCGTCGACGTGGGAAGCCAACCTGCAGCGGCGCGAGAGCCCGGGCCTGACCCGGGTGTCGGCGGCATCGGTCAGCTTCACCCCCCTGCAGGGCCTGTTCGGCATCATCACGCCGAGCGGGCTGCACTTCGAACGCCATCACCAGGGCTGGTGGGACATCGACCCGAGCCAGCACCGGCTGATGATCAACGGCCTGGTGAAGGCGCCGCGCGTCTACACCATGGACGAGCTGATGCGCATGCCGGCCACCTCGCGCATCCACTTCATCGAATGCGGTGCGAACTCCGGCATGGAGTGGGGCGGCGTCGCTGTACCGACGGTGCAGTACACCCACGGCATGCTGTCGTGCTGCGAGTACACCGGGGTGCTGCTCTCGACCCTGCTCGATGCCTGCGGCGCCGATATCGGCACGGGCACGGGCGAGGATCGCTATGTCCTCGCGGAAGGGGCCGACGGTTCGTCGATGACCCGCACGATCTCCATGAAGGCGGCGCTCGACGACGTCATGGTCGCCTGGGCCATGAACGGCGAGATGCTGCGACCCGAGAACGGCTACCCGCTGCGACTCGTGGTGCCGGGGGTGCAGGGCGTGTCCTGGGTGAAGTACCTGCGTCGCATCGAGGTCGGCGACCAGCCCTGGGACACCAAGGACGAAGTGCTCCACTACGTCGACATGATGCCCGACGGCATGCTGCGCCAGTTCACGTCGATCCAGGAGGTCAAGTCGGTCATCACCTCGCCCTCGGGGGGGCAGACCCTGCTCGACCATGGCTACTACAACCTGACCGGCCTCGCGTGGTCGGGCCGCGGGCGGATCAAGCGGGTCGACGTCTCGACCGATGGCGGGCGCAACTGGCGTACCGCGCGGCTCGAGTCGCCGGTGCTGCCGAAGGCGCTGACCCGCTTCAACATCGATTTCACCTGGGATGGCTCGCCGGCGATCCTCCAGAGCAGGGCGATCGACGAGACCGGCCATGTCCAGCCGAAGATCAACCAGTTGCGGGCGGTGCGGGGGACCCGCTCGATCTATCACAACAACGCGATCCAGTCGTGGCGGCTGCTGCCGTCGGGCGAGGTCGGCAACGTGCAGGTCTACTGATGGCGCGCCGATCGACGCCTCGCAAAGTCGCGGCAGGCATCCACGGGCTGCTGGCGCTGGCACTTGCGTTGTCTACTGCGCAGGGCGCGGCGCTCGCCTCCCCGTCCGCACAGTCGGCACAGTCCGCGCCGGCCCCCTGGGCCGCGCTGGGGCGCGTGGCCACGCCCGACGAGGTCCGCGCCTGGGACATCGATGTGCGGGCCGACTTCAAGGGCCTGCCGCCCGGTTCGGGCTCGGTCGACGACGGCATGGAGATCTGGGAAGGGCAGTGCGCGTCCTGCCATGGTGTCTTCGGCGAATCCAACGAGGTCTTCACCCCGATCGTCGGCGGTACCACCGATGCCGACATCGCGCGCGGGCGGGTCGCATCGCTCACCGATGGCTCGGAGCCGCAACGCACCACGCTGATGAAGCTCTCGCGGATCTCGACGCTCTGGGACTACACCCGCCGCGCGATGCCGTGGAATGCGCCGAAATCCCTGTCCGTCGACGAGGTCTACGCGGTCGTCGCCTACATCCTGAACATGGGCAACATCGTTGGCGACGACTTCGTCCTGTCGGACCGGAACATGGCGGAGGTCCAGGCGCGGCTGCCCAATCGCGATGGGACCGTGTTCCACCGGGCGATGTGGGACGTCGAGGGCAAGCCCGATGTCCAGGGCGATGCCTGCATGCGGGATTGCGGCACCGCGATGGACGTGCATTCGATGCTGCCGGGCTTCGCTCGCGATGCCCATGGCAATCTCGCGCTGCAAAATCGCATCGTCGGGCCGGTGCGCGGCGCCGACACGACCCGCGATCCGCCGCGCACGCTCGAGGAAGCGCGGACGGTCGTGCTGGCGGCGGCCGATGCGGGCACGGCGGCGCCGGGAACCGGAACGGCGGCGGGAAGCGAGGCAGGTGCGGCCGCCGCCGCGCCGGCGAAGCTCGCGCAAGCGCACAATTGCCTCGCCTGCCATGCGCCGGAGCAGACCCTGGTGGGCCCGGCATTCAAGGCGATCGCGCAGACGTACGGCGACTCGGCCGAGGCTGCCGACCGGTTGGCCAGGGCGGTGAAGGAGGGTTCGCAAGGCGTCTGGGGCCAGGTGCCGATGCCGCCGAACCCGGGCGTGGCCGATGCCGACGTTCGAGCGATCGTGCAATGGATTCTCCAGGGGGCGCCCCGATGAGCCACGACGGGCGGTGGCGCGAGGCCCGATACCCATACGAACGCGCGAGTTTTGACTTACGATATTTCAACCAGCCGGTCCGATCGGACCGGTGCGGATACGGGCACCAGCGGCCTTGTGTCCTGACACTCGAGGAGGCTCCATGAACCAGACCAGACGTACCGCATTGCAGGCAGCCGGCGGGGTCAGCGCTTATGCGGCGCTGGTTTCGATCGGGCTGTTGCGACCCGGCCAGGCCAACGCCCAGGAGGTGTCCGCGGCCTTCAAGACGCAAGGCATCGCCGCGACCCTGAAGGCGCTGGGCGCCGAGGGCGCCGCGGAATCGGCCGACGTCGTGATCAACGCGCCGGATATCGCCGAGAACGGCGCGGTCGTGCCGGTCGGTGTCGGCAGCAAGCTGCCCAACACCGAGATGCTCGCGCTGCTCGTCGAGAAGAATCCCAATGCGCTCGCCGGAACCTACGACGTGATGGGCATCGAGCCGCAGGTCAACATGCGGATCAAGATGGGCCAGAGCTCCGATGTGGTTGCCGTCGTCAAGGCCGACGGCAAGTACTACATGGCGCGCAAGGAAATCAAGGTAACCCTCGGCGGCTGCGGCGGCTGAGCCGGCCCCGATCACCGACTACAGAGAGAGACAATGGCAGATCCAATGAAGATTCGCGCCAAGCTCAACGGTGACGTCGCCGACGTCCGGGTGCTGATGGCGCATGAGATGGAAACCGGCCAGCGCAAGGATTCGGCTGGCAACCTGATTCCCGCCTGGCATATCAGCCAGGTCACGGCCGAACTCAATGGCAAGCCGGTGATGAAGGCGGACTGGGGTCCGGCCATCGCCAAGAACCCGTACATGCAGTTCAACGTGCCCGGCGCGAAGGCCGGTGACAAGATCGCCGTGACCTGGGTCGACAACAAGGGCGACACTCGCACCGACGAGGCCGTCATCAAGTAGTTCGCGGCGATGACATCGCCCGGTACGACACCGTCGGGCGCATCGCCCGGGGGGTGAACGGCGGCGCCCGCGCGGCCGTGACAACATGATCTTTTGGGGGAGACGATCACATGCGACGTGACAAGTGGATCGCTGCGGCGATCGGCGGCGCGTTGTCCCTGGTATGGGGGCAATACGCGTTCGCCCAGAGCGCAGAAGAAATCAAGAAAGGGATCGACCAGTACCGGGAAATGCTCCAGGACGGCAATCCGGCCGACCTCACGGTCGCCAAGGGAGAAGCCATCTGGAAGAAGAAGCAGGGGCCGCGCGACGCCTCGCTCGAGCAATGCGACCTCGGCAAGGGCCCGGGCGTGGTCGCCGGCGCCTACGCCGAGTTGCCGCGGTACTTCGCCGACACCGGCCGCGTCATGGATGCGGAAACCCGCCTGCTGCATTGCATTGCCACGCTGCAGGCGCGCGATGCCGGCGCCCTGGCGGCCAAGCCTTTCTCCGGTGGCGGCCAGCCGCAGACCGAGCTCGAAGCGCTGGTGGCCTACGTGGTCGAGGAATCGCGCGGCGTGCCGGTGAACCTGCCGCAGAAGCATCCCGAGGAGATCGCCTCGTACGAGCGCGGCGAAAAGAGCTTCTTCTACCGGGCCGGCCCGTACGACTTCTCCTGCGCTTCCTGCCACAGCGTCGATGACCAGCGGATTCGCCTGCAGGACCTGCCGAACCTCACCGAGAAGGCATCGGCGCAGCGCGCGTTCACGACCTGGCCGGCGTACCGGGTATCGCAGGGCGCGATGCGAACGATGCAGTGGCGGATGTACGACTGCTTTCGCCAGCAGCGCTTCCCGGAGATGGTCTACGGTTCGCAGGTATCGATCGACCTGATCACCTACCTGGGCGTCAAGGCCAAGGGTGCGCCGATGGATTCCCCGGCGATCAAGCGCTAAGGAGCGGGCAGATGAAAAACGACATCAAGCTGTTGGCCGCCGCCGCGATCGGCGCCGGATTCATGATCGCCCAGCCGGCCATGGCGGCCGGCAGCACCGACGCCGACGTGGTCGCCTCGATGAAGAGCTCGTTCAAGGAGCGCGGCCAGGCCAAGCTCGACCGGCTCGAGCAGACCGACCTGCAGCGCGAATGCTCGAAGTACCAGGCGCGCGCACTGCCGGCGAAAGTCAGCGAGCGGATCCAGAAGAAGGCGCTTGCCGAGGTGAAGTATCCGGCCGACGGCAAGTTCCTCGGCGACTGGAAGAAGGGCGAGAAGATCGCCCAGTCCGGCCGTGGCTTCCAGTACAACGACAAGGCGGGATCGGAGGCGGGCGGCAACTGCTACGCCTGCCACCAGCTCGCCGCCCACGAGGTTTCCTTCGGCAACATCGGGCCCAGCCTGCAGCATTACGGCAAGCTGCGCGGCTATTCGCCCGAGGTCGTCAAGTACACCTGGGCGCGGATCTGGAATCCGCATTCGTTCAAGGCCTGCAACCAGATGCCTCGCTTCGGCGCAGCCGGCATCCTGACCGAGGAACAGCTCAAGGACGTGATGGCGCTGTTGCTCGATCCGGAATCGCCGGTCAACAAGTAGGCAGGCGGGTAACGGGCATGCCCGGCGTGGATCGGGCGCAGCGGGGGCGGTGTTGAGCGGATTGGCGAGAAGGGAGTTCCTGTGGATGCTGGCGGCCGGCGCGGCCGCCGGCCTGCCGCTGATGGCGCGGGCATCCGATGAAGCGGCCGGCAAGGCCATGTACGACCTGCCGCGCTTTGGCAACGTCAGCCTGCTGCATTTCACCGACTGCCATGCCCAGCTCCTGCCGATCCATTTCCGGGAGCCGAGCGTCAACCTCGGCCTGGCCGACGCCAGGGGCCGGCCACCCCACCTGGTGGGCGAGCATCTGCTGCGGCACTTCGGGCTGCGTCCCGATTCGGCGCAGGCCCATGCGTTCACGTACCTCGACTTCGAGGCGGCGGCGCGGCGCTACGGCAAGGTCGGCGGCTTTGCGCACCTCGCCAGCCTGGTCGGCATGCTCAAGGCGAGCCGGCCGGGCGCCTTGCTGCTCGATGGCGGGGACACCTGGCAGGGCTCGGCGACCGCGCTATGGACCCGCGGCCAGGACATGGTCGAGGCCTGCCGCCAGCTCGGCGTCGACATGATGACCGCGCACTGGGAGTTCACCCACGGGATGGACCGGGTGCGCGAGATCGTCGAGCACGAGCTGGCCGGCCGCATCGAGTTCCTGGCGCAGAACGTCCGCACGATCGACTTCGAGGACCCGGTGTTCGACGCCTACCGGATTCGCGAGATCAACGGCGTACCGGTGGCCGTGATCGGCCAGGCCTTTCCCTACACGCCGATCGCGAATCCGCGCTACATGGTCGCCGACTGGAGCTTCGGCATCCGGGACGCCGAGATGCAGGCGGTCGTCGACGAGGCGCGCGGCAAGGGCGCGCAGGTCGTGGTCGTGCTCTCGCACAACGGCATGGACGTCGACCTCAAGATGGCCTCGAGGGTGCGGGGCATCGACGCGATCCTCGGTGGCCACACCCATGATGGCGTACCGCAACCGACGCTGGTCGCGAATCCGGGCGGCAAGACCCTGGTCACCAATGCCGGCTCGAACGGCAAGTTCCTCGGCGTGCTCGATTTCGATGTGCGGGGCGGCCGGATCGCCGATTACAGATACCGCCTGCTGCCGGTGTTCTCGAACCTGCTGCCGGCCGATGCCGAGATGAGCGCCCTGATCGACCGGGTGCGCGCACCGTACCGCGGCAAGCTCGAGGAAGAACTCGCCGTATCGGACACGCTGCTTTATCGCCGTGGCAATTTCAATGGCAGTTTCGACCAGCTGATCCTCGATGCCCTCATGGAGGTGAAGGACGCCGAGGTCGCGTTCTCGCCGGGATTCCGCTGGGGCACCACGGTGCTGCCGGGCCAGGCGATCACCCGTGAGCACCTGATGGATCAGACCGCGATCACCTATCCCTACAGCACGCTCACCGAGATGAAGGGCTCCTTCATCAAGACGGTGCTCGAGGACGTTGCCGACAATCTCTTCAATCCCGATCCCTACTACCAGCAGGGCGGGGACATGGTGCGGGTCGGCGGGCTGAGCTACACCTGCCGGCCGAACGAGTCGATGGGGCGACGGATCGACGACATGCGTATCGCTGGCGTTCCGGTCGATGCCGACAAGACCTATCGCGTGGCCGGCTGGGCGCCGGTTGCAGAAGGCGCCAGTGGCGAGCCGATCTGGGAAGTCGTCGAGACCTGGCTGGGCGCCCATCGCCGGATATCGCCGCGCCAGCTCAACGTTCCGACGCTGGTTGGCGTCGACGACAATCCGGGCATGGCCTGAAGGAGGCACGACCATGATCAAGCGACCAGGCATGTTGCCGATTCTCCTGGCGGCGGCCAGCCTCGGCTTCGCGGGCGCCGCGCAGGCCGACGATCCACCGATGCTTTCGACGACCCGGCAACTGACGCTCGAGGCCGCGCAGCTTGCCGCCGAGGCGGCGCTCGCCGAGTGTCGCGGCCAGGGCGCGACCATCGCGGTGGCGGTACTCGAGCGCTCCGGCCTGCCCCTGGTCATGCTGCGCGATCCGCTGGCCGGCATGCATACGCCCGAGACCGCGGTGGCCAAGGCCCGTACCGCGATCAGCTTCAAGAGCGCGACCACCGAGTTGCTGCGCGCGACCGGGCCCGATACGCCGAACGGCGCCATTCGCCACCTGCCCGGCGTAGTGGTGCTCGGCGGCGGCCTCATGGTGGAAGCCGCGGGCAGCATCGTCGGCGGGATCGGGGTGTCGGGCGCGCCGAGCGGGGAACTCGACGAAGCCTGCGCACGCAAGGGCATCGACGCCATCGCCGATCTGCTCGAGTTCGGCTGAGGCCGGGCTGCGGCATGATCCCGACCCCGATGGGCCGTCGAGCGCTGGCCCTCCTGGCCTGCCTGCTCGCGCTGGCCTGCCTGTCGCCCGACCCCGCGGCGGCCAGCGAGGAGTACGAAGCGGTCAGCGTGCCGATCGAACCGATTCGCGTCACCGACCGGGTCTACTATGTGCGCGGCCAGGCCGGCATGGTCTCGAGCGCGAACGAAGGCTTCAACTCGAACGCCGGTTTCGTGGTCACCGACGAGGGCGTGGTGGTCTTCGATGCGCTCGGCACACCGGCGCTCGGCGCGGCGCTGCTCGAACGGATCCGGGCGATCACCGACCAGCCGGTGCGCCGGGTCATCGTCAGTCACTACCACTCCGACCATTTCTACGGGGCGCAGGCGTTCAAGGCGGCGGGCGCCGAGATCTGGGCCCATGAGAAGGTGCGCGAGTACCTCGCCACCGAGGCGCCGGCGGCCCGGCTCGCCGAACGTCGACAGTCGCTGTCGCCCTGGGTCAACGAGAAGTCGCGCATCCTCGCGCCCGACCGCTACCTCGCGGACACCACGCGCTTCAGCCTTGGCGGCATCGACTTCACCATCCTCCCGGCCGGGCCGGCGCATACGGCGGAGGACATCATGCTGCTGGTCGAGCAGGAATCCGTGCTCTTTGCGGGCGACGTCATGTTCGCCGGGCGGGTGCCCTTCGTGGGCGATGCCGATTCACGCGCCTGGCTGGCCGCGCTCGACCGGCTTGCCGAGATCGCGCCGCGCCATGTCATCGTCGGCCATGGCCCGCATTCGGACGACGCGCCCGCCGATATCGACCTCACCCGGCGTTACCTGCGTTACCTGCGCAAGACGATGGGTGCCGCGGTCGAGGACCTCGAGACCTTCGAGGAGGTCTACGGGCGTACCGACTGGTCGAGTTTCTCGCACCTGCCGGCCTTCGAGGCCGCGAACCGCGGCAATGCCTACAACACCTACTTGTTGATGCAGCGCGAGGCCTTGCAGGCCGACGACTGATACGGCTTTGCATTCACCGTATGTCGTGCAGGCGCGCCACATGGCGCTGCCAGGGCCGATTGCGCGCGCCATGACCGGTCATCGCGACCGATCCCACGACGCGATCGCGGAATTTGCGGGCACGGTCCTTGCGCTTCGGGTCCGTACCGACCGATTCCGGTCCCCTGATTGCTGTCATTCATCCAGCCCGCCTGGAAAAGGAGCCCAACGCCCCCGTGTGTGGAATTGCCGGTGAACTCAACTTCGACGGCCACCCGGCCGATCCTGCGGCGCTTGCCGCCATGTCGCGCGCGCTCGAGCCGCGCGGCCCCGATGCGGGCGGCACGATCGTGCGTGGCCCGACTGGCCTGGTCCATCGGCGCCTCTCGATCATCGACCTGTCGGAACGCTCGCGCCAGCCGATGGACGATCCCGAACTCGGCCTGAGCATCGTGTTCAACGGCTGCATCTACAACTACCGCGAGCTGCGCGAGACCCTGCAGGCGGCCGGCTACCGCTTCTTCTCGAGCGGTGATTCGGAAGTGATCCTCAAGGCCTTCGCGCACTGGGGGCCGTCCTGCGTCGAGCGGATGCACGGGATGTTCGCGTTCGCGATCCATGAGCGTGATTCGAACCGGCTTACCCTCGCGCGCGACCGCTTCGGCATCAAGCCGCTTTACCTCGCGCGTCGCGGTGCTCGCCTGCGTTTCGCCTCGACCCTGCCGGCGCTGCTGGCGGCCGGTGGCGTCGATACCGGCATCGATCGGGTCGCGCTGCAGCACTACCTGAGCTTCCATTCGGTGGTGCCCGCTCCGCGCACGATCCTCGAGGGGGTGCGCAAGCTGCCGCCGGCCACGGTGCGAACCTACGAGGCCGACGGAACCGAGCACGACACCCGCTACTGGGCGCCGGTGTTCGAACGCTCGCCCGGCGATGAAGCCCGGTCCGGCCCCGAGTGGGCCGATGCGGTGCTGGCCTCCCTGCGTCGGGCGGTCGAGCGGCGGCAGGTGGCCGATGTCCCGGTCGGCGTGCTGCTCTCGGGCGGGGTCGACTCGAGCGTCATCGTGTCCCTGCTCGCCGAGGGCGGCCAGTCGGGCCTGATGACCTTCTCGATCGGCTTCGAGGCGGCCAACGGCGAGCAGGGCGACGAGTTCCAGTACTCGGACCTGATCGCCGAGCGATTCGCGACCGACCACCATCGCATCCGCGTCCCCTCGAGCGAACTGCTCGATGCGTTGCCGGCGATGATCGCGGCACAGTCCGAGCCGATGGTGTCCTACGACAACATCGGCTTCTACCTCCTCTCGCAGAAGGTGTCTCGCCACGTCAAGGTGGTGCAGTCGGGGCAGGGCGCCGACGAGGTGTTCGGCGGCTACCACTGGTATCCGCCCCTGCTCGATTCGGTCGACCCGGTCGCCGACTACGCCCGCGTGTTCTTCGACCGCAGCCATGCTCGCCTGGGCGAGCATCTCCAGCCCGACTGGCTGGCTTCGCGCGACGAAGCGCTGGCCTTCGTCACCGCCCATTTCGCCCAGGCGGGAGCGGCGAGCGGCGTCGACAAGGCCCTGCGGCTCGACTCCACCGTCATGCTCGTCGAGGATCCGGTCAAGCGGGTCGACAACATGACGATGGCCTGGGGCCTCGAAGCCCGGGTGCCCTTCCTCGACCACGAGCTGGTCGAGCTGGCCGCGCGGATTCCGCCCCGGCACAAGTTGCGCGATGGCGGCAAGGGCGTGCTCAAGGATGTTGCCCGCCGCCTCGTGCCGCACGAGGTGATCGACCGCAAGAAGGGCTACTTCCCGGTACCGGCGCTGAAGTATCTCCAGGGTCCTTATCTCGAGATGGCGCGCGCCGCGCTCGAGGCGCCGGCCGCGCGCGAGCGCGGCCTGTTCCGGGCCGACTACCTCGACCGGCTGTTCGCCGACCCGGCCGCGCACATCACGCCCTTGCAGGGGTCCGAACTCTGGCAGGCGGCCTTGCTGGAGCTGTGGCTGCAGAAGCACGGCATAGGGGGCGCCTGATGGAAGAGCGCAAGCCTGGACTCCAGCCCGCCGCGTGGTCGCAGCGAAACGGGCCGATGGCGACCCCGCCCGGCGAGGGCCGGCTCGACGCCCCGGTGCCGGTGTCGGCGCAGGGCCGCGCCGAAGCGGCCATCGACTGCGGGTGGGGGCGCCTGTTGTTCTCGCAGACCTTCGACAGCCCGGCCGAGCTCGTCGAGGTGCTGCGCGCCGAGGCGGCCGATCGGCGCGACATCGCCTTCTACGTGAGCGATCCCCATGTCCTGGTCTCGCTCGCACCCCAGGAGCTTTTCCTGGACCCCTCGCATACCTACCGGCTCGACCTCGGCCTGTATCGCGGCGGCCAATCCGCGCCGTCGGGCTTCTTCGTGCGCCGCCTTGGCACCGAGGCCGACGCCGAGGCGGTCAACCGGATCTATGCGCTGCACGGCATGGTGCCGGTGTCGCCCGAATTCTTCTGGTCCCGGCGCGACAGCCGGGCGCTCGGCGTGCTGGTCGCCGAAGACGCGGCCAGCGGCGAGGTGCTCGGCACGGTGATGGGGGTCGACCATGTCCACGCCTTCGACGATCCCAGCCGCGGCAGTTCCCTGTGGTGCCTCGCGGTCGATCCGCAGGCCCGCCATCCCGGTATCGGCGATGCCCTCGTGCGCCATCTCGCGGAGCACTACCAGGCGCGCGGCTGCGCCTATCTCGACCTGTCGGTGATGCATGACAACGAGCCGGCGATCGCCCTGTACGAGCGACTCGGCTTCCGGCGGGTGCCGGTGTTCGCGATCAAGCGCAAGAATCCCTTCAACGAGCGGCTCTACACCGGCGCCGGGCCGCGCGACGAACTCAATCCCTATGCGCGCATCATCATCGACGAAGCGATGCGCCGCGGCATCCAGGTCGACCTGATCGACGCGGCCGGCGGCATGTTTCGCCTGAGCCACGGCGGGCGCAGCGTGCGCTGTCGCGAGAGCCTCTCGGAGCTGACTTCCGCGGTGGCGATGTCGATCTGCGACGACAAGGCGGTGGCGCGGCGGATCGTGGATGCGGCCGGCGTCCGGGTGCCGGCGCAGATCGTCGCGGGCGATGCGGAGCTCGAGCGGAAGTTCCTCGAGACCCATCGGCGGGTCGTCGTCAAGCCGGCCCGTGGCGAACAGGGACGCGGCATCGCGGTCGGGGTCGGCACGATCGACGAACTGCGCGCCGCGGCCGACCGGGCCCGGCGGGTGAACGAGGTGGTGCTCGTCGAGGAGATGGTCGAGGGGGAGGACCTGCGCCTGGTCGTCATCGACTACCGTGTGGTTGCCGCCGCGATCCGGCGACGCGCCGAGGTCGTCGGCGACGGGCGGCTCAGCCTGCGTCGGCTGATCGAGCGCCAGAGCCGGCGCCGGGCGGCCGCGACCGGTGGCGAATCGACCATCCCGATCGATGCGGAAACCAGCCGCACCCTCGGCCTGGCCGGCCTCGACCTCGACGATGTGATCGAGGAGGGGCGCGTCGTGACGGTGCGCGGCACCGCGAACCTGCATACCGGCGGCACGATCCATGACGTGACCGACGAGGTGCACCCGGGTCTGGTGGGCGCGGCGATCCGGGTGGCCCGCGCGATCGAGATGCCGGTGGTCGGTGTCGACCTGATGGTGCGCTCGCCACGCGAGCCCGACTACGCCTTCATCGAGGCCAACGAGCGTCCGGGCCTGGCCAATCACGAGCCGCAGCCGACCGCGCAGCGCTTCGTCGACCTGCTGTTTCCGCAGACGATGCCGGCCACGGCGCGCCGGGCAGCCGATTCGGCGAGGGCCGGCTGACGATGCGCTTCGACATCGACCAGGCCTACCTCCTGTCGCAACTCGAACGTCTGCTGCGCATCCCGAGTCCGACCGGCTATACCGATTCGATCGTGCATCACGTCTCGGCCGAGCTCGAGCACCTCGGCGTCGACGTCGAGCTGACCCGACGTGGCGAGATCCGCGCCCGCCTGCCCGGCGAGCAGGGCAGGCCGGCGCGGGCGATCGTTTCCCACCTCGATACCCTCGGCGCGATGGTCAAGCGGCTCAAGGACAACGGCCGGCTCGAAGTGGTGCCGATCGGCCACTGGTCGGCGCGCTTTGCCGAAGGGGCGCGTTGCACGCTGTTCTCGGACGAGCGGGTGTTTCGCGGCACCATCCTGCCGCTCAAGGCGTCCGGCCATACCTTCAACCGCGAGGTCGACGCCCTGCCGGTCGGCTGGGATTTCGTCGAGTTGCGCATCGACGAGCGGATCGACGACCGCGCCGACCTGGTCCGCCATGGCATCGAGGTGGGCGACATCGTCGCGATCGACCCGCAGCCGGAGTTCCTCGACAACGGGTACATCGTGTCGCGCCATCTCGACGACCAGGCCGGCGTCGCACTGATGCTGGCCGCCCTGCAGGCGATCGTGCGAAGCGGCACGGTTCCCCCGGTCGATACCTACTGGATGTTCACCATCGCCGAGGAAGTCGGGGTGGGGGCGGCATCCATCCTCCTGCCGGAGATCGCCTCGCTGGTGGCGATCGACAACGGCACGACCGCCCCGGGCCAGGCTTCGCGCGAGCATGGGGTCACGGTCGCCATGGGCGACGAGACCGGGCCCTTCGACTATCACCTGACCCGCAAGCTGCTCGGGCTGGCGCGCGAGCATGGCATCGCGACCCAGCGGGACGTCTTCCGGTACTACCGCTCCGACCTCGCCTCGGCGCTGGTCGCCGGCAACGACATCCGGACCGCCCTGCTGACCTTCGGGATCGATGCTTCGCACGGCTACGAGCGGATCCACATCGATGCGCTCGACTCGGTGGCCGCCCTGATCGCGGCCTATGTCGCGAGCCCGGTGCTGATCAAGCGCGACGCCAGGGCCTTCGGGCCGGTGGAGGGCTTCACCTCGCAGCCCGAAGGCCCGGCCCCGGACTGAGGATACAATCACGGACCCAGTCCATCCGCCCTCGCGTCCCTCGATGTCGTCTCCCGTCACGGCCGTCACCAGCGGCGGTCCCGAACTCGCCCGCGAAGTCGGCCGCCGCCGCACGTTCGCGATCATCGCGCACCCGGACGCGGGCAAGACCACCCTGACCGAGAAGCTGCTGCTGTTCGGTGGCGCGATCCAGATGGCGGGCACGGTCAAGGCGCGCAAGAGCGGCCGGCATGCGACCTCGGACTGGATGGAAGTCGAGAAGCAGCGTGGCATCTCGGTGGCCAGTTCGGTGATGCAGTTCGAACATGCGGGGTGCATGTTCAACCTGCTCGACACGCCCGGCCACCAGGATTTCTCCGAGGACACCTACCGGGTCCTGACCGCGGTCGATGCCGCGGTGATGGTGATCGACGCCGCGCGCGGCGTCGAGGAGCAGACCATCAAGCTGCTCGAGGTCTGCCGGCTGCGCAACACGCCGATCATCACCTTCATCAACAAGCTCGATCGCGAAGTCCGCGAACCGATCGAACTGCTCGACGAGATCGAGTCGGTGCTGCGCATCGCCTGTGCGCCGGTCACCTGGCCGATCGGCATGGGCAAGCGCTTTCGCGGCGTCTATCACCTGCTGTCGCGGGAGGTGCTGCAGTTCAAGGCGGGCGAGGGCAAGGTGGATGCAGCGCCCGAGGTGCTGCGCGGCGTCGACGATCCGCTGCTTGCCGAGCGCTATCCCGATGAGGTCGGCATCCTGCGCGACGAGATCGAGCTGGTCTCGGGCGCGAGCGTGCCCTTCGACCTCGATCTCTTCCTGGCGGGCGAACAGACGCCGGTGCTGTTCGGTTCGGCGATCAACAACTTCGGGGTGCGCGAGGTCCTGCGCGCGCTGGCCGAATGGGCGCCGGCGCCCTTGCCGCGGCCGACCACGTCGCGAATCGTCGACCCCACCGAGCGCGCGTTCACCGGCTTCGTGTTCAAGATCCAGGCCAACATGGACCCGAAGCATCGCGACCGGATCGCCTTCCTGCGAGTCTGCTCCGGCCGCTACACGCCCGGGATCCGCGCTTCCCATCGCCGGCTCGGCCGGGAGATGAAGATCGTCAATGCGGTGACCTTCATGGCGAACGAGCGGACCCTGCTCGAAGAGGCCGTCGCCGGCGACATCCTCGGGATCCACAACCACGGGCAGCTCCAGATCGGCGACAGCCTGACCGAGGGCGAGGATCTCGTCTTCAAGGGCATTCCCTATTTCGCGCCCGAGCTGTTCAGCCGGGCCCGGCTGCGCGATCCCTTGCGCACCAAGCAACTCGAGAAAGGCCTGCGCGAGCTCGGCGAGGAAGGCGCGATCCAGGTGTTCGAGTCGCAGGTCGACAACACGCTGCTGCTCGGTGCGGTCGGCCAGTTGCAGTTCGAAGTGGTCGCGCAACGCCTGGCGACCGAGTATGGCGTCGATGCGATCTTCGAGCGGGTGACGCTGGCGGCGGCGCGCTGGGTGACCTGTCCCGATGCCGCCCACCTGGCGGAGTTCGCCCGCGGCAACCAGGCGCGCCTGGCCCACGATGTCGACGGCAATCTCGTCTACCTTGCCGACACCGGGGTGAATCTCCAGTTCACCCGCGAGCGCTGGCCGAAGGTGGTCTTCCACAATACCCGCGAGCACGGCCAGCGCCTGTAGTCCCGGCTCGGCAGCAATGCGCGGGCGCTTTTATCCTCAAGTCCGTGCGGCGTCAAGGGGCCCGGTCCGAATGCCGGATACGTGCTACAATAGGACCGTCAAGACGTTGCTTCGCGGCAACGTCCCCGCGACATTCAGCCAGGGTTGGCCTGCCCAGCCCATCGACGATCAGGGTCTTTCGGGTTTTGGCCGATCGTCGAAGCGCCCCGCAAATCCCATCGATACGGAGGACTCCTTGAAAGCGACGCCCAAGCCCAGTTCCGCGATGAGTGCAACCCACCAGAAATCGGTCGTCAGCAAGCGCCAGGCAGAGCGTATGCGCCGAGGCCGGGTCGAGTCGCGTCCGGAGGACTACAAGAACATTGCGCCGTCCGAGCATGCGAAGCGCCTGCACGAAGCCCGGTCGCGTCTCGAGGACCGCAAGATGATGATGGAGCTGGGCCTGCTCTGACGAGCGCCTGATCCCGATTCAAAATGACGAGGCCGAATGGCCTCGTTTTTGTTTCCACGGTTCGCCATCACTTCGCCATCAGCCAAGCAGCTCTTCGAGCCGGGCGACTATCGTGTCGATCTCGGCGGGCTCGAGCGGTACCAGCTCGAGGACGAGTTCCTCGTCGGCGAGCCGATGCGCCATCACCCGGATCGATGGCGTGCCGTCGGCGAGCGCCGCCGCGAGACGGGTCGCATCGGTGCCCGCCACCGCGGGCGTGATGCGCAGGTGGACGCGCGAAAACGGCATGCCGCTCGGATCGGGCCGGGCCTGCGCGGCGACCCCGGCCAGCCCGGCGCAGCGGGCGACGAAATCGGTTGCCTTGCGCGCCTGCTGGCGGGCCCATTGCCCGGCATCGAGGCCCCGGCGTTCGTCGATGGCGGCGAGCAGCCCGACGATCGCCTCCTTCGCCGGCTTCATGGCGCGCCCGATGCCGCGCTCCTGGGCACGCCAGGCGCGTACCCAGGCGGCGCTGCCGGCGACCAGGCCGATGGTCGGCGAGGCGAGGTACTTGTGGCCGCTCGCGAAGACGAGGTCCGCGCCGGTGTCGAGGAGTTCCGGCAGGCGCATGTCCTGGGCGGCGCCATCGATGAAGGCCGGCAGGCCACGGCGGTGGGCCGCGGCGACCGCGCCGGGCAGATCGACCGCGGCCCCGCGGACCAGCCGAGACGACACCAGCAGCAGGCAGGCGACATCGCCGTCCGCCAGCGCCTGTTCGAGCTGGTCGACGGAGCAGGCGTCGTCGTCGCCGGCCAGCACCGGCACGCCGCCGGCAAGGCGGATGTCCTGCATTATCGGATGGCCGTAGTCGACCGCATGGCCGGCGGGCAGCACCACGCGCCTGGGATGCTCGCCGGCTTCCGGCAGCCGGGCGATGCTCGCGACATCCTCGCCCGCGATTGCCGCCGCAACCGCCATCGTGATCGCCCCGGCCACGCAGTGCGCGACCGCCCCGGCCTCGGCGCCGCTCCAGCCGGCGATGGCGGCGCCGGCGCGCTGTTGCAGCTCCTCGATCATGAGGAACTCGCCGAGGGCATGCGCGCTGGCTTCGCGAACCGCGGGGGAGGAGCGTGAAACCCCGAGGGGCGTGAAGGTCCCGGCGGCATTGATGACCGGCGTGAGGGCGAAGCGTTGATGCAGGCTCATGATGGGCGGCGATGTCGATTGGGTGGCGATGCCGGGGGGCAGGCGCGTCGATTGCAGGCGGACCGGGAGGTCATACATCATAGGCGCTCGCCCGCAAGCCCGCGCCAGGAGTCGACAACATGCACCCGGAGTGTCACCCGTGAATGCCCGGATCCTGGCGAGCGCCACCCTGGCGATCGGACTCGGCGCCTGCGCCGGCGTCGGCGTTGCACCGCCTGGCGCCACCACCCTCGATTCGACCGGTTTCGCGATGTGCCCCTGGAGCATCGAGGAGCCGGGCGTGGTCGATGTGCACGACAAGGCCGGCTTCGAGACCCTGCTCATGCGGGCCGGCCTCGACGCGCCGCGTGTCGCCGGCTGGCGGCCGGATTTCGCGAGTGACCGGATCGTGCTCGTCGCCGTCGGCCCGCGCCCGTCGGCTGGCTATCGGGTCGAGTGGATCGAGGCGGCGATGGTCGACCAGCGCCTGCGGGGTCGCGTCGAAGTCCGGCCACCGGCCAGTGGCGAGATGTCGGCGACGGTGATCATCCGGCCTTGCGTGATCGCCTGGGTGAGGGCGCCCGGCGCGCAGGGGGTCGAGGTCTTCGACGCCCGCAGCGGTGAAGCCGTCGCCTTGCCGGTCGTGCCGCCGGCGACGCCGAACGTGCAACCAGCGACACCGCGCTGACGAGGATCGGGCCGCCGTCGACGATGGAGCCGGATCCTCCACGCTACGGAATCGTCGCGCTTTATCGCGAGCTCTGGCGCCACGCGCACGGCCATCGCGGGCAGATCCTCGCCGCCTTCGGACTGCTGTTCGGCTCGCAGCTGTTCCGGCTCGCCGTCCCCTGGCTCACTGCCCAGGCGATCGACAGCGTGCAGCGCGGTGGGCTCGACGGCATCGGCGCCGGGGGCCGCTGGCTGTTGATCGGCTTTCTCGCCACGGCGGCGAGCTGGCTGCTGCACGGTCCGGGGCGGGTCCTCGAACGTAACGTCGCCCTCGTGGCGCGCCGCAATCTTTCGGCCGAACTGGTCGACAGGCTCTTCGCGCTGCCCCTGGCCTGGCACGATCGGCACCATTCGGGCGAGACGGTCCAGCGCTTGCGCCAGTGCACCGGCGCCTTGTACGACTTCGCGCAGAGCCAGTTCATCTACCTGCAGAACGCCGTGCGCCTGGTGGGGCCGGTGATCGCCCTGTGCCTGATCGATGCGCGGGTCGGGGTGGCGGCCTTGCTGGGCTACCTGCTGATCGCGATGGTCATCATCGCCTTCGACCGACGGATGATGGCGCTCGCGCATCGCGAGAACGCAGCCGAGCGGCGCCATGCGGCCACCCAACTCGACGCCTTCGGCAGCATCGGCACCGTCAACGCGCTGCGCATGGGCGAGGGACTCGCCCGGCTCATCGACGAGCGCCTGGTGGCCATCTTCGAGCCGCTGCGGCGATCGATCGCGCTCAACGAATGGAAGTGGTGCAGCGTGGACCTGCTCGCATCGGGGCTTGCCATCGGCCTGGTCGCCCTGTACGCGGCGTTCCTGGTGACCGGAGTCGCAGCGGTGGGCGGCGGCGTGGGCGAGCCGGCCGTGCCGATCGGCCGGCTCTTCATGGTCTACGAGTATGCCGCCCAGGCCGGCGGGGTGATCACCGCGCTCGGCGCGCACCTGCAGGGCTTTGCCCGCCAGCGCGCCGACTTTGCCGCCGGCGACGTGATCCGCAATGCCTCCGGGGAAAGCGACCTGATGCGCGGCGCATCCGGCGAAGTCAGCTCGCCCGGCGGCGAGATCCGGTCTGCCGACGACGAACCCGCTACCCCCGGCGTCGGGGCCATGCCGGTACCGGCCACCGCGCAGGCGAACTGGCGCGGCCTGCGCATCGACGGCCTGCGCTTCTCGCATCCGCAGGGTGCCGCGCTGGCCGTCGACGGTCTGGCGCTGCGGCGGGGCAGGCGCTATGCGCTGGTCGGCCCGAGCGGAGCGGGCAAGAGCACCTTGCTGCGGGTCCTGGCGGGCCTGTATCCGGCGCAGGGGATCTCGCTGGCCATCGATGATCTGCCGGCGATGACCCGGCCGGCACAGGTTGCCGCATGGCTGCGCGGCGCCGCAACCCTGGTGCCGCAGGAGGCGGAATTGTTCGAGGGTACGGTCGGCGAGAATCTCGGCCTGGCGACCCGGGCCGACGGCGGGCGGGCCGGCCCGATGGCCATGGGCGAGGCGCTGCAGGTCAGCCTCGCCGGCGAGTTCCTGGGAGAGGCCGGGCCGGATGCCCGGGTGGCGGAGCGGGGCGGCAATTTCTCGGGCGGCCAGCGCCAGCGGATCGCACTGGCCCGGGGTGTACTCGCCGCCGGGGGCAGCGGCCTGCTGCTGCTCGACGAACCGAGTTCGGCGCTCGATATCGAAACCGAGGCGGCGGTGTTCGCAGGCCTGTTCGCTGCCTTCGGCGATTGCTGCATCGTCGCATCCGTACACCGCCGCGAACTGCTCGCGCACTTCGACGAGATCCTGCGCGTCGAGGCAGGGCGGCTGGTAAGCCGTTGCGTCGGCGGCGAGGACCACCCATGCTGATGCGGCTTCGCCTCTAACCGAATGACGGGGTCGGGTCGCTCCCACTGGAAACCAGCAATGATCCGGGCCTCGCCCACCCCTCAGGGCGGGACGAGGCCCGGGCCGGACGCCCGCCGCCGATTCAGCCGGCGCCGACCGCCTTGCTCCGGCGCGCGCTCGCGCTGGCCAGGACGAGGGTGATGATCGCGATCACCGCTCCCGCCAGATCGGTACGGCCTTCCGGAATGAAGAGCAGCAGGCCGGCGATGCCCAGTGCGATCCGGGGCCAGGCCGTGAGCGACCCGATGCGCCAGAAATAGCCCTCGAACGCACCGGCGAGCAGAAGGACCGCAACCGTCGCCGTCACGCAGGACTGGACGATGGTGACGACTTCGCCCTTCATGATCAGCGCCGGCTGCAGCACGAAGAGCATCGGCAGCAGCAGCAGCAGGCTGCCGATGCGTAGCGCCTTGAAACCGGTCGCCATGGCATCGGCCTTGGCGATCGAAGCCGCTGCGATCGCCGCGAGGGCGACCGGCGGGGTGATGAAGGACACCATGCCCCAGTAGAAGATGTACAGGTGGGCCGCCATCGGATCGATGCCGACTTCGATGAGCGCGGGCGCGAGGACGATCGCGAGGAAGATGTAGCAGGCCGAGGCGGTCATGCCCATGCCCAGCACGAAGCTCGTGGCGGCGCCGGCCGCGAGCAGCAACCACACGTTGCCGCCGGCGTACTGCACCAGTTCGCGGGAGAACGAGTTCGCCACCCCGGTGATCGACATCGCGCCGATGATCAGGCCGATCCCGGCGATCAGGCATACCAGCTGGGCGAGGCCCTGGCCCACGTCGACGGTCAGCTGGCAGAAGGCGCGCAGGTTGAAACCGGTGCTGCGGGCGCGCAGGATCGCGACGGCCAGCAGGAACAGCGACACCCAGAACGGCGCCGCCGCCTCGATCCGCCAGGCCAGCAGCAGGTAGGTCAGGCCGATCAGCGCGAGGATGTAGTGCCAGCCGATCCGGAGCGTGTCGCGCAGCGGCGGGACTTCACTGCGATCCAGGCCGACCAGGTTGTTGCGCGCGGCATAGCAGTCGGTTTGCAGCATCAGCGCCAGGTAGTACAGCAGCGCCGGAATGAAGGCGGCGATGACCACCTCGGCATAGGGCACGTTCAGGAAGCTCGCCATGATGAACGCTGCCGCGCCCATCACCGGCGGCATGATCGCGCCGCCGGTCGAGGCGCAGGCTTCGACCGCGCCCGCGTAGGTGGCGGGGTAGCCGCAGCGCTTCATGGTCGGGATGGTGATCGTGCCGGTGGTGAGCACGTTCGAGGTCGGGCTGCCCGAGAGCATGCCGAACAGGCCCGACGAGAGGATCGCGACCTTGGCGGGGCCGCCGCGCGCCTTGCCGAGCACCGCGGAGGCGAAATCCATGAAGAAGGTGCCGCCGCCGGTGTTGGCGAGGATGACGCCGAACACGATGAAGCCGACCAGGGTGTCGGTGACGACCTGCATCGGGATGCCGATGATGCTCTCGAGGCCGTAGGCATGCTCGGTGACGGTCTGGGCGAGATCGAGCTGGACGCCCCAGAGGAAGCCCGGCATGTAGCCCGCATAGAGCGGATAGGCGGCGAGGACCAGGCAGAAGACGAAGAGGATCCACTCGCCGGTGCGGCGCAGCCCCTCGAGCGCGAGCGCGACGTAGAGGCCGGCGAGCAGGGTCACGCCCGTCGGGGCCTCGAGGTTCCAGCCGCGGTCGATGATCTGCTGTGCGTTGAGGAGCATCCAGAAGGAGGATGCGAGCACCAGGAAGGCGAGGCCCCAGTCGTACCAGCGCACCTGGACCTGGCCCTTGCGGGCCGGGAAGGCCAGGAAGCCGATGGCCAGGAACAGCCCGATCATCATGTAGTAGTAGCCGGTGCTGACCGGCCGGAACCCGAACAGGCCCAGATTGAAGATCTGGTTGACGCTGATGAAGATGCCCAGCGCGGAGAGGACGAAGGCCGCCCAGAACGGCGCGCCCTGCAGGCGCACCGAACGGGCTTCCGGATCCTCGAATGCCACTGCGGGCGTGGCGCCAGTCGGGTCGGCGGTCAGGTCGCTCATACGCGGCTCAGAGGGATGCGATGACTTTGTCGCGCTGCTCGTCCCAGAGCTTGCGCAGGCCTTCCTCGTCGGCCGACTTCGCCGCGGCCGTGCCGATGAAGTCCTTCCAGGCCGCCTGCATCGCCGCGTGCCGCTTGAGCATGCCGTCCTGCCAGGCCTGGTTCTCGTCGCTCCACTGGCCGATTTCCTTCAGGTAGCGGATCGCGCCTTCATGGAACGCCGCATCCATCGGCGGGGTGCCGGCCAGCTTGATGTTCCAGCGCGGCATGATGGGGGCCGCATCCTTGAACAGGTCGTAGGCTTCCGCGACGGCCTTGAGCATCGCATAGGCCTGGTCGGCGCTGGAATCGGTCGGTACGGTAATCATCGGATAGCGGTAGCCCATCATCCACACGGGCTTGTCCTCGCTCAGGCCGGCGCCCACGGATTCCTCGAGGGGGTCGATGAAGGGCACGACCGCCTTGGCACGCGCCCAGCCTTCCGCGTTGTCGGGCGGCAGCGGAACCCAGCCGATGCCGTGTGGGCTCGCCTCGAGCTCACGCAGGGCGGCGGCGGCGGGCGCAACGCCGCAGGCGTCGGCGCGGCCTTCGATCAGGGCCCGGATGCTGGCGCCGTAGCTGGGCACTTCGATCAGCTCGACGTCATCCCAGGTCAGGCCGCCGAAGGCGAGGATCGGCAGCGACTTGATGTTGACCGAGCTGTTGGCCTTGGCGATCGCGAAGCGCTTGCCCTTGAGGTCCTCGGCCTTCTTGATGCCGCTGACCGCGGTCACCGCGATCGAGAACGCATTGAGCCGGCCGGCGAGGGTGCGCAGGTCCTGGGGGCCGAGCTCGGGGGTGCAGTACTCGTAGATGCCCTCGGTGGCGAAGAACAGCTCATTGGCGAGCCAGGCATGGGAGACGCGGCGATCGAGCAGCGGCTTGACCCGGCCGATCGCGCTGCCCGAGGGCTGCAGCCGGACCCGGGAGCCGTACTTCTTGCCGAAGGCGTCCGCAATGGCCGATGCCTCGACATAGCCGGTCGAGCCGACATCGTAGGTGCTCCAGATCATCGTCGAGGGCAGCTCGCTCTGGGCGAGTGCCGAGCCGGCGCGGCCGAGGGCGGCGAGGGCGGCGATGCTGCCGGTGGCCTGAAGGTATTGCCTGCGGGTGATTCCCATGTCGATGTCTCCTCGTGAGGTGATCGGCGCCGGATCCGGGGATGGACCCCGCCGGATTGATTCCCGGGTGGCTGGCGCCGAATCGATGGCTGGTCGACCGCTGCGTGGCGGCCGGTGCGGGGGGATGGTAGGGGCCGAAAATCGGTCCGCCAATTGACTTTAGCTTAAGGGGCTCTTCGGAAATTTGTAAGTACGGGTATCCCGGCATGGGTCGGGAAGGCGGTCCGCGAAGTGTCCGATGGTAAGCTGCCGGACGCAAGGAGACAGAGGGAGACGAACCCATGGGCGCCAATCCGATGCCGGGCGCGATGCCGGGCGGACCCCGTCCGCGGCCGGCCGAGCATGTCGACGTTCTCGTGGCGGGCGCGGGGATATCGGGCGTGGGCGCCGCCTGGCACCTGCGCCATCGCTGTCCCGACAAGCGCTTCCTCGTGCTCGAATCCCAGGACGGCTTCGGCGGTACCTGGCGCACCCACCGGTATCCGGGGATTCGTTCCGACTCCGACCTTTTCACCTTCGGCTATCGCTTCAAACCCTGGATGGGCAAGCCGATCGCGACGGCCGAGGAGATCCTGGCCTACATGGGCGAGGTCATCGACGAGAACGATCTTGCTCCCCACATCCGCTACCAGCACACCATCGAGCGGGCGAGCTGGTCGCAGGACGAGGCCCGCTGGACCGTCGAGGGGCGGCGCGTCGACACCGGCGAGCCGTTTTGCGTCACCGCCGGTTTCCTCTGGATGTGCCAGGGCTACTACCGCCATGCCGGGGGCTACACCCCTGACTGGCCGGGAATGGAGAAATTCGGCGGCCGGATCGTCCACCCGCAGGCGTGGCCGGACGACATCGAGCTCGAGGGCCAGCGGGTCGTCGTGATCGGCTCGGGGGCGACGGCGGCGACGCTGGTGCCGGCGATCGCGGGGCGCTGCGCCGAAGTGACCATGCTGCAGCGCTCGCCCACCTTCTACATCACCGGGCGGAACTCCAACGAGCTTGCGCAGACCCTGCGCGAACTCGAGATCCCCGATGAATGGACCCACGAGATCGTCCGCCGCAAGATCCTGTTCGACCAGCAACGATTCACCCGGCGGGCGTTCACCGAGCCCGAGGCGGTCAAGGCGGAATTGCTGGCCGGCGTGCGGGCTTATCTGGGCGAGGACTTCGACATCGACCGGCACTTCACGCCGAGCTACCGGCCGTGGCGACAGCGCATCGCCTTCATACCCGATGGCGATCTGTTCCGGGCAATCGCCGCTGGCACGGCCTCGGTGGTGACCGACCATATCGAGGCCTTCGACGCGACCGGCATCCGGCTCGCCTCGGGCGAGCATCTCGATGCCGACGTGGTCGTGACCGCCACCGGCTTCGATCTCAGCGTCCTGGGCGGCATCGAGTTCACGGTCGACGGCCGGCCACTGGCCTTCGACGAAACCACCACCTGGCGCGGCACGATGTTCACCGGGGTGCCGAACATGGCCT
>CAYZBJ010000022.1:53975-54215 GCA_964476625.1 uncultured Burkholderiaceae bacterium | reverse complement strand
GGCGATTTCATCGAGGACACCACCACCCTGGCGCCGGCCGATGCCGCCCTGCACGAGTCGATGCGCGATGTCGTCAAGGAAGTGCTGGACTCGCTCACCCCGCGCGAAGCGAAGGTGTTGCGGATGCGCTTCGGCGTCGAGATGAGCACCGACCACACGCTGGAGGAAGTCGGCAAGCAGTTCGACGTCACCCGCGAGCGGATCCGCCAGATCGAGGCCAAGGCCCTGCGCAAGCTGCGG
>CAYZBJ010000022.1:11502-53965 GCA_964476625.1 uncultured Burkholderiaceae bacterium | reverse complement strand
CGGCATCCGAGTCGGGCTGACAAGCTTAAAAGCTTCCTCGAAGGCCAACCCTGATCCGGCCGCGCCATCGGGCGCATGGCCGCGTTGGGGGCACCTTGCCGTACAACCGTACTGTCTTCGGCGCCCCCGCCTTGCCCTGCGCCCGATGGCGCGGCCGGATAGCCGGATTCAGGCGCATGGCGGCGTTGGGGCCGCCTCGCCGTACAACCGTACTGTCTTCGGCGTCCCCGCCTTGCCCTGCGCCTGAATCCGAACCCGATGCAAGTCGTTCTCGCCTTCGGGCGCATGGCGGCGTTGGGGCCGCCTTGCTGTCAGTAGTGGTCGGGGCGGCGGGTTGCGGGGTTGGTGTTGCGACTGATGTCGCGCATCAGCCGCTCGAGCGTCCCGGCCGGCACCCGGGCCTGCCAGCGGTAGTGCTCGTGGTCGCAGCCGATCGCGATCGGCGCCCCCGAGAAGAGCAGCATCCGCGCCTGCTCGCCGAGGTCGAAGCGCAGGAAATGCACCGCTGAAGGCCGGTCGCGCTCGCCGCGCGGGAGGTCTTCGTTCGCGCGTACCGCCACCCGGTTGATGCCGCCGATATCGATGTAGATCCCGGGGACCGCCACATGCAGCAGGGGCAGGACCCGCCGGCGCGCCTCGTGGGCGGGTTCCTCGATCATCAGGGTGGCGCACCAGCAACTGCCGTCGGGAACGAGATGCGCATAGCGATCGATTTCCTCGCGGACGATCGCGGGATCGTCGGCGCGGTCGATGCGCAGTACCTCCTGGATCTGGTATCGCACCGTCAGCACGTCCTCGAACTGCATCCGCATCGCCGGGCCGAGCTGGACGCTGCGGCTGCGCTTGTGGGCGATGATTCGCTCGCGGATCGCGTCGCGACAGTTCGCGTAGGCATCGAGGGTCAGGATGTCGGAAGGATTCATGGTCGGGCGATCCGGGAAGGGAAAGGCTTACTCGGGGCTGCCGGCGAGCGCGTGGCGCAGCAGGCGGCCGAAGGTCCAGCGCTCGTCGGGCCGGCAGCCGGGCGCGGGGCCGATGGACACCAGCGGCGCGCCCTGCCGGTCGAACAGCTCGATCGATTCACGCAATCCCTCGGTATCCGGGATCGCCACCCGCCAGGCCCAGCCGATCCGGGACTCCGCCAGCCGCAGGGCGAAGCCCCGGGCCTGCAGCAGCAGGCCGTCGTTGTCGCCGGTCAGGGATTCGACGACGCCGTACCAGGCCGGTGCGCCGCAGCGCCCGCCGATGTCGAAGCGCATCGGCAGGCGCTGGGAGACCAGCCGCATCAGCGGCTCGCCGATGCCGTGGGGCAATTGCGCGACGAAGCCCACCGGCGCGTGGCGCAAGGCCTGCAGGGGCTCGACCCAGTGGCGGCGGCGCAGGGCCTCGAAATCATCGGCGTCGCGCAGCGCGCGCCAGCCGGCCCGGAAGGCAACGTAGTCCGGACGGCTCGCGACGAGCCGCAGCACCGGTTGCGGGTGCATCGGCGCTGCAGCGGGCGGCAGGATGCCTGGATTGCAGTGGACCGGGAAGCCGGGATGGCTCGAAGGGGTGTCGGGCCGGATCGCCATGCACGCTCCTGATGTCGCTGCTGCGGCTCCAGCGCTGGGCCGTGCCACATCTGGTTCGTCGGACGGCGACCGATGGATGTCTGCCGTCGACAAATGCTAATGCGAATCGTTCGCGATTGCAAAGGGAAATCTGGGCCGATGGATATCGGCACGGGCCGGCGGTGTGGTCGGCCGCCCTTGGCGTGCGGAGTCCGTCCGGCGCTGCGCGCGATCGCCGGCCCGCCGGCCGAGCTCAGGCCAACGTCAGGCCAACGTCAGGCCAACGTCAGGCCGAGCTGTCGCGCGGATCCGCGTCGGTGTCGGAGCGGCGCAGCCAGCGCCGGTTCCGGTTGCGGCGCAGGGCCCGCTTGACCGCATACATCGCAGTGTCGGCGTAGGCGAGCAGGGCCGCGGCGGTGCGCCCGTCGCGCGGGGCGAGCGCGATACCGATCGACACGCCGACCGAGCAGCTGGTGCTCGTCATCACCACCGGCGCCGAGATCGCCTGCACCAGCTTGTCGGCCACCGCGGTGGCGTCCTCGATCCGGTCGATCTGTTCGAGCACGACCACGAAGGCATCACCGTCGAGCCGGGCGATCAGGTCCTGGCTGCGCAGCATGTGCTGCATCCGCTTGGTGACCACGCACAGGACCTGGTCGCCGAAGGCGTGGCCGTGGGTGTCGTTCAATTCCCGGAAGCCGTTGAGGTCGAGGCACATCAGCCCGATCGGATGGCGCTGCAGGTCCCGGCGCAGCAGGCGCTTGAGCTTCTGCTCGAAGGCGCGCCGGTTCAGCGCCCCGGTGAGCGGATCGCGCGAGGCGGCGCGCTCGAGCGCCTGGCGCCGCAGCCATTCGGAAGTCTGGTCGCTGACCGACCAGAGCAGGCCGCGCGAGCGGTGCAGGGGGTCGAAGCGGCGGATCTGGATGCTGTAGAAGCGCGGCGTCGGCCCTTCGAGCAGGACATTGAGCGCCACGCTGCGATGGCCGCGCACCCGCGTGTCGGCCCGGGCGATCAGCCGGTCGAGCTGGGCGCGCGAGCGCCCGAGGGTATGGGCGAGGTCCGAGAGCAGGGCCTCGCCGCTGCCCTCGCCGAACATCTGCCGGAAGCGGTTGTTGGCCTTGTCGATCTGGCGGTTGCGGGTGAGCGCGATTGCGAGCTGGCTGGTCGAGAACAGCGCCCACTGCTGGGCGAGCAGGCCGCGCTCGCGCAGCTTGCCGGCGATCGAATCGGACTTGGCGCGCAGGACCGAATAGACGACATCGACCAGCAGCAGCAGGATCAGGGCGAAGACGACCAGGGCATTGCTGCGCATCGCGTCGGGCAGGGCGGCGATCGCCGCGATCGCGGCGACCACCAGCGGGGTCGCATGGGCGAAGAACACCAGCGGGCTCGCGCCGGCGGTGCGCAGCGAGGCGAGGGTGCCGATCAGGGCGATGCCGGCGAGCAGGCACTGGCGCTCGATCGACAGCGGCGGCGGCCAGGCGATGAGGCCGGCGAAGACGAGCCCGAGCAAGGCGCCGGCGATCGCGAGATGGGTCTCGTCGCGAGTGGCGCGGGCGTGGATGCGCTGCTCGGCCCGTACCGCGGCCGAACGGGCGAGCAGGGCTCGCACCAGCGCCAGGGTGCCGGCCAGCGAAGCGGCGCCGATCAGCGTTTCGGACGGCAGCTTCGGGGCGATCAGCAGCAGCACGCCGAGGAGCATCAGCAGTGACTGGGCAAGGCCGCGCCAGGCGAGCGCGCCGAGTTTCTGGAGTCGCTCGCTGACGAGTTCGAGGTCGTCCCAGCGCAGCAAACGGCGCGCGGCGCGAAGGAGCTTCGGATCGGGCATGGAGGTCATCGTTGTCGGATACGCGCCAGTATGGAACGTACCCGATTCGTGGTGGCACCGGAAAGTTGCGGCCGGAAGAAGTCGCCGACGGGCGGTCGTGGCTCCGTCGTCCGGATGCAAGAAAGGCCCCCACGTTCTCCCGCGGCCCGGATCACGCCGTCGCCTGTCGGGAAAATCCCGCCGACTGGCGCCGGTATACTTGCGCCCGCGGGCCTCTAGCTCATGTTGGTTAGAGCAGCGGACTCATAATCCGTTGGTGCGGGGTTCGACTCCCCGGGGGCCCACCAGTCGCCCCGTCCATGCCCTGGTCGTTCAGGCGCCCAGCGCAAGCATGCCGCCAACCGCGATCGCGACGACGAGCGCATGCGCCGCGATGATCAGCACGCCATCGTGGACTGTCAGCGCGAGCCCGTAGAGCGCGATGATCGTGCCGGCGCTCGTGGCCATGAAGGGCAGTATCTCGAGCGGCGGCATGGTCGCGGCGACCAGCATGCAGAGCGCCGCGGCGATCCGCAGTGATACCGGCCCGGTCAGGGCGGACAGGCGCCGGTGGACCACACGGTCGACCCAGCGCGCGACCGGCCGGGCGAAACGCAGCCCCTGGCGGACCTTGTCCTCGCCTAGCGCCGCGTTTCGCAGGCGGGCCGGAAGCCAGACCTGCAGTCGACCGAACAGCAACTGCCCCGACACGAGGGCGACGATCATGCCGATGATCGACGGGACGGTGGGGATGCCGGACAGGGGCGACACGGCCAGGAGACCCGGCAGCAACAGCAGCGGGCCGTAGGCCCGGCGACCGGCCATGGCCTGGATCTGCCCGACCGACATCGAGCCGCTCGTGGCGGCTTCCTGCTCGACGGCATCGAGCAGGTCTCCCAGGGTGTCGAACTGTCCCCTGTCCTTCGACCCGCCGGTCGCGCAGCCGCTTGTGTCTGCCGTGCCCATCGCCTGTCCGTCGCCTGGTCCGGCGCACTACCCGCAATTCCGGCGCCCGAACATGTGACTGCGAGCGAGCTTCGGCCGGTCAATGCTTGAGGGTCTTCCGTCTCTTCCAAAGCGTCGTGCGGGAAATGCCGAGCCGACGAGCCGCCTCCCCCAGACGGCCACCGGAAAGCTCGAGCGCTCGCTCGATGCTGGCCAGCTCCGCCTGCTCGCGCGCGTCGGCCAGAGACCTGTCCCGTGCCGGCAGGCTGTCCAGCGTCATTTCAGGGAACAGTGCGGGCGCACCGAGAACCGATCCGTCGGTCAGTGCGACGGCGCGCTCCACGCGATTGCGCAGCTCACGTACATTGCCTGGCCAGGCGTGCGCCAGCAATGCGGACGCGGCGGAGTCGTCGAACCGCGGCACGCCCAGGCCTTGTCGCTCGGCGGACTGCTGCGCGAATCGCCTGGCGAGCGGCAGCACTTCGTCGGGTCGCTCACGCAATGCCGGGACATGGACCTCGACCACCGCCAGGCGGAAGTAGAGATCCTCGCGAAATACGCGCCGGGCGATGAGGTCACCCAGGTCGGCATTGGTTGCCGCCACGATGCGGCCATCGAAGCGCAGGTCCTGGCGCCCGCCGACCCGCCGGAACACGCCGTCCTGCAGCACGCGCAGTAGTGAGATCTGCAGGCGTACATCCAGTTCTCCGATCTCATCCAGGAACAGGGTTCCGTTCCCGGTTTCCTCGAAGTAACCGACATGCGTTGCCGTCGCACCCGTGAACGCTCCGCGCTCATGACCGAAGAACTGGCTTTCCATGAGCTCGCGCGGTACGGCGCCGCAGTTCACCGCGACGAATGGCTGCCGCGACCGTCGGGACTGGCTGTGCAGCAAGCGAGCGGCGATCTCCTTGCCGACGCCGGTTTCGCCACGCAGCAACACGGGCACGTCTCGCGATGCCAGTCGATTCAGGTCTGTCGCCAGGGCAGTCGTGGCCTCGGACAGGCCGAAACCGTCACTCGTGGCGGGAGATACCGACTCGCCCTTGTCCGGCAGGCGCTCCCGGATGGTTTTCACCAGCTCATCGATGTCATATGGCTTCGTGAGGTAGTCGTCCACTCCGGCGCGCACGAGCCGAACAGCCTGTCCCACGTCGGCATACGCGGTCGCGAACACGATGGGCGTGTTGCCCAGCAAGGGCAGCGCCTGGCGATACAGGTCCTCGCCGGAGCCGTCCGGCAGACGGATGTCGGACAGAACGAAGTCGGGTCTTGCGCGATGCATGGCCCGCACGGCCTGCCCGCAGTCGACTGCCAGCTCCACGGTGAATCCCTCCAGGCGCAAGCGCTGGACCAGGGCACCCCCGAGGATCGCGTCGTCCTCGATGATGAGGATACGTGGCGATGACTTCGTCTGGTTCGTCATGATGAAGCGCCGGGCTCCGGTGCCGGCAGCGCATCCAGGGGCAGATCGATGACGATGCGCGTCCCGCGTCCGGATCGAACATCCACCACGACGCGTCCACGCAGGCGCTGCAGCAGACGGGCCGTCACGGCGACTCCCAGGCCGGCGCTGCCGCTTGGCTCGAGACCATGCTCCAGGCTGCGGGCCAGGTCCTCCGAGAGCCCTTCGCCTTCGTCGCTGACTTCCAGATGCAGATGCGTCTCCCTGACTTCGCAATGCAGCAGAACGCTCCCTCCCGTGGGCGATGCTCCGACGGCGTTGAGCAGGAGATTCAGCAGGACCTGGCGTACTTCCCCGCCGGCGACAGGCACCGCAGCTTCGAGATCGGACGCGACGCGTAAGGTCACGCCCGCGCGCTTGGCCTCCGGCGCGACGAGCCTGTGGATATCGACGATGTCCAGGGGGCCAAAGTGCTGCCCTTCGACGGTCGATCTGTGCGTGGCCAGGGTTGCGTCCGTCACATCCGTCAAGGCACGCATGCCGCGCTCCATGAAGTCCAGTGCCTCCGCCCGGACGTCTTCCCGATCCCCGAACTTCCGAAGCGTTTCGATCGCGGTGATCACGCCTGCCAGCGGATTGCGCACCTCGTGTGCGAGCGTCGCGGCGAGGCGGCCCAGCACCGCCTCGCGTTCCTGCTTCGCCATGAACGCCAGCATGGCCTCCCGATCGCGTGTGGCTGCGGCCATGCGGTTGTAGGCGCGTACCAGCTGCATCATCTCGCGGTCGCCCGGAGGAATCCGGTTTTCCTCGAGCGGGAGAAGCGCCGCCTCCTGGCCCTGTTGCAGATGGCGAGTCAGCATGTCGATGGGCCGCAGCAGGCGGCGCATCAGCAACAGGCCCACTATGGCGCAGAGCAATCCGAGTCCCAGGTCGAACGCGACGATACGTCGCCACAGCGTCTGCCGTTCCGCAACGTAGTCGGAAACATCGAGGTTGGCCACGACGGTCATCGATCCGACGGCGGCGATGCGTTCATCGGCCAATGGTCGCCAGACCCAGTAGCTGCCATCCTCCTCGTCGAAGTAGTAGCCGCGCGCCTGCTTCTGCGCCGAGCCGGGCAGATTGCCAACACGAACCCCGTCGCGATCGAGGCGCGCCATCACGTTGCCATTGCCATCCAGCAGGAACAGGCGACGTTCCTTCACGCCCTGGTGCATGCGCAGGGCTTCGGCGAGCGCGCGATCGATGCCGTCGGCGTCCTGGATCAGAACCGGAGGCATCAGGGATGCGGCCAGTCCATCCAGATAGATCTGCCCGATCCGTTCCAGTTGCACTTCCACTTGAGCGGAAAGACTGCGCGTCGAGATCTGCGTGCTGCCGAGCGCGGTCAGGAGCACGATGAGAACCATCGCCAGCGGCACGCGGGCGCTCATGGGCAGGCGATGGATGATCGGAAGAGGCATGGCGATCAGCTTAGCAGGCGCATCGAGCGGCCCCGCCGGTTCATGGCGCCCTGGCGTTGGCGTGGTCGTCGGGAACGCCTGCCGGGGCCTCGCCTGTGACACCCGCTCTCGGCAGTACGCCGTCCAGTGCATCCTCGCTCGTGCCGCGCCACAGAGCGACGCCGCTGACGTATCCCGCACGACCGATGAGATGGCCTGCCACCGGCGTCGTCACCAGCAGGAACAGAACCGCCAGCACCGCCTTGGTCCAGGTCGTCGCGGAGCCGTCGAAGGCCGCGACGCCCAATAGCACCAGTCCCGCACCGGCGACGCCGGCTTTCGTCGCTGCATGCATGCGCATGAAGAAGTCCGGCAGGCGCAGCACGCCGATGGCAGCGAACAGGCAGACCAGGCTGCCGCCCAGCAGCAGTACTGCACCGATCCACTGGCTCATGGCTTGCGCTCCTCGGCAGCGTCCGGGCGTCTGGCGGGGATGGTGCCGCGTGCGATGTAGCCGGCAAAGGCCACCGTCGCCAGGAAACCTACCAGCGCGACGCCCAGGGCCACGTCCACGAAGGCGGCGGATCCGGCCACGAGTGCCGCCAGCCCCGCCGCGGCCACGCCCAGCAGGCCGAGCATGTCCAGGGCGATTACCCGGTCGGCGGCCGCAGGCCCCTGCACGATGCGCACGCCCGCCAGGACCGCGGCGGCCACCAGGAGCAAGGCCGAAGCGGCGAGCACCATGTCGAAGATCGCGCCATTCATTCCAGGGCCTCCATGACTCGTCGCTCGAAACCGTCCTTGATCTGTTCGACCGCATCGTCCGACAGGTCCATCACATGCACATAGAGCCATCGTCGATCATCCGAGACATGCAGGCTCGTCGTCCCCGGCGTCAGCGTGATCAGGTTGGCGAGCAACGTGATTCCAGTGTCGGTGCGCACGTCCAGCGGTACGGCGACGATGCCGCTGTGCCCGATGCGGCCCGGATCCGCGACCGCGGCTAGCACAGCGCGCACCGAGAGAACAAGCTCGCGGAAGAAGAGCGCGACCAGCACCGCCCAGGCCAGGCTTCGACGCAACAGCTTCATGGCGGATCTCCGGCAGTCGCGATCGGACTCACACCCAGCGCCGCGCCCGCATAGGCCTCGCCGCCCAGCATCTGCTCGGCTGCGCGCAGGGAGAAGTCGATGAAGGGTTCGGCCCACAGTCCGATGGTCAGGGTGAATGCGGCCAGCGCCAGGATCGGCGCCAGCATGGCCAGCCGCATGCGGGGACTTGCCTGCCACGCGCTGGCGGCCTCGTCGGACAGGGGGCTCGACGGCTTCCAGAACGCCTCGTTCCAGATCTTGAGCATCGAGTACAGGGTGAGCAGGCCGACCAACAGGGCGACTGCGGCCAACACGACATATCCGGCTTCGAGACTGGATCGCACGACCGCGAACTTCGCCCAGAAGCCCGACAGGGGTGGCAGGCCCGCCAGCGAAAGCGCCGGGATGACGAACAACAGGGACAGCAGCGGAGCACTGCGATGCAGGCCGCCGATGCCCTTGAGGTCGTAGGAGCCTGCCGCGCGGCGGACCGCGCCCGCGATCAGGAAGAGGTTCGCCTTGACGATGATGTGGTGCAGCACGTACAGGACGGATCCGGCCAGGGCGAGGGGCGTGGCGACCGCCAGCCCCACGAGCATGTAGCCGATCTGGCTGATGATGTGGAACGACAGGATGCGGCGTATGTCGAACTGCGCCGCCGCGCCCAGGACGCCGGTGATCATGGTCAGCCCGGCGATCCAGCCGACCAGCGGGCCGATGAAGTCCAGGACGCTGCCGAAGGGAAGCGTGAACACGCGCAGGATCGCGTAGACGCCGACCTTGGTCAGCAGCGCGGCGAAGATGGCCACGACCGGCGCGCTCGCTGTGTGGTAGGCGGCCGGCAGCCAGAAGAACAGTGGAAACACCGCCGCCTTCGCGCCGAAGCACAACAGGAACATCACGGCCAGGGTCTTCACGAGCCCCTGGTTCTCGACCTGCGGGATCGTGTCGGCGAGGTCGGCCATGTTCAAGGTGCCGGTCAGGCCGTAGAGGAATCCGACGCCCAGCAGGAACAGCGTCGTGACCAGGAGGTTCAGGACGACGTACTTCACACCCGCGTCCAGCTGCTCGCGCGTTCCGCCCTGGATCAGGAGGCCGAACGAGGAGATCAGCATGACCTCGAACCATACGTAGAGATTGAAGATGTCGCCGGTCAGGAAAGCGCCGGTGACGCCCAGCAGCAAGCCGTGGTAGAGCGGGTGGAACCAGGCGTGCTCGCGTTCCCGGGCGCCATCGACCAGGGCGTAGATCGCCACGGCGACGGCCATCAGCCCGGTGATCAAGACCATGGCCGCGGCCAGCAGGTCGGCGACGAAGCTGATCCCGAAGGGCGCTGGCCAGTCGCCGAACCGGGTGGCGAGCACGGTGCCGTCGTATACGGTGACGAGCAGCAGCAGGCTCGATCCCAGCAGGGCCACGCTGCCCGCGATGCTGACCAGCCGCTGTGCGCCCGCCCGGCGCTGCAGCAGGGCGCACAGCGCCATGGTCGCGAGCGGAATGCAGACCGGCAGCGCCAGGATCCACGACTGCGTCATGTCCGCTCCCCGGGCCCTGGCGGAGCGGACTCGGGCACGGGCTTGCGCGGCTCGGCTTCGCGCATCGCATCCGGGTCGGCGGTGCCGAGCGTGGAACCGGCCCGCTCGAACAGGACCACCGTAAAGGCCACGAGCGAGAAGGAGATGACGATGGCCGTGAGGATCAGGGCCTGGGGCAGGGGGTTGGCGCTTGCGGCGAGCACCATCTCGCCGTCCGGAACCAGAGGCGGCACAAGGGACGAGAGCCGTCCGCTGATGAAGATCGCGAGGTTCACCGAGTTGCCGAGCAACAGCAGGCCCAGCACCATGCGCAACAGGTGGCGCGACATCAGCAGGTAGAGCGCCGCGGCGAGCATGCCGCCGAAGGCGATGGCATAGAGAGTTTCCATCAGGCTTCGCCCTCATCGAGATAGAAGCTCACGAACGCGCAGACCGAACCGAGCACGGCCAGGTACACCCCCACGTCGAACGCCAGTGCGGTGCCGATGGCGAATCCGTTCTCCCACACCTGCCACTGGTGGGTCAGGAACGGTGCGCCCGACAGCAGCCCCGGAATCCCGGAGAGCAGGGCAAGCAGCAGGCCGTATCCCGCGATGTCGGCGGGTGGCCAGCGCAGCGCCGCGAGGAGCCGGGCGCGACCGCGCGGCAGGCCGTAGACGGTGAAGCCGGCCGCCCCGATCAGCCCGCCGACGAACCCGCCGCCGGGGTCGTTGTGGCCGCGCCAGAGCAGATAGAGCGAGAAGGCCAGGGATATCGGCAGCACGACGCGACCGGCCAGCTGCAGGATCAGGTTGTTCATGGGCATTCCCGGGGCGTGCTTGCATCCAGCGAGCGTCGCCGTCGGGCGGCGGTGCCGGCGAGGACGGCCGCGGCGGCTATCGCGGCCAGTGTCAGCACGGTGATCTCGCCAAGGGTGTCGAGCGCACGGAAGTCGACGATGATCACGTTGACCAGGTTGCGGCCATGAGCTTCGGGAACGCTGGCACTCGCGAAGAAGTCCGACAGGCGCGAGTCGAACGGCGTCGCCAGGACCGCGAACAGGACCAGCGTCGCGAGCAGGCCGAAGCCCATGGCGACGATGGCATCCATCCGTCGTTGCGAGAGTGTGCGGGCATCGTAGCCATTGCCCGCCATGCGCCCCGTGATCGCCAGCAACACCACGATGGCAACCGCTTCGACCGAGAACTGTGTGAAGGCCAGGTCTGGCGCTCCGTTGAAGAGGAAGGTCAGGGCTACGCCGAATCCCACCGTGCCCGCGGCGACGATGCCGGCGGTGAAACTCCTGGCCCGCAGCACGGCGAACGTGCCGAGCAGGAGCAGTGCCGGGAGCAGGCCGTGCAGGCTCCAGGCGCCATCGAACGACGGGCTGGCCGATGCCCCGGTGCCGAAGAGCACGACGGACACCGCGATGCCCATGACCGCCAGGATGGTCGAGATGTAGCGTCGCAGGCTGCCGGTCTGGATGCTTTCGGTCTGCCACGCCGCGATTCGCTGCAGGGCTGCGAGGGAACGGTCGTAAAGTGCATCCGGCCCATGGTCGTCGATCACCTCGCGGGCCACCAGGGCGTGGTGCATCCGGTTCCAGCAGAGGTAGAAGACGATACCGAGCGCGAGGGTAAGGCCGCTCAGGGCGAGCATGGGAGTCCAGCCATGCCAGATGGCGAGCTGGACCGGGGCTGGCTGTCCGGTCACTGCGAGGGCCGAGGCGCTGATGAACCCTCCGACCAGCGACGGCGCCAGGCCGAGCAGCAGGCCCAGCCCTGCCAGCAGTGCCGGGCCGATCCACATCGCGGGGCTCGGGTCATGCGGTGGCTGGGGCGTGGCGACGACGGGGCCGAAGAACACCCGGAAGGTGACGACACCGGCGACAGCGACCATGATGGCGTTCGACAGCAGGGCGATGGCCACCGGCACCCAGGAGGCGCCGTCGCCCAGGTTCGCCTCGTAGACCAGTTCCTTGGCGATGAAGCCCATGAACGGTGGTAGCCCGGCCATGGACAGTCCAGCCAGGACGGCGATTCCCGCCGTCAGCGGCATTCGCCTGCCGAGCCCCCGCAGCCGGGTCGTGTCGCGTGTCCCCGCGGCGTGGTCGATGATGCCGGCGACCATGAACAGGCATGCCTTGTACAGGGCATGGACCAGCAGGTAGACCGCCATGGCGGTCCCGGCCAGGGGATGCGGCAAGCCCAGCAGCATGACGAGCGTGCCGAGCGAGACGACCGTCGAATAGGCCAGTACGCGCTTGAGGTCGGTCTGACGGAGCGCCAGGATGGCGGCGGTCGTCATCGTCGCGAGCCCGACGCACAGCAGCAGCCATGTCCACAAGGGATGCTCGCCATAGACCGGGTTCAGTCGTGCGAGCAGATACACGCCAAGCTTCACCATGGTGGCGGAATGCAGGTAGGCCGAGACGGGTGTCGGCGCGACCATGGCGTTGGGGAGCCAGGCGTGCAGCGGGACCTGGGCCGACTTGGCGAATGCCCCGATCGCCACCAGCGCGATGATCCACGCCGCATGAGGGTGTGCCGCGAGCTCCGCGGCCTGCGCGATGATCGCGGAGATGCGCAGGGTGCCGGCGGCCTGTCCCAGGAGGATGACGCCCGCGAGCAGCGCCAGGCCCCCGCCCACGGTCACGAGCAGGCCTTGCTGCGCGGCACGTCGGACGCCTGCCTTTTCGGGCTTGTAACCGATCAGCAGGAAGGAGGCGAGGCTGGTCGCCTCCCAGAACACGAGCAGGACGATCAGGTCGTCGGCCAGTACGGCGCCCAGCATGGCGCCCATGAACAGGGTCAGCCGGGCGAGGAAGCGGGGGATATCGGGGTCACCACGCAGGTAACTGCCCGCGTAAAGGAAGATGAACGTGCCGATGCCGGTGATCAGCAGCGCAAAGAGCAGGGACAGGCCGTCGATGCGCAGGGCCAGCGTCACGCCGAGTGAGGGAATCCAGGACCAGGCCTCGTCGACAGGACCACTACCGAGGACCGTCGTCACGAAGGACGAGAAGCCGAGGAAGAGGCCCGCCGGGAGCATCCAGGCGAATCCGGACAGCCGCGCATCGAGGCGTACCAGCCACCAGGAGGCAGGCGCGCCAATCAGGGATACGAGAAGGAGCGTCAGGAGCATGGGGCTCGCGGTTCGCAAGCTGCGTGCCTGCGCCGCAACCCCGGGCAATGACTCGAAAGCTGGACGTGTCGCGCGCGTCCGATGTTCGAAAGCGTGAACATCGCGAACATCGCGTGTTCAGGTTGCTGAACGACGCGAGGGCGGGGAGAGTATCCAGGACCGGCCGTGCCTCCCGGGAACCGGCCTTTTGTCGGCGTGTCCGTTCATCTTCGTCAAGCTGGCAAGCGAATTGCAGAGTTCCTTCGCAACGCGCCGGTGGCTCATGGCGTCCGATGTCCATCGGAACCGGGCCAACGCGCAGGGATGCGGTCTTCGATCGCCCTTTCTCCATGAACGCGAACGCCTCGGGAACACGCCACATGACTGCGATCACCTATCCTTGCTTCATCGCTCGTCCGGACGGCAGGGGAAGGTGGTACTGGACCTATTACGTCCGGGAGAACGAGCCGATCGCATACAGCAAGGAGAAGTACATCGACAGGCGCGAATGCGAGGAATCGGTCAGGCAGGTCCAGGACTCGTTGACGCGCCCCGTGTTCTTTCTCGGTTTCTGATCTCCAGCGCCTGGCTTGCCGGCCCGGCTGCCTGCGCCGGGCCGCGGGCCCGTGCTGTCCTGCCGGCCGCGTAGACTATGTGCCGACCGCCGACAGGTTGATTCGTACGCCGCACGACTTGCCCGGCGCAAGGTGATACCGACGCCGTGACCGAGCCTCCCGACCGCAACCGACCCCGGACTCCCCCCGATTCCACCGGCGAACCCCCGCCGGTCCGGCGCGGCCTGGTCTTCGCGATCATCTCGGTCGCCCTGATGATGATGTCGATCAACTCGACGATCGTCGCCACCGCACTGCATTCCCTGCAGCACGGGCTGAACGCTCCGATCAACTGGACGGGCTGGACCATCACCGCCTACTCGCTCGGCTTCGTGCTGGCCCTGCCCGTCACGGGCATGCTGAGCGAGCAGTACGGTCGGCGCAGGGTGTTCGCCGGCTCGGTCATCGTCTTCACCGTGGCTTCGCTGCTTTGCGGGCTGGCCGGCGACATCTACACCCTCATCGCCTTGCGCGCCCTGCAGGCGATGGGCGGCGCCGGTTTCACGCCGTCGGCGACCGGCCTCGTGGTCGACTACTTCGGCGAGGAGCGCGACCGCATGGTCGGCCTGTTCGGCAGCATCTTTCCCGTCGGCGCGATGATCGGTCCCGTCTTCGGCGGCCTGTTCGTGACCTACTGGACCTGGCGGGGCATCTTCTGGATCAACGTGCCGATCGGCCTGGCGATCCTCGCCCTGACCTTGCGCTTCATTCCGAAGGATCGGCCCGGAACGGGCAAGCCTCGCAAGCCCGTCGACCCCATCGGGATGTTGCTGCTCGGCGTCGGATTGCTGTCGGGCATGCTCGCGATCAGCTATCTCGGCGAAGGCGGCGCGCGTCCGTGGCAGCCGGAGTTCCTGGCGCTGCTGGGAATCGCGGTGCTCGCCTCCTGGGCCTTCCTGCGCCACATCCGGCGCTCGGCGAATCCGTTCATCGCCCCGCAGCTGATTCGTGGGCCCGGCTTCGGGCAGGTCAATCTCATCACGATCCTGTACGGCGGCATCCCTTCGGGCATGGTGGCCCTCATTCCGCTGTACGCGACCAACCGCTACGGCATCGATGCGCTGGGCTCCGGGACCCTGCTGGTTGCGCAGGCGGCCGCGGCCTTCGTTTTCTCGGTCGCGGCCGTCTTCGCCTTGCGGCGCACTGGCTACCGGCTGCCGCTCTTTGCGGGAGGCATCATCGTCGCGCTCGGGATGGTGTCGCTCGCGACCGTGCCGCTGCCCGGCCTGACGCCGTACGCCTGGCTCGCGGGCGCTGCCTTCCTCGTCGGTACGGGCAGCGGGACCCTCAATCCGGCGAACCGCAATGCCGGCCTGCAGCTTGCCCCCGAACATGCATCGACCATCGCGGCGCTGCGCTCGATGTGCATGGCGATCGGCTCGATCATCGCGATTGGGATCGCCACCGCGATCCTCGCCGGCGCCGAGGATCCCGGGTCGACCCAGGCCTGGATCTATGCCTCGGTGGCCGTACTGTTGCTTGCCGGCCTGCCGCTGATCGCCCGCGTCCCCGAGCACCGCGGCGCCTGGTGAACGGCCCGCCAGCTTCCGGGCTTACCGTGTCGCTGGACAAGGTGTCGGGTCCGCACGGCTAGCGGCCCGTTCCCCGCGTCAGCGGCACGAAGCGCACCGGCAGGACCGTGCGCTGCGTGATGCTGCCGTCGGCGAGCTTCTCGATCAACAGGAGTTCCTGCTCGCCGGCGTGGGGCCCGACGGGGATCACCATTCTCGCGCCGGGCTTGAGCTGCTCGACCAGCGGCGCGGGCACTTCGGGGGCCGCGGCGGTCACGACGATGCCGTTGAAGGGGCCCTTGTCGGGCCAGCCTTGGTAGCCGTCGCCGATCTTCACCTCCACGTTGTCGTAGCCGAGTTCGTGCAGTGCCCGGGCCGCTTCGAGGCCGAGTGCTTCGACGATCTCGATCGACCAGACCTGCCGGACCAGTTCGGCGAGCACCGCCGCCTGGTAGCCGGAGCCGGTGCCGATCTCGAGCATCACGTCGTCCGGGCCGGGCTCGAGCAGTTCGGTGGACAGGGCCACGATGAACGGCTGCGATATCGTCTGCCCGTCGCCGATCGGCAGCGGGCGATTGTCGTAGGCGGCGCGTGCCCAGGCAGCGGGGACGAAGCGGTGCCGATGCACTTTCGCCATGGCCGCCATCACGCGCTCGTCGAATGTTCGGCGCCCCGTGTAGGACGCGGTTGCCCGCGCATCGGCGGCGATCTCCTCGACCATCGCGCGACGTTCGCTCGCACGAGCGTCCCCGGCCGAGGCTTCGGTGCCAGGGCTCATGGCGAGCCCCGCCGCAAGGACGAGTCCGAGCATCCGTCTCGTGCTCGATACCTGGTCAGGAGCGATGGACATCGGGTGCCTCCGGTTCGATGGTCCTTCCTTCTCGCGCGCATGGGCCGAGCATACCGCGAGTGGACACAGCCGACCGGGCCCGTATCGTGCACCGCCGCATGGCAGGCGACCCCGAATGCGGGCACACTGAAGTGAAGCAACCCCCACGCTCGCTGTCACTCACTGCCCCGGAGGGGGCGATCCGCGGCTTCGGGCGGCCGGGCGCCACTGATACGGAGCCGGCGGATGGGAACGACCAGAATGGACACACGGTTCTACGACGCGCGCGAGAGCGCAGCGGCGGCCGGCGATACGGCGTTCCTGCAAGCGCTGTTCGACCGGCTGGCCGAGCATGCTCATCATGCCGGCCGGCGCGGCCATGGCCGGCCCTTCGTCACGCTGAGCTATGCGCAGAGCGTCGATGGCAGCATCGCGGCGCGCCCTTCGCGCCCCTTTGCGCTCAGTTCCGAGCCGTCCTTCGACATGACGCACTTGCTGCGTTCGCGTCATGACGCGCTGCTGGTGGGCATCAACACCGTGCTGGTGGACGATCCCCGCCTGACCGTGCGTCGCTGCGCCGGCGACAATCCCCGCCCGGTGGTGCTCGACAGCCGCCTGCGGTTCCCGGGAGATGCGCGCCTGTTCGCCCATCCCGACAGGCCACCGTTGCTCCTGGCGACCGAACTCGCGCGGGCCGAGGATGTCGATCGGCTCGAGGCGAAGGGCGCGTCGGTGCGGCTCCTGCCGCGCGACGAGTTCGACCGGGTGGACCTGGCCGCGGCGCTTCGATGCCTCGCCGACCTCGGCGTGGGAACGCTGATGGTGGAAGGTGGCGCCAGCGTGATCGGCAGCTTCCTGCGCGAGCGCCTGGTCGATTATTGCGTGATCACCGTGGTGCCGCGGCTCATCGGCGGTGTCAAGGTGCTCGATCGACCCTGCACCGCCGACGACCTGCCGCCCCTGTCCATCATCGACTGTCGCTACGAATCCCTGGGCGGCGACCTGATCATCCACGGCGGCCTCGGCCAGTCCGACGGCTGAGCGGTATCGGCATGCACGCCAACGCCCTGTTCCACGTCGCCGAACGCCGGGTCGAATGCCGGGAGGTGGCCTTGCCCGCGCCCGGCGCCGGCGAGGTACTGATCCACAGCCACTGCTCCGCGATCAGCCCGGGCACCGAGGCGATGATCTATCGCGGCGCGTTCCCGACCGATGCCGCGCTCGATGCCCGCATTGCCAGCCTGCGGGGCGGTTTCGTCTATCCCTTCGCCTACGGCTACGCCCTGGTGGGCGAGGTGGCGGCAACCGGCCCTGGGGTCGACGAAGCCCTGGTCGGCCGGATGCTGTTCGCCTTCCATCCCCACCAGGACCGGGCGGTCGTGCCGCTGGCCGACTGCGTACCGATTCCCGACGGCGTGGCGCCCGAGGCGGCGCTCTTCCTGCCGCAGGTGGAAACCGCGCTCAATCTCGTCCTGGACGGCGCCCCGCTGGTGGGCGAACGCGTGCTGGTGTTCGGCCAGGGCGTGGTCGGCCTGCTCACCGCTGCCGTGCTGGCGCGGTTTCCGCTGGCCCGTCTGGTTGCCGTCGAGCCGCTGGCGTGGCGACGCGAGCTCGCAAGGCAATGGGGCATCGACGAAACCGTCGACCCGGGCGATCCCGATGGATGGCGGGAGTTGCTCGCGAGTCTCGAGGGCGCCGACCTGATCTTCGAGCTGTCGGGCGACATGGGCGCGCTCGGGCAGGCCATCGATGCCGCCGGTTTCGATGGGCGTATCGTGGTGGGATCCTGGTACGGCGCGAACCCGCGGCCGCTGGATCTCGGCGGGCGCTTCCACCGCAATCGCCTGCGCCTGGTCGCCAGCCAGGTGAGCACCCTGAACCCGACCCTATCCGGGCGCTGGGACCGACAGCGTCGCTTCGAGCTGGCCTGGCGCATGCTGGCGCAGCTGCGGCCACAGCGACTGGTCGGCGAATCGTTTCCGCTGGCGCGCTGCGCGCAGGCCTTCGAGGCGGTCTGCAACCGGCGCGATGGCGTCATGCAGGTGATCTTCCGCTACTGATCGGGGAGCGAAGCAATGTATCGACTGGCCATCACCCGTGACTTCATCGCCCGGCATTTCCTGATCGGTGGCGACTGGGGCGCGGAGAACATCGAACACAGCCACCACTACAAGGTGCAGGTCCTGCTGCGCGGCGCTTCGCTCGACGAGCATGGCTACCTCGCGGACATCGTCGATCTCGATGCTGCGCTCGACGAGGCCGTCGCCCGCTTTCGCGACCGCACGCTCAACGAACTCGGGCCCTTCATCGACCTCAATCCCAGCCTCGAGCGTTTCGCCCGCGTTTTGTACGAGGATCTCCGGGTTCGCCCGGCCTTCCAGGACCTCGGCCTCGAAGTGAGGCTGTGGGAGAACGAGCGCGACTGGGCGGCCTATGGCCCGGGTCGAACTCCCGACTGAAGTCCCCGGCCGGATCGCCATGCCCGTCCCGTTCGCCGAATACCTCGAGGCCAAGTTCGACCTGGACGAGCGCAGCCTCAATCGCGACGTGCGCGCGGCCCTCCTGGAGATGCTGCGGCAGATGCCCGAGATTCGCTGCCTCGATGTGGGAGCGGGGACGGGCGCCACCGCCCGCCGCCTGCTTGCCGCCGGAATCGCCACGCCGCTGTCCCTGACGGCGCTCGATCGCGACCCGGCCCTGCTCGAACTCGCCCGCGCCGATGCCGCTGCGCGGTTGCGGTCGATGGGGCGGACGGCCTTCATCGAGGCAGGGGAGATCCACGCCGGGGGCGAGCCGGCGACGGCGATGCGATTCGTCGCCTGCAGCTTGCGGGACTACCGGCCCGAGCATGCCTGCAACCTCATCACCGCCCATGCCTTCCTCGACATCGTGCCGCTGGCCGACGCCTTGCGCCGGTTCGCCGCCTGCCTGGAGCCCGGCGGCCTTCTCCATGCCAGCCTCAACTACGATGGCGAGACGACCTTGCTGCCCGCGGGCGAGGACCCCGCGTTCGAGGCGAGCCTGCTCGCGCACTACCACGACACGATGGAGCAGCGTCGCGTCGATGGCCAGGCGACCGGCGGGGCCCATTGCGGCCGGCGCCTGTACGCGTTGCTGCCGCAGCATGGCTTCGAGATCCTTGCCTGCGGCAGTTCGGATTGGAGCATCACGCCCCACCTCGGCGAGTACCGCGGCGGCGACGCGACCTGCCTGCGTGCCCTGCTCGACATGATCGGCGGCGAAGCGCAGCGTTGCGGTCGGTTCGACGCCGAGCGGCTGGCGCGCTGGCGCGAGGACCGGCGGCATTGCCTGCGGCAGCGGCGGCTGGGCCTGGTCGCCCACCAGCTCGACCTGCTGGCCCGCTACGATCCGCGGTGCGGGCTCGACGGGCGATACATCCGGTAGAGGCTCCAGGCGAAGGACCCCGCGAGGGCGAGGCTCATCGTTGCGGCCAGGGGACGGACCCAGTCGAGGCGCGTGGGGTAGGCGACGAAGCACAGCAGCAGCGTCGCCATCATCAGGACGAATATCCGGATGGCGATCGCCGAGCGCTGCTCCCGCGGCGTCGGCGGCCGGGCCAGCCGCAGGACGAGGACGAACAGGTAGCGCATGAGGCCCGGCAGCAGGATCCATGCGCCGAAGCCGTCGGGCAGCTCGTACAGCAGCAGGCACAGCAGCAGCATCAGGAAGGCGTCGCTCTCCTGGTCGAGGAAGGCGCCGAACTCGCCACTCGTCCCGGTGCGCCGGGCGACCCAGCCATCCACGCCGTCGAGCGCGAACAGGATCGCACCGGCCAGGGCCACCTGGGCAGGCGGCAGGAAGGGCAGGACGAACATGCCGGACAGGCGCGCCATGGTGACGGCATTGGCCGGGCCGAAGCGGCCGGCCGGCGTCCAGCGGCGCCGGCAACGCCAGGCCAGCAGCGCGAAGGCCAGCGCACCGCATGCGCACAGCAGCCAGGCGGGCCGGCCCGCCGCCACCGCCAGCGCGACCGCGATCATGGCGACGGCATGGCCTTCGCTCCAGCGCGACAGGTCGACCTGCAACGATCGACTGTCGTTCGTCATGGGACTGTCGCTCGTCATGGCGTCCGGGCGTCGGGCTCATGCCCGGCAAGTATCATCGCATCGATGAGCGTTCGCCGGATCGGTCTCGTCCATCCGCCACCCGCAGCATTCCCGTCGGGTGGCGACCTGTACGACCAGCAACTGCTGCGGCATGCCCAGTCGCGCGGTTTCCCCCTGCAGGGCCTGCCGTGGGGCGACGATGTGTCGCCCGCCGGGCATTGGGACCTGCTCGTCTGGGACAGCCTGCTGATGGACCGGCTGGCGCGCATGGCCGACGAACGGGTCGCGCTGTTGCTGCACTTCCTGCCGTCGCTCGAACCGGCGCTCGACGCGCCTGGCCGGACGGCTGCGCAGGCGAGGGAAGACCGCGCCCTGTCGCGTGCGGATCTCGTCGTCGCCACTGGCCGACCCGTGGCGGACGCCGTCGCGGCGCGCCGGCCGGGCATGCGGGTGCTGCTGTGCGAACCGGGCGTCGCGGCGGTGTTCCCGTTGCACCGACCGGCCGGCGCGCCTGCACCGGCTGGCGCGGAACGGCCCGCGAGATTGCTGACCGTCGCCCACCTGCTGCCGGCCAAGGGGCATGGCCAGCTGCTCGAGGTGCTCCAGCAATCGCCGGACCTGCCCTGGCACTGGGATGTGGTCGGCGATGGCGATGGGGCGCCCGGAGTGGCCCGGGGCCTGCGCGAACGCGCGGCGGCGATGGGTCTCGCGGACCGGATCACCTGGCATGGGGCCCTCGCGCAGGAGACCGTCGCCGCACTGATGGCCGAGAGTGATCTCTTCGTCTTTCCCAGCACCTTCGAAGCCTACGGCATGGTCCTGGCCGAAGCCGTCGCGGCCGGCTTGCCGATACTGGCCAATCGGGTCGGTGCGGCCGGGCAGCTGGTCCGGCACGGTGCGACCGGCTATCTCGCCGGTGTCGGCGACTGGGACGGCTTCGGGCGCCACCTGCGCGAACTGCTGGGCGATGCCGCGCTGCGCGCCCGCTTCCGGGAGAACCTGCGCCAGGTCGTGGTGCGCCGCTGGGACGAAACTTTCGCCGATTTCAGCGCCGCATGCGAAACTGCGCTGGCCCGCTCCGCGGCACGTTGACATCCCCGGAGGGACAGTCCCCATGGCCAGCGCCGTCCTGCAACGCTTCGCCAACATTCGCCGCGGGGAGATCGGCCCGGTCCTGGTGGCGGGGCTCTTCTTCTTCTGCGTACTCACCGCGCTGATGGTCCTGCGGCCGGCGCGCGAGGCGCTGGGCATGCAGCGCGGCATCGAGACGATCCGCTGGCTCTTCATCGGCACCGTGGTCGTCACGCTCCTCGTCAACCCCTTGTTCGGGCTGCTGGTGAGCCGCTTCCGGCGGCTCGCCTTCATCAGCGCGACCTACCTGTTCTTCGTGTTCGGCCTGCTGGGCTTCCACGCGCTGCTGGTGCTGGCACCGGCCCGGATCGGGGAGCACACCGGCCAGGTTTTCTACGTCTGGTTCAGCGTCTTCAACCTGTTCGCGACGATGTTGTTCTGGGCGCTGATGGTGGACCGGTTCTCCCTCGAGCAGAGCAAGCGCCTGTTCGGCGTCATCGCGGTCGGGGGGACCCTCGGGGCGATCTTCGGCCCCTGGCTCGCGAGCGTGCTGGCCAGGCCGCTGGGAACGCCGGCCCTGCTGCTGGTCGCGGCCGGCTTCCTCGTGCTGGCGCTCGCCGCCGCCTGGTGGCTGGTACGCCTGCCCATCGCACCGGACGGGGGGGCCCGGGCCGATGAGCCATCGCAGGACGAGCGTGCGGTGATCGGCGGCAGCGCATGGGAGGGCTTCCGGGCAGTGGCCAGGTCGCGCTATCTTCTGTCGATCTGCGCGTACGTGCTGATCCTCGCGGTGATGGCGACCTTCATCTACTTCACGCGCCTGCAGATGGTGGCCGCCCTGGGCACCGACCTCGACATGCGCACGACGGTATTCGCGCGGATCGACATGGTCACGCAGGTGGCGACCCTGGCGCTGCAGGCGGTGGTCGCCGGGCACCTGATGAAGCGGCTCGGCACCTCGGTGACCCTGGCGCTGCTGCCGGCGACCGCCGCGCTGGGCTTCCTCGGCCTCGCGATCGTCGGTTCGATCGCCGCCCTGATCGCGTTCGAGGCCACCTTTCGCGCGGTGCAGCGCGGCATCATGCGGCCGGCGCGCGAGACCCTGTTCACCGTCGTGACCCGGGCCGAGCGATACAAGGCGAAGGCCTTCATCGATACCCTGGTCTACCGGACCGGCGATGTCGTCGGCGCACAGACGGAAGGGCTGCTGGGGCGGCTCGGGATGGGGCTGGCGGCGCTCGCGGCCTTCGCGGTGCCGCTGGCGCTGGTGTGGATGGCGCTCGGCCTGTGGCTGGGACACGCCCAGCGGGCGCGCGGCGCCCGTGCAATCGAAGGAGAAGGAACATGACGACACGACGACGATGCCTGCAGGCGACGGTGGCCGCCACCGCGATGATGGCCCTCGGCCCGCGCGCGGTGTTCGCCGCCGAGGCTGCCCGGGCCGGGCTGATCATGCGCGAGATTCCCGCCACCGGCGAGCGGCTGCCCATCATCGGCCTGGGCAGCTCGGCAACCTTCTCGCAGGTCGCGCGCAGCGAGGACCTGACCGCGCTGCGATCGGTGTTCGAACGCCTCGTCGAACTCGGCGGCACCGTGTTCGATACCGCGCCCTCGTACGGCGCATCCGAGGAGGTCGCTGGGCGCATCGCCCAGGAACTCGGGATCGCGCAGCGCCTGTTCTGGGCGACCAAGCTCAACGTCGCGTCGCGCGGCGCCGGGACCGCCGACCCGGCGGCCGCGCGCAGCCAGGTCGAGACCTCGTTCCAGCGGATCGGCAAGCCGGTGATCGATCTCGTCCAGATCCACAACATGGGCGACCTGCGCACCCAGTTGCCGATCCTGAAGGAACTGAAGGCGCAGGGCCGCGTGCGCTACATCGGCGTGACCACCACTTTCGAGGGCCAGTACGACGCCCTGCTGCAGACCATGCGCAGCGAGCCGATCGACTTCATCGGGACGAACTATGCGATCGACGACCGCGACGCCGAGCGGACGTTCCTGCCGCTGGCGCGCGACCGGGGGATCGCGGTGCTGGTGTACGCGCCCTTCGGCCGCACCCGCCTGTGGCGGCGGGTGGCGGGCCGCGAAGTGCCGGCGTGGGCGCGCGAGTTCGGCGCCGACTCCTGGGGCCAGTTCTTCCTCAAGTACGTCGCCAGCCAGCCGGCGGTCACCGCGATCACGCCGGCCACCAGCCGGCCGGAGAACATGGTCGACAACATGGGGGCGGCGATCGGCGGCCTGCCGGACGAAGCCATGAGGAAGCGGATGGTCGCGTTGGTGGAATCGCTGCCGGCGGCCTGATCGCGGCGGCCTGCTTTCCGGTCTCGGCGACCGGATGGCGACTTCGGACCGGAGGACATCATGGAACGCGAACGCAGGAAATTCCTCGAACTTGCCGGGCTCGTTCCGGCCGGGCTCGTGCTCGGTGGCCTGCCGCTTGCGGCAGGCGCCACTGCCGGCGATGGCGGCAGCCTGAAGATCGGCATCGTCGGCTCGGGCCGGGTCGGCGGTACGCTCGGCACGGTCTGGGCGAAGGCCGGGCACCAGGTGATGCTGTCGTCGCGCGACATCGAGCACGACCGTGCGCTCGCCGGGCGGATCGGGCCGAACGCGCACGCCGGTACGCCGCTCGAGGCCGCCGCCTTCGGCGAAGTCGTCACGGTCTCGGTGCCGTATCGGGCCTTGCCCGATATCGGCCGGGACCTGGCGCAGCAGATCCGGGGCAAGGTCGTGATCGATACCTGCAATCCCTTCGTCGGGCGCGACGGCGAGATCGCGACCTGGGCGCGCGAGAAGGGGGCCGGCCTCGCGTCGGCGGAGCTGCTGCCCGGCGCACGCATCGTGCGCGCCTTCAACGCGATCGGCTATGCACGGATGGGCGCGGCGCATGAACGACCGGGGCAGATCGGGATGCCGATCGCGGGTGACGATGCCCAGGCCATCGCGATCGCGTCGCGCCTGGTCCGCGACATCGGCTTCGAGCCCGTCCTGGTCGGCGGCCTCGTCATGGGCAGGCACCTGATGCCGGGGACGCCGCTGGCGGGCGAACTGGCGCCCGACGAGATCCGCAGGATCGCGGCGACGCTGGGCTGATCGCCGCCGGGCTGATGGAAACTCCCTGGCGGGAAGTCCGCCAGGGTCGTACCGGTGCGGGGCCGGCCGGGCGTAAGCTGTCGGTCGAGCTTCCCACTCTGCTTGCCTTCACGCGAGGAGACGACCATGTCCAGCCTGAGCCTGCAGGACCCGCTGTTCCGGACCTATGTCATCGCCGCGACCCTGATCATCCTCAAGGCCTTGTGCATGTCGTGGCTCACCGTCGTCCGGATGATGCGAATCAGCGGCGGCTTTCGCGCGCCGGAAGACCTCCGCAAGACGCGGCTCAACCCGTCGCCCCGGCCGGAGCAGCTCGCGCCCGACGAGCGCGTCGAGCGCATCCGCCGGATCCACCAGAACGACCTCGAGAATCTCCCGTTCTTCCTGGTCGCCGGCTTCCTCTACGTGCTGACCGAGCCACCGCTGCTGCTCGCGCAATGCCTGCTCTACGGCTACGTCGTCTCCCGCCTGCTGCACTTCGTCGTGTATGTACGCGCAAGCGACCACGAGATCCGCGCATTCTTCTGGACCATCGGGGCGCTGATCCTCGCGCTCATGACCTTGCTGACCCTGGCCGCGGCCCTCGGTTACTGAAGCCCGCCCTGGCCCTGGCTTCGATCACGACCGGCGGCGAAGATCGCCGCCGGTCAGCGGCCGGGCCGCCCTCCCGGGCGATGCGGCTCGTCGAGGCGCTCCACCAGGGCCATCGCGGCGGCCGGATTCCGTACCTTGTGGCCGCTGATCACGTAGAGGAAGACATCGCGCGGTGTGGTCGTCGCTGGCGGGGTGCCCACATAGGCGAGGTCCTCGGGCAGCGCGCCCGCCGCCCAGGCCTGTGCGCGACCGGCCCAGCGATCGAGCTCGCTTGCCGGATAGCCGCAAGCCTCGTCCTCCCGGGTGCCCATGATGCGGGCATAGACGAATGTGGCGCTCGGGTCGGCGATCTGCGGATAGGGGCCGTCGGCCGAGAGCACGATCGCGACGTCGTGGGCGGCAGCGAGTGCGACGAATTCCGGCGTTCGAAAGCTCTCGTGACGCACCTCCACCGCATGGCGCAGCCTGCGGCCGTCGACCGATCGCGGCAACAGTGCGAGGAAGGCGGCGCAGTCGGCGGGGTCGAAAGCCTTGGTCGGGAGGAGCTGCCAGTTGATCGGTCCGAGCTTGTCCCGCAGTTCCATCACGCCGCTGGCGAAGAATCGCTCGATGGTCGGACCCGCCTCGGCGAGCACCCGGCGATTGGTCGCATAGCGCGGCGCCTTCACCGAGAAGACGAAGTCGTCCGGGGTTTCATCGCGCCAGCGCGCGAAGCTCTCGGGCTTCTGCGCGCCGTAGTAGGTACCGTTGATCTCGATCGAGCCGAGGCGCCCGGCGGCGTACTCGAGCTCGCGCCGCTGCGGATGCTTCGCGGGATAGAAGGCGCCCCCCCACGGCGCGTAGGTCCAGCCGCCGATGCCGATCCGGATCCGCGCCGCCGGCGGGCTCATGACTGGGGCCTGAACCGGTACCAGAGGGTGTAGGCCCAGCAGGCCGCGCAGAACGAGAAGGCCCATTCGAGGAAGGAGAACACCGCGAGCACGGCCGCCGGCACCATCCACAGGCTGCTGCCCGCCAGCCAGAGGACGACGCTCACCGCACTGGCGATGAAGAGGATCTTGGCGGCGAACATCTTGGCGCCGGCGTTCTCCTTCGGCCCGGGCTTGTCGATGCGTTGCATCAGCCAGAGCGAGGAGCGGTGGATCGGGCAGCGATAGTGGCCGATGAAGCCGCGAACGAAGCCGGCGACCACGAGCAGCAGCATCAGCCAGGGCAGACCGAAGGCGAGCGAGGCGACGCTGGCCAGGAAGGTGATGAAGGCATCCAGCCGGATGGCGTTCGCATGGACCAGGGGAACGTCGAATCGAAGCATGCGCTTTCTCCCGCGGGCGAACCGGTTCGCGGGCCGCAAGCCGGGATCGCCTCGCGACCATTATCGATCGCCGCGATGCGCCCGTCATGATGGAGATCAAACCGGCGCCGATGGCGCCATGGCGCGGCGCAGGGCGAGCGCGCCGACGGCACAGGCAAGCAGCACCAGGCCGATGCCGGCATGGCGCTGGTCGTCGCGCAGGTAATTGACGCAGAGTCGTGCCGGCGCATCGAGATAGAGCATCCCGGCGGTCGCCGTCATCCAGGCGAGATTGCCGGCGAAGAACACCAGGATTTCGGGATCCATGCGCCGCCAGCTGTCGGCCAGCACCCAGCCGGCGAGCCACCAACTCGCGAGCTTGGCCACCGCGACGCCGGGGTGGACGAGCGACGCGTCGAGCGCCGACGGCAGCATCCAGACCAATGCGACGCCGCTCGTCAGGACGGCGCCGGTCCAGCCGTGCCAGTCGAGCAGCCGCATGCCGTGGACGAGGCGAGCGGTGTGTCGATGCCGCAGGCATAGCCGGCTGGCGGCCCAGCCTGCCGCCAGCAGCAACGGGAACTCGCCCAGCATGTGGACCGACATGCGGCTCTCCACGAAGTCGCGCAGTCCTGGCCACAGCAGGACGAGCGGCGCAAGGGCCAGCAGGACCACCCCCGCCGACGCTGGTTCCGGTTCCGGCACGATGGAGCGATCCGGCCTCATCGCTGCGCCCGTGGCCCGGGATCGGCGAGCCGCCGGGCGGCGGCCAGCGCCTGTGGCCATTGCTCGAGCCGATACAGGCCGCGCAGTCGCCCTCGTTGGTCGAGCAGGTGGATCGATCCGTTATGCACGAAACCACCGGCGCCGTCGGGGATCGCCACCACGCCGAGCGAGCGCAGCAGGCTGTGGGCCTCGTCGGCGCTGGCTGGTACCGCGAAGGTCCAGTGACTGCGCGACGCGTGCTGGGCCGCGGCATGGCGGGCGAGCCGCGACGGGTCGTCATGGTCGACATCGAAGGAGATCGACACCAGCCGGATCGCGTCCGCCCGACCGCCCGGCGAGGCGGCCAGTTGGGCTTGCATGCGTTGGAACTCGCTGCCCAGAGCCTGGCAGACGCCGGGGCAGCGGGTGTAGATGAAATCGACCAGGTAGGCCGCCGGCGCGGCGCCATCGTCGCTCCAGAGCGTGACCGGGCGACCGTCGATGCCGCGCAGCGCGACGGTCGCCGCCTGGAGCTCGCCGGCCTCGACCTGGCGCTCGCGCCGTCCCTCGTAGGTCCAGATTTCGAAGCCTGCCGTCCACCCGTGCAGGCCGGTGAGCAGGCCCAACGCCAGTGCAAGGCACAACGCGGCGCTCAGGCGGGGGCTCGACACGGCCTGGCCGCTTCGCTACTTCGCGGGGCCGAGCTCGGCGTCGCCGGCAAAGGGCGTACCGCGGGCCGCGGTGTCGCTGCGAACCGTGGCAACGGTGGTCGCGGCGATCGGCGCAGCGTCGTTGCCCCACTCGCTGCGGATGTGGGTGAGCAGGGCCGCGAGCTCGGCGTCCTGCAGTTGCCCGGCGAAGGCGGGCATGGCGCCGGCGTACTGCTTGCCCTTGACGGTGAGCGGCCCCGTGATGCCGTGGAGCACGAGAGCGACCAGGGTGGCTTCGTCGCCGGTTACCCATTCCGATCCCGCGAGTGGCGGAAACACGCCGGCGAGCCCCTCGCCGCTGGCCTGGTGGCACGCGATGCATCGCGAGGCGTACACCCTGCCGCCGTCGATCGAAGCGCCCGGCGCGGCCGGCGCCGGGCCCTGCAGGTCGGCCAGCGAACGACCATCGCCCCAGGCGGGTTCGCCGGTGAACGAAGTACCGGCGATGTACAGGGCGCCGAAGATGAACAGGCCGATCACCACCAGGATGACGAACCCGGGCGCCGGGTTCGCGCTCTCCCGCGGCTCGGGGTTCTCGCGTCGTTGCTGCGGATGGAGGTCGGGAGTCGTCATGGTCGCGCCTGTCGCCTGCCGGTCCTCATGGCTTGTCGCTGGCCATGGCCGGCGTCGTCACCACCGGGTAGCTGCGATCGAGCGAGCGCAGGTACTTCACCAGGTCCAGCGCCTCGGGCCGCGCGATGACGACCTGGTCGGCCGGCGCATGCCCGGGAGGAAGGTTCACCACCACTTCGCCGGCTTCGGCTTTCGGACGGGTCTCGAACAGGTACGGATAGCCAGGCATGATGCTGCCCTGCACATAGGCGCGCGGCTGGTAGAGATGGCCGAGGTGCCATTGCTCGCTCGGCTGGCGCACGCCGATGTTCATCAGGTCGGGGCCGGTGCGCATCGTGCCGAGCAGGTGGGGCTCGTCATAGGCATAGTCGCCGGCCACCGTTGCGCGGCCCCAGCCACGCGTGAAGTCGGGAGCGAAGGCGCGGGGGCGTGGCTGTTGCGAATGACAGTAGACGCAGCCGTTGGCGATGTAGACTTCGCGCCCGCGCAACTCCGCGCTGCTGTACGGCTTGAGCCCCGCCGCCGGCGGGGTGTCGTGCACCTGCAGGTAGGGCACCACCACCAGTGCGCTGGTCGACAGCGCCAGCATCACCATGGCGCCGGACAGGAGCCGGACTTCGCTCTTCATGCCGCCGCCTTGCCGCGCAACAGTTGCCGGAACAGCGCCGGCTGGTCGCGCTGCGGTCCGTAGCCGAGCGCCATCGCGATGAAGTGGGCAGCGAACGCGAGGTGGCCCAGCACCATCGCGCCGCCGCCGATGCTGCGCCCGCGCAGGTAGGGCAGGGTCGCCGCCACCGAGTCCATGAACGGGCGTGTTTCGTCGAGCATCGCCAGGCCCTGCAGCCAGCCGCCGAGGGTCAGGCTGCAGAAGTACAGGGCGAAGCCGAGCCCGACGAGCCAGAAGTGCGCCGTGATCAGCCATGGGTACGGCCATTCGCGCGCCGTGATGCGCGGCATCACGAAGTACATCGCGCCGAAGAACACGAAGCTCACGAAGCCGTACAGGCCGAGATGGGCGTGCGCCACCGTGTAGTGGGTGAAGTGCGTGACGGCGTTGACACTGCGCAGGGCTTCGAAGGAGCCCTGGATCGAGCTCGCGGTGTACATCAGCCCGCCGACGCCGACGAAGCGCAGGGTCGGCGAATGGCGCAGCGCCGACAGGCGGCCCTGCAATGTCTGGTACTGGTTCACGGTGAACGCTGCCACCGGGATGATCATCATCATGCTCTGGACGATCGACAGGGTGACCATCCACTGCGGCACCGGTCCGCCGATCAGGTGGTGGCCGCCGACCTGGCCGTAGAAGAAGGCCAGGCCCCAGAATCCGAGCAGCGACAGGTTGTAGGACTGGATCGGCCGCCCGATCACCTTGGGCAGGAAGTAGTACACCGAGGCGATCGCCAGCGGTGTGTAGAACAGGCCCAGCACGTTGTGGCCGAACCACCAGTTCATCGCCGCCTGCTGCACGCCGTGGTGCAGGCCGGGAAAGTTCGCGACGATGAACAGCACCGGCAACCAGAACAGGGCGCAGGCCATGTACCAGACCGAGACGTACAGGTGCTCGACGCGGCGGTTGACCAGGGTGAACACCAGCGGCAGCGCGATCAGCGCGCCGCCGATCGCGAACAGGATGTCGATCTGCCAGGGGATTTCCAGCCATTCGAGCCCGTCGCTGATGCCTGCCGCGAGGCTGCCCAGCCCGGCGACCAGCGCGGCGTTCCAGAGCACCGCGCCGACGAAGGCGAAGCGCGCGCCGAGCAGCGGCCGCTTGAGCAGCCGCGGGATGATGAACATCGCCACCCCGAGGCCCGCCATCGGCGCCCAGCCGTAGGCGACCGAGTTGAGATGGATCGCCCGGATACGCCCGAAGGTGAGCCAGGCATCATGCGTGAGCCAGTCGGGCTGGTGCAGCTTGATCGACGCGGTCAGTCCGGCTGCCGAGGCCAGCAGGAGCCAGGCGATGGCGCAGCAGAACAAAAAGAACACCAGCGGCGCGGTCGAGGCGTCCGCCTGCATCCGCTCGGCGATCTCGTCGGGGTCCGTCGTGCCCATCGAGCGCGCGACCGTCGTGGTGGCCGCGTCGGCCGCGTTGGCGGTGTCGATCGCGCCCTGCAGGTCGCCCTGGCCGGCGTGGCCAGTGGCCGGCTCCTCGATGCGGCCGATCTCGCCCGGTGCAAAGATGACTTCGGCGCCCTTGCTGTTGCGATCGAACAGTCCGGTGCGCTGGGACCAGATGAAGACCAGCAGCGCGACGAAGGACAGCACGAAGGCCGACAGCAGGATGGCGACGGTGTCCATTTCAGCCGTCCCGGCCGTCGAGACGGGCTCGCACGAGCCAGGGCCCGAAGCGGAAGAGGTACAGGGCGAAGGCCGCGCACCAGGCGATCGCCGCGCAGGCGATGGTGTGGACCAGCCATTGCGGCGCGGCCAGCGGCACCAGCACCCGCAGCACGGCGGCCGCCATCACCAGGCCATAGGCGGCGACTTCCAGCCGGGAGGCCTGCAGCGGCCGGCCGGTATGGCCGCGCGCGGTACGGGTCATCATGCCGATGATCAGGCCCGCGGTGGCGCCGATGGCGAGTGCGTGCACGCCCGCGGACGAGCCCACCCAGCCGAGCTGGGCCAGTGCGAGCAGGCCGAAGCCGATCGCGATCCACGCATAGCCGGCGTGCAGGATCCACAGGATCGGGCGACGCGCCGTGACCCAGGGGCGCCATTGCCACTGGCGGGCCAGGTTCAGCAAGGCGGCCGTCGCGAGCACGGCGGCGGTGACCGGTCCGGGCGGGGCGAAGACCCAGAGGCCGATCGCCAATGCGGTGAGCGCGAGGGTCGCGCGCTCGAGCGGCCGGCGTACCCGCAGCTTCAGCCCGGGGGTCGCGTTGACGGTGAAGACCGGCACCACCCGGCCGGCGATCACGCACTCGATCAGCACGATCAGGCCGAGTCCGGCATGGAGCGGGCGCAGCGGCGAGATGTCGAGGATGCCCGTCGCCGCGAGGTGGAAGCCGAGGTTGGCGAGCGCGAGCAGCAGGAGGATGCCCGCCAGCGGCAGGTTGCGCCGGTTGCCCGCGCGCAGCAGCAGTTCGATGAAGACGATGGCGATGATCGGCAGCAGGGCGAGGTCGAGGACGGCGTATACCGGGTAGGGCGCCGCGAAGGCCGCGATGCGCGCGGCGAGCCAGAGGCTCGCCAGTAGGCCGAGCATCGCGCCGCGTGGGGTGGCGAGCCCCGTCCATGCCTGGCCGGCGGTCAGCAGGAAGCCGATGACGACGGCCGCGGCGAAGCCGAAGAGCATTTCATGCGCATGCCAGAGCATCGGCGCGATCGCCAGTTCCGGCGTGAACCAGCCGAGGAACATCGCGATCCACAAGGGGATCGCCAGCAGCGCGAAGCTCGCCGCGCCGAGGTAGAACGGCCGGAAGCCCAGCCTCAGGAGCGGCCAGCCGCGTGCGGCCGTGGCGGCGCTGGCTGGGGAGGGCGCCACGGGCATGGCCGTGGCGCTCGCGATGGGTTGGGGTCTGGCGGGCATCGGCTGGCGTCGTTTGGTCGGGTGGAAGGGGGCGGGAGCGTGTCGCGTGGCGAGCTTTAACATGTATTCGGCGTACATCTTAGGAGTATGATTCCCCGAAAGCAATACGCCGCGTACATGTTTCGAAATGCGAGGCAGGAACACGCCCGGACTGGCCGGTGGCGCCTGCCTTGCCCCGAGGAGAACCCCCCATGCAGACCCCGGAATTCTTCGACGCCGTTTCTCCCATCACCCTCGTCGACCCGCTCGCCGAATTCCTCGGCGCCGCTGCCGACGGCCTGCTCGAATACCGCTACGTCGATGTGGTGAAGGCAGCCGGGCATTCCTGCCCGACCGTGGCCGGCGCCTGGCTGATGACCCGCAAGGCGCTCGCCCATCTCTATCCCGATGCATTGCCGCGGCGCGGCGAGATCCGGGTCGAACTGCGCCGGCCGCTCGATGACGGCGTGACCGGCGTGGTCGGGGCGGTTGCCGGCTTCATTACCGGCGCGGCCAACGAGGGCGGCTTCAAGGGACTCGGCGGTCGTTTCTCGCGCCAGGGGCTGCTGCGCTTCGGGGTGCCGATGGCCGGCGACATCCGCTTCGTGCGCCTCGATACCGGTGCGGCGATCGAACTCGTGCACCGCATGCAGGCGGTGCCGCGCCCGGCCGCGCTGGCCGATGCCATGCCGCCGCCATCACCGCAGGCCGATGCGGCGCGACGCCGGGCCTTCGCGATAGCATGGCAGGATTGGGTGCGAACCCTGCTGCTCGATCATGCCGACGACCCCGCCTTGATCGAAGTGGCCGGCTGAGGGCGGAGCCGACCGACCATCGACACGAGGAGCCCCCGATGTCCGACCCCTACGCTTCCTACCAGCGACTGAAGTTCGACCGGCCGCATCCCGGCGTGTTGCGCATCGTGCTGTCCTCGCCGCTCAAGCTCGGCGCGATGGATGCCCTGATGCACAAGGAAGTCTCGGAGATCTGGGACGTCGTCGAGGCCGACGACTCGGTTGCCGCCGTCCTGCTCACCGGCGAGGGGCGCAGCTTTTCCGCCGGCGGCGACCTCAACCACGAGCGCAAGGTCTGCGAGGACCACGAACTGCGCATGGCGACGATGAACGAGGCGCGCCGCCTCGTCTACGGCATGCTCGACTGCTCAAAGCCGATCGTCAGCGCGGCGCGCGGCTGGGCCGTCGGCGCCGGCCTTGCGTGCCTGATCATGGCCGATGTGTCGATCGTCGCCCGCGACGCGAAGTTCTCCGACGGCCACCTGAAGATCGGCATTGCCGCGGGCGACCATGCGGCGATCATCTGGCCGCTGTTGTGCGGCATGGCCAAGGCCAAGTATTTCCTGCTCACCGCAGAGACCTTCACCGGCGAGGAAGCCGAGCGGATGAACCTCGTCTCGATGGCGCTCGACGATGCCGAGGTCGAGGGCAAGGCGCTCGAGATCGCGGCGCGACTGGCCGACGGCCCGCGCAGCGCGATCAGCTGGACCAAGCAGGCCCTCAACGGCTGGATTCGCCAGGCGGGGCCGATCTTCGAACAGTCGCTCGCGATGGAGATGATCGGCATCGGCGGTCCGGAAGGGCGCGAAGGCATCAGCGCCTTCCTCGAGAAGCGCAAGCCCGATTTCGGCCGCGCCCGCTCGTGAAGGCAGGATCGACCGACATGAATGCAGGCAGCGGCTACCCGCGGCGCATCGCGGTCGTGGTGGTCGCGGCCTTGCTCGCACTCGCCTCGTGGTCGACGCCGCTCGATTCGGCCGCCGAGCAGCGGGTCGATTCGATCCTCACCCGGGCGCTGGTCACCTTCGCGACCGCGCGGGCGCTCAACGCGGTCATCTCGGTGCTGCAGAGCGGCCAGGTGGGCGCCCAGGTCGGTGTCGGGATGAGCATCAAGCCGGGCGAGATCCTCGATCCGGTCAACGATCTCGTCGAGACCTTCTCCGATGTGATGCTGGCGGTCACGGTTGCCCTCGGTGTCCACAAGATCCTGCTCGCGATCGGCGCCTGGTGGGTCGTGCCGCTCGTCCTGTCGGCCTGCGCGGCGCTGCTGGTCATCGCCGGGCTGCGCGGCTCCCCGCCACGCTGGCTGTCGCAGGCCTTCGTGCTGCTGGTGCTGTTGCGCTTCGCGATACCGGTCGCCACCGTCGGCTCCGACATGCTGTTCTCGCGCTTTCTCGCGCCCGGCTACGAGAGTTCGCAGCAGGCGCTCGATGCCATCGAGGGGCGTAGCGCCGCCGCGATCGGCTCATCGGAAGCGGGCGATGTCGACGAAGGCCTGGTGGCGAAGTTTCGCCGCCTGCTCTCCGATGGCGAGGATCTGCGCGAGCGGGCCGCGGCGATCGGGGATGCCGCAGGCCGGATCGCCGAACACACCAGCAACCTGATCGTGGTGTTCGTGCTGCAGACGATCGCGTTCCCGCTCGTGCTGCTCTGGTTGCTCTGGCAGGTGGCGCGCCGTCTCATCGAGCCACCTTCGAACTGAAGTGAAACAGGCCCTCTAGAGTCGTGCTGCGCCGAAGGTGTTGCACTGCTCGATCTGGCCGGTCTGGGCGCCAATCCGGAACCAGCGCACCCGCTGCTCGGAACTGCCATGGGTGAACGCATCGGGCACGACCATGCCCTGGGTACGCTTCATGATGTTGTCGTCGCCGACGGCCGCCGCCGCCTGGATCGCTTCCTCGATGTCGCCCGCCTCGAGCCAGCCTTTCGCCTGCTGCGAGTGGTTCGTCCAGATGCCGGCGAAGCAGTCGGCCTGCAGTTCGAGTCGTATCGAGAGCTGGTTGTATTCGCGCTCGCCCACCTGGCGGCGGGCGGCATCCATCTTGGCCATCGTGCCCACGAGGTTCTGGACATGGTGGCCGACCTCGTGCGCGATCACGTAGGCCTCGGCGAGATCGCCGCTGGCGCCGAAGCGCTGGCGCAGGGTCTGGTAGAAGCTCAGGTCGATGTAGACGGTCTGGTCGGCGGGGCAGTAGAACGGGCCTGCCGCGGCGTCGCCCATGCCGCAGGCGGTACGGGTCGAGCCGCTGTAGAGCACCAGCTTCGGTGGCTGGTACCTGGCGCCAGCCTTGGCGAAGACCGCGTTCCAGGTGTCTTCGGTGCTGGCCAGCACCACCGAGACGAACTGTCCCATTTCGTCCTGGATGGGCGCGCCGGCCTGGCCGCCCTGCTGGCTCACGACCGCGCCGCCGGGGGCGCCGCCGTCGACCATGCCGAGCAGGGACAGCGGGTTGATGCCGAACAGCCAGGCGACGATCAGCCCGATGACGATGGTGCCCAGGCCGATCCCGCCGCCGCGGCGGGTGCCGCCGGGAATCCGCATGCCGCCCAGGCCGCCTCCGCGGCCGCGCCGGTCCTCGACATTGGTACTCTGCCGCTCTCCGCGCCACCGCATGGCCTGCTCCCGCCCGATTCCGTCCAGATCGGATTTTGCCCTGATCGGGACGGTGGCGCAGTGCTCGCGAGGGGTCGGGGCGGGCATCGGCCGGCCATGCCAGGCCGACATCCGCTTTTTGCTGGAATTTTGTCCAGTATCGAGCGCGGAAAACGACGATTCATGCGCCCTGACATGGATTTGCGGTTGCGTCAACGCCTCAAAGCCGGACAATAACGGTTTTTACCCAGCTTCCGTGGCCCTTCGCCCCGCGCAGCCGCAGGCGCGCCATGCCGGCCGGTCCACACGAAGTCCACAGGACTCATATCGCATTGACCACGTTTTCCGATTTCGGGCTCGCCGAGCCCATTGTCCGCGCAGTCGCTGAACTCGGCTACGTCACGCCCACCCCGATCCAGGTCCAGGCGATTCCGGTCGTGCTGCAGAATCGCGACGTCATGGGCGCTGCCCAGACCGGCACCGGCAAGACCGCCGGCTTCGCGTTGCCGATCCTGCAGCGCCTGATGCGCCATGCCAATACCAGCGCCTCGCCGGCGCGCCATCCGGTGCGCTCGCTGATCCTCGCGCCGACCCGCGAACTGGCCGACCAGATCTACGAGAACGTCCGTGACTATGCCAGGTACAGCGGGCTGCGCTCGACCGTCGTGTTCGGCGGGGTCGACATCAAGCCGCAGATCGCCGCGCTGCGCCAGGGCTGCGAAGTCCTGATCGCCACGCCTGGCCGCCTGCTCGACCACGTCGGCCAGAAGACGGTCAACCTGTCGCAGGTCGAGGTGCTGGTGCTCGACGAAGCGGACCGGATGCTCGACATGGGCTTCCTGCCCGACATCCAGCGCATCATCCAGTTGCTGCCGAAGCAGCGCCAGAACCTGATGTTCTCGGCGACCTTCTCCGGCGAGATCCGCAAGCTCGCCGAGAGCTTCCTGAACGATCCCCAGCTCATCGAGGTCGCCCGGCGCAATGCCACCGCCGAGAACGTCGAGCAGCGCGTCTACCGGGTCGCCGATGCCGATGCCAAGCGCGCCGCCGTGTCACGGCTGATCCGCGACAACGCGCTCGAGCAGGTCATCGTGTTCAGCAACACCAAGATCGGCGCCGGCCGGCTCGCCCGCCAGCTCGAGCGCGACGGGCTCAATGCGTCGGCGATCCACGGCGACAAGTCCCAGCAGGAACGCCTCGCGACGCTCGAGGGCTTCAAGCGCGGCGAGATCAAGGTGCTGGTCGCCACCGATGTCGCCGCCCGTGGCCTCGACATCGCCGAACTGCCGGCGGTCATCAACTATGACCTGCCGTATTCCCCCGAGGACTACATCCACCGGATCGGCCGCACCGGCCGGGCCGGCGCAAGCGGCATGGCCCTGTCGCTCATGCTCGAGTCCGACGGTCGCCTGCTCGGCGCCATCGAAGGCCTGATCAAGCGCAAGCTCGAACCGATCTCGCTCGACATCCCCCGCCAGCCGCGCGAAGGCAGGCCCCGGCGCGATCTCCCCGAGGCCCGGCCCCGGCGCGAACGGCCGGCGCGCCGCGAAGCGGGCTCCAGCGTGGGCCAGTCGACCGACCCCTTCTTCTACAAGCCCTACGAGCCGGTGGCGTCCAGGCCTGCCGACGCCGAGGCGGCTGGCCTGGCCGAAGCCGGCGCCGCGGGCCGGCCCGCACGCGCGCAACGCCCCGACGCCCGGCGCCCCAACGCCCCGGTCGCCGCCCTGCTCGGCGGCTTGCGTCGCGCCAGCTGAGGGTGCTGGCGCGATGATGCGCCGCCGCCTGGTCACCACCTTGCCGGCGCTGCTTGCCGCCAGCGGCCGGACCGGTGCAGTGCTCGCCGGCCTGGCGGGCGCGCTCACGGCGCGGGCCGAGCCGGCCGGCTTCGACATCGGCTTCAAGGGCTATTACGAATCCGGTGGCAGCAAGACGCCGCTCGCGAGCGCGCGACTGCGCTACCAACCCGCCACCGATGCCTACCGGATGAGCCTCGAGGTCGACAGCATGCTGGCTGACCTCTTCTACGAGAGCCGTGGCCGGCTCGATGCGGCCGGCCTGCATCCCGAGCACTACGTCGAGCGCCGCGTCCTGCCCTTCGGGCGCAAGCGCCTGCGCGAAGCGCGCTTCGTCAAGGCCGGTCGCGAGGGCGCCGGTCCCGCCGACCCGGGTACGCTCGCGGTGCCGCCGGGTACGCAGGACCGGATCAGCCTGATCGGCCAGTTGTGGCGACTCGCCGCGCGGCCGGACGGGCCCTTCGGCGACGGGCGCCGCTTCGAGCTGCCGCTGGCGAGCGTCAGCAAGGTCCGCTCGGTGAGCTTGCAGGTCGACCCGGCCGCCTCGCTCATCATCGGCGAGCGCGAACTGGTGGCCCGGCGGGTGCGCCGGGTCGATGCGCCCGACGACGACGATCTCGACATCGAGGTCTGGCTGGCCGCCGATGATCGCCGGCTGCCGCTGGCGATCCGCTTCATGGAGCGCGACCGGGCGCTGCATTTCGAGGCGGAGCCGTCGGGCGCCTGACCGATTCCGGCGTTCACCCGCGGCGTCGCCGCGCCCAGCCCTCGGTGGCCAGTTCCCAGAAGCGCCCGATGCTGCCCGCCTCGATGGCGCCCAGGCCAAGGTGCGCGGCGGCGGCCGCGAGTTCGGCGAGCGGCGCCTGCGCATCGAGGGCGCGCGCGCCATTCTGCTTGGACAGCTTCTCGCCGTCCTCGCCGACCACCACCGGCACATGGAGGTAGCGCGGGTTCGGCAGCCCCAGCCATTGCTGCAGTCGAACCTGGCGGGCCGTCGAGCTGGCGAGGTCGGCCCCGCGCACGACGTCGGTCACGCCGGCGGCGCCATCGTCGACCACCACGGCGAGCTGGTAGGCCCAGACGCCGTCGGCGCGCAGGAGCACGAAGTCACCGCAACTGTCCGGCAGGGTCTCGATGCGTTCGACGCCATCGTGCCGGTCGATCCAGCGCACCGGCCGGTCATCGACCCGGGCGCGCCATGCCCGCGGCGCGCGGTTCGGTGGCAGGCCGTCGCGACAGGTGCCCGGGTAGATCGGCTCGACATGCCGGTCGGTCCGGATGCCGGCGGCAGCGAGCGCTGCGGCGATCTCGCGGCGGGTACAGGCGCAGCCATAGACATGGTCGGCGGCCACCAGTCGGTCGAAGGCCTGCCGGTAGGCTTCGTGGCGACGGCTCTGCCAGGTTACGGGGGCGTCGGCGACGAAACCCAGCCGGGCGAGCGTGGCGAGGATGTCCTCGGCGGCGCCCGGCACATTGCGCGGCTCGTCGAGATCCTCGATGCGCAGCAGCCAGCGCCCGCGGTGCGCCCGGGCATCGAGCCAGCTCGCCATCGCCGCGACCAGCGAGCCCGCATGCAGCGGCCCGGTGGGCGATGGCGCGAAGCGGCCTGTGTAGCCGCCGGTACGGTGCCGCCCGGCGACCTCGTCCGTGGATTCCTCGGCGGGGCGCATCGCCCGACTTTACTGCACCGGCCGGCCGGTCCGCAGGCGGCGCAATCGATGGGCGAAATCGGCGAACATCCGGGTATTCGAACCTGGAGCGCGCATGACCTCTACCGTGATCGCCTTTCATTCCGGCTATGGCCACACCCGCCGGCTCGCGCAGGCGCTCGCGGACGGCGCGGCCGAAACCCGCGGCGACGAGGCCTGCCTGGTCGATGTGGCAACGATCGACGACGGGGCCTGGGCTGCGCTCGCGGCGGCCGATGCGATCGTGTTCGGCGCGCCGACCTACATGGGCGGGGCCTCGGCCCAGTTCAAGGCCTTCGCCGACGCCTCCTCGAAGGTCTGGATCTCGCAGGGCTGGCGGGACAAGGTGGCGGGCGGCTTCACCTGCTCGCTCAACCTGACCGGGGACAAGGATTCGACGCTCGCCTGGCTGGTCACCTTCGCGATGCAGCATGGCATGATCTGGGCCGGTCTCGGCATCCTGCCCGCATCCGACCCGGGCGATCCCGAAGCCATCAACCGGCTCGGCGCCTATACCGGCCTGCTCGCGCAGGCCGACAACCTGCCGCCGGACCAGAGCCCGCCGCCGGGCGACCTCGATACCGCGGCCGCCTATGGCCGACGCATCGCCGCCCTGGCCCGTCGCCTGCGCGGCTGACGGGCCCGCATTCGGCCGCATGGGAGCCCGTCTAAGCGCCGCGCCGGGCGCCGCCCAGGAAGACATTGAACAGGAGCGCGGCGAGCACCACCATGCCGCCCTGGAGGGTGGCGATGCCGACCGCTTCACCGGCGCCGAGCCAGGCCCACAAGGGGCCCAGCACCACTTCGAGCAGGGCGATCAGCGAGACTTCGTGGGGCGCGAGGTGCCGGTTGGTGCCGACCATCAGCATGCAGGGGATGGCGAGCTGGACCACGCCGAGCAAGGCCAGCAGCCAGAGGTCGCTGGCGGTGGCCGCGAAGGGCATGGCGAGCGGCGCGGTGGCCAGGCACGACAGCACCGCGCCGAGCAGGACGGCGGGTACCAGGTCGATGCGCGCATGATGCTTGCGCATCGTGATGATGTTGAAGGCAGCCGCGATCGGCACCCCGAGCGCGACCACCATGCCAAGCGCGCCGTCGGCGGCGATGGCGCCGCGCACCATCCACCAGATGCCGATGCCGGCGGCGGCGATCGCGATCCAGGTGGGGATCGCGGGCCGTTCGCCGAGCAGTGCCCAGGCGAGCAGGGCGGCCAGCAGGGGCGATACCGCCATCACCAGCAAGGTGTTGGCGACGGTGGTCAGGCTCAGCGCGACCATGTAGCAGGTGAACATGACCGCCCACATCGCGCCCGAGAACAGTCCGGGCAGGCCCATGCGCAGGATCGGCATGAGCGGTGCGCCGCGGGTTCGCCAGGTGAGCACCGCGAGCACCGTCAGGGCGCAGAAGATGCTGCGCCAGAAGGTGATCTCGAAACTGGTGGCGCCTTCGAGGTGCCGGGTCACGACGCCCGCGATGCTCCAGCACACGGCGCAGAACGCGAGGGTCAGCGCGGCGCGCCGATGCGCCGGGTCGGCGGTCGGGGGGCGTGCGCGGGTGCCGGCTCGCGGCGGCGGGCCGGATGTCGGGGTGCTGGGGTTCATCGGTGGGGCGGGGGCGTCAGGGTAGAATTGTAGCCGTCCGAGAGCGGTGAAAACCGCCTTGCCTGGGCCCGATGAGCGATCCCCGATTCATTCACCTCAGAGTCCACTCCGAGTACTCGATCACCGATGCGATCGTGCGCCTGCCCGCGCTCGTCGCAGCGGCGGCTGCCGATGGGCAGCCGGCGGTGGCGCTCACCGACCTGGTCAACATGTTCGGGTGGATCAAGTTCTACAAGGCGGCCCGCGCAAGCGGAGTCAAGCCGATCCTCGGTGTCGATTGCTGGATCACCCATCACGAGGATCGCGATCGCCCGTGCCGGATGCTGCTGCTCGCGCGCAACCACGCGGGCTACCTGCGGCTGTGCGAGCTCGTCTCGCGCGCCTGGCTCGAGAACGAATGGCGTGGTCGCGGCGAGATCGATCCAGCCTGGTTCGATGAAGGCGAAGCCGGCGCCAATGACGGCCTGATCGCGCTCTCGGGCGCGGCCGCCGGCGAGGTCGGCCGTGCCCTCCTCGCGGACCAGCACGAGGCCGCCGAGCAGGCCGCGCGGCGCTGGTCGGCGCGTTTCCCGGACGCCTTCTATCTCGAAGTGCAGCGCGCGGGCCAGCCCGAGGACGAAACCCAGACCCGGCTCGCCGCCATGCTCGCCCAGCGGCTCGGGCTGCCGGTGGTCGCGACCCACCCGGTGCAATTCATCGGCCGCGACGAATTCCTTGCCCACGAAGCGCGCGTGTGCATCGCCGAGGGCGAAGTCCTCGGCAATCGGCGGCGGGCGCGGCGCTTCACCGAGGAGCAGTACTTCAAGAGCCAGGACGAGATGGCCGGGCTCTTCGCCGACATCCCCTCGGCGCTGGCCAACTCGGTCGAGATCGCGCGGCGCTGCAGCCTGCCCATGACGCTCGACAAGCCCCAGTTGCCGGACTTCCCGACGCCCGCTGGCGAGTCGCTCGACGACTACCTGCGCCGGCTCGCGGCCGAGGGGCTGGTGGCGCGGATGCAGGTGATGTTCCCCGATCCGCGGCAACGCGAGGAGCACCGCCCGCAGTACGAGGCACGGCTCGCCCACGAATGCGACATGATCATCAAGATGGGCTTTTCGGGCTACTTCCTGATCGTCGCCGACTTCATCAACTGGGCCAAGGGCAACGGCGTTCCGGTCGGTCCGGGGCGCGGCTCGGGCGCGGGCTCGCTGGTGGCCTACGCGCTGGGCATCACCGACCTCGACCCGATCCCCTATGCGCTGCTGTTCGAGCGCTTCCTCAATCCCGAGCGGGTGTCGATGCCCGACTTCGACATCGACTTCTGCCAGGACAATCGCTACAAGGTGATCGAGTACGTGCGCCGCACCTACGGCGCCGACGCGGTCTCGCAGATCGCGACCTTCGGCACCATGGCCTCCAAGGCCGTGATCCGCGATGTCGGCCGGGTGCTCGAGCTGCCCTACAACTTCTGCGACCAGCTCTCCAAGCTGGTGCCGGTGGTGCAGAACAAGCCGCTCTCGCTTGCCAAGGCGCGCGAGGCCGAGCCCACCCTGGCCGAGCGCGAGCGCAACGAGGAGGAAGTCCGCGAACTGCTCGCGCTGGCCGAGCCGCTCGAGGACCTCTCGCGCAACGTCGGCATGCATGCCGGCGGGGTGCTGATCGCACCCGGGCGGCTGACCGACTTCACGCCGCTCTACAAGGCGCCCGGGTCCGAGGGCGGGGTCGTCAGCCAGTACGACAAGAAGGACGTCGAGGCGGTCGGGCTGGTCAAGTTCGACTTCCTCGGGCTGCGCAACCTGACCATCATCCAGCTCGCGGTCGACTACATCAATCGCCGCCATCCCGACCTGAAGCTCGATCTCGCCAGCCTCGAGTTCACCGACCCGAAGGCCTACCAGGTCCTGAAGGACGCCAACACCACCGCGATCTTCCAGGTCGAGGGCGACGGCATGAAGAAGCTGCTCGCCAAGCTCGCGCCCGACCGCTTCGAGGACATCATCGCGGTGCTCGCGCTCTACCGCCCCGGCCCGCTCGGCTCGGGCATGATCGACGACTTCATCCTGCGCAAGAAGGGACAGCAGTCGATCGACTATTTCCATCCCGACCTGAAGCAGACGCTCGAGCCGACCTACGGCGTGATCGTCTACCAGGAGCAGGTGATGCAGATCGCCCAGATCATCGGCGGCTACACCCTCGGGAGCGCCGACCTGCTGCGCCGGGCGATGGGCAAGAAGGACGCTCGCGAGATGGCCGAGCATCGCGACATCTTCGTCGAGGGCGCGAAGGGCAAGGGCTACAGTCCAGAGCTGGCCAACCGCCTGTTCGACCTGATGGCGATGTTCGCCGAATACGGCTTCAACAAGTCGCACACCGCCGCCTACGCGGTCATCACCTACCAGACGGCCTGGCTCAAGGCCCACTATCCGGCCGAGTTCATGGCGGCGACCCTGTCCTCGGACATGGACGACACCGACAAGGTCGAGCTGTTCGTCGCCGATGCCCAGTCCCGGGCCAACGGGGTCCGGGTACTGCCGCCCGACATCAACACCTGCGGCTACCGCTTCGAGCC
>CAYZBJ010000022.1:0-11492 GCA_964476625.1 uncultured Burkholderiaceae bacterium | reverse complement strand
CGGTCAAGGGCACCGGCGAATCGGCGGTCGCCGAGATCCTGCGCGCGCGCGAGGCCGGCCCCTTCACCTGCCTGTTCGATTTCTGCGCCCGGATCGATCGCCGCACGGTCGGGCGGCGCACCATCGAGGCGCTGGTGCGGGCCGGCGCCTTCGACAGCATCGACGCCGACCGGGCGAAGCTGCTGGTCAACGTCGGGCGCGCGGTCGACACCGCCGACCTCGCCGAAGCGCAGGCCGACCAGGTGAGCCTGTTCGGCGACGGGCCCAGTGCGCCCGGCGCACCGCAGTGGCTGCCCGGGCCGACCTGGACCGAACGCCAGCGCTTGCTCGAGGAGAAAAGCGCGCTCGGGTTCTTCCTGACCGGGCATCTCTTCTCGGGCTGCGCCGACGAGGTCCGGCGCTTCGCGCGCACGCCGCTCGATCGCCTCGCGCCCGCGCAGCAGCCGGTCTGGATCGCCGGCATCGTCGCCGCCCAGAGCGCACGCATGACCCGGCGCGGCAAGATGGCCTTCGTCACGCTCGACGACGGCACCGCCAAGGTCGAGGTCCCGGTGTTCAACGAGCTCTACGACAAGAGCCGCCACCTGATCCGGGGCGACGAACTGCTGGTGGTGCTCGCCAAGGTCGCGCAGGACGACTACTCGGGCGGCATGCGGGTGGTTGCGGAGCGGGTGCTCGACCTCGCCGGCGCTCGCGCCGAGTTCGCCCGCGCCCTGCGCCTGTCGATGAACGGCAATGCCTGCGGCGCCCGCCTGCGCGAACTGATCGGCGACTACCGGGCCGGCGCCGGCGCACCCGGTTGCCCGGTCGAGATTGCATACTGCAACGATACCGCGAGCTGCGTGGTGCGCCTGCCCGACGACTGGCGGGTGGCGCTCCAGGACACCATGCTCGACGAGCTCCGGGAATGGCTCGATGTGGCCAGCGTCGAGCTCGTCTATGCATAGGCGCCGGCTGCTCGAGCGCCTGGTCGCCAGGCGCGCTGCATGAGCGACCGGCCGAAGCAGGAAGGCGCCAGGGCCAGTCTCGCCCTCTACCGGCGCCTGCTCGCGCAGACCCGACCCTACGCCAAGGGCTTCGTGTTCGCGATCCTCGGCATGATCGTCGCCGCCGCCACGGAGCCGCTGTTCCCGGCGCTGATGAAGCCGCTGCTCGACGACGGCTTCGTCAACCAGTCCGGCCTGCCCCTGTGGGTCGTGCCGACCGCGCTCATCGCGATCTTCGTGGTGCGGGGGATCGCCACCTTCACCAGCAGCTACGCGATGGCCTGGGTGGCCAACAAGGTGCTCGTCGACCTGCGCCGCAAGATGTTCGACCACATGCTGCGCCTGCCGGCAGCGGAGTTCGAGCGCGAGGCGAGCGGACTGCTCATCTCGAAGCTCGTCTTCGAGGTCACCAACGTGACCGGGGCCGCAACCCGGGTGCTCACGGTCGTGGTGCGCGATTCGCTGGTCGTCGTCGGTCTGCTCGGCTGGCTGGTCTACCTGAACTGGCGGCTGACCCTGGTCGCGCTCTTCCTGATCCCGGTGACTGCGCTGATCATCGGTTTCTATAGCAAGCGCATGCGGGTGCTGTCGCGACGCAACCTCGAGCAGACCGGCGAACTGACCCGCGTCGTCGAGGAAGCGGTGCATGGCTTCAAGGTCATCAAGATCTTCGACGCCTACGCGCACGAGTCGCGCGTGTTCGAACGCACCGCCGAGCGCCTGCGCGGCTTCGCGATGCGCATGACGGTCGCCGGCAGCGCGACGGTGCCGATCACCCAGCTCGCCGCCTCGGTGGCGGTGGCGGTGGTGGTCACGATCGCGCTGGTGCAGGCGGGCACCGGCCAGACGACGGTCGGCGGTTTCGTCTCCTTCATCACGGCGATGCTGATGCTGCTTGCCCCGCTCAAGCACCTGGCCGACGTCAACCACGAGCTCCAGCGCGGCCTGGCCGCGGCCGAGGCGGTGTTCTCCCTGCTCGATCGCCCCCTCGAAGCGGATACCGGCACCCGGCGCATCGAGCGGGCCACCGGCGCGCTGCGCTTCGAGAACGTCGGGTTCCGCTATCCCGACAGCGAGGTCGCCGCCCTCAGCAACATCAACCTGGACATCCGGGCCGGCGAGGTGATCGCCCTGGTCGGCCCCTCCGGCGCGGGCAAGACCACCCTGGTGAACCTGCTGCCGCGTTTCATCGAACCCACCGAAGGGCGGATCCTGCTCGATGGCATACCCCTGGGCGAGCTCCGGCTGGCCGACCTGCGCGCCCAGCTCGGCCTGGTCAGCCAGGACATCGTGCTCTTCAACGACACCGTGCGGGCGAACGTCTGCTTCGGAGCATCGCAGCCGCCCGGTGAGCAGGCGGTCTGGGCCGCGCTGCGCGCCGCTGCCCTCGAGGATCATGTCCGGGCCCTGCCCGGTGGCCTCGAGCACGAGATCGGCGAGCGTGGCACCCGTCTGTCGGGCGGGCAGCGGCAGCGGCTCGCGATCGCCCGGGCGCTGCTCAAGGATCCGCCGGTCCTGCTGCTCGACGAGGCGACCTCGGCGCTCGATACCCGCGCCGAACGCGATGTGCAGGTGGCGCTCGAGCGCATCATGCGCGGGCGGACCACCTTCGTCATCGCCCATCGCCTCTCGACGATCGAGCGGGCCGATCGCATCCTCGTCTTCGAGCAGGGGCGGGTGGTCGAGCAGGGCGGGCATGCCGAACTGCTCGCCGCGAATGGCCGCTACGCCAGCCTGCATCGACTGCAGTTCGATCGCTCGCCCGACGATGGAGATGCCCTACCGTCCGCGGTCGAGGCCCGCGAGTCGCCGTGAAGGTTTCGGTCATCGTCTCGACCTACAACCGCCCGGCCGCGCTCGAGCGAGTGCTCGACGGGCTAGCCGCGCAGGCGCGGCCACCCTTCGAGGTGATCGTCGCCGACGATGGCTCCGGGCCGCAGACGGCCGCCGTGCTGGCCGGGCGTCGCGACCCGTTCCCGGTGCACCATGCCTGGCAGCCCGACGACGGCTTCCGGCTCGCAAGGGTGCGCAACCTCGCCACCCTGCGCAGCGCCGGCGACTGGCTGCATTTCCTCGACGGCGACTGTGTGCCGAGGCCCGGCTTCGTCGAACGCATCGTGGGCCTGGGTGGGCCAGGCGTTGCGCTGGCGGGCGATCGCATCCTCGTCTCGCGTGCGCTCACCGAACGCATCGAGCGCGAGCGGCTGCCCGTCCACGCCTGGTCGTTCGCCACCTGGCTGCGCGAGCGCCGGCGCGGGGGCATCAACCGGCTGCTGCCGCTCGCCTACTGGCCCCTGACCACCGGCCGCGGCCATCGTCGCCGTGACTGGCGCTTGTTGCGCGGCGCGAATTTCGGCCTCGCCCGCGCCGACCTGTTCACCGTCAACGGCTTCGAGGAGTCCTTCTCCGGCTGGGGTCTGGAGGATTCCGAGTTCGCGGTGCGCCTGATCAACCAGGGCATCGCGCTGCGCAGCGCCCGGCTGGCGCTCGGGGTGCTCCACCTCTGGCATGCCGAGCAGCCCCGCGGCGCGCTCGAGCGCAATCGCGAGTTGCTCGATGCGGCGCGCGCCGAGCGCCGGACCCGCGCCCGGCGCGGGCTCGCCGAACTGGCTGCCGAACTGGTCGTCGAAGGGCCGGTTCCGGCCGACCGCCCATGACGCGGCCCGCCTTGCCGCCGGCGCTCGTCGCCGCCTGGCTGGCCGCCGCGCTGCCCGGGATGGTGCTCATCAAGCAGCAGTTCACCGGCTATGTCGGCCTCGTCTGGCTCGGCTTCTGCATCTGGCACTGGCGCAGCCTGCGGGGCCATCCCGAGGGGCGCCGGATCCTGCGCTCGCCGTTCGCGGTGGGTTTCATCACCAGCGTGGCCCTGCTCGCGCTCCTGCTGCTGATCCATCGCAGCGACGACTGGGGCGAACTGCACAACCCGAGCCGCTTCGTGCTGGTCCTGCCGATGGCGGTGGCGATTGCGGTGCTGCGGCCCTCGTGCCGGCCATATTTCGGTGTCGCCGCGTTCGCCGGGCTGCTGGCCGCCGCAGTCGCGGTCTGGCAGGTGGTGATCACCGCGCAGGTCGGGCCGCTCGATGCGCATCTCGGCTTCACCAATCGCAACAAGTTCGCCTATGTCGCGGGCACCCTGCTGCTCATCACGCTGTCGGGGCTGCGCCTGCCGGTGGACGTTCGCCCGCCGCGCGCCTGGCTGCTGGCCGGCGCACTCGGCGCCCTGGTGGCGCTGGTACTGGCGAACACCCGGGGCGCCTGGCTCGCCATCGTGGTCCCGCTCTGCATCTGGCTGCTGGCCTCGCGGGTGCTGGCGGTGCGCGGTCGCGTCCTTGCCGCGACCGCCAGCCTGCTGCTCGTGGCCGGGCTCGTCGCGACGCCCGGCTCACCGGTCCGCGATCGCCTCGAGCTCGGCCTGTTGCAGTTCGAGCAGTACACGCCTGGCCACGTCGTTGCCGGTGATTCGGTAGCCGAGCGGCTCGAGATGTGGCGCGCCAGCCTGGTCATGTTCGACTCCAATCCCTGGATCGGGATCGGACCGGGCCGTTTCAATGCCGGGCTCAACGAGATGATCGCGGCCGGGGATGTCGCCGATTCGCTGGCCAGCCAGGGACATCCCCACAGCGAGTACTTCGAGGCTGCCGCCACCGGCGGGCTGGTCGGGCTGGTCGCCCTGCTTGCCGCGCTGCTGGGGCCGTTCGCCCACTTCATCGGGGTGCTGCGCCGCGCCGGGCCTGGGGACTCGGTCGGCGGCGCCTGCGCGCTTGCCGGCGCGCTGCTCGTTGGCGCCACGGCGATCTTCTGCGCGACCGATCCGTTCTTCTACATCCACTTTTCCACGCTCTACTACGCGTTGTCGGTGGCGCTGCTCGCCGGATTCGCCGATGCCACGGCGCGCGGGCAGGCATGAGCGCGGCGCCCACCCTCTCGGTGATCCTCATCACCCGCGACGAGGCGCAGCGCATCGAGCGCTGCCTGCGCTCGGTCGACTTCGCCGACGAGATCGTCCTGGTCGACTCGGGCAGTACCGACCAGACCGTGGCGCTGGCCCGCGCCGCCGGCGCGCGCGTGACGGTGCGTGCGGACTGGCCTGGCTTCGGGGTGCAGAAGAATCGCGCCCTCGCGCTCGCGACCGGCGACTGGGTCCTGTCGATCGATGCCGACGAGGTCGTCACGCCCGAGCTTCGCGATTCGATACTCGCCACGATCCGCGCGCCGGCGGGCGCCGACGTCTTCCAGGTCCGGCGCCGCTCCTGCTTCGCCGGCCGGCCGCTGCGTTTCGGCGACTGGCATGGCGACCGGGTGTTGCGGCTGTTCCGGCGGGGCGCCGTGCGCTTTACCGACGATGTCATCCACGAACGGCTCGACCACGATGGTCCCGCGCCGATCCTCGACGCTGTGCTGATGCACTACACCATCGACTCGCTGGCGGACGCGCTCGAGAAGGGCCGTCGCTATGCCGCGGCCGGCGCGCCGCGCGTCGCCGCCCGTGGACGGGGTGGCCTGCTCTCGGCCGCCAGCCATGCGGCCTGGACCTTCCTGCGCGGCTATGTGTTCCGGCTGGGCTTCCTCGATGGGCGCTATGGCCTGCTGCTCGCCTGGTGCAATGCCTGCGGCACCTGGCAGCGCTACCGCATCGCCGGTCGGCTGCGCGTCGCCGCAAGAAATGACAAGATCGAGGCCAATGACGACAAAAAAGGATGAAATCGAGGGTTTTGGCGTCTCCTGGCGCTCCGGCGTATCCTCGGGGCAATCATCGAACCGGAGACTGTCATGAAATCGCCCGTTGCGGCCGAGCGTTACCCCCTGCCCGAACTCGGCAGCCTGCCCGACGATATCCGGGAGATGCTGCTCGGGGTCCAGGAGAAGGCGGGCTTCGTGCCGAACGTGTTTCTCAAGCTGGCCCGGCGGCCGGCCGAGTTCCGCGCCTTCTTCGCCTATCACGATGCCCTCATGCTGCGCGAGGAGAGCTCGCTCACCAAGGGCGAGCGCGAGATGATCGTGGTGGCGACCAGTGCGGCCAACCAGTGTCTCTACTGCGTGGTCGCGCACGGCGCGCTGCTGCGCATCTACGAGAAGAAGCCGCTGGTGGCCGACCAGGTCGCGACGAACTATCGCAAGGCCGACATCACGCCGCGCCAGCGGGCCATGCTGGACTTCGCCATGAAGGTGGCGACCGATTCGCAGGCGCTCGGCGATGCGGACTTCGAGGCCTTGCGGGCGCATGGCTTCGATGACGACGACGCCTGGGACATCGGCGCGATCGCCGCGTTCTTCGCGCTCTCGAACCGGATGGCGAACGTCTCGGGGATGATGCCCAACGCCGAGTTCTACCTGATGGGCCGGGTGCCCAGGCAGCCCAAGGGCTGAGCCGGTTCGAGCGCCAAGGATACAAGGCCGGCCCGCATCGCGGACAATCCGGACTTGATCCCGACGCCGGGAATTGTTCGAATCGGTATGTCCCGGCCGTGCCCACGGCATGGTCGCCACCAACCCTGCTACCAAAGGAACCCATGACCGCCTCGCAAGGAATGATCTTTCGCTCGATCGCATTCGTTTTCCTGATGATCGTGCTGCTGCCGGCTGCGCGCGCCATCGAGATGGTGAGTGTCGACCGCGACGAGATCAACATGCGAACCGGTCCGGGCACGGAGCACAAATCCATCTGGCTGCTCAGCCGCGGCTATCCGCTGATGATCATCGGCCGCAAGGGCGACTGGCTCAATGTGCGCGACTTCGAGTCCGACGAAGGCTGGGTCTTCGGCCCGATGACCGCCCACAAGCCGCACATGGTGGTGAAGTCCGGCGGCCAGGTGAACCTGCGCAGCGGCCCCGGCACCAACACCAAGGTGGTGGGTTCGGTCCAGCGCGGCGACGTGCTGCGCACCATCGAGCAGCGCCAGGGCTGGGTCAAGGTCAAGACGCAGGCGGGCGCCGACGGTTGGGTGTCGCGCGACCTGCTGTGGGGGTACTGATCCCCGCGCCCGCTGGGCTCGTCGCCATGACCCGGCCGGCCCCATGCCCCTGAACGAAGCCGCTCGCGAGGAGATCGCCCGGCTGTGCGCCGGGTTCGTCCGCGCCAGCGTGGCCTGGCCCGGCGAAGGCGTGCCGCGCCACGCCGCGGTGGCGATCGCGATCACCGATGCCGAGGATGGCGCGCCGGCATTCGTGCTCACCCGGCGGGTGTCGAAACTGCGCGCCCATGCGGGCCAGTGGGCCTTGCCCGGCGGCCGGCTCGACCCCGGTGAAACCGCCATCGAGGCGGTGCTGCGCGAACTCGACGAGGAAGTCGGCCTCGCCCGTGACACGGGCGACGTCATGGCGGTGCTCGACGACTATCCGACCCGCTCGGGCTACCTGATCACCCCGGTGGTCGTCTGGGGCGGCGATGCCGCCAGGCTGAGGCCGAATCCCGACGAAGTGGCCTCGGTGCACCGGGTGCCGCTGGCCACCATCGGGGCGAGCGATGCGGTCGACTTCACCCGGATCCCCGAGAGCGATCGACCGGTGGTCCGCCTGCGCATGGGCGAGCGCTTCATCCACGCGCCCACGGCCGCCGTGCTCTACCAGTTTCGGGAACTGCTCGCCGGGCGCAACACCCGCGTCGATGGGCTCGAGCAACCCGTCTTCGCCTGGCGCTGATCCGGCTTCGCATTCGGGCGCATTCGGGCGCCCGTCAAGTGGCGTCAGGCACCAGCCCGGCCAGGGTCGAGGGGTGGATCTCGATCGGGCGGCCGTGCGGGGTGCGTGCAGCGGCTTCGGCCCAGGCGCCGCGCAGGCCGGCGAGCGCACTCTCGGTGCCGAGCCCCTTGTCGCGCACCAGCTGCTCGAGCGCGTCGAGCCAGTGGAGGTAGTAGGTATCGCCGAGATCGGCGTCGCCCGCGGCCTGGGCGCGGCGGATCGCCGCGGACAGCGCCTGCGCCCACTCGGTCCATTCGAATGCGCCGCGGGCGTGGAGGTGGACGGCCATCGCAAAGGCCTGCGCCTGCCACGGCGCGGCGAACACCGGTCCGTCGTCGTCGGCGGGTAGCAGCGGCAGGTCGCGCCAGTCGGTCTTCATTGCGGATCCGCCGGTTCGAGATAGGGCTCCCAGGCGTCGATCGAGACGCTCAGGCCGGGCTCGCCGCCTTCGCCCCAGAGTTCGCGGCCGTCGAACTCGACCGCATAGAGCCAGTGCGGGTCTTCGGGGTAGGGCGGGGCTTCGCCGGTGGCGTGGGCATCAGGGTAGACATGGACGCCGTGCACGAGGCGGACCACGCCGGTCTTGCCGCGCGCATAGACCGGCAGCCGGGTATGGCCCGTCGGCATGGCCGTACTGGTGCGGACCCGGTCGCCGGGCGCGAAGCGCGCCGGGCTGGTGGACGGCCTCTCGGTCGGGGCGCCGCGGGCGAGCGTGGCATCGACGTTGGCGGCGGCCAGCTTGCGCGGCAGCGGCACCGGCGCGATGCGCATCTCGCCGGTCGCGAGCTCCTCGGCATTGGCCAGGCCGTAGCGCAGCATCTGCGCTTCGAGCGCATCGAGCCAGATCTGGTAGTAGGTGTTCGAGCGGTAGCGCTCGAGCGGCAGGGACTCGCGCGCCGAGCGGGAGTGATCGATGGTCCAGCGGCCGGTCGCGCCGAGGGCGAGGGTGATGGCCATGGCCGCCGGCTCCCAGCTGGCGTGAAAGAGCGGTTCGTCGGCCTCGGGCTCGACGCGGCCGAAGCCGGGCAGGCCGCCGATGTCGGCTGAAGTTCGCCAGGTCATGTCAGTGGCGCCCGGCCGCCCGAAGCGAGCGGAATGAGCGTGGGGGTCGTTTCATCAGGCCACCTCCAGGGTGTCGGGAGTCGCGGCGATCGCGGTGCCGATCATGGCGTCGCGGCTGACCAGTTCGGCGAGCCGCTCGGCGCTCCAGCCCTCGGTGCCGGCCGGTCGCATCGGCAGGACCAGGTAGCGCGTCTCGGCCGTCGAATCCCACACCCGGATCCGGGTCGACTCGGGTAGCTCGACGCCGAACTCGGCCAGCACCGCGCGCGGTTCGCGCACCACCCGCGAACGATAGGGGGCGGACTTGTACCAGACCGGTGGCAGGCCCAGCACCGGCCACGGATAGCAGGAGCACAGGGTGCACACCACCATGTGATGGGTCTCGGGGGTGTTCTCGACCACCGTCATGTGCTCGCCCTGGCGCCCGCCGAAGCCCATCGAGGCGATGGCGGCGGTGGCGTCGCGCCGCAGCCAGTCGAGGAACTCCGGGTCGGTCCAGGCGCGCGCGACCACCGCGGCGCCGTTGCGCGGCCCGATGCGGGTTTCGTAGGTCTCGACGATGCGATCGAGCGCGTCGGGGTCGATGTAGCCCTTTGCGGTCAGCAGCGACTGCAGCGCGCGCACCCGCAGGTCCATCGGCGAGAGTTCGGAGCCATGATCGTGGTCATGGTGGTGGTGATGGTGGTGGTCGTCGTGCCCCGACATGGAGACTGCTCCTCTGGATCCCTTGTGGCCAAGGCTATCACTGCAAGGGCACGCAGGCGAGCGATGCCCCCGGCTTGCCCCTGCCGCGTCCCCGGCATGCCCCGCACCGGGGCGCGATCTGGTGCAAGATTCATCCTGCGTCCTCGGTGTCCGGGCGCGAGCAGACAGGAGACAGCGATGGAACTCGGACTTGCCGGCAAGGTGGCGATCATCACCGGAGCCAGCCAGGGGATCGGCCTGGCGACCGCCGAACGGCTTGCCGCCGAAGGCGCCCGGGTGGCCCTGTGCGCCCGGGGCCAGGAGGGGCTCGACCGGGCCGCGGCGGCCATCCGCGACGCGGGCGGCGAGGCGCTGCCGGTGGTGGCCGACATCAGCCGCATCGAGGACTGCAATCGCCTGGTGGGCGCAACCGTGCATGCCTTCGGCGGGGTCGACATCCTCGTCAACAACGCCGGCACCGCCGCTACGGCCAAGTTCGAATCGATCACCGACGAAGCCTGGCAGGCGGATCTCGACCTGAAGCTCTTCGCCGCCATCCGGCTGATTCGCCTGGTGGTGCCGCTGATGCGCACCCGGGGCGGCGGGCGGATCATCAATGTCACCAACATCGGCGCCAAGGCGCCACCGGCGCGCAGCATGCCGACCACGGTGAGCCGCGCGGCCGGCCAGGCGATGACCAAGGCGCTGTCGAAGGAATTCGCGCCCGACGGCATCCTCGTCAACACGGTGTGCATCGGCCTGGTGCGGGCCGGCCAGCATGAAGGCCATGCGGCGCGCGCCGGGCTGGCGCTCGAGGCCTACTACGAGAAGGTCGCCGGCGCGATCCCGCTGGGTCGGGTCGGCCATGCCGAGGAAGCGGCCAACGTGATCGCCTTCCTCGGCTCCGAGGCCGCCAGCTTCGTGACCGGCTCGAGCATCAACATCGACGGTGGCCAGTCGGTGGTCTTTTGAGCCGCTTGCCGCCGGGCGGCGGTACGCGCCTGAACCCCGAGTACCTGGTCCTGCTGCTGCTGGCCCTGCTCTGGGGCTCGTCCTACCTGTTCATCAAGGTGGCGGTCGCCGAGATCCCGCCGCTGACCCTGATCGCGATCCGGGTCACGATCGCGGCGGTGATCCTGCTGGCGGTGGTGGCGCTGCAGGGTCATCGCCTGCCGCGCCCACCGGCGATCTGGGGCCGCCTGCTGCTGCAGGCTTTCCTCAACAGCATCGGCGCATGGACCCTGCTCGCCTGGGGCCAGCGCTACATCGACAGCGCGACGGCGAGCGTGCTGAACTCGACCTCGCCGATGTTCGTGTTCTTCCTCACCTTGCTGGTATTCCGGCATGAGCCGACGCCGCCGCGGCGCTTCCTCGGCGCCGGCTTCGGCATGCTCGGAGTGGCGCTGATCGTCGGCGTCGACGCGTTGCGCGGGCTCGGCGAGCAGGTCGTCGGCCAGGGAGCGGTCCTGCTGAGCGCGCTGATGTTCGCCGGCGCCGCCATCCACGGCAAGCGCTTCACGCAACTGCCGGCGGCGGTCACTGCGGCCAGCACCATGTTGCTGGCCGCCGCCTGCCTGGTGCCGGCGAGCCTGCTCGTCGACCAGCCCTGGCGGCTGGCGCCGTCGCGCGAGGCGATGCTCGCCGCGGGGGCCCTGGGCCTGTTCTGCACCGGCTTCGCGATGCTGCTGTACTTCCGGCTGATCGGCACCCTCGGTTCGATGGGGACCGCCAGCCAGGCCTATCTGCGGGTCGGTGTCGGGGTGGCGCTGGGCATGATCGTGCTCGGCGAGACGATCACCCCGGCGATCGCCGCCGGCATCGCGCTGACGATCGCCGGGGTGGTGCTCATCAACATGCCGGCTGGCCGCGGCGCCAGGGCGGCGGCGGCCACTGGGCGGGCGCCGGGCAGCTAGCTACCTCGGCTGCTCGCGGCAATGGCCTTCTTGTTGTCGGTGCAATCCTGCTGCCGTCGGGGTCAAAGTCGCCTGCGACCACGCCGCGCCGCGCCGACGCTTTTCCGTTTCAAAGTCGCCTGCGACCACGTCGCGCCGCTCCGACGCTTTTCCGTGGCAAAGTCGCCTG
>CAYZBJ010000021.1:36230-55213 GCA_964476625.1 uncultured Burkholderiaceae bacterium | reverse complement strand
TCTTCCTGGTTGTCCTTGTTGTAGGCCAGCGGCTGGCCTTTCATGAGCGTGATCAGGCCCATGAGATGGCCCACCACTCGCCCGGTCTTGCCGCGCGCGAGTTCGGGCACGTCGGGGTTCTTCTTCTGCGGCATGATCGAGGAGCCGGTGCAGAAGCGGTCGGCGAGATCGATGAAGCCGACCCGCGGCGACATCCAGATGACCAGTTCCTCGGACAGCCGCGAGATGTGCATCATCGCGATGCTGGCCGCGGCGATGAACTCGATCGCGAAGTCACGGTCCGAGACCGCATCGAGGGAGTTCTGGCAGAGGGCCTCGAAGCCGAGTTCGCGGGCGACCTGCTCGCGGTCGATCGGGTAGGTCGTGCCGGCCAGCGCGGCGGCGCCCAGCGGCAGGCGATTGACGCGGCGCCGGGCATCGACGAGCCGCTCCTCGTCGCGGGCGAACATCTCGACGTACGCCATCAGGTGATGGCCGAAGGTGACCGGCTGGGCCACCTGCATGTGCGTGAAGCCCGGCATCAGGGTGTCCGCCTCGCGTTCGGCGAGTTCGGCCAGGGCCAGTTGCACGGCCCGCAGGCCGGCGATCGAGCGGTCGATCGCGGCGCGCAGCCAGAGGCGGATATCGGTCGCGACCTGGTCGTTGCGCGAGCGCCCGGTATGCAGGCGCTTGCCGGCGTCGCCGGCAAGCTCGGTGAGTCGGCGCTCGATGTTGAGGTGGACATCCTCGAGCTCGAGCGACCACTCGAACTCCCCGCGGCTGATTTCCTCCCTGATTCGGGTCATGCCGGCCTCGATTGCCGCGAGGTCCTCGGCCGAGAGGACACCGCGCGTGGCGAGCATCCGGGCATGGGCAAGCGAGCCATCGATGTCCTGCATCGCGAGCCGCTGGTCGAAATCGACCGACGCGGTGTAGCGTTTGACCAACTCGGATACCGGTTCGGAGAATCGGCCCGACCAGGCAGCGGATTTCTTGGCGAGTTGATCTGTCATAATCTCGGGCACAGGGGAATAGGAAATCGGCACGGTCGTCAAGGCCTTCGGCCGGCCCGGTCCGCAGGGCGGACGAGGGTCGCACAGGGGCGTTGGGCGTCGATGCGATTGACCGAAATAAATGCACTTCGAGAGTGCTCGCCAGATTATATCGGCCGTCGGCCGATAAACCGGGCGGGTGCCTGAAGCAAAAATGACGCCATCGCCAGCAGGAGTCGATACGGGGGAGTTCGAGGAGCCGCGCCGTCGCCAGTCCGACGGGGCCGACCTGCCCGTGCTCCCCGACAGTTGCAACCTCGGCACCGTCCTGCGGGTCCTGGTCTGCATCAACGTCGGCGCCATGCTCGTCGCGGCGGTCATCGCGACCGCCGCGCACGGCTTCTTCGATCGCCTGCTGCAGATGGCCGCCATCATCGAGCCGGCGGCCCTTGCGTCGCTGCTGATCCTTTGCCCGCTGCGCCGCCACGTCAACGGCGCGGCCCGCTGGCTCCAGTACGCGGTCGGCATGGGCGTGCCGGCCGCTGCCACCTTCGTCGTCAGCCTGGGCCTGGGCGGGCTGGTCGTGCCGGATCTCGGCGCCGCGGGCGAACTGGGCTGGGCGGCTGCCCGCGGGGCGCTCGCCGCCGGGGTGGCGCTCGGCCTGATCGAATGGCTGCGGTTGCGCCAGCTCTCGATGCAGCCGTCCCAGGCCGAAGGCCGGCTGCAGGCGCTGCAGGCGCGAATCCGCCCTCACTTCCTGTTCAACAGCCTCAATACCGTCCTCGGCCTGATGCGCAGCGATGCCCGCCAGGCCGAGCGCACCCTCGAGAACCTCGCCGACCTGTTCCGGGTGTTCATGCGCGACAGCCGGGAACTGGTGCCGCTCGACGAGGAGGTCCTGCTGTGCAAGGAGTACCTGTCGATCGAGAAGCTGCGCCTGTCCGAGCGGCTGCTGGTGGACTGGGAAATCGACGACATGCCGGGCGATGCCCTGCTGCCTTCGTTGCTGCTGCAGCCGCTGATCGAGAATGCGGTCCACCACGGCATCGAACCGCGCAGCGATCCGGGCCGGATCACGATTAACATTGCGAAGGTCGCCGAGCGGGTGCGGGTCGAGATCGTCAATCCGCTGCCCGAGCGGCGGCCAGCCAGGCCGGGCAACCAGATGGCATTGTCGAATGTCCGGGAACGGCTCGCCCTGACTTTCGATGTCGAAGGCCAGCTCGTGCTGACCACTGAAGAAGGCCTGTTCCGGGTCACCGTCCAGTTTCCTTATCGAAAAGAGAGAAGGCGCAGAGATGTCAGACGCAACTTCGATTTTGATCATTGACGACGAACCCGTCGCCCGGTCACGACTGCGCGAGCTGCTCGCCGACCTGGCGCCCGAGTTCCCGCACCGGATCGTCGGCGAGGCGGCCAATGCGCCGGAGGCCTTGTCGCAGATCGAGATGGCGCAGCCCCAGATCGTCCTGCTCGACATCCAGATGCCCGGCATGACCGGCATCGAACTCGCCCGCCATGTGTCGGCCCGGGCGGCATCGGGCGAATCGTCCAAGCCGATGCCCCTGATCATCTTCGTGACCGCCTTCGAGGAGTTCGCCGTCGAGGCCTTCGAGGTACGGGCGGTCGACTACCTGCTCAAGCCGGTGCGGGCGCAGCGCCTGCTCGAGGCGCTGCGCCGCGCGCTCGCGCGGGTGCCCTCCGAGCACCAGGACGCGATCGACCAGCTGGCGCGCGCCACCAATACCCGCCGCCGCCATCTTTCGGTCCACGAGCGCGGCCGGGTGATCCTGGTGCCCCTCGAGCAGGTGGTGTTCCTCAAGGCCGAGCTCAAGTACATCACGGTGCGCACCGCCGAACGCGAGTACCTGATCGAGGAATCCCTCACCTCGCTCGAGGACGAGTTCAGCGACCGCTTCGTGCGCATCCATCGCAATGCGCTCGTGGCCAGGCCGTCGATCGCCGGCTTCGAGCGAGTCACGCCGACCGGTGACGAGGAGGGCGGCGACCCCTACTGGCAGGTCGTGCTGCGCGACGTCGAGGAACGCCTGCCGGTGAGCCGGCGCCAGTGGTCATCGGTCAAGAACCTGGTCAACTAGCCGTGCCGAAGTCGATCGCGCCGGGTTCGCCCCGGCGCCTGGTCATCGCCTCGCGCGAGAGTCGGCTCGCGATGTGGCAGGCCGAGCATGTGCGCGACCTGCTGCGTGCGCTCCACCCCGGCTGCGAGATCCGGATCGACGGCATGACCACCGAGGGTGACCGTGTCCTCGATCGGGCGCTCCACGAGATCGGTGGCAAGGGGCTTTTCATCAAGGAACTCGAGCACGCGCTGCTCGATGGGCGCGCGGACCTCGCGGTGCATTCGCTCAAGGATGTGCCCATGACCCTGCCGGCGCCGTTCGCGCTCGCCGCGGTACTGCCGCGCGAGGATCCACGCGACGCCTTCGTCTCGAACCGCTACGCGGGGCTCGATGCGCTGCCCGATGGCGCGGTCGTGGGCACGTCGAGCCTGCGCCGTGCCGCCCAGGTGCGGGCGAGGCGTCCCGGGCTCGAGGTCCGGGCGCTGCGCGGCAACGTCAATACCCGGCTCGCGAAGCTCGACGCTGGCGACTACGACGCCATTCTGCTCGCGGCCGCGGGGCTCAAGCGCCTCGGGCTGGCGGACCGGATCCGGCAGGTGGTCGCGCCGACGATCTGCCTGCCGGCGGCCGGGCAGGGGGCGCTCGGCATCGAGATCCGGGCCGATCGCGCCGACATGGCGGCCTGGCTCGCACCGCTTGCCGATACCGCGACCACGGTGCAGGTGGCAGCCGAGCGAGCCGTGTCGCGCGACCTGGGCGGCAGTTGCCGGGTGCCCCTGGCCGCCTACTGCGAGCCGCAGGGCCAGGGCCTGTTGCTGCGCGGCCGGGTCGCAGCCGAGGATGGCCATGTCCTGCTGGAGGCTGTCGCCTCCAGCGACGAGGCGAGCATCGAGGCCGCCGAGCGGATCGGTGCCGAGGTGGCGGCCGCCTTGCGCGCGCAGGGTGCTGAGCAGTGGCTCGGCTCGTCCTGACCCACGTCGAGCCGCGGGGAAGCCGGATCGCGGCCAGCCTGCGCGAGGCGGGTCATGAAGCCCTGTTGCTGGCCTTCACCCGCCTGCGAGCCATACCGGCGGCGGTGAGCGCGCTGGCGGCGATCGACCCGGCCCGCTACCACCGGATCATCGTCGTGAGCCCCTCGACGGCCTGCTTCGCGGCGCAGGCCCGCCCGGGCGCCTGGCCGGCAGGCAGCCGGTTCGCCACGGTGGGCCCCGGAACCCGCGAAGCGCTCGTCGAGGCGGGCGTGGCCCATATCCTGGAACAGGTCGAAGCGCCAGCCGGTGATCGCCACGATGCCGATGCCTTGCTCGAGCAGGCAGCGTTTCGCGAAGGCGCCGGGCAGCGGATCCTGGTGCTCGCTGGCACCGGCGGGCGGCGCGACTGGCCCGCCACGCTCGTGTCGCGCGGCTTCGAGGTCGAGCGGATCGAGCTCTACCGGCGCGAGGTCACGGCGCCGTCCGAACAGGACTGGCAGCGATTGGCCGACTGGTCCGCCGCGGGCCAGGACCCGGTGTTCGTCGTGACGACGGTCGATGCCGCCGACCGGCTGGTGGCGGAGCTCGCGGCGCGCGGCCTGCGCGACTGGGCTAGTCGGCGCATCGCGTTCTGCCCGCATCCGCGCATCGCGAAGCGGCTGGCGGCGGCGGGTTGGCGCGATGCCCGTGTGTCGGGCGGCGGCGGGCGCCTGCTCGATGCCGCGATAGAATCGGGTCTTGCTCCCCGCGAGCCCGGGAACGATGAACGAACCGACGCGAATTGCCCATGAGTGAAGTCACGCCGCAGCCACCGGGGTCGGGCAGCCGACCGGAACCGGCCAGCTCGCCGGCGAGCGGTGCGAAGATCGAGCCGAAGCCACCGGCCACCGGGGTCGGCGATCCGCAAGGGGCGCCCCAGCCCGAGCGAAAAGTGGAACCGAAGGTCGAGCCGAAAGCCGCATCGAAAGCCGAACCGAAGAGCGGCGCCATCGACGAGCCGAAGGCCGACCCGAAGGGCCCATCGAAGATGGAGCCCAAGAGCGTCGAACCGAAGGGCGCATCGAAGGTGGAGCCGAAAGGCGCCGTGGCGGGTGCTCCGAAGGGAGCACCGGGTTCGTCGTCGCCGCCAAAACCGCCACCGCCCGTTGCGCCGAAGCCGGCCGGGCGGGGCGCGTTCTGGCTCGCCCTGCTGGCCCTGGTCGTCGCCGTCGCGGGCCCGCTCCTGCTTTGGCAATGGAGCCAGCGCAGCATCCAGGAGCTCGCGCGGCGGGTGCAGGATTCCGATGCCCGGTCGACGGGCGCCACCCAGCAGGCAGGCCAGGCAATCGACCAGGTGCGCGAATTGCGCAGCCGCACCGAAGGCGCCGAGGCCAAGCTCGCCGAAGCCGCGGGCCAGCAGGCCCAGCTCGAGAAGCTCTATCGATCGGTCGCCCTCGACAGCGCCGATGCGCTGCTGGCGGAACTCGAAAGCGCGCTTTCCCTGGCGGCGCAGCAACTCGCCTCGGGCGGTGGCGCCGAGGGCGCGCTGCTGGCGCTGCAGTCGGCCGATGGTCGACTCGGCCGGCTCGACGATCCCGCCCTGGTCGGGGTGCGCAGGGCCATCGCACGCGACATCGAGCGTCTTCGCAGCGCGACCGCCGGTGATATCGGGATGCTCGCGGCCCGTCTCGACAATCTTGCCCGGGCAGTCGATGACTGGCCGCTGGCCGCCGATACCCTGGCGACGGCCGCTCCGGCCGGCGATATCGCCGCAGCCGACAGTGTCGCCGCCAGTGACGTTGTCGCCGGCGATGCCGAGCCCGACAGCACAGGGCCCAATGCCGACACCGGCGATGCGAACGAAGGCGGTGAGCCTGCCTCGATCGTCGAGCGCATGCGCAAGCTGGTGCGGATCGATCGCATGGTCGAGGAACTCTCGAGCCTGTTCCGCGTGCGGCGGGTCGATGCGCCCGATGCTGCCCTGATCGCCCCGGACCAGGCCTACTTCCTGCGCGAGAACCTGCGCCTGCGCCTGCTCAATGCGCGCCTCGCACTGCTCTCGCGCAACGATCCGCTCTTTCGCAGCGACGTCGACCAGTCGGTGAAGTGGATCGAGCGCTATTTCGATCGGGGTTCGCCCGAGGTCGAGCGTGCCCTGGTCCAGCTCGAGCAGCTCGCGCGGGCGCGTACCGCAGGCGAGGCGCCTTCGGTGACCGACAGTCTCGGCGCGGTGCGGGCGGCGCGCGCTGCGCGGGAAGCGCGCCAATGAGACGGATCATCGGCCTGATCCTCGTCATCTCGGCGGCCGTCGGGCTCGCCCTGCTGCTGCGCTTCAACAGCGGCAATGTCGCGATCCTCTGGCCACCCTACCGGGTCGACCTGTCGCTCAATCTCGCGATCGTCGTGCTGCTGGTGACCTTCCTGCTGCTGTACTTCCTGGTGCGCGCGGCAAGCCAGGCCTACGGCCTGCCCGCGCGGGTGCGCCGCTATCGCGGGGCGCGGCGCCGCGAGCGGGCCAACCGCGCGCTGCGCGACAGCCTCGTCGCGTTCTTCGAGGGCCGCTTCGGCCGCGCCGAGCGCCTCGCCGAGAACGCCCGCGACGAACCGGCCCTGGCCGGGCCGGCGGCGCTGCTCGCGGCGCGGGCGGCCCAGGCCGCCCATCAGCCGGAGCGGCGCGATCGCTGGCTCGAGGCCGCGGGCGAGGGCGACGAGACCCGCACCGCCACCCGGGTGGTGTCGGCCGAGGCCGCCCTCGAGGATGGCCGACCCGGCGATGCGCTGGTGGCCGTCGAGGAGCTCGGTCGCCTGCGACCCGGTCGCCTGCATGCGCTCGACCTGAGGCTACGGGTGCACGAGCAGCAGAAGGACTGGGAGCGGGTGCTCGAGGTCGTCAGGGAACTCGACAAGCACGATGCCATTGCCGAACCGCGCCGCCGTGCCCTGCGGGTACGCGCCTATCGGGCCTTGTTCCGGACCCGCAGTGGCGACGTGGCCGCGGTTCGCGAACTCTGGAAGAGCATCGGCGCGGCCGAGCGCGAAGTCGACGGAGTCGTCGAAGCGGCAGCAACCGCTTTCGCTGACAGCGGTGACCATGTCCAGGCGGCCCGGCTTGCCGAAGGGGTGCTCGAGCGCCGTCTCGCGCCGGGGCTGCTGGCGCTCTATGGCCGCCTCGATGCGGTGCCGGCGCAGCAGCGCCTGCGCACGGCCGAGCGCTGGCTCGACAAGCATGGCGAGGATGCGGAGTTGCTTACCCTGCTCGGGCAGTTGTGCGCCACCGAGGAGATCTGGGGCAAGGCCGAGGAATTCCTCCGGCGCGCCGAGGCCAAGGGGGGCTCGCGCCAGGCGCGCCTGGCCCTGGCCGCGCTCTACGACAAGCTCGAGCGTCCGGACGACGCAGCCGCGGTGCATCGCCGGATCGCGACCGATACGCCCCTGTTGGCCGGGCCACGCCAGCGCTGATCCAGTCAGTCGGCCCGGGCCGTCCTTGGGCTTGAACGACGGTGCTTGTCGCGATCAGCCAAGGCCGAGCCAGTTCGGTACGAACAGCACCAGGCTGGGGATAGCCACGATCACGCCGATGCGCACCACATCGGCGAGGATGAACGGGAGTATGCCGCGGATGATGGTCGTCAAGGCCAGGTTCGGCACGGTACCCTGCACCACGAACAGGTTCATCCCGATCGGTGGCGTGATGAGGCCGATTTCCGTCACGCATACCAGCAGGATGCCGAACCAGATCGGGTCGTAGCCGATGCCGGTGACCAGCGTGTACATCGGAACGACGGTCAGCAGCACCATCGAGAGGCTGTCCATGAAGCAGCCCAGCACGATGTAGAACACGATGACCAGCACTAGCACGCCCAGCGGTGACATGCCGGCGTTCTGGATCCCACCCAGCAGGAAGTCGGTCAGGCCACTGAGCTCGATGAAGTAGTTGAAGATCGACGCGCCCATCAGGATCAGGAAGATCATCCCCACCATGCCGGCGGTTTCGGCGACGCCGGCCTTGACGGTTGCACGGGTGAGCTTGCCGCGCGCGATGGTGATCAGCAGTGCGCCGGCGGCGCCCACGGCCGCCGCTTCGGTGGGTGAGAACACCTTGCCGTAGATGCCGCCGATGACGACGACGATCAGCAGCATCGCGTCCCATGTGCCCATCAGCGCGCGGATGCGCGCCGGCCTTGGCATCCTCTGCCCCGCGGGCGCGAGCTCGGGCTTGCGCCGCACCAGGACGAAGATCGCTGCCATGTACAGCAAGGTGGCCAGCAGGCCCGGCACGAAGGCGGCAGCGAACAGGGCCCCGATGGAGTTCATCGTCATGATCGCGTAGAGGATCAGGATGATGGACGGCGGGATCAGGACACCGAGCGTGCCACCTGCGGCGACCGATGCGGACGCCAGGCTGTCGGCATAGCCTCGTGCGCGCATCTCCGGCATGGCGACCCGCCCGATGGTGGCCGCAGTGGCCAGGGACGAGCCGGTGATCGCGCCGAACACCGCGGAGGCGCCCACGGTGGCCATGGCGATGCCGCCGCGGTGGTGTCCCATCAATGCGTGCACGCCGGTGTACAGGTTGGCCGAAAGCCCGCTGTGGGCCGCGAACACGCCCATGAGGATGAACAGCGGCAGCACGATCATGCTTTCGCCGGAGATCGACTCGAAGGGCAGGTTCGACAGGATGTAGGCCGCCTGGTCCCAGCCGCCCAGCCAGATCGCCCCGACGGTGCCGACCAGCGCCATCGAGATCCCGATGGGAAAGCCCAGCGCGATGAGCCCGAGGACCAGTGCGAAGCCCAGGGGGCCGGCAAGCAGGTGCAGCGTCATCGAGGGGCGTCCGCTTCGCCATTGCGCCGGGCCGCCAGCGCCCGGCGCACCCGCCACAGGCAGGCCAGAGTCGTCAGGGCCAGCCCGAGCAGGAAGATGCCCCAGTGCCAGGTGACGGGAAGGCCGAGGTTCTGGGTCGTGTCCTGGTAGGCGTGGTGCAGCAGCGTGGCCTTCCAGGCCAGCCAGCCGAGCAAGGCGAACAGCAGCGCGCAGACGAGATGGATGATCGCCTCGAGCGCCCTGCGCGCGCCCGCCGGCAGGCGTTCGACCAGCAGGTCCATGCCGATGTGGGTGCGATGGACGAAGCCGTAGGGAATGGTCCAGGCCGCGCATGCGACCAGGAACAGCTGCGCGATGTCGAACACGTCGATGAAGGCGCCGCCCACGATTCGCCGCCAGGCGATGTCGACGCAGACCATCAGGGTGGGCACCAGCAAGGCAGCGATGCCCGCCCACCCGAAGAGGTCGATGGTCCGCGTGAACGCGGACCGCGGCGGATCGCGGTCCGGCTGCTCGGCTTCGGCCATGCCAGCGGCGCCCGGGCTCTGGCGATCAGGCCTTGAACTTCTTCACCAGGCCCAGTGCTTCCTCGTAGAGCCCTTGCGGATCGGCCACCCCCTGCGCCTTGAGGCTTGCCAGGTAGTCGTTGGTCATCGGCGCGAGCTGCTCGCGCCACTTGTCGCGCTGGGCATCGTCGATGACGATGATTTCCTGTTTGCGCCTGGTGGCGTCTTCCTTGCCGGTGGCTTCCCACTTGTCCCACCAGGGGCCGACCTGCTTGAGCAGCGCTTCGCCGGTGGTCTCGTCGATGAGCTGCTGCAGCTCCCTCGGCAGGCCCTCGTACGTCTTCTTGTTCATGACGTAGTAGAAGGCGGCCGCATACAGTCGGCAGTCGGTGTGGTACTTGAGCACTTCATTGGCGCGAATCGCGCCCACGAGGTCCCAGGTCGTCATGAGCCCGTCGAGCGCGCCCTTGGACAGCGCCTGGTAGATCTCGGCGGGCGGCAAGGTCAGGGCGCTGCCGCCCAGGTGCTCGATCATGGCGCTCACGGCCGGCCCCGGCGTGCGCATGCGCATGCCCTTGATGTCCTCCAGCTGCCGCACCGGCTTGTCCACCGTGTGCACGAGCGCGCCGTGGTGCGTCATCAGCATGAGCACCCGGAAGTCGTCGTACTCCTTGCCCAGCTTGCCGTCCTGGTGGAGCTGCCAGAGCGCGCGCGAGCCGCTGTCGGCGCGATCCACCACGAAGGGCAGCTCCATGATGGAGGAATGCGGGAAGCGCCCGCGCGGGATGCCGCAAAGCCCGAGGGCGATGTCGGTGACGCCGGCCTTGACCTGGTCGCCCTGGCGGTCGGCCCGCCCGAAGGTAGTGGATGCGTCGAAGACCTTGTAGTCGATCGCGCCGCTGCTCTTCTGCTTGAGGTTCTCGGCCCACGGCTGGATGAAGTCCACCTGGAACCCATGCGTAGCGGGCAGGTAATGGCTGATCTTCAGCGTCACCCTGGGTTGCGCGTGCACGATCGCCGGCATGGCGAGCGTTGCCGCCACTGCGCCGGTCCCCTGCAGAAAACCGCGACGGCCGATCATCTTTGTCATGCGAGTCTCCTCCGTTGGTATCCGAAGCCGCCACGGGCGCGCCTGAAAGTCATTATAGGGATGCTCCTGTTCAATCGTGGCGCAGCGCCACCGTCTTGAGCGAGGTAAAACCATAGAGCGCCTCGAAGCCCTTCTCCCGGCCGTGGCCGCTGCGCTTGACGCCGCCGAAGGGAAGCTCGACCCCGCCGCCGGCGCCATAGTCGTTGATGAACACCTGCCCGGCGCGCAGGCGGTGCGCAAGCCGGAGCTGTCGTGCACCGTCGCGCGTCCAGACGCCGGCGACCAGGCCATAGGGCGTGCCATTGGCGAGGCGGATCGCCTCGGCCTCGGTCTCGAAGGGCGTCACCGCCAGGATCGGTCCGAAGATCTCTTCCTGTTCGATCCGGTGCCCCGGAGGCACCCCGGCGAGCAGTACCGGCGCCTGGTAGAAACCCCCGGCTGGCGCATCCTCGACGATCCGGCCCTGGGCGACGAAGCTGATTCCCGCAGCTTGCGCCTCGGACAGGGCATCCCAGACCCGCTGCTGCTGGCGACGGGAAACGAGCGGGCCGAGATCGAGGTCGTGCTGCGCCGGCCCGGCCCGCAGGTCGGTGAATGCCGCCGCCAGCCGTTCGAGCAGCTCGTCGTGGATCGCCTGCTCGACCAGCACCCGGCTGCCGGCCGAGCAGGTCTGTCCGGCGTTCTGGATGATCGCGCCCACCAGGGCCGGCAGCGCCGCGTCGAGATCGGCGTCGGCGAACACCAGTTGTGGCGACTTGCCGCCGAGCTCGAGGGTGACCGGGCAGTGGTGGGCGGCCGCGACCTGGGTGACCCGCGTGCCGGTGGCGGGCGAGCCCGTGAACGAGAGATGGTCGATGCCGGGGTGGGCGGCGAGCGCCTCGCCGGCCTCGGCGCCGAGGCCGGTGACGATGTTCAGGGCGCCGGGCGGCAGGCCGCAGTCGGCGGCCATCTGCGCGACCCGCAACACGCTCAGGCAGGCATCCTCGGCGGGCTTGACCACGCAGGCGTTGCCGGCCGCGAGCGAGGCCCCGACCGAGCGCCCGAAGATCTGCATCGGATAGTTCCAGGGCACGATGTGGCCGGTCACCCCATGCGGCTCGCGCAGGGTCAGCACGGTATAGCCGTGGCGATACGGGACGGTCTGGCCGTGGAGCTTGTCGGCGGCCCCCGCATAGAACTCGAAGTAGCGCGCCAGGGCGAGGGCATCGTTGTGGGCCTGCCGCAGGGGCTTGCCGGTATCGCGCGATTCCAGCGCGGCGAGTTCCCCGGCCGCATCGGCCACTGCGAGGCCGAGCCGGGCGAGGATGCGCCCGCGCTCGGGTGGGGGCGTCCGGCCCCAGCGGCCGTCGGCGGTGCCATCGCCGTCGAAGGCGCGCCGGGCGCTGGCCACGGCGATACCGATGTCGGCAGGGCGGCCGCGCGCGATCGACCCGAACACCGCGCCATCGGAAGGATCGACGACATCGAGCCGCTCGCCGTCGAGCGCGGGCCTCGAGCCGTTGTCGATGAAGAGATCCGGTGCGACGATTCCGGGACGGGTGGCTGTCATGGCGGGGCTCGCGCGGTATCTTTGGGGCGGCCGGCGGGAAGCTGCCGTGCGCCGCCCGCCTGCTGGCGATTATCGGCCGGCGCGACAGTCGTGGTTGGTGCGATGCACCATGCGCGCTATCATCCCAGACCCGTTTCCCGACCCCAAGCCAAGGACTTCAATGAATCTCGACCGAGTCGGCCCCGGATCGAACCTGCCCGATGAGTTCAACGTCATCGTCGAGATCCCGATGGCGTCGGATCCGATCAAGTACGAAGTCGACAAGGAAACCGGCGCCCTGTTCGTCGATCGTTTCATGATCACGTCGATGCACTATCCCTGCAACTACGGGTACATCCCGCGCACCATCGCCGACGACGGCGACCCGGTCGACGTGCTGGTGATCACGCCGTTCCCGGTGGCGGTCGGCGCGGTGGTGCGATGCCGGGCGCTCGGCGTGCTCAAGATGGAGGATGAGGCCGGGGGCGATGCCAAGCTGCTCGCGGTGCCGATCGACCGGATCCTGCCCATCTACAAGCACTGGCGCAAGGCGTCCGATCTGGCGCCCGAGCGGCTGATGACGATCCAGCATTTCTTCGAGCACTACAAGGACCTCGAGCCCGCCAAGTGGGTGAAGGTCAGTGGCTGGGGCGGGCCGGAGGAGGCCAGCGCCGAGGTCAGCACCGGTATCGCGCGCTACGAGGCGGCGAAGGTCAAGCCCGCCTTCTGAGAATCCGTGAACGAGCCAGGTGCGTCCGGTCCATTCGCGGGTCCCGGGTCCATGCTGCTAGCCGGAGCCCCGATCGGAGTCGGCTCCGGGATCGCGCCCGGCGCCGCTTCGGAAGGGCGCGCGATCATGGAGTTCGTTCAGGTAGCCGTCGAGCATGCTGTCCTCGCGACGCAGGAAATCGTCGACCGCGTCGGCGAAGGCGGGTTCGGCGATCCAGTGGCACGAGGCGGTCCGGATCGCCTCGAAGCCGCGCGCGAGCTTGTGCTCCCCCTGCGCGCCGCCTTCGACATGCGCAAGGCCGAGCGCGATCGCCGCTTCGATGCTCTGGTAGTAGGCCAGTTCGAAATGCAGGCAGTCGACCCGCTCGAGCGCCCCCCAGTAGCGTCCGTAGAGCCGATCCTCGTCGCGCACCAGCATGCTCGCGGCGATCGCATGGCCCTGGCGCCAGGCGATGTTGAGCACGCATGCCTCGGGCATGTCGCGACCGATGCGTTCGAAGAAGTCGAGATTGAGGTAAGGGGTCGAGCCGTGTTCCGCGTAGGTCGTGCGGTAGCAGGCCTCGAACAGCCGCCAGTGCGCCGGCGTGATCGCAGCCCCGACGACGCGCTCGGTGCTCACGCCGGCCTGTGCGACCCGGCGGCGTTCGGCGCGGATCTTCTTGCGCTTGGGCTGGGCGAGGGCAGCGAGGAAGTCGTCGAAGTCGCGGTAGCCCCGATTGCTCCAGCGAAACTGCACCCCGTGGCGAAGCATCAGCCCGCCGCGCTCGAGTCGGCTGGCCTGCGGCGGCGGCGGAAACAGCACATGGAGCGAGGACAGGCCGCTGGCGATCGCTTCGGCGACCAGCGCGGCGGCCAGTGCCTCGCGGGCCGGGCCATCGCGGGCCAGCAGCCGCGGGCCCTCGACCGGGGTGAAGGGCACCGCGACCAGCCATTTCGGGTAGTAGCGCAGGCCGTGGCGCTCGTAGGCATCGGCCCAGGCCCAGTCGAAGACATACTCCCCGAAGCTGTGGAACTTCCGGTAGCGCGGCGCCGCCGCCACGAGCCGGCCGTCGGCCGCGCGCAGCAGCAGGTGCGCCGGCATCCAGCCCGTCCCCTGGCCGACGCAGCCGCTCGCCTCGAGGGCCGCCAGCCAGGCATGGCGCACGAAGACGGCGCCCGGCTGGCACCGGTCGACGAGCGCATCCCATTGGGCGGCATCGACCTCGGCGATGGCCTTGCAGGTCAGCGTGCGATAATCCTCGGCGCTCATTCAGGCTTCCGTTCGTGGCGCTTCGTAGGGTATCAGTGGTGCCCGAAGCCACTGATCGCTCCCTCGGGTGGGGTCGAGCCGGGAATTCGCGAAGCACCGCTTCGCGCCGGCGAGACCGGCCGCGCCTGTGAGCGCGGCCGAAGCGAGCGACAGCGAGCGTGGGGGCCGTTTCACTCTAACGTGGCTCGGGCGGCCAGGCCCGAGACCCGTTCCGGATTACGGATACTCCATGCGAATCGCCTTAGCCCAATTGAACCAGACCGTCGGGGACTTCGACGGCAATATCGAGCGGATCGTTTCGGCGGCGCAGTCCGCCGCCGCCGAGCAGGCCGACGTCCTGCTCACCCCCGAGCTGGCGGTCACCGGCTATCCGGCCGAGGACCTGCTGCTGCGGCGGGTCTTCTACGAGCATTGCGACCGGGCGCTGGAGCAGCTGCGCGAGCGCACCGCCGGCCTGCCGCTCACCCTGGTCGTCGGGGCGCCGGTCCTCGATGGCGGCCATCGGCGCAACTCGGCGGTCGTCCTGCGGCAAGGCCATGTCCTGGGCCGCTATGACAAGCAGGAATTGCCGAACTACGACGTCTTCGACGAGCAGCGCTATTTCGAGCCGGGCAGCGCACCGCTGGTGCTCGAGATCGCCGGCGTGCGCTGCGGCATCCTGATCTGCGAGGACTTCTGGTACACCCGGGCGCCGGCGCAGGCGCGCGATGCCGGGGCGCAGATGCTGCTCGCGCTCAACGCCAGCCCGTATCACGCCAACAAGCAGGCGCTGCGCATCGATGTCGCCCGTCGCAACGTCACCGCGACCGGCATGCCGATCGCGACCGCGAACCTGGTCGGCGGCCAGGACGAACTGGTGTTCGATGGCCTGTCCTTCGCGCTCGACGTGCATGGCGAGATCGCCGCGCAGGCGCGGCCCTTCGAGGAGGACCTGCTGGTCGTCGACGTCTCGCCGGGCGAGGCGGCGGTGCATGTCGAGCCGGCGCGCATCGAGCGCGGACTTTCCCTCGAGCCCCAGATCTACCGGGCGCTGGTGGTGGGGCTGCGCGATTATGTAGAGAAGAACCGGATTCCCTCGGTGCTGCTCGGCCTGTCGGGCGGCATCGATTCGGCGCTGGTGATGGCGATCGCGGTCGATGCCTTCGGCCCGCAGCGGGTCCGGGCGGTGATGATGCCGTCGCCCTATACCGCCGACATCTCGATCGCCGATGCGCGCGAGATGGCCGGCCGCCTCGGGGTGAACTACGCGGAATTGCCGATCGGTCCGGCCTTCGACGCCTTGCGCCAGACGCTCGCGGCGCAGTTCGAGGGCCTGCCCGAGGACATCACCGAGGAGAACCTGCAGGCGCGCATCCGCGGCAATCTCCTGATGGCCCTGTCGAACAAGTTCGGCTCGATCGTGCTCACCACCGGCAACAAGAGCGAGACCGCGGTGGGCTACTCGACGCTCTACGGCGACATGGCCGGCGGCTTCGCGGTCATCAAGGATGTGGCCAAGACGATGGTCTATCGGCTCTCGCGCTGGCGCAATCGCGATGGCGAGGTGATTCCCGAGCGGATCATCACGCGGGCGCCGAGCGCCGAACTGCGGCCCGACCAGACCGACCAGGATTCGCTGCCGCCCTACGATGTGCTCGACGGCATCATGGAGATGTACGTCGAGGAGAACCGCAGCATGGCGGAGATAGTCGCCGCCGGCTATCCTCGGGAGGCGGTGGAACGGGTCCTGGGCCTGATCCGGTTCAACGAGTACAAGCGGCGGCAGGGGCCGATCGGTACCCGCATCACGCGCCGTGCCTTCGGCAGGGACTGGCGGCAGCCGATCACATCACGCTTTCGCGGCTGAGCCACTTGGTCGTCCATTCAGAGGAGCCCGAATGAAACAGATTACCGCCATCATCAAGCCGTTCAAGCTCGACGAGGTCCGCGAGGCGCTCGCCGAACTCGGCGTCAGCGGCCTCACGGTCACCGAGGTCAAGGGCTTCGGCCGCCAGAAGGGTCATACCGAGCTCTACCGGGGCGCCGAGTATGTCGTCGACTTCCTGCCGAAGGTGCGGGTCGAAGTGATCGTGCCCGACGCCGCGGTCGAGCAGGCGCTCGATGCGGTCATCAAGGCCGCGCAGACCGGCCGCATCGGCGACGGCAAGATCTTCGTCACCCAGGTCGAGGAAGTGATCCGGATCCGCACCGGCGAGACCGGCGACTCGGCGATCTGAGCCATGGGCGCTCGTCGGTCCGCGCGCGATTTCGTCCTGGTGCATGGCGCCTGGCATGGCGGCTGGTGCTGGTCGCGGACCGCGCGCCTGCTGACGGCGGCCGGACACCGGGTATTCGCGCCCTCGCTCTCCGGCCTGGCCGATCGGGCGCACCTGTTCGGCCCGTGGATCGGCATGGCGACCCATGTCGAGGACATCGTCCGTCTCGTCGAGTTCGAAGGCCTCGACGACTTCGTCCTGGTGGGCCACAGCTATGCCGGCAGCGTGATCACCGGGGTCGGGGATCGCTTGCGCGAGCGCGTCTCCCACTATGTCTACCTCGATGCGGTGGTGCCACCGGACGACGCCCGCACATGGCGCTGGGCCGACGTCATGAGCGAGCAGGGCCGCAATGAACGGCTCGCGGCGATCGATGGCGACGGCCGGGGCCTGATGTTGCCGGCGCCGCCGGTGGACGTCTTCGGGATCGCCACCGAGGCCGATCGCGAGTTCGTCGCCGCCCACCTGACCCCGATGCCGGCGGCGACCTTCCTCGAGCCGATCGAGTTGCGCGCCGGCGGTACCCGCGGACTGCGACGCAGCTATGTCGCGGCCGCCGCGCCGGTCTACCAGGGCCTGCGCGCGGTCGCCGATCGCATCCGCGGCGAGGCCGGCTGGCATTTCGAGGAAATCCAGGCCGGCCACGACATGATGGTCGATGCGCCGGATGCGCTCTGCGCCCGCCTGCTCGAGTTTTCCACCGACCCGTAATACGGTTTCGGGTCGCTCAGGGAACGGACAACAGCACGATCAGGGCGCCGCTGCCGCCGTCGTTCGGGCGCGCCCGGCAGAAGGCGAGCACCTCGCGGCGCTGCACGAGCCAGCGCGGCACCTTGTCGCGCAGGACCGGCTCGCGGTTGGCCGAGCCGAGCCCCTTGCCGTGGATGATGCGCACGCAGCGCCGCTCGCGCCGCCGGCACTCGGCGAGGAATTCGACCAGCGCTTCGCGCGCCTCGTCGACCCGCAGCCCGTGCAGGTCGAGCTGGTCGACGACCGTCCAGTCGCCGCGGCGCAGTTTGCGAGGCACGTCGGGGCCTACCCCGGGCCGGTAGTACGAGAGGCTCTCGTCGACGTCGAGATAGCGGTCGATGTCGATCTCGTCGGAGAGCGATTCGGCCAGCGCCGCCGCCTCGTCGATCTCGCGCTGGCGCGGTAGCGGCGCGATGTCCGCGGGCGGGGGCGCGAGGCGGTCGGGCTGGGGCAGGGGCCGTACGCCCGCGTCGGCCATCTCGGCCTGGAAGAGCCTGGCTTCGCGCTGCTCGTCGTCGCGCTGGCGGGCGAGGCGGGCCGCCTCGGCCCGTTCGCGGCGCTCGCGCTCGGCGAGTTCACGTTGCAGGTCCCGCAGCTGGGAAGGCGACGCTAGCGTGCGAAAGCGCCGGCTCATCCGCTAGCCGGCTGCCGCCGCCTCCAGGTAGCGCTGCGCATCGAGGGCCGCCATGCAGCCACTGGCTGCGCTGGTGACCGCCTGGCGATAGATGTGGTCCTGGACATCGCCGGCGGCGAACACGCCCGGCACGCTGGTGGCCGTCGCGTTGCCCGCCTGGCCGGCCTGGGTGACGATGTAGCCGTTCTTCATTTCGAGCTGGCCGACGAAGAGCTCGGTGTTGGGACGATGGCCGATCGCGATGAAGGCGCCATTGAGCGCGACGTCGGTGCTTTCGCCGCTGCGGTTGTCGCGCACCCGGAGCCCGGTGACTCCCTTGTCGTCGCCGAGGACCTCGTCGACCTCGTGGAACCACATCGGCTCGATCTTGCCTTCGGCGATCCGCGCATTGAGATGGTCGACCAGGATCGGCTCGGCCCGGAGCTTGTCGCGACGGTGGACCAGGGTGACCTTGCTCGCGATGTTGGCCAGGTAGAGGGCTTCCTCGACCGCCGTGTTGCCGCCGCCGACCACGGCGACCGGCTGCTGCCGGTAGAAGAATCCGTCGCAGGTCGCGCAGGCCGAGACCCCCTTGCCCATGAATGCCTCCTCGGACGGCAGGCCGAGGTACATCGCCGAGGCGCCCGTCGCTATGATGAGGGCATCACAAGTGTACTCGCCGGCATCACCGACCAGGCGCAGCGGCTGCTCGTCGAGGCGGGCGGTATGGATGTGGTCGTGGACGATCTCGGTGCCGAAGCGCTCGGCATGCTTGCCGAAGCGCTCCATCAGTTCGGGGCCCTGGACACCGTCGGCATCGGCGGGCCAGTTGTCGACGTCGGTGGTGGTCATCAGCTGGCCACCCTGCTCGACGCCGGTCAGGAGCACTGGCGCCAGGTTGGCCCGGGCGGCATAGACCGCCGCAGTGTAGCCGGCCGGTCCCGATCCGAGAATCAGGAGACGGCAATGTTTGCGTGACGCCATGATCAAGCCCCAAAACGTTGCGGAAATCTCAAATAATCAGCAGCTTATCGCATTAACTTCAGGCACATTTTTGCGTTTGGCCTACAGTCATGCAAAATTATACGAACTCGGTCATCGGTGCATCTTGCATGGGGGGATTGACAAGTGAGTAACGTCGCACTCGAACAGAACAAGGCGTTTCTGCGACGGGTGTCGCTATTCGCAAGCCTTAGCGAAGCGCAATTCGACCAGCTGGCGGCCGGCTCGGTCCGGCGCAATTTCCCCAAGGGTCGCACGATCGTGGCCGAAGGCGAGCCATCCCAGTCGCTCTACATCCTGTTGTCGGGGCGCGCCAAGGTGCAGCGCTCGGACTCCGAGGGCAAGGAGGTCATCCTCGCGGTGCTCGGCTCGGGCGAATGCTTCGGCGAGATGAGCCTGATCGACGATGCACCGCGCTCGGCGAGCGTGATCACC
>CAYZBJ010000021.1:0-36220 GCA_964476625.1 uncultured Burkholderiaceae bacterium | reverse complement strand
GTTGAACCTGATCAGCCGGCTCCGGCGGTCGAGCCCGACAAGGCTCTCTCGCCACACCTTCAGCGCATCCAGCGTCGCTCGCTTGCCCGTCACTGATCACCCTCGAATCCTGTGACTTCATGGCGATCAACAAGGACAGCTTCAAGGCCATGCTGATGCAGAACAACGAGATGTGCATGGCCGTCATGAAGGGCCTGGTGGGTCGGCTGCGCGAGGCCGACAAGAAGATCGAGACCCTGGCCCTGCTCGATGTCTACGGCCGGGTGGCCCGCGTCCTGCTCGATTTCTCCGAGGAGCAGGGTGGCGAGCGGATCATCCGGACCAAGCTGCCCCGCCAGGAGATCGCCAAGATGATCGGCGCCTCGCGCGAGATGGTCTCGCGGGTCATGAAGGGGCTCGAGATCGACGGCTACATCGTGCCGATGCCCGAGGGCCGGCTGCTGTTGCGCGAGAAGATCAGCGCCTACCTGAACTGATGGCCCGAGCAAGCACTGCCAACGCCGGCCGGGCGCCGGCCGCACCGAACTTCGGACTGCCCGACAAGGCCCTGCGCCTGCTCCAGGAGATCCGCTGGATCGCGGTCTTCGTCCTCGGCCTGTTCCTCGCCGTGATCCTCGCGACCTACCATCGCGCCGATCCCGGCTGGTCGCATTCGGTCGGTGAGACCGATGTCGTCAACGGTGGCGGCCGGGTGGGCGCCTGGTTCGCGGACTTCCTGCTCTACCAGTTCGGGGTCAGCGCCTGGCTGCTGGTGGTCCTGCTGGTGATCGCGGCCTGGCGCGGCCTGCGCGCCGAGCGCAATCGCGAGGCCAGCGAAGAGTCGCCACGACTGGAGTGGGAACGCTGGCTGGGCTTCGGCCTGTTCTTCCTCGGCTGCTCGATGCTCGAGGCTTCGCGCCTGCACAGCGTGGCGTTCGAGTTGCCGCTCGCCCCGGGCGGGCTGGTCGGCGGCCTGATGGCCGAGGGCCTCGTCGACGCACTCGGCGTGGTCGGCAGCACCCTGGCGATGCTCCTGCTCGTCGGCAGCGGCTTCAGTCTCTGGACCGGCTGGTCCTGGCTGCTGATCTGCGAGCGCATCGGGCAGGCGCTCGAAACCTCGGCGCTGCGCCTGGTCGATGCGGTCGGCGCGCTGCGCGACCGGCGCGAGGGAGAGCGGGCGGCGACCCAGCGCGACGAGCAGGTCCAGGAACTGCGCAAGATCTTCGAGGACGACCCCGAGCCGGTGCGGATCGCGCCGCCGGTGCTCAAGGTCGAGCGTTCGCGCCGGGCCGAGGCCGAGCGCCAGGTGGTGCTGTTCAACGACCTGCCGGCCGACACCCAGTTGCCGCCGCTCTCGCTGCTCGATCCGCCGCCCATCGAGCAGGAGACGGTCAGCGAGGAAACCCTGCAGTTCACCTCGCGCCTGATCGAGAAGAAGCTCGCCGACTTCAACGTCGCGGCGCGGGTCGACGCGGCCTATCCGGGGCCGGTGATCACCCGCTACGAGATCGAACCGGCCACCGGCGTCAAGGGCAGCCAGGTCGTCAATCTCTCCAAGGACATCGCCCGGGCCCTGTCGATGGTGTCGATCCGGGTGGTCGAGACGATTCCCGGCAAGAGCCTGATGGGGCTGGAACTGCCCAACGCCCGCCGGCAGATGGTGCGGCTGTCCGAGATCCTCGGCTCGAAGGTCTATGCGGATGCCGCCTCGCCGGTGACCCTGGCCCTGGGCAAGGACATCGCCGGCAATCCGATGGTCGCCGACCTCGCCCGGATGCCGCACCTGCTGGTGGCCGGCACCACCGGCTCGGGCAAGTCGGTGGGCATCAACGCGATGCTGCTGTCGCTGCTCTACAAGTCCGACCCGACCCAGGTCCGGCTCATCCTGATCGATCCGAAGATGCTCGAGATGAGCGTCTACGAGGGCATTCCCCACCTGCTCGCGCCGGTGGTCACCGACATGCGCCAGGCCGCCAATGCGCTGAACTGGTGCGTCGCCGAGATGGAGCGGCGCTACCGGCTGATGAGCAAGCTCGGGGTGCGCAACCTGTCGGGCTACAACGCGCGCATCACCGATGCCGAGAAGCGTGGCGAGTCGATTCCCAATCCGTTCACCCTGACCCCCGACGAACCCGAGCCCCTCGGCAAGCTGCCCACCATCGTGGTGGTGATCGACGAACTGGCCGACCTCATGATGGTCGTCGGCAAGAAGATCGAGGAGCTCATCGCCCGGCTCGCGCAGAAGGCGCGCGCCGCCGGCATCCACCTGATCCTCGCGACGCAGCGGCCGTCGGTCGACGTCATCACCGGGCTCATCAAGGCCAACATCCCGACGCGGATCGCCTTCCAGGTGTCGTCCAAGATCGATTCGCGCACCATCCTCGACCAGATGGGCGCCGAATCGCTGCTGGGGCAGGGCGACATGCTCTACATGCCGCCGGGCTCCGGCCTGCCGGTGCGCATCCACGGCGCCTTCGTGGCGGACGAGGAAGTGCACAAGGTGGTCGAGAACTGGAAGCTGGTGGCCGAGCCCGACTACATCGAAGGCATCCTCGAGGGCGGTGTGCCCGAGGAGGCCGATACCGGCAGCGCGGTCGGTTTCGGCGGCCTGACCAAGACCCTGGGCGAAGCCGGCATCGACAGCGAGACCGACCCGATGTACGACCAGGCGGTCTCGGTGGTATTGAAGAGCGGGCGCGCCTCGATCTCCTTCGTCCAGCGCAACCTGCGCATCGGCTACAACCGCGCCGCGCGCCTGCTCGAGCAGATGGAGCAGGCCGGCCTCGTGTCGCAGATGGCGACCAACGGCAACCGCGACATCCTCGTGCCGCGCAATACCGGCGACGACGACTGATTGACCGTGAACGAAGCGCCCGGTCCGCTCACCGGCCCGATGTGCCGCAGGTCGTCAACCGGCGCAGCCAGCGAGCGTTTTCCAAGCCCATGAACATCGATCGCATCACGGGCCTGGCCCGTCGCAGCCGGGCGCTCGCGCTCGCCGCCGCCCTCGCGTTCGGCCCCGGGTCCGCCTGGGCGGCCGGCGCGATAGACGCTCTCGAGCGCTTCCTCGCCGACACTTCAAGCGCGCGCGGGAACTTCAGCCAGGAAACCGTTGGCGGCTCGTCCTCCCGGGTCGAGCACAGCCAGGGAAGCTTCGCCTTCGAGCGCCCCGGGCGGTTCCGCTGGGAGGTCACCAGGCCCTACGAGCAGCTGATGGTGGCCGATGGCAAGGAAGTCTGGTTCTACGATCGCGACCTCGAGCAGGTCACGGTGCGGCCGTTGGCCGAGGCGATGGGCGCCACGCCGGCGGCGATCCTGTTCGGTTCGGGCGGGCTCGATACCGATTTCGCGCTGGCCGACGCCGGCGCCGATGGCGGGCTGCAGTGGCTCGTCGCGACCCCGCGCAGTCGCGATGCCGGCTTCGAGAGCATCCGGATCGGCTTCGGGGAATCCCTGCCCCGGGCGATGGAAGTGGTCGACGCCTTCGGGCGCACGGTGCGCTTTCGCTTCGATGCGATCGAGACCGGGCCGGACTTCGCGCCCGGCACTTTCCGCTTCGAGGCGCCTGCCGGCACCGACGTGATCCGCCAGTAGCCGGGCTGCGGTCGGCGGGCCGCAGCCGCCGTAGAATCGCCTGATGCAGCTCAGCCTCGACAACGACGATGGCAGCGGCGCCGATCGCGCCGCTGCGCCGGGGGCCGGCGCGCCGCTCGCCGAGCGGCTGCGCCCGCGCCATCTCGACGAAGTGATCGGCCAGCGCCACCTGCTCGGCCCGGGCAAGCCCTTGCGCGTCGCCTTCGAATCGGGGCGCCCGCACTCCATGATCTTCTGGGGGCCGCCCGGGGTGGGCAAGACGACCCTGGCCCGCCTGATGGCCGACGGCTTCGATGCCCAGTTCCTCGCGGTCTCGGCGGTGCTCGGCGGCGTCAAGGAGATCCGCGAGGCGGTCGAGTCGGCCCGCGTCGCGCAGGCGCAGGGCCGGCGCACGATCCTTTTCGTCGACGAGGTCCACCGCTTCAACAAGAGCCAGCAGGACGCCTTCCTGCCGCATGTCGAGAGCGGCCTGTTCGTCTTCATCGGCGCGACCACCGAGAACCCGTCCTTCGAGGTCAACGGGGCCCTGCTGTCGCGGGCGCGCGTCTATGTGCTCGAGGCGCTCGGCGCCGAGGACCTCGCCGAGTTGCTCGACCGGGCGCGCGACCTGCTCGGGGTGGCGATCGACGCCGATGCCGCCGGGCGCCTCGTCGCCTCGGCCGACGGCGATGCGCGCCGCCTGCTCAATGCGCTCGAGGTGGCCGGCGACGCGGCCCGGGCGATGGGCATCGCGACGATCGACACCGCCTTCCTCGAGAGCTCGATGTCGCAGGACCTGCGGCGCTTCGACAAGGGCGGCGACTCCTTCTACGACCAGATCAGCGCCCTGCACAAGTCGGTGCGCGGCTCGGACCCCGACGCCGCGCTCTACTGGTTCTGCCGGATGATCGACGGCGGCGCCGACCCGCGCTACCTCGCCCGGCGCATCGTGCGCATGGCGAGCGAGGATATCGGCCTGGCCGATCCGCGCGGCCTGCGCTTCGCGCTCGACGCCGCCGAGACCTACGAACGACTGGGTTCCCCGGAGGGCGAACTGGCGCTGGCCGAAGCGGTCGTCTTCCTCGCCTGCGCGGCCAAGTCCAACCGGGTCTACAAGGCCTACGGCGCCGCCATGGCCCATGTCCGCGAGCATGGCTCCGCGCCGGTGCCGATGCACCTGCGCAATGCGCCGACGAAGCTGATGAAGCAGCTCGGCCATGGCCAGGGCTATCGCTATGCGCACGACGAGCCCGAAGCCTTCGCCAGGGGGGAGTCGTATTTCCCGGAGGGCCTCGAAGCCCGCTTCTACGAGCCGAGTGATCGAGGCCTGGAGGCCGCGATCGGCAGCAAGCTCGCCCGCCTGCGCGGCGAAGCGCCCGATGCGCGTACCGAAGGCCATCCGGATGGGAGCCCGGAGCGCTGATATGCGCGAACGCGCCGCGAACTTGCCGCCTCCCGGGCGCTGATACCATTTCCGATTCGACCCTCCCGGGTCCGGCCCTTCAGATTCCCCGAAGCGAACACCGACGATGCTCGATCCCAGCCTGCTCAGGAAAGACCTCGAATCCGTTCGTGCCCGTCTCGCGCGGCGCGGCTTCGAACTCGACGCCAGCGCCTTCGAAGCGATCGAGACGCGTCGCAAGGCGCTGCAGACCACGACCGAGGCCCTGCAGGCCAGGCGCAACGCGCTCTCGAAGAGCATCGGCCAGCTGAAGTCCAAGGGCGAGGATACGAGCGCGGTGATGGCCGAAGTGGCCGGCGTCGGCGCCGAACTCGCCGCGGTCGCGGAGGACAACGAGAAGGTCCAGGGCGAGTTCTTGCAGTGGCTGATGAGCCTGCCGAACCTGCCCGCCGACCGCGTTCCGGAGGGCCGGGACGAGAACGCCAACGTCGAGCAGCGGCGCTGGGCGCCTGGCGGCGGCACCGAGCCGCCGAAACTGCCCTTCGAGCCGCGCGACCATGTCGATGTCGGCGCGCCGCTCGGGCTCGACTTCGAGACCGGCGCCAAGCTTTCCGGCGCCCGTTTCTCGGTGTTGCGCGGGCCGGTCGCCCGGCTGCATCGGGCGCTCGCCCAGTTCATGCTCGACGTCCACACGACCGAGCACGGCTACGAGGAGTGCTACACCCCGTACATCGTCAATGCCGACAGCCTGCGCGGCACCGGCCAGCTGCCGAAGTTCGAGCAGGACCTCTTCGCGGCGCGCAAGGGCGGCCAGGAGGGTGAGGGCGAGGCGCTCTACCTGATCCCGACCTCGGAAGTGCCGCTGACCAATTTCGTGCGCGGCGAGATAGTGGCTGCCGATTCGCTGCCGTTGCGACTGACCGCGCATACGCCGTGCTTCCGCTCGGAAGCGGGCTCCTACGGGCGCGATACCCGCGGCATGATCCGCCAGCACCAGTTCGACAAGGTCGAGATGGTGCAGGTCGTCGAGCCGGCCCGCTCGGACGAAGCGCTCGAGGAGATGGTCGGGCATGCCGAGAAGATCCTGCAGCGCCTCGAATTGCCGTACCGGGTGATGCTGCTGTGCGCCGGCGACATGGGCTTCGGCGCCACCGTCACCTACGACCTCGAGGTCTGGCTACCGGGGCAGGGGGCGTATCGGGAGATCTCCTCGATCTCGAACTGCGGCGACTTCCAGGCGCGGCGGATGCAGGCCCGGTTCCGGCCGCCCAAGGGCAAGCCGGAACTGGTGCATACCCTGAACGGATCCGGTCTCGCGGTTGGCCGCACCCTGGTCGCGATGCTCGAGAACCACCAGCAGGCCGACGGCAGCATCACCATCCCGGCGGCGCTGCGGCCGTGGCTCGGCGGGGTGGAGCGGTTGGGTCCCTGAGGGCTGCCTCAACGAGCCTTGAAATTCCCCGGCTCGCGCGCCGCCACCGAGCGCACGCCTTCCTTGTGATCCTCGGTGCCGGCCAGCCAGGCCTGCTCGGCGCCCTCCCGGTCGGTCTGCGCTTCGACGCGCGCGGCCATCTCGCGGCGCAAGGTCAGGCGCGTCGACTGCACCGCCAGCGGCGCGTTGACGGCAATCGAGCGGGCGAATGCGAACGCCTCGTCGCGCAGCGATTCCGCCGGTACCAGTCGGTCGACCAGGCCCCACTCGTGCGCCGTTTCGCCGTTGATGCGCTCGCCCGTCAGGAACATCTCGGCGGCCCGCTGCTCGCCGATCAGCCGCGGCAACGTGTAGGTCAGCCCGAAGCCCGGATGGATGCCGAGCTTGACGAAGTTGGCGCCGAAGCGCGCGTCCGGGCTCGCAATGCGGAAGTCCGCGAAGACGGCAAGACCGAAGCCGCCGCCGATGGCCGCGCCCTGGACCGCGGCGATCACCGGCTTCTTGTTCGAGAACAGCCTGACGGCTTCCTCGTAGAGCGGATTGCGCCCGCGCGGTGTCGAGCTGTCGAGCACCGAGGCCTGGCGGTTGGCGAAATTGGCGCCGGCGCAGAACGACTTGCCCTGCGCGCAGAGCAGGACGACGCGCGCTTCGGTGGTCACGTCGATGTCGCGCAGCGCATCGGCCAGGTCGCGGATCAGCGCATGGTCGAAGAAGTTGTGCGGCGGACGCTGGATCTCCAGCGTCACGACGTGGTCCTGCAGGCTGGCGGCGACGTCGCCGTAGCGGTCCTGGAGCATCGATGGGTTCCTCGTGGTCGTCTGCGACTATGGTAGCCGCTTTGCCCTGTTCGTTTGAACGGGGCGCGTTCGTCGCAAAGCCGGTAGTTTGCAGGCGGGCGCCCGTGGCGCCGATGCTTTCGCGCATGTCATCCGGACGGGCCGGATGACGGCGGGGCCATTCAGACGAAGAAGGAATCGAATGCCATGAGAACCTTTCCGCTCATGATCGCCTTCGCGGCGAGCACCGTCGCCGCCAGCGCGCTGGCCCAGGGCAAGATCGACGTCGGCGATGCGCCCACGCTGCGCGCCGGCTACTGGGAAGTCACATCGACCGTGCAGGACAAGAGCGGCACGGAAACCATGAAGAGCTTCCTGTGCGTCGACGATGCCATGCAGGAGAAGATGAGCGTCTTCGCCCAGGGCGGTGTGGGCGGCATGTGTTCCGAGATGAGCGTCAAGCCGCAAGGCGCCAACCGCTGGGCCGTTCGCAGTGTCTGCAACCCGGGGAACATGGGCCGGATGGTCTCGGAAGGCACGATTTCCGGTGACATGCGCACGCAGTATCGCTCTGAAATGGTCACCACCGGATCGATGCTGGGGCAGCCCATGGACGACAAGACCGTCCAGGATGCGCGACATGTCGGCGCATGCCCCGACGGGATCGTCCCCGGCGACATCGTCATGGAAGAGGGCAAGGTCAACATGCTCGAGATGGGCGCGACGATGGAAAAGGACGGCGGTGTCCTGGGCGGCCTTGGTGGCCTGCTGGGCGGCGGGGCACAAGGCGGATCGGCGGGGCAGTCGCAGGACGGCCAGGCCCCCGCCCCGTCGAAGGGCGCGGCGCAGGATGCGGGCGACCTGCTGCAGAACCTGGGCGGAGCGCTGGGCAAGATGTTCGGCAAGTAGGCGGGCGCTGGCTGCGGCTTTGCGTTCTCAGCGCTGTGGCCGGCTGCGTTCGCGTTTCATCAGCCGGTCCCTGATGCCCAGCAGGCGTTCGACCTCCTCGTCCGAGGCGCCGACGTCGCGCAGACCCTGGATGTATTGCTCTCGCGTCATCGGGCCGGTGTCGGTCGCCTGGCGCTTGACGCCATCGGCCAGTGCGGCGCGGTCGCGTTGTGCCTTTGCCAGCGCTTCGCGTTGCTGCTCGTCGGCCTGGCATTGCCTGAGGCGGACCTCGCAGATCGGCCGGCAGGGTGGCTCATGGTCCGTCAGTTCGCGACAATCGCAGTCACAGGCGGGAAAGCGGCCGATCGGCCCGTTGAACCGCACGTCCTTGCTGCTCGCGCGGCCGCGGGTGGCGTCGGCCGGCACCAGCGCCTTCAGGTCCAGCCCCCCGAGCGCCGGGAACGCAGCGACCATATCCTGCAGGACCGCGTCCTCCTGGCTTTCTGCCGGCGCCAGTGGCGTGACCCGGTTGTCATGCCGCCACGGCGCGGCGATGGTGAAGCGGCCGCTGATCGTACGATGCGCGGGCGGAACCGGATCCTCGTCGTCAAGGGAGAGTTCGAAACGCGAGGTGTCGGTCAGCTGCGCGCTGAACGAACCGCGCATGATCAGCGGTGTGTACTCGTCGATCGTCACCCGTCCGATATCCGGAAACAGGCGCCCGGGGCCGGGCACGATGTCCGGTCCGAGTGCTTCGTAAACGGAATTCCGGCTGGCGTTGACCGTCATCCGCACGTTGTCGAAGGATCCGGTGAAGCCATAGTCGATCGCCGGAAAGGTCATCGTCAGACGGGAACCCTCGGCGGCTGCGATCCGCGCCTCGTTGGCGTAGAGCTCCTCGGTCACGTTCGATACACCGCCCATCGCGATGGCGCCCAGCTGGCCCATGAACTGGCCGAACGCACCGCCCTGCGAGGTGGTCTGCGACATGTCGCCGATCGAGCCGGAAGTCAGCATCAGGTTGATCGTCGTCGTCGGACCGCAACGCGGCGGTCGCAGCAGCACGTTGTTGCACTTCGCGCCCTTGTAGTCGGAGCCGACGGCGGCGCCCAGCGCGCTGCGGTTGGACTGCGACTGCACGCCGGTGCGCACGATTTCCGCGGAAACTTGCCCTGGCGCCGCAAGGCCGGGCGCGGCGCCGTTGTTCGCCGCGCTGCCTGGCCCTCCTGGTGCGCCTTGCCTCGGCGCCGCTTGCCCCGGCGCGGGTCGCGGTGATTGCGAGGGCGGAGCCGCCTGCGGACTGGTGAGTGAACTGGTCCAGCCGCTGGCCATCAGGTGCACCGGAGTGACCACGTCCATCGTCGTTGCAGGGGTATGGGCGATGTTGCTGATGATGAAGACCTGTGCCTGCCCGGCTGCCACCTCGAAGTCGATGCTGCCGATATAGCCGCCGCCCGTGGGGGCGGGCGCGATGAGCAGTTGCCCCACGCGCTGGCCGCCATCGGTGCCGACATGGATGGTGCGCAGGGACTCCGGGTCCGATGCGCGAACCTGGAGCGTCAGGCTGGCATTCCCGTCGCCATCGACACGCACCTGAACGCAGCGTGCCGCGTTGCGATCGATCCGCAGGATGTAGGTGGTGTCGGGCTGGTCCAGGGTCAGCTCACGAGCCGGGCAATCGCTGAATACCTTGTCGAGCCAGAGCGTCCTGGCCGCGGCCGGAGTCATGGATGTCTTGCCCAGTCGCTGCGGAACATAGTCGGCGTAGGCGGCGGCAAAGTTTGCGTAATGCCGGGCCAGTCCTTGCCCGGTTGCATTGCGCAGCCCCGTGTCGAGCCACGCCAGGTCGGCCTGGGGCGAAACCGGCCCGCGGAAGGGATTGGCCAGTACCTGCACCAGGTAGGAATAGTCGGGCACGATGCTCACGCTGGTGGGGCGGGCGTTGCTCCGGGCCGCGGCGTGGACTTCAGCGAGATAGCGCCAGAAGGACATCGTGGCGTATTCGGCTGATTTGTTGCGGGTCTGCAGCGGGCGGTTGTATGCGCGCATGCCGAGACGATAGGCGTCGTCGGAGCTCTTGTGAACGGCGCCCAGGGCTTCGGAAGTGTCGGTTCCCACGGCCTCGGCCATGCCTTCCATGATCCAGCCGCCACGATCCAGGTTGAATGCGCGCGCGCCGTTATGGGTGTGATGAATCGCGTGCTGGATGTTGTGGAACAGTTCATGGGCCAGGTCGTCGTACACGCGTGGGTTCACCGCGCCCTTGACGATGGCGCGGGATGAATCCACCTCCATGCTGAATTCTTCATTGCTGTTGTATCCGGCTCGCGCCGGGGGCCGGGCGTCGTCGTAGTCGTGGAAGTGGGCCAGAAAGGCTTTGCCGCCCTTGCGGCCCGCCCGGATTGGCAACTTCGGCGGGGGAAAGCCCATGCGCTCGTACTGCTCGGCTACCCGGCCCAGGTGCGTTTCCAGCGCGATGATCACCGCCATGTCCGCCGGACTGAACTTGTCCGCCTGATCCCCCAGGCTGAACAACGGCTTGTCGTTCGGTGCATGCGGCACCATCACGAACTGCGTCGTCGGCCAGGGCTGGGCGCCCTGCTGCGCCCATGCCGATGCCGGCACCGCGCATGCGGTGAGGCCGGCGCAGATGGCGAGGGCGCGTGCAGCCAGGCGACGCAGGTCGGGGAGGCGATCGATGCGCATGCTGGGTCCCTGTTCGGCGGGCGGCAGGCAATGGCCGCGCCCGAGCGGCTTTCCGTCTGGATCATTATCGTGAGCGGGCTGCGCCGCCGCCCCCTGCGAACGAAGGGGGCGAAGGGCGCGGGTTTTTGGCACTGTGAGTGGCCGCGACGTGCGCAGGCGGGCGATGTTGCGCCGGTCGGCCCGCCTGGCTTGCCCCGAAACTCGCGAGAGGGAGGTCGTTTCGCCATGACAGGCCATCGGACTGCCCTGCTGTGTTCGACGCCATCCGTATTGGTTGCTACCTGCCTGGTGCTCGCCTGTTCCGGCGCTGCCGCACAGGCGCAAGCCGCCGCCGGCCCGGGCTCGTCGAAGGCGACGCCCGGGCCGGCGGCCGGTGACGAGATCCGGATGAGCTTCTACGGTACCGAGCGGGTCTTCCGCTCGGTACTCGATGTGAATGGCGAGGCGATCAGCGCTTCCACCGTCTCGCGGGTCGCGCCGCCGGACCTGGGGGAAGCCCCCGTTCCGGGCGGCGGCAATGTCCATGGCGCGCAAACCCTTCCCCATGAGGAACTGGTCATTCGCGCAATGGCGACAAATCGGCCGGCGGCCTTTTTCCTGCGCCTCGCCTATGTGGACAGTCCCGACAGTCCCTTGCAGGCCGATGGCGTTTCGCCGCCGAGCCTTCTCTATGTTCCGAGCGGTGCCGGCCGGCCGTCCTGGCGCTCCGTGCCCGACGGCGAGGTGTCCGTCAGCTTCAGCCGCTTCGTCATGCGGGGCGGCAGCGGCGTGGCGCAAGGGAAGTTCTCCGCGCGCGTGTGCCGGGAGGACGAAACGGGTGTCATGGACCTCGAGAAATGTGGCCCGATCGAAGGCACGTTCTCCGTGACGCTGGCGCGCGAAGGGTGAGGCCGCGCCGAGGCCACCGCGGATCGCGCCTGGCCCGGCCCTTCAGCCCCCGAACTGCTTGAGCAACATGTCGCGGCCCAGCGCCGGGGATCGTCGGAAGGTCTCCAGCATCTGGGCCCGCACGGCATCGGGCAGGTTCGTCTCGCGCATGCGCTCGTCCAGCCATGCGGCCTGCGCCTCGATCCGCTCCGCATCCTCCGGTTTCGCGGTCATGGCGGCGGGGGCCGCGGCCGGGCAGGCTGCCCAGGCTGTGCGGCAGGCCGGCTGGCAAGCGGCGTTTCGCTCTTCTTCCGCGCGACGTTCGCAATCGCAGGAGCAGGCCTGCGGCATCCGTCCGGCGGATGACGACGAGCCCGACGCGCAACCCTGGGCGAAACCTAGCGCCGCCAGCTGCTCGTCATCGAGCCCGGCTTCGCACAGCGCCTGGGGCGGGGCGCCGGAGGATCGGATCATGTCGCGCATCGGGCCGGCGCCGAACGGCGAGCGCTCGAGCATGTTCTGGATCAGGGTGTCGCGCGTGGCGCCCCGGTCCAGCGTGAAGTCCGGATCGCCCTGCCATGGGCTGGTGATCGTGAATTCGCCCTCGATCGTGCTTGCAATCGCTGGCGCCTCACTCGGTCCCGGGTGCGCTTCGTCCACCAGGTCGGCGCGGAAGCGTCCGCGCAGGATGGTCGGGCTGTACTCCAGGATCGTCACATGGCCCGTGGGTGGTTGGCGATGGCGGCGCTGCCCTTCCCAGACGGGGGGGCCGTAGGCACGGTATCGATGATCGTCGTCGCCGGCCTTCGCCACCTCGACGACCGCGTTGTCGAACCCGCCGGTGAAGCCGTAGTCGATCATGGGCAGCTTGATGACGATCTTGCGCCCCGCGATGCCGCTGGTCAGCCGGTCCATGGCCAGGGCGATGCGTCCGCCGTCGGCCAGCATCGCCTGTCCGTCGAAGCCGAAGACCGCTCCGAACATGTCGAACGCCCCGGCCTCCAGCATGTTGCCCTGCTGTCCGGCCAGGGCCAGTTGCAGTGTGATGTTCAGCTGGTCGCCGCAGAGATTGAGCTTGCGCCGCATGGTGGTGCAGCCGCCGGAATCCTCTCGTCGCCTGGCGTGGGTGACGGGGACCAGGTCCTCGATCCTCGGGTCGCGAGCGGCCTTCTCGCGGAGCCTGCGTTCAACGACCTGGCGTCGGGTCGGGGTGGAACCCGGCCCCAGGCCGGCTTGCTCGAGGGTCAGCCCGTAGTCGGGCGACGGGGTCGGTGGTCCCTGCATGCCGCTGTCCATCGTGAAGCCGTAGCCTTCCGTGGCGATCTGCAGCGTGATGGTCTGCTTGCGGCTTCGGCTCGGATCCTGCGCCATGTTGGCCACGATGAAGGTCGATCGTCCGGCGCTGTTGCGGATGACCGGGAACGTCCATGAGGCGACATGCTCGCCCGTGCCCTGGCGTGCGGCGATCATGGGGGCGCTGACGAAGGATCCGTCCGGCATGCCGATACGCAACTGTTGCAGCAGCTCCTTGTCCGTTCCCGTGGCTTCGATCCGCAGGTTGTTGCTCAGGCCGATGGCTGACAGATCGAGACGAAAGCAGGATGCGGCATTCTCCCGGATGGGAAGCGTATGGGGCGTCTGGACATGGGGCCTGATCGATCCGGCAACGTGGCAATCGAAGAACAGCTTCTTCAGCCAGCTCGTCTCCGGGTCCCCTCCCTCGGGCTCGAAGCCGAGGCTTATGCGTGTGTTGATGATGTCCGCGAACACGGCGACGAACTTCGCATGGACCGTCGCCAGGTCCATGCGGATATGCGGGTGGCTGCGCGTGTTCCGGTTGAGCCAGGCGATCTGTCCTGTCGGATTGTCGGGCCCCGAGTGGGGCGTGGCCAGGAAGTCCGCGAGATAGGAGTAGTCCTCCTGGGCCGCTCCGGGCCCCGGATGCGGCTTGCCATTCTTCGATGCATGGGTCAGTTCGGCGAGGTACCGCCAGAAGGAGCTGGTGAAGTAGTGGTCACCGAGCTCCTCGTCCGGATCTTCCAGGGGCAGGGCGTACGAACGCCCGCCGTAGACCTTGATGAACTGGATGTCGGTGTGTTCCTGGGCGAAGCGTAGCCGGCGCAGCTTCCGGGCGGCGTAGTACCCCAGCGCATCGGGCATCCCCTCCGACATCCAGCGACCATAGGCTCGTCCATTGGCCTTGAACGCCGAAGCAGCCAGCACGGCATGGAACAGCTCGTGGGCCAGGGTCTGGTAGCCCATATCCGGAACCCGGCCGTTGACGATCATCTTGGCGATGTTGATGTTCAGCGATGAGCGCCAGATGAGGGCGTCGGGATTCCGCGATACATAGGCGCCCATGATCGGTGCCAAGCCGGGGCTCTCCTTCGGTGTCTGGAAATAGAGGCGGATGACAGGATCCCCGTCGCGGCCCGGGACGCTCTCCAGGTGGCCGCTTGCCACGGGATCGGCGAATCCCAGGTCCTGGTAGAGCCTGGCCACTTCCGTCATGAAGGTTTCGATCTCGTCGCGCAGTGCTGGCGGGATCGTCGATGCGCCACTGCGCAGGCGTTCCAGGGTTCGCCATCCAAGAACCTCCGAAGGGGGACCCTCGAATACTTCGAACTTCGTCGTTTCCCATTTCGCATGGGCGACCCCGGGCATGATCGCAAGCATCATCATCAGTGCGATCGCCGCGCGCCGGGCGAGGCGCAGGCCGAGGCACGATCGCACAAGCCGCTGCAGACTCGTCGCTGGGATCATCGCCTTGGCGCGGGCAGGCATTCGCGCAGGTCCGGCGGCAGGTCGCCGTTGCGCGACATCGGGCTCGGCATGCCGTCGATGTCGTGGCGCAGGGCCCGCGCCCGCCCGTTGGCATCCAGCTCGAACTCCATGGCGAAGCTCAGGAAGCTGTCGGAGTAGCTGAACACCGCATCGGCGGCGCTGCGCATCCGCCAGGGAGCGATGTCCGCCCACATGGGCGCGGCGGCGAGATGGCCATCGCAGGTGGTGTTGACGAACATCTGCCGCCCCGCTTCGCCGTACATGCCGATGAAACGCCCGAGGTCGTCGCGTATGGCGCCGCGTTCCTGTGCCGCGACACGCTCCTGTGTCTTGCGTTCCGCCGCCGCGTCCCTGTCCCTTTGCCGGGCATGAGTCCGATCCGTCCCGGGGCCCGTTCGCACCTGCGCGCCTGGTCCGGCTCCCGGCCCCGTCGGGGCCGCCGCGTTGAGCGACTCCTGCATCAGTTGGGCGTTGATCTCCGCCAGCACTTTCAAGGTGTCCATGCTGCCGGTCTCGACCTGCTCCTGCATCAGCTGCATGAAAGCGCCCGGCTCATAGGGATAGCGGCTCTTCTGCGCCGGCCAGATCTCCGCGAATCGCTGCCGCGCCGCCGCCGCGCCGCCCTGCGCCAGCGCGGTGCGCAGCTCGCCTGCCAGGGTCTGCGTCGCCTGCGCCGATGCCGGCCCGGCCGGAATCCCCATAAAGAGGCAGGCGCACAGCGCCAGGACGCGAAGCGCCGCGAGATGAAGAAAGCTGGTGTGCATGCCAGGTCCCCGAGGTCTGCCCGCGCTGCGGGAGCATATATGCGCATTTGTCCGGATACCTATATCGCGCACGCCTGCCCGGCGCCCCGTTCGAACGCAGGGGGCGCCGGCAGGGCGTATCTGGCACCGTGAAGCCCAACGCACTGCCCGACGGAAACGAGCCGATGAATCATGCGCTACGCCGCCTGCTCCCTGTTTTGATCCTTTGCGCCGGCCTGGGCGCCTTGCCGGCAGGGGCGGAGGAACTCGGCCAGGTCCGGTTCACCTTCGACGGGGCCGAGAAAACCTGGTTCACCGTTATCCGGAACATCAAGGGCAAGTCCCGGCCTTCGGCGAAGCTGAAAAGCACGCGCACGGGGGACACGATCAAGATCGAAGCCTTCCCCGATCCCGCAGCCCCCTCCCTGGAAAGCGTGACGATTGCGCTGATCTACGTGCGTTCGCCCACGATGTCCGGCGAGCCCGACTATGCGCGCCCCGCGAGCAGGAAGATCGACTGGGTCCTCGAAGGGTTCACCGGGCCGCGCTGGAAGGGACGCAAGATGAAGGTCCAGCTTACGACGGTCGACCTGGCCGGCGACATGGGGCGCCTGGCCGGAACCTTCTCGGCCGAGCTCTGCCACGCCGCCGGAATCTACGACAAGGTCGACGAGAGCTCGTGCCAGCTGGTCAGCGGCACCATCGACACGAAGGTCGTCCGGGATGACTGAATGGCTCGGGAGAAATCGATGAAACTCGCCACGACCATTGCGGCGGCGCAGTCCGCCATCGGTCAGGGCGTCCGTATGGAGCCGATCGAACTCGGCATCGAGGCGACGCTGGCCCGGCAGGCAATGGCGCGGCTCGAGGGATCCGCTGCGCAGTAGTCGCGGAGGCAGACGGGACAGGAGGGCACCGTGGCGAACTGGACGAGGATCCTGCTGCTGGGCGCACTGCTGCTCGCCGGCGCGCCGGCGGGAGCCGTGAGCGAACTCGTCTACGACGTCGAGCCCAACGACCTGGTCCAGCAGGCGGTGCTGCTGCGCGCGCCCGCTGAAAAGGGGGTCGTTCGCATCGTCGGCGAGCTGAAGGGCGACGACCAGGATGCGTACTACCTGTCGATCGACGAGGAGGCAGCCGGGGTGCGCTGGAACCTGCGACTCGAGGGCCGAGCCGATGCCCTGACGCGCCTGGACATCTTCGACCTGACCGAGGCCATGGGCGGTGCGGGATACGCCAGTCTGTCGGGTCTGGAACTCCAGGAGCAGCCACCGATCCTTGCGACCCTGGGTACGCGCGACGGCAGCCGCCCGGCCTTGTACGAGGATCTGCTGCTCAAGCCCGGCCGCTATGTCCTCGGCATCTCCCATAGCGGTGGCGAAGGCAGCTATCAACTGGAGATCACCCGGGCGGGGTCGGAAAGCCTGCGGCTGGTGCCCGATAAGAATGGTCCGGATTCGCCCCTCGATCTGCGCAAGGGGCGGGTGAGCGCGGTCATGACCCAGGAGCAGACCGTCTACGCGTTCAGCCTCGACGAGAACGAGGCGCAACAACAGTGGTCGCTGATGGCGCATACGCCACTGGGTGTGGCAAGCGACGTGGCGCTGCTCGATGCCGGCGGAACGAACCTCTTGAACATCGGCGGCGCTGCCGGCATGCCCTTGCGTCGCAGTGGCCTGCGGCTTGCGCCCGGTGACTACCGCGTCGTTGCCCGAACCCGGGAACTCGCCGCCCAGCGCATTCTCGTTGCCCCCGGTGGGCTGGCCGCCGAAGGCCGGGAAGTCGAGCCGAACGACAGCGCGCAACTGGCGGTGGAGATTGCGCCGGGCCAGGCCCTGGGCGGCAGCCTGGCTGCGGCCGATCACACCGACTGGTTCCGTTTCACGATCGACGAGGACCAGGCCGCTACGGTGTGGGAGATCAGCGCGACGCCGGCCGACGCCGGGCTCGGCAAGCTGCGCCTGTGCCTGCGTCCACCGGCGCAGCGAAACCAGCAATGCGTCGACGGCAAAGGCGGCAGCGGGATACCGGCCACCTTGCACAATCTCGGCCTGGCTCCCGGCGAGTATCTGCTGTCGCTCGTCGAGGCCGGGGGTGGGGCGGGGGAATGGAACCTGTCCTGGCGGGCCGTCGGCAAGGTGGCCCCGGGCCAGGAAGTGGAGCCGAACGATCGCAAGGAATGGGCGGTTGCCTGGCCGGACGGCAAGCCGGCGGCGACGGGCCATTTCCACGGTCGGCAGGAAACCGACTTCTGGCGCTTCACCGTGTCCGGCGAGCCCCAGTTGTGGCGCGTCCAGCTGCAGGGAGAGAACCTGTCCGAGCTTTCCCTGCACGACAGCCGGGACCGCATCGCGTCGGCCAGGGCCAATGGCGCGAAGCGCATTCGCCTCGACAGCCTGTTCCTGACTCCGGGCGAATATTTCCTGGCCGCGTCGGGTTCGGATTCGGACTATCGAGTCCTCCTGCGCCCCCAGGGGCCGCCGCATCCGGATGCGGAGCTGGAGCCGAACGACTCCTTCCAGAATGCGCTGCCGCTGGCGTTCGGCCAGGAACGCAATGGGCTGCTGGCAACGAAGGATGACAAGGACCTCTACCAGTTCAGCCTTGCCGGTCCCGAGCATGTGCGGGTGCGGCTGCGGCCGCCGGCCGATGGCGCCGTTCATGGCACGCTGGCGGTCGGCGACGACATGCAGGCGATCAGCGCCATTCATGCCGCGATCGGCGAGGAACTGGTCTGGGATGCCTATCTGCCAGCGGGGGACTACGGCATTGCGCTGACGCCGCGTACCGTGTCCGATGCCGAGTACCACCTCGGGCTGGAGCGGCTGCCCCTGTTCGACGGGCAGGTGGATCGCGAACCCAACAACGATCCCGGGCAGGCCTCGGTCGTGCCGGCGCATGGCCGCATCGCTGGTGACGTCGGCCGCACCCGCAGCGCGGTGGACTGGTTGCGCCTGCCGCCGGTTGCGGCACCCACCGAGATTGCGATCGAGGAAACGGCCGGTGTCAGGTTCGCACTCCACGATGAGCGCGACCAGGGCGCCAACCTGCTGGGCCACGACCGTACGGCCAGGCGCTTCAATGCCACGCTCGAACCCGGCGTCGACTACCTGCTCAGGATCACCGGCAAGGGACCTTACGCCTTCGATCTGTTCAGTCCGCATGCCGGTAATGCGGTGACGGACCTGCCCGTCACGCTGGATATCCGCTTCGACGAAGAGCCCCGGCTGCAGGCATTCTCTCCCTGGGAACAGGTGTTGGGCGGCAGGCTGGTGTTGAAGAACACGAGCACCGCGCAACAGCAAGTGGATGTCGAGCTCGTGCTGTCCGACGACCGCTGGCGCCTGGAGCTGGACCCCGGTGACTGGACGCTTCCCGCCGATGCCGAAGTGGAGCGCCCGTTCGTGCTGGTGGCGCCGGCCGATGCCCTTGGCGACCGCGCCGTGCGTCTGAATGCCCGGGTCGGCGACTCGTCCGGTGCGATCGCTGCCACCTTCACGGAGGTCGAGGTTCAACCGGACCTGCTGCCGCGCAATCCGCGTCACCACTGGACCCTGGTGCCGGAGCTTCGGGGCGGCTTCAACCTGGCCGGCAAGGCGTTCGGCGCAACTCCCGTGGCAAGCCCGGGCCTCGACCTGAAGGGGCACGGCGCGGAAATGGATTCGCTCCACGATGGTCTTGCCGAGTACGGCCGGTGGACGGGTGCGACCCTGATTTTCAATTCACGCAACCGGCCGAAAGGACAGTTCGATCCCCATCCCCAGCCGACGTTCGAGTTGGCGGGCGCGGGTCCCGTACCCGTGAAGGGTTTCCTGCTCAATCCCACCAGTACTTTCTATGGCCAGTTCCACTTGCGTGAGTTCGCGGTGGCCTTGTCGATGGACGGACAGAACTTCGAAACGGTGCTCGAAGGCGAACTCGCCCGGGCGTCCATCGAACAGTCCTTCCTGCTCGATGCGCCGGTGGCGGCGCGTTACGCCCGCCTGATCCCCCTGGGCAACCACGGCGCGATCGGCAAGCTCAACCTCGGGGAGTTCAAGGTGGTGGCCGAGCCCGGCTTCGTGCCGCCACACCTGGAGCGCCGCAACCTGGCTGCGCCCGAGCTGGGCGGCCATCTGGTGTGGGCCGAGCCATGGATACGCGGCAGCGGTTTCGACAAGGCGCTGCTGGTCAAGGACGACAAGGCCCATCACCTGAAGCTGTCGGGCGATTCCGCGGCCACCGTCGTGCTCGGCTTTCATCATGCCCGCGCCGCGCGCATCGCGGCGGTGGGCTTCGACAAGCTGGCCAAGGTGGCCGCCGGCGCCGATGTGAAACGGGTCACCATCGCGCGGTCGGACAGTTCTCCTCTGGGGCCCTTCGAGCCGGTCGGCGAATGGGATCTCGATGCCGGCGAACTGAACGTCGAGCTCGAGGAGCCCGTATGGGCCCGCTACCTGCGCTTCGAGTTCCATGGCGAGGACGGCGCCCGGATGCTGACTCTCCCGGACCGGATCGCGATATGGGAGGCGGCCGTCGACGACGGCTACCGTTCCATCCTCGGCGAGTGGGGGCACTACAGCAGCAACGGACCATGGGAGGCCGGCAACGAATCGCAGTACCCGGGCCTGCCGCAACGCCCGGACAACGACAGCCGCGAGACAGCCCTGCCCGTGGCGGCTGGCGAGACGGCTGGCGGGCTGGCCTTGCTCGACACCTACGAATCCTGGTACCGGTTCGACGTGCCGGCCGGCGAGAACACCCTGGCTCTGATGCTGCGCGGTGATCCGACACTGCAGGCGCGGCCCGAGCTGCTCGATGCCGACGGCGAGCCGGTGCCCTTGCACGCCGGGGAAACAGATCCGCGGCAGATGCGCTGGCAGGCCTGGGTCGAGCCCGGCCAGTCCTACTGGCTGCGGGTGTTCGAGCCGCCGCGCGCGCTGATGTTCAGCTGGGATACCTCGGCCAGCGTCGGCTGGTACCTGCCCAGCCTGGCCAATACCCTGTATCGCTATGCCGGCCAGATTCGACCCGAGCGCGATGTGGTCAACCTGCTGCCGTTCGGCTATGGCAAGCCGCTGTTGCAGGACTGGCAGGGGGAGTCCTATCCGCTCAAGCGCCTGCTGGGCAGCTTTGCCCATGACAGCAACTCGAGCGACGCCGAGTCCGCGCTGGCGGTTGCCAGCCGGGAACTCGGCCGGCGTCCACCGGGCAAGCGCGGCGTCATCCTGCTGACCGATGCGGCGACGAGCTTCGACGCCGATCTGTGGCCGGCCTTGCGGGAAGCGCGGCCGATGGTCTTCGCGCTGGCGGTGTCATCCGAAGGTGCGCTCGGCAGTCACCCCCATGAAGAACAGGACCTGATGCAGGAATGGTCGCGGGTCAATGGCGGCGTCTACCAGTACGTCACCAGCCTCGGCGACCTGCACCAGGGCTTCGAGCGGGCCATTGCCCGCATGCGCCAGCCGGTGGGTTTCGAAGTGGCGGTGGACTATTCTTTCACCGAGGATCCCGGTCCCGCGCTGTTGCGTCTCGTGAGCGGGGAGAAGGCGCTCGAACCGGGCGCGCGCGGCGCGGTGGAGATCATCCTCGACGCGTCCGGCAGCATGCTGCAGCGGATGAAGGGCGAGCGTCGCATCCAGATCGCCAAGCGCGCCATCGCCAACCTGGTCGAGAACACCTTGCCCGACGGCATGCCGCTGGCGCTGCGCGTCTATGGCAACCGCGAGGCGGGCAGTTGCCGCAGCGACCTGGAGCAGCCCCTCGCGCCGCTGGACAAGACGGCGTTGCTGCGCAAGCTCGACGGCATCAATGCCGTCAACCTCGCGAAGACCCCGATCGCCGATTCCCTGGCCCATGTCGCCCGGGACCTGGCCAAGGCCAACGGCAGGCGGCTGGTGATCCTGCTGACCGATGGCGAGGAGACCTGCGACGGCGACCCGGCCGCGGTGCTCGAGAAGCTCGCGACCGATGGCGTCGACGTGCGCCTGAACATCGTCGGGTTCGCGATCGACGACGATGCGCTGAAAGCCGAGTTCACGCGCTGGGCGGATTTGGGCGGTGGCCTCTACTTCGATGCCGCCGAGGCCGGGGCCCTGCAAAGCGCCATGGACCAGGCGCTGCAGATTCCGTACACGGTGAAGAACGAGAAGGGCGAGACGGTGGCCAGCGGCGTGCTCGACGGCGAGGCGACGGAACTGCCGGCCGGCCGCTACCTGGTGGAGCTACAGACTCAGCCGCCGCGGCGCTTCCGGGATGTGACGTTGGCGCCGGGAGAAACGCGCGAGCTCGACGTCGGTGCGCAGTGAAGCCGGCAGCGGGCCGGCGCGAACTCAAGGGGTGACTGACATGGCAATCGTTCGCGGATTCATTGTCTGGCTGGTGATCCTGGCGTTCAACCTCAATCAGGTGGCGTGGGCCCAGCCGGTTGCGAGCAACCAGGACCTCGAGCACTCGATGGCCCGCCTCGACCGCTTCATGACCCTGGTCGAGGAGTTGCGTAGCCACGTCGATCGCAGCCAGTTCGATACCGAGGCACTTCTCGAGGCGCTCGACTACGACGAGACGAACATCGTCGCCTTCGTGCGTGACGAGATCCGGTTCGAGCAGTACCCCGGCCTCCTGCGCGGCGCACGCAGCACCCTGAGCAGCCGGGCGGGCAATGCCCTCGACCAGGCCGTTCTGCTTGCCGGGCTGCTGAAGGATGCGGGTTTCGATGCCCGCATCGTGCGCGGCATCCTGAGCGAGAAAGAGGCGCGCAGCCTGCTGGAGAACCTGGCAACCGAAGGCGCTCCGGTGAAGGAGGTGGGCGATACGGCGGCGATGGTCGGGTCGATCGATCGCTTCTGCCAGGAACTGGCGATCGATTGCACCGAAGCAAAGGCAATGCTCGACAGTTCCGGCGGGCGCGGTACACCGACCACCGAAGAGCAGGAACTGATGACCCGGTACAGGCAGGCGTCGGAGCAGTTGTTCGAGGCCATCGCGCAGGCGGGGATCGAACCCGGACGGGGCGCAAGTCTTGATGCGCTGGTTGAAGAGGCGCGTGACTATTTCTGGGTGGAGTTCCGAACCGGGCAGGGCTCGAAATGGGAGGCGGCGCATCCGGCTTTCGGTGGCGCAGCGGCGGCGCCACCGTCCCCCGAGCGGACGGCTGTTCATGCTGAGCAGGTTCCGGACGAGCTGCTCCACAAGGTCGGATTCGAAGTCCTCATGCAGCAGAGCCTGGGCACTCGCCGGGTGACCCATGAGTTGATACCGCCCTGGAAGCGTCCGGCCGCGAATCTCGACCTGATGCCGCTGACGTTCCATATCGGGTCGAGCAACTTCATGCGCGCCGCCACCGATCCGACCGGGGAGTTCGATCCCGGGCAGATCGACTCCGACCTGTTCTTTCCAAGCTTTTCCGCCGGCCCGACGGGTGACGCGTTCGATTTCGCAGGCAATGCGATTCCGCCGGACGCGGCGGCAAGCATGTTCGCCGGGGTCTTCAAGGAGGTGTCGAAGAGCTTCAATCTGGCGGCGGGCGCGCTCGGGCAGCTCGGCGGTAGCGCGTCAGGCGAGACGGGAAAGGCGAAGGTGGCACAGCTGGATTCGATCATCGCGCGCTATACGATCATCACGCCCGATGGCAAGGAGAGGCAGTACCAGCGTACCGTTTACGACTCCCGGTTCTCCGTGCTGTCTCCCGACGGGCAGCGCGATCCGGCGAAGCTCAACGAGGAGGCGTACCGCGAGCTCACCCGTCTGTTCACCTTTCAGGTTCACACGGGCTCGCCATGCCCGGCCCAGGTGCTCGATGCTCAGCTGGAAGCGCTGCAGCAGCGTCGGCCGAGCCTGGAGATGATGCTGGCTTATGACCACGAGGGCGAGAAGGCGCTACAGGCCACGGCCAGGGTCGACGCCGGCGACCAGGTTTCATGGTTGGGGCATGCCATGCTGGCGGTGGTGTTCGATGCCCTGCCGGCGGTCGACGCGGAGCAGGGATCCTGGCGGGACCGTCCGAATCTCGTGGTTCATCACAAGACCCTGCCGATCGGCGAGACGATACGCGAGGCCGTCGACATCGTGCAGAACGGCCGCCGGGCCTATGTGCGCATCGACGGAACCTTGGCACCCGACCCCGCTGCCTTGGTCAGGGCCGGCGTATGGGAGACGACAACCGAAGGCGCGCTGCTGACACCCGGTTATGGCCCCGAGGTCAATACGGTCGATGTATTTCGGCAGGCTCGCGAGCAGGGTCTGGCTGCGCGCATCATCACCGATCCAAAGGCGGTGGATGCGCTGGCGCTTCCCGCCGTTTCGGCCGAAGCCCTCAAGCGCGATCTCGCGATGGGCTACGCGGCCGTGCTGCCCGTGACCGGCCTTGGCGAGCCGATGCTGGCAAGCGCCTGGTGGCGGATCGATCCCGATACTGGGGAGACGCTGGGGATGGGATTTAGTGGGGAGGGCTCGCAAGGCACGCAGTATTTGGTACTCAAGCAGCTCGCACTGTTCTCCGTGGTAAGTATTGCGGTCTATGCCGGCTGCCAGAGAATATATGGAAAATTCACAGGGGACAGGAACTTCTGCGTTTCGGCTGGATTAACTTTTGGGGCCTTTTCCGGGGCGGCGCTGGCAGGGGGGTTATATGGAATGTTCGTTGGACTTGTCGGCTCGATAAATTTGCTACGCATGCGGGCGCAGGCGCGCTAGACGATCCGGTTTTGAGGAGCGACGCAAGAGCCAATCAGCTCTTCCCGCAGCCTGTTATCTCCACCTCCGCGGGCACGCTCCTCTTCGGCCGCTTCTTGCCCGCGAACGTTGTCGCTGTGACACTTGCGCGCAGTGACGTCGGCGTCAGCTCGATCTTGTCCGGCGGCAGCCCGCCCCCGACCATGCGGGTCTCGACACTGATGTCGCCGAGAGTATCGCGGGCATGGATCTCGTACTGGCCGAATCCCCTGACCGAGGCCAGGAGCGAGAGGTGGACGGGCTTCCCGCCCGGCCCCTCGCCGGGGCCTTTGGCCGTGAGCGACTGCGGCGGATCGCCGTTGATCCAGCAGTCGGCCGAGAAGCGATAGGTTTCACCGTCCACGGTGACCGTGGCCTGTGCCGCCGATGCAGTCTTGTCCTCGGCAACGGTAGCGCTGCTGTCGCAGGCGAGCGCCACGCCTGTTGCGATCGCAACCGACGCCATTCGCACTGGTTTCATCGCCCGCTCCTTCAAGATGCCCTTGGTACTCGATCCTAGCCGTACACGACGGCGCTTCCCCCCTGCAAACGAACGGGGCGGACCTGCCTGATGCGAGGTAGCTTGCTCGGCAACGCTGGATTTCGCTTGGTGCATCAAGACCTGAATTTCTAACATTAATCAGTTAAGTGCGATTCAAGATCAAAATACTTTTGAAAGGTACGTTTCGATCTATATTTTCCACAAGGAATTGAATAGTGAAAAAATTATTGATTATCGGGGTTTTTTGCCTGGCAGCTTGTGGATTGGAAGGAGAAATAGTAGGTAACGCTTCCGCCGAAGTCGCAGCGGAGAACGCGACTCAGGCTGGTAAAGATACTTCATCCACCTCGTCCGGCGGCTTTGAGATGGTTGTTATGGATGCGTTCGCGATCGCTGGGCGGGATGGCTTTGTTTCGGGTCGGATTACCCAAGGTAGCGTAAGCGTTGGAGATACGATCTGCATGACTTCGCGTGAGCAGGGAAGCAAGGAGTTCGTGGTCAGGAGCATTGGACGCTTCAACAAAGTGCTGGAGTCCGCTGGCCCGGATACAGGTTTAGGCGTCGGCCTTGAGCTCAAAGGCTTCGAGGCCAAGAGCGTGAACAAGGGGGACAAGATCACACTACACGCCTCCTGCTGACGGCTCTTCCTGCGGCTCGCCGACCGATGCGAGGCCGGTCAGCAGAAGGACGATGAGGTCCGCCTGCCGGTGGGTGCCGGTCTTGTCGAAGAGGTTGCGCAGATGGAAGGCGACGGTGGTCGGCGCGATTCCGAGGTCGGTCGCGATCTCGTCGGTGCGCCGCCCCTGTGCGAGCGCGCGCGCGACCTCCGCCTCCGTCGGCGTCAGGCCGAACAGGCCGGACAGGACCCGGCCGGGCATCGCGGGACGGCGCTCCGGATCCGAGATGAAGACGACGGCCAGGGCATCGTCGTCGGCCCGGCCCGGATCTTCCGGGAGTGCGCAAACCGTCAGGAGGAAGTCGCGCCGGCCGGACGGGCGGGGGATCGACAGGCTCGCCAGATGGTCCCGGCCCGCCTGCGCGGCTACGCAGGCTTCGTCCAGCAATGACCTGATGGCCTTGTCGACGAGATGTGAACCCGTACGCAGCGTTGCGGCGATGACCAGTCCGTCGTCGTCGTGGTGGATCGCCGTGGCGGCGCGATTCGCGAACACGATTCGGGGGCCGGAGACCAGGACGACGCCGCCGGACAGGATGTCGAGGACTTGTCTCGTCCTCCCGTCGACGCCCGATCGTGAATCGGCCAGCGCCTGGCGCAGGGTCGCGAGCTCCTGCCTCGATCGATTGTCGATCCGGCTGACCTGCCGTATCCGGGCCTCGATGGTAGCCAGCATCAGGTCATAGTCGATGGGTTTGACGAGGTAGTCGTCGGCTCCGGCGCGCTTGCCGTCGATGACATGCTCGCGCTGATCGAACGCCGTCAGGAAGATGAACGGGATGTCGGCCAGGTCGGGGCGTTCGCGCTTCACCGCGTCGAGAAAACCGTACCCGTCGAGCCGTGGCATCGAGATGTCGCACAGGATCAGGTCCGGGCGATGGCGCTCCAGCATGGCGAGCGCCTCCAGGCCGTCGGCCGCTCCGGCGGCATCGTATCCGGCCGTGGTGAGCTCCTCGACGATGTCGCGTCGAAGATGCTCCTCGTCCTCGACGCAAAGGACCCTTTGTTTCGCCTGCCTGTCGGACATACCGGCCCGTCGCCTCCGTCTCTTCAGGGAACTTCTAGCAGGAATGATCGCAAGCCACCCCCTGCGAACGCAGGGGGACTCCCCGTGCCCGCCGGGCTAAGCTCGGCGCTGACTGGAATCGACGCCGGAGTGCCTCGACCGTATGTGGGACTTTTCGATCGGCCGCGCATTGGGCCTGATGGGGCGAACCCTGCCTTTCGTCCTGCTTCGCATGGCCGTCTATTTTGGCGCCGCCCTGGCCTATGTGCTCGTGACCGGCGTGGGGGCCGGTATCGGGTGGGGCATCGGCGGGTTCGGCGACGCCGGCTTTCGTGCCGCTACGACCATGTGGGGCGGCGTGATCGGGCTCGGCATGGTCGCTTTGGTGATGTACCTCTTGCGCGAGTACATCCTCTACATCGTCAAGGCCGGGCACATCGCTGTGCTCGTGACGATGCTCGAGGGCGGCGAGGAGATCCCGCAGGGCAAATCCCAGATCGCCTGGGCGCGAGAGGAGGTGAGCAAGCGGTTCGTCCAGGCGAGCGTACTGTTCGGGGTCGACCAGCTCATCAAGGGGGTGCTGCGCGCCATCACCGGGCTGGTGCGGGGCATCGTCGGCTTTCTCCCCATCCCCGGGGCGGGGCAGTTGGTGTCGGTGCTCCGGGCGTTCCTGTATGTCGCGATCGGTTTCGTCGACGAGGTCATCCTCGCGTACGCGATCCGGACGAGATCCGACAATGCCTGGGCGTCGGCGCGAACCGGACTCGTCCTCTACGCCCAGAACTACAAACCGATGCTGAAGAACGCGGCGTGGCTGGCGATCATCGTCTATGGCCTGTCGATCCTGATCTTCCTCGTCATGCTCGCGCCGGCCGCGCTGGCCGTTTACCTCATTCCGGGTGCATGGTCGGCGGGAGGCATCGTCTTCGCGCTGATCTTCGCGTGGTCCGTCAAGGCGGCGCTGCTGGAGCCCTTCGCCATAGCCTGCATGATGGACGTCTATTTCCGCAGCATAGCGGGACAGGTCCCCGACCCGGCGTGGGAGGCAAAGCTCGACCAGCTATCCGGAAAATTCATCGAACTCAAGCGCAAGGCCCAGTCCTACCAGCCGCCGCAGGCACCACCGGCAGCCGGCGCGGAACCCTAGTTCCGTCCTCGTCCGGCGCCTGGATCGTGCGATCCGAGCCCGTCGGCTGTCCGGAATCCGATCGGACACCGGGCTGTTTTCATGTTATGCATGGCGAAACAGGCGATGGGGGAGGTGGGATGGAGGGCGACGGATCGACCCGTGGGGGTGCCCGTCACGAAAGGCGAGCGGGGGTTTCCCGGATCGCGACACGCATGTTGTATTGCATGCTGTTCGTTCTTCTTGCTGGAATGCACGGCATCGCGACGCATGCCGGCGACCAGTCGCTTGCGCCGCCTGTTGGCGAGGTATTGCTGACCGTCTCGGGAAGCATCCGCAACGGCAACGCGCCAGGCGTCGCCGCGTTCGATGAATCAGCTCTGCAGATGCTGCCGCGGCATGCCATCGAGACGACGACCGCCGTGACCGATGGCGTCAGGCGCTTCGACGGGTTCCTGATGCGCGACCTGCTCGACATGGTGGGCGCAGAGGGCCGGACGGTGACGGCGTCCGCGCTCAACGACTACGTCATCGACATCCCGATGGAGGATTTCCAGCGCTTCGATGTGCTGGTAGCCACCCATATGGACGGCGATCGGCTCCTGCCGCGTGACAAGGGGCCATTCTGGATCGTCTATCCACGCGACGCTCATGACGAGCTCCAGGACATTCGCTACGACTACCGCTGGGTCTGGCAGCTCATCCGGCTCGAGGTCCAGTGACCCGCAGGAGCGATATCGCTGCCTTTGCGGTAGCCGGGATCGCGATCTTCTCGTTTGCGGTCTTGCTTGCCTTCGCGCTGCATCGACTTTTCGCGACCGAGGCCGAGATGCGCAGCAACGAGGGCGACAACATGCTGTGGGCCATTTCCCAGGCGCAGTCTTCGGCGTTGCTGTTCGATCTGGCCATCGCGCGACGAGCCGGCATTCCCGGCAGCGAGCCGGAGATCGAAAGACGCTACGACGTGTTGCTCAGCCGTCTCAACCTGCTGTCGGAGGGCCCACAGGCTCGCCATATGGAGGACCTCGGACTGAGCGATCAACTGGACAACGCATTGCGCGCCGTGCTGGCGCTCGAGGATCGTGTCCGTGATCTTTCGTTGGGCGAGGTCGAGATAGCGACGGCGGCTCATGAGGTCATCAGTCCGCTGATCGATGATCTGGGACGGGCTGCGAACCGTTCCATGGTCGGTGAGTGGGAGGCGACCGGCGCACGGCTGGACGGGCGACGCGCGGCGATTGCCCAGGTCATCGTCGCTGTCCTCGTGATCCTTGTCCTTGGCGCCCTGCTTTCGGTGATGATGGTGCGGGCGATGGCCGAGAGGCAACGCATCCGCAGCTTTCTGTCGCGTGAGCGCGAAACGGCCGAGATCTACCGGGATTTCGTCGGGCTCGTTTCCCATCAGTTCCGGACCCCGCTTGCGATAATCGATTCATCGATGCAGCGTCTGCTGCGCAGTCACGGTCAGATGCCGTATCCCGAAATCGAAGTACGGGCGAAGCAGATACGCTCGGAGATACGGCGGCTGACGGCGCTCATCGCCGCAACGCTCGATGTCGTTCGCCTCGATGCGGGGCAGGTCAGGGCCGAGCCGCGCCCCTGTGATCTTGGTGAATTCATCGCCCGCATAAGAGATCGCCAGTTGGCAGAGACCCCGGGTCGGATCATAGGTGTCGAGATCGCCGACGAGGTGCCGGCGAAGATCGACACCGATCCGGTGCTGGCCGAGGAGATCCTGGCGAACCTCGTTTCGAATGCCGTCAAGTACTCACCCGGGAGCGAGCCGGTTTTCATTCGCGTGGCGGCGGAGAATCGCCAGGTGCGCTTTCGTGTCGAGGACCGCGGAACGGGCATTCCCTCCGAGGAGCAGTCGAGGCTGTTCGATCGCTTCTTTCGCGGTAGCGCATCGCAGGGCATTCCCGGAGTCGGCGTCGGGCTTGCCATCTCCCGCCGGATCGCGAGGCTCCTCGGTGGCGAACTCGCCTTCGCGAGCCGCGCGGGGGTAGGCTCTTCCTTTACCCTGACGCTGCCTGACGAGTGGCCGGACACGAGGGATGGGGCGAACGCTACTGTCGCCGCGCCGGGTTCACCCCGTCTGTAGGCTGTCCGGGGGTTTGCCCGCTCGAGGAAGGATCGCCGCGCCCAAGCTTGGCAGCCGGCTCGATCTGCGATTGCCGGGCCATGCGTCTAGCGGCATCGAAGGCCGCTTCGGCAACGTAAGCTGAGCGCGTTTTTCGCGCCGTCCCAGCCGCTCGGTCGATCGCGCGCAGAACCCGCCTCGGGATGGTCACGTTGACGCGTTCGACCGAAGTATCCAAGGCTTCGGTCGGCACGTCGACGGTCGCCCAGATCCAGCCCGTCATTTCCCGGTGGGCCACGATCGCAGCCGGATCGGATGGCGCCGGGACCGGCTCACCCGAGTCGAGCAGGGCCTCGAGGTGCAGGATGATCGCTTCGCGTGCGTTGGCGAGTGCTTCCTCGAGTGTGTCGCCGGCCGAGAAGCAACCAGGCAGGTCGGGGACCACGACACCGAATGCGTGCTGCTCGTTCCCCGGTTCGATCGCTACCAGGTAGTGCATGGCGTTCTCCTTGCCTATCGTTCGATCCCAGCTCAAGAGGTCCCCGGATGCTGGCCGAGCGGCCAGGACCTCCCGAACCCCCGGCGCCCGGTTGAGCCAGTCCGCGCCAGCGCTGGCGATCAGGAAACAAAAGGGCCCCCACGCTCTTCCGCTTCGCGGTGTCGCTGCCCCCGAGGGGGCGCTTTTTCGTCTTGGGGCGGCCCGGCGACAAAAAAGCCGTCGTCAGACGGCTTTGGGCTATGTGCTGGCGGAAAGGGGGGGATTCGAACCCCCGATACGGTTGCCCGTATACCGGATTTCGAATCCGGCGCATTCGACCACTCTGCCACCTTTCCGGGTACCGCATTCGGTCGAGCCGGCGAGTATAGCATCGGATCGGGCGGCGAACGGGGGCCTTGCCGCGGCCCGGATGATGGCCCGTAGCGGTCTACACCCGCGGTGCAGGCCCATCGGGCAGCATTGCCTTGAACAGCGCGAGCACGCGCTTCGCCTGCGGCTCGTCCAGCGTGATCGCATGGCGGACCGCGGCGCCGATGAGTGCCATTGCCAGCCCTGAGAAGTTCTCGATTTCTTCGCTGTCGCCTTCGACGAACGGCCGCAGGGCTTCGCCGAGGAGGCCTGCGAGGTATTCACAATCCTCCTGGTCGAGAGCCTGCAGCCTGCGGTCGGCCAAGGTTGCTTCCCAGATCGCAGTCATGATCGGTTCCTTCCGGTACATGCGGAAGAAGCCGTCGGTGATCCTGCACAGTGCGGGATGCAGATCATCCGCACTGCGCATCGCCTGCAGCTCCTTGAGCACGCATTCACGGCCGATGGCGTTGTAGCGCTCGGCGAGCGTTCCGATGATCGCCGTCTTGTCCGGGAAGTACTGGTAGAGGGAGCCGAAAGGAACGCCCGCCCGCTCGACGATGTCGCTCATGCGAAAGGCGTCGCTTCCCTTTTCGAGCAGGAGCGCTTCCGCGCACGAGAGGATCTTCTCGAAGCGCTCGCGGCTGCGCTGCTGAGTCGGCGCGAGCCGGGCGATTCCCGCCGTGGCCGAGGCGGCATGAGCCTGTCCAGCCTTCGCTTTCGCCATCCCCGCAAGACCTCTTGACGCCTCAATTGCGAGAGTTTATCGTCTTTATCAATACGAGATTTTCTCGCATTTTAGTTTGACGGAGGGCAGCATGTTCGTGACCGTCCTGCTCTGGTTCTCGGCGATCGCTTGCGGCCTGCTCGCGGGCCTCTACTTCTCATTCTCGGCCTTCGTCATGGCTGCGCTCGGCCGGATCGAAACGCCGGCCGGCATCGCTGCCATGAACTCGATCAATACCGTGATCCTGCGCTCGCTCTTCATGCCCCTGTTCCTCGGCAGCAGCCTTGTCGCCCTGGTCCTTGCGGGAACTGCCCTGTTCCAGTGGCAGCAGCCCGGGTCGGTAGCGGTCCTTGCCGCGGGCGCAATCTACGTCATCGGCATGTTCGTCTGCACGATGGCCTTCAATGTCCCGCTCAATAACGCTCTGATGGCCGTCGACCCCGTCAGCGCCGAAGCCGCCGATGTCTGGGCGCGCTACCTGCGGGACTGGACGTTCTGGAACCATGTCCGGACCATCGCCTCGACCGTGGCGATGGTCCTGTTCATGTCTGCCATCGCTTCCCGATAATCGACAGGAGAACCACGATGTCGAAGACGATCTTCCTCAACCTCCCGGTGAAGGACCTCGCCGCCGCGACCCGCTTCTACGAGGCGATCGGGTGCGTGAAGAACGAACAGTTCAGCGACCACCAGGCGTCGAGCATGGTCTGGTCCGACACCATTACTTTCCAGCTGCTTGCGACCGACTATTTCGCCAGCTTCACCCCGAAGCGGGTCGCCGATGCCCATGCGGCAAGCGAAGTTCTCATCGCCGTGTCACTGGATAGCCGGGAAGCGGTGGACACCGTCGTCAAGGCGGCGTCCGCCAGCGGCGGCAGGGCGGATGTTCGCGAGCCGATGGACATGGGCTGGCTGTACAACCGTGCCTTCGAGGATCCTGACGGCCATGTATTCGAGGCGGTCCACATGGACATGGAAGCCGCATCGGCCCAGGCGCCGGACCAGCCCGTGAACTAGCGGCCAGCCTTCGGCGCCTTGAGCCATTCGATCAGCGCGCGCAGGGCCGGGCTCGCCTGTCGTCGGCCGGGGTAGTAGAGCTGGAAGCCGGTGCCGGCAGGCCACCACTGCTCGAGTACCGGCACCAGCGCGCCCGACTCGATGTGCGGCTGCGCCATGGCCTCGTAGAGATAGGCCCAGCCCACTGCGTCGAGCGCCGCGCGAAGCGCCAGCGTGTGCTCATCGACGGTCAGCGGCCCCTGGACATCCAGCTGGCAGTGCCGGCTGTCGCGCTCGAACTCCCAGCGGTACAGCGCGCCGCTCGGAAAGCGCAGTCGTACGCAGGGCTGGGCCAGCAGGGCCCACGGATCTGCCGGCCGGCCGTGGCGCTGCACGAAAGCCGGCGACGCGACCACCACGAAGCGCTGTACCGGCCCGATCGGCAGGGCCACCATGTCGCGCGGCACCGACTCGGCGAAGCGGATGCCGGCGTCGCAGCCCGATTCGACGATATCCACGAAGCCGTCCTGCGTCACCAGCTCGAGCCGGACCTGCGGATGCGCGCCCAGGAACGGCGCCATCAGCGGCTCCAGCAGGATCCGCGCCGCGCTGCGCGGCACGTTCAGCCGCAGCGTGCCGGCCGCCTGCCCGCCGAAGCCGGCGGCCTGGACCAGGGCAGCTTCCAGTCCGTCCAGGTGCGGGCGCAGCCGCGCATGGAGTTGTGCGCCCGCTTCGGTGAGCGCGACGCTGCGCGTGCTGCGGGTGAGCAGGCTCACACCGAGCCGCTTCTCCAGCACCCGCACCGATTGGCTGACCGCCGATGGAGAAACCTCGAGCCGGGTGGCGGCACGGCGGTAGCTCAGCAGTTCGGCAACGGCCACGAATGCGCGCAGGTGGGTGATGTCGAGTGAGTGCATGGCCAATAGTGAAGCACGGCTTTACGATTCATGCAGCGTTTCGCGGCTTGCGGGCGGGCAGGGGATCGATGACGATCCGGGGCATCGAAACCTTGGCCGGAGTTCACGCATGACATCCACCGTTTCGCCGCCATCGCGCACGCTTGCAGGCCGTGCCGTCCATCCCGTCGGTCTGGGCTGCATGGGCATGAGCGAGTTCTACGGCGCCAGCGACGATGCCGTGTCGCTTGCCACCCTGCATGCCGCCGTCGACCTGGGCGTGACCCATTTCGATACCGCCGACACCTATGGCCATGGCCACAACGAGCAACTGCTCGGCCGTTTCCTGAAGGAGGTCGACGGCGAGCGCCGCGCCGCACTCACCATCGCGACCAAGTTCGGCATCGTGCGCGAGCCGGGGAGCTACGAGCGCCGTATCGACAACTCACCGGCCTACATCCGCAGCGCATGCGAGGCCTCGCTCGAGCGCCTGGGCGTGGATTGCATCGACCTGTACTACTGCCACCGCCGCGACCCGGCGATGCCGATAGCCGATGTCGTCGGCGCGATGTCCTTGCTCGTGGAACAGGGCAAGGTGCGCAGCCTGGGCCTGTCGGAAGTGAGCCTCGCGACGCTGCAGGCAGCGCATGCGGTGCATCCGATCGCCGCGCTGCAAAGCGAGTTCTCGCTGTGGGAGCGAGGGCTGGAGGCCGAACTGTTGCCCGCCACGCAGGCGATGGGTATCGCACTGGTCGCCTACAGCCCGCTGGGCCGGGGCATGCTCACCGGTGCCATGCCGGCGCCGGAGGCGCTCGACGAGAAGGATTTCCGCCGCTGGCTGCCGCGCTTCACCGGTAGCGAAGGCGAGCAGAACCGGCGGCTGGTGGAAGCCTTGGGCCTGCTGGCGCAGGACTGGGGCTTGCCCGCTACACAGGTCGCGCTGGCGTGGACCCTGCACAAGGGGCCTCGGGTGCTTCCGATCCCCGGGGCCCGGCGCAGGCGCCATCTCGAGCAGAATGTGGCTTCGGCGGGAATCGCGCTCGATCCCCACCAGGTCGGCGAACTGGATGCGCTCTTCGCGGTGGACAAGGTGCGGGGCGAGCGCTATCCGCCGGCCGGATGGGCGGGGATCGAAGCGCAACGATAGATGCGCACCCGATTGCAGGCGACTCCGGATACCTGCCGTCAGGCCGCTTCGAGCCCGAGATGCTGCACGAACGGCGCGAAATCCCGATCGTCGAAGAGCAGCGGCAGCCTGTACGTCATGCAGTATGTGGCAATGATCACATCCACCGTCTTGCGTACCGTTATGCCGCGCGCCCTCAACGAGCGGAGGTTCTCGGCGCTTCGAACCGCCATCTTCTCGCCGAGCATTTCGAGCACGATCAAAGACGTCATCAATTCCTTCGCCGCCCTGTAGTGGTCGTCCCTGCGAAATCCCTGGAGCACTTCGGCAAGAATCAGGTCTCCCACCGCCAGCGGCTCGACACCGAGCAGCCCGTCCAGGCGATCGGTGGCTGCAGTGTCGACCCCATTGAAATAGTCGATCCAGACACTGGAGTCGACGAGGATCACCGCCCAAGGCTCCGCGACTCCTGCAGATCGCCTTCCCATGCCAGCTTGCCCCGGAACTTCCTGATCCGGGCTTGTCGGCCCAGCCGGACGAGCGTGCGAAGGCCCAGTTCCACTGCTTCCTTCTTGGTGCTGAGGCCGGTCGCTTCGAGGGCGTCCTTCATCAGCTTGTCGTCGATCACGATGTCGACCCGCACCCATCCTGCGCCAGTTCCTGGCTGGTGCACACCTGACGAAACGGCCTACGCCGCCACCAGTTCCGCTCTGCGCGGGAATGGCCGGAACGTCATCAGGACCAGCATGGCGGCCAGCCCCATGCCCCATGAGGCGACGTACATCGGGGCGTAGCTGCCGAAGCCGTCGAAGAGCATGCCGCCCAGCAGGGGCCCGGTCGACATGCCAAGGCTGCCGGCCATCGCCATGGCGCCGATGATCGTGCCCATCATCTTCAGCGGAAAGTTCTCGCGGATGATCACCGCGTACAGCGGCATCGTGCCGGCGTAGACGAAGCCCACCATCACCGCCACCAGGTAGAAGCCGCCGAGGCGGCTGACGAAGGCATATGCGAGCACGCCGAAGGCCTGCGCCAGCAACCCGATGACGAGGACGCGCTTGGCGCCGAAGCGATCTCCCGCAAGGCCGAAGCCGATGCGGCCGAACATGCCGGCCAGGCCTTCGATGCTGTAGATCGATACCGCCGCGATCATCGGGATGCCGCAGGTCACCGCATAGCTCACCGTATGGAAGATCGGGCCGGAATGGGTCGCGCAGCAGAAGAAGTTCGCCAGCATCAGGGTGATGAATTGCGGCGAGCGCAGCGCGTCGCGAACCGCCATGTCCGCCTGTGGCTCGTCCGTCGCCATCGCGTCCGGCGTCCCATCGAGCGCCGGCGGGCGACGCACGAGCAGGGCAGCGGGGATCATCAGTACCGCCGCGATGCCCGCGATGACCAGCATGGCGCTGCGCCAGTCGTACTCCATCACGAGCCAGCCCGCGAGGGGCGCCATGGTCATCGGCGCCATGCCCATGCCGGCCGAGACCAGCGAGACGGCGAGGCCGCGTTGCGTGTCGAACCAGCCGGTCACGGCCGCCATCATCGGGGCGAAGACGGCAGCCGTCGCGGTGCCGACCAGTATGCCGAACAGGATCTGGAACCCGACCAGCGATTCAGCCCGGCTGGCGAGCGCGAGGCTCGCGGCGAGCATCGTCGATCCCGCCAGCACCACCGGGCGCGGCCCGAAGCGATCGGAGAGGCTGCCCCACAGGATGCTGCCCACCGCCATCGCGAGGAAGCCGATCGTCATCGACGTGGAGATGCCGGTGACCGACCAGCCGGTGTCCTGCGACATCGGCTGCAGGAACACCGGCAGCGAGAACATGGCCCCGATCGCGATGCAGCCGAGCAGGCCGCCCGCTGCGACGATCACCCAGCGATAGGAAGCGTTCATCGTGAGCGCCGGCCTCCCTGCATGCGTGGTTCGGTATCCCGTCGTCCGGGATCAGCTCTGGGACGGTTTCCAGTCGGCCGACGGGATGACGTTGATCATCCACGGTACGCCGAAGCGGTCGACCAGGGAGCCGAAGCCGGGTGACCAGAAGGTCTCGCCGAAGGCCATGACCGATTTGCCGCCTTCGGAGAGCCGATCGAACCAGCGCCGGGCCTCGGCCATGTCCCCGGTGTGCAGGGTGACGTCGAAGCCGTTCTTGGGCTTGTCGACATTGGGCGCCCAGGCGACGTCCATGTCGGCGCCCATCAGCGCCTGGTCGCCGACATCGAGCCAGCAGTGCATCAGCCAGGTCTTGTACTTCTCGTCGGTGATCGGCATGCCGGGAGGGCCATCGCCATAGGGCAGGGCGGCGCTGATTCTTCCGCCGAGGACCTCGGCATAGAACTCGAACGCTTCACGACACTGGCCCTGGAAGCTGAGGCTGGTCACGATCTTCATGGCTG
>CAYZBJ010000020.1:34213-55836 GCA_964476625.1 uncultured Burkholderiaceae bacterium | reverse complement strand
CAGCCAAGGTGCGCCGCTAGGGCGAACCGCATCCGACGGAGAGACGAGATGGGCAAGTTCCCGAAATGGTTGGCCGGCGGCTACAGCGTCGTCCTGCTGGCAGCGCTGATCCTGGTGGTCTTCCCCCTGGCGCTCGATGCGTTCCGGCTCAACCTGGTCGGCAAGTACCTGACCTACGGCTTCGTCGCCGTCGGGCTGGTGATGCTCTGGGGCTGGGGCGGCGTGCTGAGCCTGGGCCAGGGGGTCTTCTTCGGCCTCGGCGGCTACGCGATGGCGATGTTCCTGAAGCTCGAGGCGTCCGACCCGGCCAGCACGAAGATCCAGTCGACGCCGGGCATTCCCGACTTCATGGACTGGAACCAGCTCACCGCCTTGCCGTTCTGGTGGGAGCCATTCCGGTCGCTGCCCTTCGCGCTGCTCGCGGTGGTGGTGGTGCCGACCGCGCTCGCCTTCCTGGTCGGCTACGCGATGTTCAAGCGCCGGGTGGGCGGCGTCTACTTCGCCATCATCACCCAGGCGGTGGCCCTGGTGCTTACCGTGCTGATCATCGGCCAGCAGGGCTACACCGGCGGGGTCAACGGGATCACCGACCTCAGGACGCTGGCGGGTTGGGACATCCGGACCGACTCGGCGCGGCTCGTCCTCTACTACGTCAACGCGGTGCTGTTGCTGGCGGTGATCGTGCTGTGCCTGTGGATCCAGCGCTCCAAGCTCGGGACCCTGCTGCTGGCGATGCGCGACAAGGAGGACCGGGTCCGGTTCTCCGGCTACGACGTATCGATGTTCAAGGTCTTCGCGTTCTGCCTCGCGGCCGGCATCTCGGGTGTGGGCGGTGCGATGTTCGCCCTGCAGGTCGGCTTCATGAGCCCGTCCTTCGTCGGCATCGTGCCATCGATCGAGATGGTGATCCTCGCGGCGGTGGGCGGCCGGATGAGCGTGGTCGGCGCGGTCTACGGCGCGCTGCTCGTCAACTTCGGCAAGACCTACTTTTCCGAGAGCTTCCCCGACCTCTGGCTGTTCCTGATGGCGGGGCTGTTCATCGGGGTCACGATGCTGTTCCCCGATGGCCTGGCGGGCATCTGGAATCGCCATGTGGCGCCGCGCTTCGCCCGGCTCGGGAGCGCCCGCCGCAGCGTCGCCCCGGGAGGGCCGGCGGACGCGCCGGTGCGCAGCATGGCCAGCGACGCGCCGGCGGGTGAGCTGCCGGCGCCGGTCAGCGGCCAGTCGGCCTGAGCGGATCGCATCAGGAGAATCGCGATGAGCAACAAGATCGTTCTGTCGGTGGAAGACCTGACCGTGTCCTTCGACGGCTTCAAGGCGATCGATTCGCTGAACCTGTACGTGGAGAAGGACGAGCTGCGGGTCGTCATTGGCCCCAATGGCGCCGGCAAGACGACCCTGCTCGACCTGATCTGCGGCAAGACCCGCGCGTCGGCGGGCCGGATCCGCTTCAAGGACATCGAGATGACCCGCTTGCCCGAGCACATGATCGTGCGCTCGGGCATCGGGCGGAAATTCCAGACGCCGTCGATCTACGAGAACCTGACGGTGTTCAAGAACCTCGAGGTGTCCTATCCGCGTGGTCGCGGAGTCTTCGGCGCACTGCGGTTTCGCTGCGACGATGCCGTGCGCGCGAAGGTCGACGAGATCGCCGGCGAGATCGGCCTGTCCGGCATTCTCGACGCCGAGGCCGGCCTGCTGTCGCACGGCCAGAAGCAGTGGCTCGAGATCGGCATGCTGCTGATGCAGGGCCCGGAGCTGCTGATGCTCGACGAGCCGATCGCCGGCATGAGCGTGCGCGAGCGCGAGCAGACCGCCGAGCTGCTCGAGCGCATCTGCCGGGGCCGGTCGGTGATCGTGATCGAGCACGACATGGAGTTCGTGTCCCGGATCGCGCACAAGGTCACCGTGATGCACCAGGGAAGGATCCTCGCCGAAGGGCCGATGGACCAGGTCCAGGCCGACCCGCGGGTGATCGACGTCTATCTCGGCCACTGACAGGAGCCACGCATGCTGAACGTCCAGAACCTGGTGGTTGCCTACGGCCAGAGCGAAGTGCTCCACGGCATTTCGTTCGAGGCCGCGCCCAACGAGGTGGTCGCGATCATGGGCCGCAACGGCATGGGCAAGACCACGCTGTTCAAGGCGCTGATCGGCGTGATTCCCTGCCGGGCGGGCTCGGTCAGGGTGGGCGACCTGGAGGTGTCGAAGGAAGAGAGCCATCGGCGCGTCGCGCGCGGGCTCGCCTACGTGCCGCAGGGCCGGATGGTCTTCCCGACCCTGACGGTCGAGGAGAACATCCAGACCGGGCTCGAGAACGCGAAGGTGCGCAAGGTGCCCGAGGAGATCTACGCCCTGTTCCCGGTGCTCTGGGACATGCGCCGGCGCAAGGGCGGCAACCTCTCCGGCGGCCAGCAACAGCAGCTCGCGATCGCGCGGGCGCTCGTCACCGAGCCGAAGGTGCTGCTGCTCGATGAGCCGACCGAAGGCATCCAGCCCTCGATCATCAAGGACATCGCACGCTCGCTCGGCGAAATCCGGCGCAGTCGCGAGATCACGATCATCGTCTCCGAACAGGTCCTGTCGTTCGCGCTGGACGTCGCCGATCGCCTGTTCGTGATCGAGGGTGGGCGCTTGGTCCACGAGAGCCCCCGCGACTCGATCGACGAGGCGCGCATCAAGCAGTTTCTTTCCGTCTGAGGCAACGCCTGCGAGGAGCCACGCCATGCCCGATACCCTGGTCAAGGTCGACCTGAACCAATCACCCTACGACAACGAACTGGTGCACAACCGGTGGCACCCTGACATCCCGATGGCCTGCTGGGTCAAGCCCGGCGACGATTTCATCCTCGAGACCTACGACTGGACCGGCGGCGCGATCAGGAACGACGACAGCGCCGACGATGTCCGCGATGTCGACCTGACGACCGTGCACTTCCTGTCGGGACCGGTCGGGGTGGTCGGCGCGGAGCCGGGTGACCTGCTGGTCGTCGACCTGCTCGACATCGGCGCCCGGGACGACAGCCTCTGGGGCTTCAACGGCTTCTTCTCCAGGAAGAACGGTGGCGGATTCCTCACCGAGCATTTCCCGTCGGCGCAGAAGTCGATCTGGGACTTCGAGGGCATGTTCACCCGATCGCGCCACATCCCGGGCGTGCGTTTCGCCGGCCTGATCCACCCGGGTCTGATCGGCTGCCTGCCCGATGCCGCCCTGCTCGAGGCCTGGAACACGCGCGAGGTCGACTTCATCGCCACCGCACCCGAACGGGTGCCGCCGCTGGCGAACCCGCCCTTTGCCGCGACCGCCCATGCCGGCAAGGCCACTGGGGACGTGCGCTCGAAGATCGCCGCGGAAGGTGCGCGAACCGTCCCGCCGCGCGAGCATGGTGGCAACTGCGACATCAAGGACCTGTCGCGCGGCTCGAAGGTCTTCTTCCCGGTGTACGTCGACGGCGCGGGGCTGTCGGTTGGCGACCTGCATTTCTCGCAGGGCGACGGCGAGATCACCTTCTGTGGCGCGATCGAGATGGCCGGCTGGGTCCACATGAAGGTCAGCCTGATCAAGGGCGGAATGGCCAAGTACGGCATCCGCAACCCGATCTTCCAGCCAAGCCCGATCACGCCGACCTACCGGGACTACCTGATCTTCGAGGGGATCTCGGTCGACGAGCAGGGTCGCCAGCACTACCTCGACGTGCATGTCGCCTACCGGCAGGCCTGCCTGAACGCGATCGAGTACATGAAGAAGTTCGGTTACTCGGGCGCGCAGGCCTACTCGATCCTCGGCACCGCGCCGGTCCAGGGGCACATCAGCGGCGTGGTCGACATACCGAACGCCTGCGCGACGCTGTGGCTGCCGACCGAGATCTTCGACTTCGACATCAAGCCCGGCGCCGACGGGCCGGTGGTGCAGGACTTCGGTGGCGTCGACATGCCGCTGTCGCCCGACCTCTGAAGCGAAGTCCCTGGGGTGAGCCGGCGGGCGGCGCAGGGGCGCCGTCCCGCAAGGAGCAAGAGATGCCGATCTATGAATTCGATTGCCCGCGTTGCGGCGACTTCACCGTCCTGCGCTCGATCGAGCGCCGCAACGAGGCCTGCGTCTGCCCGGACTGTGGCGCCGCCGCCGGGCGGGTGATCCTGTCCGTGCCGGCGCTGGCGACCCTGCCGACGCAGGCGCGTCTCGCGCACGCGACCAACGAGCGCGCTCGCGATGCGCCGATGACCAGCGCCGAATGGGCGTCGCGGCGTCGGCACGGGCCAGGCTGCGGCTGTTGCAACACCTCCCTGCGCGATGCGACCCGGCGATCGCCGGGCGGCGCCAAGGCGTTTCCGGCCAAGCGGCCCTGGATGATCAGCCACTGAAGAAAAACACCCCCACGCTTACTGCCCCGGGGGCTATCGGTACGGTTTCAGCCCGGCGCGACGTAATGCCCCGAGCGGCCACCGGACTTTTCCAGCAGGCGGACCTGCTCGAGGACCATGCCGCGGTCGATCGCCTTGCACATGTCGTAGATGGTGAGCAGCGCGACCGAGACCGCGGTCAGGGCTTCCATCTCGACGCCGGTCGGCCCGGTGCATTCGGCGCGCACTTCGCAGCGGATCCGGGAGTCCGCGTCATCGATGTGGAATTCGGCGCTGACCCGGGTCAGCGGCACCGGGTGGCACAGCGGGATCAGTTCGGCGGTCCGCTTGGCGGCCTGGATCGCGGCGATCCGCGCGATGCCGAGGACATCGCCCTTGTCGGCCGAGCCATCGCGGATGCGCGCAAGGGTGGCCGGCTCCATCCGGATCGCGCCGGCGGCGACGGCGACCCGCCGGGTGGCGGGCTTGTCGCCGACGTCCACCATGTGGGCGCGGCCACCCGCATCGAAATGCGTCAGGGTCTGCGGCTTGTCGCTCATCGGCCTTTTTTCGTCATGGCGGCGGCGCGGCTATCATAGCCTGCGATGCGGTACTTCGATCGCCCGCCAGGCGCGGGCATGGGCCAGCGCCCGTTCATGCGCAGCGGCCTCGTCGGCCTGCTGGCGCTCGCGCTGGGATTGCCGGGGCCGGCTCCTGCCGTGGCGCAGGATTCACGCTCCGGGACGGTGTTCGACAACCTGCCCCGGATCGGCGCGGCGGCCGCCGACGAGCTCTCGCCCCAGACCGAGCGCGACATCGGCGAGGCGATCCGGCGCGATTTTCGCCAGCAGGGCCTGCTCGTCGAGGACCCCGAGGTCGTCGACTACCTCAACCAGCTCGGCGATCGTCTCGGCGCGACCGGTCCGGCAGCGGGCTACAGCTTCGAGTTCTTCGCGGTGCGCGACGCTACCCTGAACGCGTTCGCGGTCCCCGGTGGCTTCATCGGGGTGCACACCGGGCTGGTCATCGCCGCGGCCAACGAGTCCGAACTCGCGTCGGTGCTTGCCCACGAGATGGGCCACGTCACCCAGCGCCACATCGCGCGGATGCTGGCGCAGGGCCGCCAGTCGAGCGTGGTGTCACTGGCGACCGCGGTGCTCGCGATCCTCGCGGCGCGCTCCAATCCGCAGGCCGCCGGCGGCCTGGTCGCCCTCGGCGGCGGGATCGCGCAGGACCAGATGCTCGCATTCTCGCGCGATGCCGAGCGCGAGGCCGATCGGGTCGGGCTCGATATCCTGCGCCAGTCCGGGTTCGACGCCAATGCCATGGTGGCGTTCTTCGGTCGCCTGCAGAACGCCACCCGGATCTATGAGAGCGGCGCGCCCGCCTATATGCGCACCCACCCCGTCACCACCGAGCGGATGGCGGACATCCAGAACCGGCTCTCCGACGAGCGCTACCGGCAGCATGTCGATTCGGTCGAGTTCACCCTGTTGCGGGCCAAGCTCGAGGCGAGCGCCAACATGAGCATCGACGGGCTGGCGCGCGCCCGCGCGTCGATCGAACGCCGCCTGCGCGACCGCAGCTTCGTCAACGGGGCGGGCGCGCAATACCGGCTCGCCGTGGTCGCGAACGAGCAGGGTGATTTCGATGCCGCGCGCGCCGCGCTGGCCGCGGCGCAGGAGTCGCTCGGCGCGCCCCATGCCATGCTCACGCGCCTGGCGATCGACATCGACCTGCGCGCCGGTCGCCATGAGGCCGCGCTGGCCGCATCGACCGATGCACTGGCCGCCTTTCCGGCGGCGCGCGCCCTGGTGCACCAGCATGGCGCACTGTTGCTGCGCATGCGTCGGTTCGAAGACGCGGCCGATTACCTCGAGGCGCAGGTGCGTCGCTATCGCGGGGACTCCGTCCTCTGGCGCATGCTCTCCGAAGCGCGCTTCGGCGCCGACCAGCCGATCGCCGGCCGCCGCGCGGTGGCCGAGCACTATGCGCTCGACGGCGGCTTGCTCGCCGCCATCGAGCAGTTGCGAATCGCCCAGCGCGAGGCGGGCAACGACTTCTACGTCGGTTCGCAGATCGACGCCCGCCTGCGCGAATTGCAGGCGCGCTACACGCGCGAGCAGGATACGATCGGTGCGCAGTGAGCAGTCGGGCGATCGCGTTGTTGCGCCGGACTGCCGTCATGACTACCCTGCACGGGGTGATCGAGGACTGCGCCGCGAAGGGGGGCGACGATGGTCAGGTATTTCCTGCTGGGATTGCTGGTCGGCTGGCTGGTCGAATGGATCATAGACTGGGCATGGTGGCGTCGTCGCCGCGGCGATGGTCCGGTCGGAGCCGAATCGCCGGCGGGCTTCGCGGCCAGCGCTGCCGCCGGGCCCGATGACCTGACCCGGGTCGAGGGGATCGGCCCCCGGATCGCCGGCCTGCTCGGCGATGCCGGGATCCGCAGCTTCGCCGATCTCGCCGTCACGTCCTCGTCCCGGCTGGCCGGGATACTGGCCGACGCCGGGCCGAACTTCCGGCTTGCCGATCCGGGCACCTGGCCCGAGCAGGCGCTGCTGGCGGCGCGCGGCGAATGGGATGCGCTCGAGCGCCTGCAGGCGCAGTTGCGCGGCGGCGTTCGCGCGTCGTCCGAGTAGGAGCGCGCGATGCCGCAGATCAACGGTCGCAGCCTCCAGGAAGTGCGGCGCTACGATCTCTTCAAGCTCGCGGTGGCGGTCCTGCTGTTCATCGCCTGGCTGTTCTTCACCGACCGGATGCCGACCGGTTCGGCCGGCACCGCGGCCGATGCCGAGGCCCCCGCCGCTGCCCTCGTCCTGCCGTCCCGACTGCGGATCGAATCGGTCGGCGGGCGGATCCACCTGCAGGGCAGTGTGCCCGACGAGGCGATCCGCAACGACTACGTGGCCGCCGCCCGCAAGGCGCTCGGCCGGGCCGACCGCATCGACGACGGGCTGAGCGTGGTCGAAGCCGCGGGCCGGCCCGACTGGCTGTCGCACGTCGGCCCGGCGATCACCGCGATTGCCGGCCATGACGGGGTATCAGCCGCGATCGACAGTGACCGGGTGGTGCTCGAGGGCAGCGTCGCCGACGAAGCGCAGCGCACCGGGCTCGCCGATCGAGTGACCGCGGCGTTCGGCGCGCCGTTCACCGTCGTCAACCGGCTCACGATCGCCGCGCCGGCTCCCGCACCCACGTCGGCGACCGCGTCCGCCCCGGCGGCTGCGCCCGGATCGGCCCCGTCCGCGGCAGCCCCGTCCGCGGCAGCTCCGCCCACGGCAGCCTCGCCTGCGCCGGCCGCATCCACCGCATCCGCGGCAAGCGTTCCGGCATCACCTGCCGCGGCCGGCGATGCGCCAGCATCCGCCCCCGCCGCTTCCCCGGCGACGCCGGTTCCCGCAGGTACCCCGGCGCCGGCATCGGCCGGGGTCTCCGCATCGGGTCCGGCCCCGGCACTGCGGATCGCGCCGGCGCCGGTGTCGGTGTTCTTCGAGGAAGGGGTGACCACGGTGGCGCCGGGAGACGGCGACAAGCTTTCCCCGCTCGCCATGCATGCCCGCGACACCGGGGCTTCGTTGCGGGTCTCGGGCTTCCACAGCAAGACCGGCTCGGCGACGCGCAATGCCGAGATCGCCAGGGAACGCGCGTTCGCGGTGCGCGATGCGCTCGTCGGGCTCGGGGTGGCAGCCGACCGGATCATCCTCGACAAGCCACAGGAAACGCTCGGCGAGGAAGACAACCGGCGCGCCCGGCGGGTCGACGTCGGCATCGACGGCTGAACCCGCCCGGTTTCATACGGTTGGATGCGAAGCCGTATCAGTCGGCTGGGCGGGGTTTGGCGACAAAACCCAGCTGCGCCGGCGGGTCGATCCATTCGGTGAGCGCGATGCGCCGCTCGCCGAGCACCAGCACGCCGGCTTCGCCGTCGTCACCCGCCTCGATGACGAGCGAGCCCAGATCGAGGTCGTGGACCACCGCCGCGCCCCGGTCGGTGGCGAGCAGCAGTTCGCCGGCCGGCCCGGTGCCGGCCGCTTCGATGGCGGCGACGTCGATCTCCACGCCGGTATGGTCGACCAGGCCGGGCTGCTGCGCGCTGCCGAGGACCCGGGCGACCAGCGGCGCCGCCTCCAGGTCGACATAGACCCGCTGCGGGCCGTTCTGCCAGTACCAGCGGCCGTCGGCTTCGGCCTGGTAGTTGCGGCCGATGAACTCGTTGATCTGCTCGTTGCCGATCGGGCTGCCATCGCCGTGGAGGCGCTCGTCGAAGCCGGGGCTGTTGCGATCGATGAGGAACCATTGGCCACGGCGCCCGAGCCGCAGCCAGCCATGGACCGCCGGCACGTTCGGCCAGCGCGCCATCGCCCGCAGGACCTGTTCATCCATCGATTCTCTCCCTGTTCGTTCCGCTCGCGCCCGCTGCCGCTGCCGGCCGGGCGCCCATGGCGGCATGCGCTGCGAAATACCCCGGGGATCCCCCGGAAGAACGCCCGCCCTGGACGTGCTGCATGAAGTAGCCGAGGACCCGGCGGGGCAGCCAGGCGTCGCTGCCGGCGAGGCGGTTCTCGAAGAAGCCGACATGGCCGCCGGTACGCGGATAGTCGAGGCTCACCATCGACGAGACCTCGGCGGGGGCGGCGAGGTAGCGCGCTGGCAGGAAGGGATCGTTGCGGGCATTGATCACCAGGGTCGGGGTGCGGATCGCGGCGAGCCAGGGCTTGCACGAGGATCGCGCCCAGTAGTCGAAGCAGTCCCGGAAGCCGTGCAGCGGCGCGGTCACGAGATCGTCGAAATCATGGAAGTCGCGTGCCCGGCGCACCCGCTGGGCATCGTAGAGCCCGGGCCAGGTCGCCAGCTTGGCGAGGCTCTTGCGCTTCAGGCTGAGCAGGAAGTTGCGGGTGTAGACCCGGTTGAAGCCGCGCGCGAGCGCGTCCGCCCCGGCGCGCAGGTCCTGCGGCGCCGAAATGCCGGCCGCGGCCCTGACCAGGCCGGCGGCCTCGTCGCCGCGCTCACCGAGCCACTTCAGCAGGGCGTTGGCGCCCAGTGACACGCCGGCGACGAACACCGGCGCGTCGCCGGCGCGCGCGACGAGGCGTCGCACGATCCAGTCGATTTCCTCGCTGTCGCCCGAGTGGTAGGCGCGTGGCGCGAGATTGGGTTCGCCGCTGCAGCCACGGAAATGGGGGACGACGCCCTGCCAGCCGGCGTCGATCGCCGCTGCCATCAGGGCGCGCGCATAGTGGCTCTGCGAGGATCCCTCGAGGCCATGGAACAGCACCAGCCAGGGGCCGCCGGCTGCCGCCGGCGGCCGGGTGAAGTCGAGGTCGATGAAATCCTCGTCGGGCGTGGTCCAGCGCTCGCGCCGGTAGTCGAGGCGCGGCGCGCGGCCGAACAGCGATGGGAAGATCGTCTGCGAATGGGGCCCCGGCAGCCAGTGCGGGGCGCGATACGGCCGGCCGCTCAATGCAATGTCGCGCCGGTGCTGGCCGGCGCGGACTCGTCGCCGTCGCCTGCCGGCGAGGCGTGATGCAGGATGATCCGCCAGCCGCCCGCGTTCCTGACGAACACATTGGTCGCGACGCAGCGCACGCTTTCGTCGCCGGCGACGGTGATCTCCTCGATCACGCTGCTGACGGCGGTGGTCAGGGTCTCGTAGCGCCGGACCGAGCGGGCGCGGATGTCGAGTCGACCGGCCAGGACGCTCGCCCAGGCGCGGCGCACCGCCGGCACCCCGGTCGTGCGCGGGCCGCCCGGCTGGATGCAGACGATCTCGTCGTCGTCGGCCCACAGGCTCATCAGAGCATGCAGGTCACCGCGCGCGAGCGCGTCGTAGAAGGCTTCCTCGACCGCCGCCGGTGTCGTGAATATCGGGCTGCTGTTTTTCATCTGGGCCCCCTGCCGCCAGTGTATGCCGCGCCGACGCCCGGCCGGGCGCTGGCGCGGCATGGGTCTGCCGTGCTGCTAGTGGGGAGGCCGGGGCGCAGTCTCGAAGCGCATTGCGCGGCGCAGTGACTCCAGGACCCGGGCCGGTTCGATATCGTTCAGGCAATTGGTGTGCCCGAGCGGGCAGGTACGCTCGAAGCAGGGGCTGCAGTCGAGGTGCAGCCATTCGATCCGCGCCCGCGGCGAACGCGGCGGCGTATGGCGCGGATCCGAAGAGCCGAACACGGCCACCTGGGGCCGACCGTAGGCGGCGGTGACATGCATCAGGCCGGAGTCGTTCGAGACCACGCCCTGGGCCTGCGAGATCAGGGCCAGCGCCTCGTCGAGCGAGGTCTCGCCGGAGAGATTGCGGATCGCCTGGCCACTGAGCGCGGCGATCTCGGTCGCCAGTGGCCGTTCCTTGGCCGAGCCCAGCAGCAACAGGGTGGCCTGCGGCCATTCGTCGGCGATCATGCCGGCGAGCGAGGCGAAATGCCGGGCCGGCCAGCGCTTGGCCGGACCGAACTCGGCGCCCGGGCACAGGATGACCAGGGGCCCGTCGGTACGGATGCCGAACTTCTCGCGGGCCCGGTGCTCGGCCTCGGGCCGGCGCGTCAGGACCGGATCGGGAACCCGGCCGGGCAGGGGATAGCGGGGCTCGAAGGCGAGGGCGGCATAGAACTCGACCATCGGCTGCGCTTTCGCCGGGCTGTCGTAGTGGACCTGGGTGAGGAAGAGGGTGCGGGCCTCGCCCCGGTGGCCGATGCGCCGGGGGATGCCGGCCAGCCATGGCGCGAGCGCCGACTTGAGGGAATTGGGCAGGACGTAGCAGCGGTCGTAGCCGCGTGCGCGCAGCTCGCGCGAGAGCCGCCAGCGCTGGCCCAGTTGCAGCCGGTGGTGGACGTTGTTGGCAAGCAGGACTTCGCCGATCTCGGGCATGGCCCGCATCACCGGGGCAATATGCCCGGGTGCGGCAGCGTCGATCGTGCCGGTTGGGTCGAACCGCTTGATCAGCGCGATCAGGGGCTGGGCCATGACCGCATCGCCGATCCAGTTGGGGGAAATGACGAGCGTCTTCAAGGCTCGAACTCGGGCATCCGTCTGGCTGGTGATGGATTGTCGCGGCGCCCCGGTCGGCTGTCCGCGCAGTCCGTCACAATGCGGCGCGATTGCCCCCGCCCCGCCGGCGGAACCCTAGTGATGGGACCTGACGACCGCGCCCGGCTTCAATGCGTAGACGGTACCGCAATACGGGCATTGCCCTTTGCCTTCGTGGGTAATGTCGATGTAGACCCGCGGGTGGCTGCTCCAGATCGGCATTTTCGGGTTCGGGCAGTGGGCGGGCAGGTCGTCGGCGTCGAGTTCGACGACGGGAACGGTCTTTTCGCTGGGCATTCGGCTCATTCCGGAGAAGGCGCGGGGTCAGATCGGCATGAGCCAGTGACCATAGCGCTCGTTGCGCCCGGCGACGATGTCGAAGAACAGCGACTGCAGCTTCTCGGTCACCGGGCCGCGCACGCCTTCGCCGATGGGGCGGTCGTCGAGCTCGCGGATCGGGGTGATCTCGGCCGCCGTCCCGGTGAAGAATGCCTCGTCGGCCACGTACATTTCGTCGCGGGTGATGCGCTTTTCGATCACCTCGATGCCGAGGTCGCGCGCGATGGTGATCACCGAGTCGCGGGTGATGCCGTCGAGGCAGCTGGCCAGGTCGGGGGTGTAGAGCCGGCCCGCGCGGACGATGAAGACGTTCTCGCCGGCGCCCTCGGATACATAGCCTTCGGTGTCGAGCAGCAGCGCCTCGTCGTAGCCGACGCAGGTGACCTCGCGGTTGGCGAGGATCGAGTTCAGGTAGTAGCCGCTCGCCTTGGCCCGCACCAGCGAGACGTTGACGTGGTGGCGGGTATAGGACGAGGTCTTGACCCGGATGCCCTTGGCGATGCCCTCCTCGCCGAGGTAGGCCCCCCAGGGCCAGGCCGCGATCATGACGTGGACCGTGTTGCCCACCGGCGAGACCCCTAGTTTCTCGTCGCCGAACCAGGCGAGCGGGCGCAGGTAGCAGCTCTCGAGCTTGTTCTCGCGGACCACCGCCTTCTGGGCCTCGGCGAGCTGCTCGGCCGGGTAGGGCAGGTCGATCTGCAGGATCTTCGCCGAATTGGTGAAGCGGCGGGTATGCGCATCGAGCCGGAAGATCGCCGTCCCGGATTCCGTCTTGTAGGCCCTGACCCCCTCGAAGATGCCCATGCCGTAGTGCAGGCTGTGGGTGAGCACATGGATTTTGGCGTCACGCCAGTCGACCATTTGGCCGTTGAACCAGATCAGTCCGTCGCGGTCGGACATCGACATGAATTTCTCCAGACAGGGCATCACCCGGTAGCGGCCGGGCCCCGACGCCGCCGGTGGGCCCCGCCGGGGCTTTCGGCATCGATTCCCGGATTCTATCGAAACACGCCACTGATACACTCCCCCGTCTCCGGCCGCCCGCAACGCCGGGCGGCGCAGGACGCCCGATACCCCGACCGATGCCCCGATTCCCGCTTCGATGGACCCGGTCCCGCGTGCGCCGCACGGCGCTGCGCGACGGGATGTTCGCGGTGGCGCCGCTGCTGCCCGGCACCGCCTCCTGGGGGCTGGTGACCGGGATCGCGCTGGTCAAGGCGGGCCTGACGACCGGCCAGGCGCTCGGCATGGCGGCGCTGGTGTTCTCGGGCACCGCCCAGCTGGTGACCATCCCGCTGATCGTCGCTGGCGCATCGCTGCCGGTGGTCATGCTGACGGTGTTCCTGACCAACCTGCGCTTCATCGTCTACAGCGCGACCCTCGCCCGCGATCTCGGCCGCCTGCCCCTGCCGCTTCGCCTCGGGCTCGGCTACCTCACCAGCGACACCGCGCTGGCCGCCTATCGACTGCGCCACCGCGACGGCGAGCCGCAGGTGCAACGGGTCGCCCTGTTCGCCGGCTGCTGCCTCCCGGTGTACCTCGTCTGGCAGGTCGGCAGCCTCGCCGGCATCGGCGTCGCCCACCTGTTGCCGGCCGGCTCCGGGCTCGGTTACCTCGGAACCCTCGCGATCGTCGCCATGACCGCCGCGCTGGTGCGATCGTCCGTGTCGGTGGCGGCCGCGGCGGTCGCGATCGGGGTTGCACTGCTCGGGCGCGACTGGCCCTACAGCCTCGGGATGTTCAGTGCCGTCATCGCCGGCATCGCCGCCGCGATGCTGGTCGAGGCCGGGCTCCGGCTCCGGCGCGCGGCGGGCTGAGCGCGATGGGCAGCCACGATCCCGCCGCCATCTGGAGCACGATCGTCGTCGTGGCGGTGATCGTTGCCGCTGGCCGCTGGGTATTCCTGGTCCTGCCGCGCGAATGGCGCCCGCGCGGTCTGCTCGAGCAGGCCCTGTCGCACGCGCCGCTGGCGGCGCTCGCCGCACTGGTCGCGCCGCAGGTGCTGGCGCCGCTGCTCGGCGCCGAACCGGGGGCCGCTACGCTCGCCGGCCTCGCCGACCCCCGCCTGCTCTCGGCCCTGGCGGCGATCGCCGCGGTGCACTGGCGGCGCAACGTCTTCGCCGGTGTCGTCGCCGGCGTGGTCGTCTACCTGCTGCTGGCCGGTTTTTCCTGAGGGGCGCGGCCGTACCGGGCAGGCTTCATTCGAAGAGCGCGGACCAGGCTGCGGTGACCGCCGCAGCTTCCGCGGCGACTTCGCCCGGGTCGACGCGGGCGTACTGGGCGCCGTCGAGCCGCAAGGCGTGCTGCAGCCCCCGGTAGCGGCGATAGGCATCGGCCAGCTGCCGGGCGCTTTGCGCCTCGAGCAGGCCGGCGTCGGCGGCCCGCCCGAGCAGGGCGATGTTGCCGGCATTGTCGAGCAGGGCCGGATGGGTCGCGCCATGGCGCAGCACCAGGTACTGCACGATGAACTCGATGTCGACCATGCCGCCGGCGTCGTGCTTGAGGTCGAACTGCTCGCTGCGGTTCGGATGGCCCTGGTGCATCCGCTTGCGCATCGCGACGACTTCCTCGCGCAGCTTGCCGGCGTCGCGGGGCCGCGCCAGGATCTCGCGACGGATCGCCTCGAAGCGCGCGCCGATGCCGGCATCGCCCGCGCAGTACCGGGCCCGGGTCAGCGCCTGGTGTTCCCAGAGCCAGGCTTCCTCGCGCTGGTAGGCCTCGAACGAGGCGAGCGAGGCGACCAGCAGGCCGGCGTCGCCGTTGGGGCGCAGGCGCAGGTCGACGTCGAACAGCACGCCGGCGGCGGTCTGGGCCGACAGCCAGGTGTTCAGTCGCCGCACCAGGATCGAATAGGCTTCCTGGGCGGGCTTGTCCTCGTCGTCGTAGACGAAGACCAGGTCGAGGTCCGAGGTGTAGCCGAGTTCCTTGCCGCCGAGCCGGCCATAGGCGATCGCCGCGATGCGCGGCACCTCGCGATGGCGCTTCGGGGATTGCGCCCAGACGTATTCGATCGCGATGCCCAGCATCCGGTCGGCGATCTCCGAGAGCAGGTCGGAGAGCTGCTCGACCGGCAGCCGCCCCTCGATGTCCTGGGCGAGCAGCCGGAACGCGCTCGCGTGGTGGACCTCGCGTGCGATGTCCATCTGTCGCTCGGTGTCGGGCTGCCCTTCGATCAGCGCCGCCTCGAGGCGTTCGCGCAGGGCGGCTTCCCAGGCGTCGAAATCGATCGGCTCGAGCACCTGGCCGGCGATCAGCTCGTCGAGGACGATCGGATGCCTGACCAGGTAGCTGGCCGCCCATTGCGACTTGGAGACCATGCGCAGGACCCGGTCGAAGGCCTCGGGGTGGCGGGCGAGCAGGGCGAGATAGCTGGGGCGGCGGCAGACGGTTTCGCAAAGCTCGATCAGGCGCGCCATGCCGCGTGGCGGGGTGCCCCTGGCCTGGGCGATCGCGAGCAGGCGCTCGATCGACTGGCGCGCCTCGTCCTTGGCCGCCCGGTAGCGGGGGCCATCGCGCATCGCCGCGAGCAGGCGCGCGACATCCTCGTCGAGACTGGCTTCGTCGATGCCGCCGTCCGGTTCGTCCCGCCGGTCGGGCTCGGCGAGCAGGTCGTTGAAGATCCGGTCGACCGCGGTCGTCGCCGCCGCCAGCGCTTCCTCGAAGGCCGGCACCGACAGGCCGAGCATCGCGGCGACGTCGGCGCGGATCGCCGGGTCATCGGGCAGGCGATGCGTCTGCTCGTCTTCCCGGTACTGCAGCATGTGCTCGGTGCGTCGCAGCAGTCGATAGGCATCGGCGAGCAGGTCGACGTCGGCCGCCGGCAGCAGCCCGCGTTCGGCGATCGCGGCCAGGGTCGGCAGGGTGGCGGGATCCTGCAGGCCGGGGTCGCGTCCGCCGCGCACGATCTGGAAGAGCTGCGCGGCGAACTCGATCTCCCGGATGCCGCCGCGACCGAGCTTGACGTCGAGCCCCTGGCGACGCGCCTCGCGCTTGCGCGCTTCGCTGCGGATCAGCGCATGCACCGTGCGCAGGCCGTCGAAGACCTCGTAGTCGAGGTAGCGGCGAAACACGAAGGGCGTGACGATCTGCGCGAGCGCCTGCTCGTCGTCGGCGCGCGCCGCCTCGCCGGCCATGCCGGAATCGGCGGCGACCCGGCCCTTGAGCCAGGCGAAACGCTCCCATTCGCGGCCCTGCGCATAGAAGTACTCCTCGAGCATCGCCAGCGAACCGACCAGGGGGCCGGAATCACCGTTGGGTCGCAGGCGGGTGTCGACCCGGAACACGAAGCCGTCGCCGTTGACTTCCGAGAGCAGGCCGATCGCACGTCGCGCGAGCCGGTGGAAGAACTCCGCCGCCGGCAGCCGGCCCCGGCGCGCCGGCGTGCCGTCGGCCTGCAACCCGCTGGTCTCGCCCCGATCGCGATGCACGAAGACGAGGTCGAGGTCGGAGGACACGTTGAGCTCGCCGGCGCCGCCCTTGCCCATCGCGACCGCCAGCAGGTCCTGTGGCCGTCCCTCGGTATCGAGCGGGATGCCGAACTGCTCGACGAGCTCGCCGGCCGCCGCGCGCAGGGCAATCGTGCATGCCTGCGCGGCGAACTCGCTCATCGCGGTGCAGATCTCCTCGAGGCTGGCTTCGCCGCCGACGTCGCGCTCCATCAGCGCAAGCAGCAGGGTCCGGCGCGCCTCGCGCAGGGCGCGACCGGCGTCGTCGGCGGGCCGGTGCGAATCAACCAGGGCCGCGATGCGTGCACCGTCGATCGGCGCGGCGGCGAGGGCCTCGATCGGCTCGAGCGAGCCACCGCCCGCGGTGATCGCGAACGCCGAGCGGCGGAAGTATCCCGAATACGATTCAGCGCGAAACGGCATCGAAGCGGGCCTCCCCAGTGGCGCGAGCTGACGGGGTATTCTAGTCGTGGCCGACCGGCCGGCCCGCCCACCAGCGAGCCGGCACGGGGCGCTCCGATCTCCTGCAACCCCGATCCCGGATCACCCGGGCCCTGGTCCCGATAGCCGAGTGAGTCCGAACGACGCCAACGCGCCCGAGCGAACGCAGGCCCAGCCTTCACGGACCCGTCGCGGCCTGGCGCTGGCGGCCGCCTGCCTGCTGGTCGTCTATTTCGTCGCCGGCATCGGTTTCCTCGCGGTACGCCACTGGGCCTGGCCCCGGCTCGACCAGTGGCGGCCCGCGATCGAGGCTCGCCTGGCGAGCGAGATCGGCGCGCCGGTGCGGCTCGGCCAGTTCGTCACCGACTTCGACCGGCTGCGCCCCCGGCTGCTGATCGACGGGGTGGAGATCGGCGATGGCGAGGCAGGCGAGGGCCTGCGGCTGGGCCGGGTCGAGGCCCAGGTGTCGTGGCGCAGTGTCCTCGCGATGGCGCCGGTCTTCAGCCTGCTGCGCATCGATGCGCCGCGGCTCGACATCGTGCGCCTCGACCGGACCCGCTTTCGCATCTCGGGGCTGACCCTCGACACCGCCGGGCCGAGCGGGGAATCGGGCCTGGCCGACTGGCTGTTCGCCCAGCGCTCGATCCGCATCCAGCAGGCGCAGGTGAAGTACGCGGATGCGCGCAGTGGCGTGGCGGCCGCGTTCGCCGACGTCGACATCGCGATCGATTCGGACGGCGCGCGGCACAAGCTGCGGGCCAGTGGTCGCGGCGAGCCTGCGTCGTCCGGCGTGCCGGCGGCGCCGATCGGCGCCTTCGACCTGATCGCCGACCTCGACCGGGCAGGGAGCGCCGGGGGGAGCCGGGAAGATGGTCGTGCGGATGGCCGGACGGCCGGGCGGACGGACGGCGAGGGAGGTGGCGTGGACAGTGGCGCCGGCTGGACCGGACAGGCCTATGCCTCGTTCGACGACGCCGATGTGCTCACGCTCAACGCGCTGGCGGCGATCCGTTCGCCGCTGGCCGCCGGGCGCGGGCGCGGCCGGCTCTGGCTCGAACTCGCCGCCGACAGGCCGGTCGAGGCGCACGGCGAGTTCGATCTCGCCGCACCGATCCTGCGCACCGCCGATGGCGCCGGTCGGCTCGATGTCCTCGCCGGTCGCGTCGCCGCGCGCTGGCTCGACGATGGCGGGATCGAGATCACCACCGAAGGCGTCGAGCTGGTCGATTCGAGCGGCGTGGCCATCGATGCGGCAGCCGGCGAGCAACGGCTCGTCTTCGATGCCGACTGGCGCCTCGGCAGCGCCCGGATCGCGCTCTCGGCGGCCGACGCCGACGACCTGCTGCGCCTCGCCCGCTCGATGCCGCTGCCGGCCTCGCTGGCCGAGCGCATCGCGCGCTGGCGCGTCGGCGGCCGGATCGATGGCGCGACCCTCGACTGGCAGGCCGCGGCAAGTGGTCCGGAGTACGGCATCGACGTCGAGTTCAGCGACCTCGCGCTCGCGCTTGGCGGCACGCCCCGTGGCCACGACGTGCCGGGGTTTCGCGGCCTGAGCGGCACGGCCCGGCTCGATCCGGCGGGCGGCCGGCTGGCGCTGGCCGGTGGCGAGGCGGTCGTGAGCCTGCCCGGGCTGCTCGAGCAGTCCGACATCGTGCTCGATCGCTACGATGCGCGGGTCGGCTGGCGGCGCGCCGACGATGACGGCCTGCGGGTCAGCATCGAGCGCTTCGGCTTCGAGAACGCCGATGCCGCCGGCGAAGTGCGGGGCAGCTGGCGCAATGCCCCGCGCGGGCCGGGCATCGTCGACCTCGAGGGGCGGCTCGAACGGGCCGATGGCAGCAAGGTGTGGCGCTACCTGCCGCTGCGGCTCAACGCCCCGGTGCGGCGCTGGGTGCGCGCCGCGATCCCGGCGGGCAGGTCGCGCGATGCCCGCTTGCGCTTGCGTGGCGACCTGGTCGACTTTCCCTTCGTCGCGCCGGCCGAGGGAGAGTTCCTCGTTACCGCCCCGGTCGAATCGGGCCGGCTCGCCTTCGATCCCGACTGGCCGGCGCTCGAAGGGGTCCAGGGCGATCTGCGTTTCGAGCGGGGGTCGATGTCCTTCGAGGGCGGGCGGGCGAAGATCTTCGATGTCGCGCTCGGCGGGATATCGGCGCGCATCGAGGATCTCGAGCATTCGGTCCTGCAGGTCACCGGCAAGGGCGAAGGGCCGCTTGCGGACATGATCCGGCTGCTTCGCGAGAGTCCGTTGCGCGATCGCGTCGGCGACGGCCTGGAGCGGCTGCGTTTCGACGGGCCGGCCAGCATCGGCCTGCGGCTCGAACTGCCGCTGGCCGACATCGACGCATCGAAGGTCGAGGGCAACGTGCGCCTCGCGGGCAATCGCTTCGAACCGGTGCGAACCCTGCCGGCCTTCGAGGCCGTGCGCGGCGAGCTTGCCTTCGACCGCGACGGCATCGCATTCGAAGGCCTGCGCGCCAACTGGCTGGGCGGCGAGATCGAGGCGAGCGGCAGCAGCCAGGGCGAGGTCCTGTCGATCCGGGGCAGCGGCCGGGCGCTGGCCGCCGGCCTCGCGCCGCTCGTGCCGTTGCGGTTCACGCCGGCCCTGTCGGGCGGTTTCGACTATCGCGGCGAGGTGCGGATCGCTCGCGATGGTGCCCGGGTCGCCGTCGCGAGCGATCTCGCCGGGCTCGGGATCGACCTGCCCGCCCCCTTGCACAAGCCGGCGGCATCGGCCCGCCCGACGGTGCTCGAGATCACGCCGGCGAAGCAGGCCGATGCGGGCGAGCACATCCGCCTGCGGGTCGAAGGCGGTCCCGCCCGTATCGAACTGCTGGCCGAGACCGGCGCGAGCATGCCGGAGCAGGCCAGCGCGCTGCGTCGCGCCGCGCTCGGGATCGGTGTCGAACCTGCCTTGTCCGACACCGGCTTCGGCCTGCGCCTGCACCTGCCGGAACTCGACCTCGACCGCTGGCGCGAATTGCTGGCCGGCGAACGCGATCCGCTTGCCGGACCGGAAGACCTGCCGCATCCCGACCGGCTGTCGCTGCGCGTCGATGCGGCGCGCATCGGCGGCAAGCTGCTCGAGGATCTCGAGGTCGAGGCGACGCACCGCGACGACACCTGGATGGCGCGGGTGCATTCGCGCCAGGCCGACGGCCAGCTCGAATGGCGCGACGCCGTCGGCGCCGGACCCGCCGGCACCCTGGTCGCGCGGTTCTCCCGGCTGGAGATCCCCGAGAGCGACCAGCGTGACTTCGGCTCCCTGCTCACCGAGGCCCCGCGAACCCTGCCCGCGCTCGATGTGCGCGCCGACCGCTTCGCGATCGGGGCGATGGAGCTCGGCGCGCTCGAGCTTTCGGCGCGCCAGGGCGAAGGGAATCGTCGTGGCGACTGGCTCATCGACCGGCTCGTCCTCGAGCACGCCGCCGGCCGCTTCGAGGCGACCGGTCGGTGGTCGGCCGCGGAAGTGGCTGCTGCAACGGCCACGGGAACGGTCGCCGCAACGGTCACCGAGGCAGTCCCCGCACCGGCGCGGACCATGGCGCTGGACTTCGGGCTCGCGGTGGGCGACGCCGGGCGCCTGCTCGGTGCGCTGGGCTTTCCCGACCTGGTCCGCGGTGGCAGTGGCGACTTCGCCGGCGGGATTCGCTGGCAGGGTTCGCCGCTGGCGATCGACCTGCCGAGCCTGACCGGCGAATTGCGGCTCGATATCGGCCGGGGCCAGTTCCTGCGGACCGAGCCCGGTATTGCCAAGCTGATCGGGGTGCTCAACCTGCAGTCCCTGCCGCGGCGCCTGAACTTCGATTTTCGCGATGTCTTCGCCGAAGGTTTCGCCTTCGACGAGATCCAGGGCAGCGCGGCGCTGTTGCGAGGCGTCGCGCGCACCGAGGATCTCGCGATGAACGGCCTGCAGGCGCGGGTGAACCTGCGCGGCGAGGTCGACCTGGTGCGCGAGACCCAGTCGCTCCTCGTGGCCGTCCAGCCCCAGGTCGACGCCGGCCTCGCGTCGCTCGCCTATGCGGCGATGGTCAACCCGGCGATCGGCATCGGTTCCTTCATCGCGCAATGGGTCCTGCGCAAGCCCCTGGCCGACATGCTCGCGACCGAATTCGAGGTCGAGGGCGACTGGCGCGATCCGCAGGTCGAGCAGCGTGCGCGCGAGGTCGTCGCGCCGGCCTTGCCGGAGGCGCCGATCCTGCAATGAGACGACTCCGCGACGCCCCGCCGCCGGCCGCTTCCGGCGGGGCTTGCTGTAGCATTGCCGTATGAAAATCGCAGACCCATCACTGGCCGGGCTGGCCCGGGCCCGGGCTGTCCTGCTCGAGCCCGCCGGACTCGACGAATCGCACCTGCAGCGGGCGCTCGCCGAGATCTTCGACCACCGCGTCGACTACGCCGACCTGTACTTCCAGTACACCCGCAGCGAGGGCTGGAGTCTCGAGGAAGGCATCGTCAAGTCGGGCAGCTACTCGATCGACCAGGGTGTCGGGGTGCGGGCCGTCGTCGGCGACAAGACCGCCTTCGCCTACTCGGACGCGATCGGCTTCGAGCCCCTGCTCGAGGCCGCCCGCGCGACCCGCACGATCGCGCGCCGCGGCGCCGGCACGGTCCGGCTCGCGCCGCGTTTCGAAGCCGGCGCCGGCCGTCGGCTCTACGCCGCCAACGACCCGATCCTGACGCTCGAGGCCGCCGCCAAGGTGGCCTTGCTCGAGCGTGTCGAGAAGCGCGCCCGCGCTGCCGACCCGCGGGTTCGCCAGGTCATGGCGGGGCTCGCCGCCGAGCACGACACCGTTCTCGTCGCCCGTTCCGACGGCCTCATCGCCGGCGACGTCCGCCCGCTGGTGCGGCTGTCGCTGACCGTCATCGCCGAGCAGAATGGCCGGCGCGAGCAGGGCCATGGCGGCGGTGGCGGTCGCTTCGCCCTCGACTATTTCACCGACGAGATCATCGACGGCTACGTCCGCGCCGCGGTCGACGCCGCCCTGACCAACCTCGAGTCGCGGCCCGCGCCGGCCGGCGAGATGACCGTCGTGC
>CAYZBJ010000020.1:7361-34203 GCA_964476625.1 uncultured Burkholderiaceae bacterium | reverse complement strand
GGGCGTGACCGTGGTCGACGACGGCACGATCGAGCGCCGGCGCGGTTCGCTCAACATCGACGACGAGGGCAACCCGACCCAGCGCAATGTCCTGATCGAGGACGGTGTCCTCAAGGGCTATCTGCAGGACACCCTCAATGCGCGCCTCATGAAGACCCGCAGCACCGGCAGCGGCCGGCGCGAATCCTTCGCGCACCTGCCGATGCCGCGCATGACCAACACCTTCATGCTCGCCGGCAGCCACGACCCGGAGGAGATCATCGCCTCCATCGACCGCGGCCTGTACGCGGTCAATTTCGGCGGCGGCCAGGTCGACATCACCAACGGCAAGTTTGTCTTCTCCGCATCCGAGGCCTGGTGGGTCGAGGGCGGGCGGATCCAGTACCCGGTCAAGGGCGCGACCCTGATCGGCAATGGTCCCGAGACCCTCAAGCGGGTCACCATGATCGGCAAGGACATGCGACTCGATCCGGGCATCGGGGTCTGCGGCAAGGATGGCCAGAGCGTGCCGGTCGGCGTCGGCCAGCCCACGCTGCGCATCGAGGGCCTGACCGTCGGCGGCACCGCCTAGCGCCCCGGCGGCGACCCCTGCGGATGCGCCCACCCCGACCGTGAGCCAGCGCGAGCGCTTCGATCCCGATACCACGGCGCCCGGCGGGCCGCCGATACCGGCTGTCCGGGGCGAGGCTCGCGCGCCCACGGGGCGGCAGCGCCGTTCGCGTGCCCGGGTGGTGGGCTGGCTTTTCAGCTGGGTCCTTGGTCTCGTCGTGCTCGCGCTCTTTGCCGGTTACTTCCTGGCTCCGGCGCTGGCCAAGCAGCGGGCCGAACGATGGCTGGCCGCGGAGCTGTCGCGGCCGGTGTCGATCGAGCGGCTGCGCTTCGATCCCTTCACCCTGGTCGCCGACCTCGAATCGATGCGCGTCGGCAAGCGCGAGGGCGATGGCACCCTCCTGACGATCGCCGGCGCCCATGTCGATTTCGCCTGGACCAGCCTGCGTCGGCGCGGACCGATCATCGAGCGACTGCGAATCGACCGGCCGGCGCTGGTGCTCGAGCGCGAGCGCGACGGCAGCCTCAGTATCGCCGACCTCGTGCGACGCTGGCGCGAACCGGCCGAGGGCGCGCCCGGCTGGCTCCATCGGTTCTCGGTCGCCAACATCGAGATCGAGGACGGCTCGATCCTGCTCGACGACATCGCGGTCGGCCAGAAGCATCGGGTCGAGGCGCTGTCGCTGAAGATGCCTTTCTTCTCGACCCTGCCGGTCCACGGCACGATCGACATCGAGCCCTCGCTCAGCGCCCTGGTCAACGGCGCGCGCTTCACCGCCACCGGCCAGGCGCTGCCCTTTGCCGAGGACCGTTCCTCGACCCTGACCTTCGACATCGGCACGAGCGACCTGCTGCGCTATGCCGACTACCTGCCGGCGGCGATCCCCTGGCGGATCGTCTCGGCGCAGGCGGCGGCGCGGATCGTGCTGGGCTTCCGGCAGCCGCTGGGCGGCGAGCCCTCGCTGCAGTTTTCGGGCGCGCTGACCGTCGCGGGGCTGGAACTGGCCGAGGCCGACGGCCGGCCGCTGCTGTCGCTGCCGGGCGCGAGCATCGAACTGCTCGAGTACGACCTGCAGGCGGCGCGCCTGCGTATCGGCGAGGTGCTCGTCTCTGCGCCCCGCCTCGACTGGCGGCATGTGGCGGCATCGGCCGAGCCGCCCCCGGTGGCCGGTGCGCAGGCCGCCTCGCGCGCGCGGGATCTCGACTGGTCGATCACCCGGGTCGCGGTGGTCGACGGCCGGGTTCGCCTCGATGGGCAGTTCGCCGACGGCGGCCGACTGCGGCTCGATGCCGCCGACCTGCAGGCCGAGTTCGACGAGATCTCATCGGACGGCAGCCTGCCATCCCGCTTCAAGGCATCGGCGGCCTTCGGCGCGAACGAAACCATCGAGGTGGAAGGGCGCTTCAGCCATGAACCGCTGCTGGTCAGCGGCCGCTTCGATGTCCATGGTGCGCAGCTGGGGCGCTGGCTCACGCCCATCGAGGCGCAGCTGCCGCTGCGGGTGGCGGGCGGTTCGCTCGATATCGCCGGTGGTTTCGAGTACGGCCAGCGCGATGCCGAGGTGGCGCCGGCCGATGTCGCGGGCGCCTGGCCCTTGCACCTGCTGGCCTGGAAGACACGGCTGGCCGGGCTGCGACTCGAGCCGCTGCCGGGTGGCCGGGTCCCGCATCCGCAGGCGCTCGATGCGCTGGTCGCCGACGGCCTGGCGATCGATTTTCCCGACCGGCGCATCGGCTTTGCCCGGGCGCGCGCCGAGGGCCTCGCGCTGGCGGTGGCGCGCCAGCCCGACGGCCGGATCGATTTCGGTGCGTTCCTCGAGCCGGTGGCGCGCGCCGGCGCCGCGAATCCCCCATCGGCCCCCGGCTCCCTGCCGGCGACCGACGCCACCATGGTGGCCCTGCCGGGCGGATGGCGGATCGACCCCGGCGAGTTCAGCATGGGCACGGCGCAAATCCGGGTCGATGATCCGGCCGGCGGCGCCGGCGACCATGTGCGGATCGCCGCGTTCACCCTCGGGCCGCGCGGCGAGGATGGCTTCGCGCCGGTCAGCTTCGACGGCAGGGTCGGCGAGAGCGCCGCGCTCAAGGCGCTCGGGCGCTTCGCGGTCGATCCCTTGCGCCTGAGTGTGGCGATCGACGCCGAAGGCTTCGCGCTCGCGCCTTGGCGCGAGCGGCTCGATTTCTGGCCGACCGGCCGGGTCGCGAGCGGCACGCTCGAAGCGCATGGCAGCCTCGTCTACGAGGCCGGCGCGGGCGACCGACCCGCCCGCCTGTCCTGGGATGGCTCCGCCAGCCTTGCCGACCTGCGGCTCGCGGCGCGCACCACCGACGCCGAGCTGTTGCGCGCCGGGCGCCTGCGCACCGACGTCCTGCGCCTGCAGACCGAGCCCTTGCGCATCGACGCCGGCGAACTGGAACTGCAGGGCTTGCGCGCCCGGTTCGAGATTTCACCCGGGGGCGAAGTCGGACTGGTGGCGCTCGATGGCGAGGCGGCAGTCGATCCGGCCGTCACGACCGGCGAGCCGGTCGACGCGAGCAAGCCTGTCCCGGACTGGCGCATCGCCGGCCTGCGGCTCGCCGACGCGGTGATCGACATCGATGATCGCCGTCGATCCGACAACCCGCCACTGGGCCTCGTCGGGCTGGCGGGCACCATCGGCGCCATCGGTCCGGGACTGGCGAGCGAAATTGCGCTCAGCGCCAGGCTGAACACGGGAGCCGAACCGCACATCGGCAGCGAGCTCAGCGCTACCGGCCGGGTCACGATGCTCGCGCCGCTCGAATCCCTCGAGCTCGACGCGGTCGTCGGCAAGCTCGAGCTCGCCCGGCTCTCGTCGTATGTGCAGCGCCAGATCGGCCATCCGCTCGCCGGCGGCAGCCTCGACGCCAGGCTGCGGTATCGGATCCACGACCGCAAGCTCGACGCGCAACACATGCTCGTGCTGCACGAGCCGGTCTTCGGTGAACGCCTCGCCGATGCCACCGGCGAGGAACTGCCCCTCGGGTTCGCGCTGGCGCTGTTGCGCGATCGGCGTGGCGTCGTCGAACTCTCGCTGCCGGTGGCCGGATCCTTCGACGATCCGGCCTTCTCGATCGCCGAAGCGCTTGGCCGCAGCTTCGGCGACCTCGCTCGCGAGGTTGCCGCGGCGCCGTTCGCCCGACTCGCGACCCTGGTCGGCGGCGCCGGCGAGCAACTCGCCCATGTCGGGTTTGCCGCCGGTTCGGCGCGGCTCGCCGACCCGGCCCCGACCAGTCTCGGCCTGCTCGCCCGCGCACTCGGCGAGCGCCCCGGGCTGAAGCTGGCGATCGCCGGCATCGCCGACGGCAATCGCGATCGCGATGCGCTCGCGCAACACCAGTTCGAGCGCATGCTCAAGGCCCGCAAGGTGCGTGGCCAGGGCGGCCGGGCGACCGACCTCGATGCGGTCACGATCGGCCGAGGCGAGTATCCGGTGCTGGTCGATGCGCTGTTCCGGGAGGCGAGCCTGCCGCTGCCTACCGGCCGGGATGGCCGGCCGCGCGACATCGGCGTGTCCGAAAAGGCGAAGGCGCTGATCGCGACGGTGCCGGTGGGCGACAGCCAGTTGGTCGACCTCGCCGAGGATCGGGCGCAGGCGGTACGCGGCTGGCTGGCCGGGCAGGGCAAGGTCGACCCCGCGCGGCTGGCGGTCGGCGACCCGGTGGTCGCCCGTGTGCCGGGCTCCGCGCCGGCCAGCCGGGTCGATTTCGGCCTCGAGGCGGATGCCGCCTCGCTTGCGCGGCCGCGCGAATCTTCGTAAACTGCCCGCATGATTCGCAGCTCGTTTGCTTACTTTTGGTTCTTTGGCTTTTCCTGCGCCAGGCGGGACGAGTCGGGAGCGCGTTCGAAGTAAGCACTGAACCCGAATCCGAAACGACCGCCGGCGCAGCCCGGCGGTTTTTTTTTGCCGCTCCCGCCTGCGCCCAGGCCCCGATCCCCGATCGATATCCCCGCCCCCAGGAACTCCAATGAGCAATACGACCGACGATGTCCGAATCCGCAAGATCGCGGAACTGTCTCCGCCCGCCCACCTGATCCGGGAGTTCAAGTCGGGGGCCGGGGTCGAGAAGCTCGTCTACGAGACTCGCCAGGGAATCCACCGGATCATCCACGGCATGGACGACCGGCTGCTCGTCATCGTCGGGCCCTGCTCGATCCACAACACGGCGGCGGCGCGCGAGTACGCCCAGCGCCTGGTCGAGCAGCGCCAGCGCTTTGCCGGCGAACTCGAGATCGTGATGCGGGTCTATTTCGAGAAGCCACGCACCACGGTCGGCTGGAAGGGCCTGATCAACGACCCCGACCTCGACAACAGCTTCCAGATCAACAAGGGGCTGCGCACCGCGCGCGAACTGCTGCTGGCGATCAACGAGCTGGGCGTGCCGGCGGGCAGCGAGTTCCTCGACATGATCACGCCGCAGTACATCGCCGACCTCATCTCCTGGGGCGCGATCGGGGCGCGCACCACCGAATCCCAGGTGCATCGCGAACTCGCTTCCGGGCTGTCGTGCCCGGTGGGCTTCAAGAACGGCACCGACGGCAGCCTGCGGATCGCCTTCGACGCGATCAAGGCGGCCTCGCAGCCGCATCATTTCCTGTCGGTCACCAAGGGTGGCGTATCCGCGATCGTCTCGACCAATGGCAACGAGGACTGTCACGTGATCCTGCGCGGCGGCCGCCAGCCCAACTTCGACGCCGCTTCGGTGGATGCCGCCTGCAACGAGGCGGCCGAAGCGGCGCTCGCCTGCCGGCTGATGATCGACGCGAGCCATGGCAACAGTCGCAAGAACCACGCGAACCAGGTCGGCGTGATCGAGGATATCGCCGGTCAGATGGCGGGCGGCGAGCACCGGATCTTCGGGGTCATGATCGAGAGCCACCTCGTGGCCGGGCGCCAGGACCTCAAGCCGGGTGAGCCGCTCACCTATGGCCAGAGCATCACCGATGCCTGCGTCGGCTGGGAGGACACGGTTCCGATGCTCGAGCGGCTCGCCGACGCGGTGGCCCGGCGGCGCCTCGTGGCAAGCGAGTGAATCCCCCTCGTTCGAGTGCAGGTAACCGCCATTTGTCGGATGGATGCTGCCGTTTCCGGTTCAATAAGGGCTTTCACGGGCCGACGCATGCTATAAGTCGGCAAAAGCCCGGAGTGCTGTATGGAAACTGTGCAGGGAACTGAACAGCGTGCCGGGACGGGCGCCGCCACGGCGACCCGTCGCACGCCACACGAACGACTACTCGCGCTCGGTCTCAAGCCGGTCGGGCGCGCGACCGAGTACGCCGACCAGATCTACGCCCTGATGGCGAAGACGCCGCTGTTCTCGGGCCTCGACATCGACGAGACTCGCAAGCTCGGCGCCTTCATGTACGTCTACGAGGCGCCTCCCGGCGTCACCGTCATCAACGAGGGCGAGACCGGCGACTTCATGGTCCTGCTCATGGAGGGCATGGTCGACGTCCTGCGGCGCAATCGCTACAACTATCCGTCGCGCATCGCCGTCGCCCAGGCCGGCCATGCGCTCGGCGAGATGTCGATGTTCGATGGCGAGCCGCGCTTCGCGTCCTGCGTCACCCTCGACAACAGCCGGCTGGCGGTGCTTACGCGCGACGCCCTGATGCTCGTGCTCTCGGACGAACCCAAGCTCGGCAACAAGATCCTGCTCAAGCTGGTGCAACTGCTGTCCGACCGCCTGCGCCAGACCAGCGCCAAGCTCGTCTCCTACCTCGAAGCCGCCCGCGAAGCCTGAGCGGTTCAGGTTCTCGCAGGCCGAAGGGCTCCGCTCAAGCGGAGCCCTTTGCTTTTCCGCTGCCGGCGCCGCGGGTCCGATCCCACATCACGTCCCCCCTGCCCGCAGCGTGGTTGGCGGTGCGCGCCAGCACGAAGAGCAGGTCGGAGAGCCGGTTCAGGTAGGCGAGCGGTTCGCGGCGAACCGCGGCCTGGCGTGACAGGCCGACCACCGAGCGCTCGGCGCGCCGCGCGATGGTGCGCGCCTGGTGGGCGAGCGCCGCCGCGCGCGAGCCGCCGGGCAGGATGAATTCGGCCAGCGCCGTGAGTTCGGCGTTGAACTCGGCGAGCATCGCGTCGAGCCATTCGATGCGCGCCGCCGCGAGGTTCTCGTAGCCGGGGATGCAGAGTTCGCCGCCGAGTTCGAACAGGTCGTGCTGGATCTCGATAAGCGCGGTCGCCATCGCCGTGGGCAGGGGCTCGGTGAGCAGCAGGCCGATCGCGGCATTGAGCTCGTCGACATCGCCCAGGGCCGTGACCCGGGGATCGTCCTTGCCGGTGCGCGAGCCGTCGCCCAGCCCGGTCGTGCCATCGTCGCCGGTACGCGTTGCGATCCGGCTCAGTCGTTTGCCCATGTGATCGTCCTTGTCATTGATCCCGTCCGTGGACGCCGACCCCGCGATCCACCACAATGCGCGCCATCGACCCTGTCGGACGGACTTCCCGATGGCCATTATCGACACGAACCCGGTCCGGGTGCTGCTTTTCGACCTCGGTGGTGTGCTCATCGAAGTCGATCCGCAGCGCTCCTACGATTACTGGGGCCGGGCCGCTCGCGTCGATCCGGCCGTCCTGCGCAGCCGATCGGTCGGCGAGGATGATTTCCGGCGCCATGAGCGTGGCGAGATCAGCGAATCGGCCTTTTTCGAGGCGCTGCGTGCCCGGCTCGGCCTGCAACTCGACGACGACACCATGGCGGCCGGCTGGAATGCCCGGCTCGGCAAGGCGATTCCCGAGGCGCGCACCCAGCTCGAACGCGCCGCCGCGCTACGCCCGGTCTATCTCTTCAGCAACTCGAACCGCACCCACCGCAAGCACTGGGCCGAGCGCCACGCGAAGATGCTGTCGATCCTCTCCGGCAGCTTCGTGTCCTGCGATATCGGCCGCCGCAAGCCCGAGCCGCTGGCGTTTCGCGATGTCGCGGGCCTGATCGGTTGTGCGCCGGGCCAGATCCTCTTTTTCGACGATCTCGCCGAGAACATCGAGGGCGCCCGGCTGGCGGGCATGCAGGCGGTGCGGGTGCGCGAGCCGGCCGATATCGCACAGGCGCTCGACGCCGTCGAGGCCGCCGCGCCGGCGGGCTGAGGCCGGGCCGGGGAGGGTGTCGATCCCGGGCGCAGCCGCCGGGGAACCGGGCCGCCGGCGTCGCGGCAGTGTATCGTCGGTCCTGCACGCATTCGAGGAGTCCATGCCATGAACCATCCCACGCCCGCGCCCGAGGCCCTGCGCCGGCCCGCGCCGGCCGCGCTCATCGACGAACTGCGCGGCCGTTTCGGCGAGCGCTTCTCGACCGCTGCGGCAGTACGCGAGCACCATGGCCGCGATGAATCGCCCTTCGAGGCGGTGCCGCCCGATGCGGTCGTCCACGCCCACGATGCCGACGAGGTCGCCGCGGTGGTCGCCGCCTGCGCACGCCACCGGGTGCCGGTGATCCCCTACGGCGTGGGCACCTCGCTCGAGGGCCACCTGCTCGCGGTGCAGGGGGGCATCAGCATCGACCTGTCGCAGATGAACCGGGTCGTGTCGATCAATGCCGAGGACCTCACCGCGACCGTCGAGCCGGGAGTCACCCGCAAGCAGCTCAACGATGCCCTCAAGGACACCGGCCTGTTCTTTCCGATCGACCCTGGCGCCGATGCGAGCATCGGCGGCATGACCGCCACCCGCGCCTCGGGGACCAATGCGGTGCGCTACGGCAGCATGCGCGAAAACGTGCTCGGCCTGGTAGTGGTGACGCCCTCGGGCGAACGGATCCGTACCGGCACCCGGGCGCGCAAGTCGGCCGCCGGCTACGACCTGACCCGGCTCTTCGTCGGCTCCGAAGGCACCCTCGGGGTGGTCACCGAGATCACCGTGCGCCTGTATCCGCAGCCCGAGGCGCTGTCGGCGGCGACCGTCAGCTTCCCGACCGTGCGCGGCGCGGTCGACACCGTCATTCAGACGATCCAGCTCGGCGTCCCGGTGGCCCGCTCCGAATTCCTCGACGCGTCCTCGGTGCGCGCCATCAATGCCTACAGCAAGCTGTCGCTACGCGAGCAGACGACGCTCTTCTTCGAGTTCCATGGCTCGGAAGCGGGCGTCGCCGAGCAGGCGCGCACGGTGCAGGACATTGCCCGCGAGAATGGCGGCGAGGACTTCGAATGGGCGACCCGGCCCGAGGACCGCAGCCGGCTCTGGAATGCCCGCCACAACGCCTATTTCGCCGGCCTGCAGTTGCGCCCGGGGGCGCGGGCGATCACCACCGATACCTGCGTGCCGATCTCGCGCCTGGCCGACTCGCTCATCGGCGCGCGCGAGATCCTCGACCGCGCGAAGGTGCCGACCGCGATCCTCGGCCACGTCGGCGACGGCAACTTCCACTGCATGCTCCTGGTCGACCCCGAGGACGCCGACGAGATGGCCGAATGCGAGCGGCTCAACGCCGAGATCGTCCGGCTGGCGGTCGCGATGGACGGCACCTGCACCGGCGAGCATGGCGTGGGCCTGCACAAGATGGAGTTCCTGCGCGAGGAAGCCGGCGATGGCGCGATCGAGATGATGCGCACCATCAAGCGCGCGCTCGACCCCGACAACATCATGAACCCGGGGAAGATCTTCGCGCTCTGAGCGGCGTCGGGCGACGCTAGAGCAGGCCGTCGCTTTCGGGCAGCGCGTCGGTCGATACCGTCGAACTGCGGATCTTCCATCCGGCGTCGCGCCTGACCACGAGGTAGATGCAGCGCGCCCGCTCGTATTCGGCGCCCGACTGCAGCACGCGGCCCAGGTCGGCGACGATCCACGCCATGCCGGGTTCGATCATCCAGACTCGACTGGCTAGGATGTCGGTACGCGCCCAGCCATTGCTCGCGAAGCGTTGCCTGAGCGCTTCCGCGTGCCGCCCCAGTTCCGGCCCGGCGACCACCACGTTGAAGACTTCCCGCTTCAGCATCACCGATTTTTCGTCGAAGCAGTCGCAGTAGGCGGCGATATCGCCTTTGTTGAAGGCTTCGATGTAGCCGCGGTAGAAATCTTCCACTTCGCGGATGAGGGGCGTGACGTCCATGGGGGTCCTGGTGTCGAGGCTGGCCACTGCGGGGTGGCTCGGGTAGTCTGGCAGCATGATCCTCGCACACCCGGCGGTCTTCGCTGACGCGTCCTTGCCATCATGTTGACCGAAACCGATCTTCGCCATCTGCGCCGGTGCATCGAGCTTGCCGAGAAGGCCCTCGCCGGCGGCAATCCGCCGTTCGGTTCACTGCTGGCGAGCGACAGCGGCGAGGTGCTCTTCGAGGACTGGAACCAGACTTCGTCCGGCGATGCAACGCGTCATCCGGAACTCGGCATCGCGCGCTGGGCGAGTGTGAACTTGAGCCCGGCCGAGCGCGCCAGCGCGACGGTCTACACCTCGGGCGAGCACTGTCCGATGTGCGCCGCTGCCCATGGCTGGGTCGGGCTGGGGCGGATCGTGTACGCAAGTTCGGCGCGCCAGCTAGGGGACTGGCTGGCGCAATGGGGCATCGCGCGCTCGCGCGTGCATGCCTTGCCGATCGAGCAGGTCATCAAGGAAGCTCGTGTCGACGGCCCGGCGCCCGAGCTTGCCGATGCGATCCGGGATCTGCAGCGCCGTTACTTCGATGCCGCCCACCGACCCTGATCAGCCCGATAGCCGCTACCGGGTTGCTGCTCCAATGCGTCGGCGACCATGGATGACGGGACGCCAGGCAAGGCGCGAGGCGTTCAAGCAGGATGCGCTGCGTGCCTGGGAAGACTATCAGCGCACAGGTTTGCATCTCACACTTGAAGAGGCTGACGCCTGGTTGGAGAGGTTGGTAAGCAAGTGACGATGAGGCACTACCCGGGGATCCGTCTGGTCGAACCAGGGAATGACGGCTACGTGGTCACTTGGAGTAGCCGAGAAAATGAGGGCGGCCCAGTGTCAGTTCGCTCGAGCTTGCTTGCTCGGCCACGTGTGATCTGACTTGTACTTTCCGCTGCATTGGGACAACGCCGCAAACTGGCCTGTCTGCTCGCCACGGCACGACCACACGAGTTGTCCATACTGGTTGTAGTACTGATCCCATGACCAGGAACGGTCGGTGGTGTGGGGGACATAGCCGGAGCCGCCACCACCACCGCGCGATGCTGCTGCCACCACGACGGCAACCAGGGCGACGGCTGCAACGCCAGCGAGGAACTTACCTGCAGTTGCGTTCGACTCGTCTATGAGCTTTGAGCAGTCCGCCAGGGAAATGTTGCGCGCATTGAGCTCCCTGGCGGCGTCGTACATGAATTCGCGATTCCCGGACTTCCTGGCTGACTCGAAAGCCCGGCATGTGTCGACGTTGCTCAGGGCGGCTCGCTCCGCATAGAACTGCTGCGGGGAAATGGCGCAGCCCGTGAGGCTGAGTGCGAGGATCACAGCCAGAATGGTTCGTAATCTGTTTCGCATGGAGGCGAGGGCAATGAATGACGACAATGGATGTGCAGCTCTGTTCGAGAGCGGCCATTGGCGCGAATTCTTGTACTTTGTCGCCGGGCGTTATGTGACGTAGTAAGCAGTCGAGCCTGCTGGGGGTGGTCCGAATCGACAGCCGGGGGGGACAGCTCCCGTCGGGCCACCCCGAATTGGGTTGGGTCCGAACCTATGGCCGAGCGGACTGGGCGAGACGAGCGGCCTGGATGCATAACTCGGTAATCCGCTCCCAATCATGCGCGGCGATCAGCGCGCGCGGCGCCGGCCAGGAGCCGCCGACCGCAAAGACGTTCGGTCGCGCGAGCCAGGAGGCGGCGTTGCTCGCATCGATTCCGCCGGTCGGGCAGAAGCGCATGTCGGGGAACGGGCCGGCCAGCGCATCGAGCAGGGCGATGCCGCCGGCGGGCACCGCGGGAAAGAGCTTCAGTCTCGCGAGCCCCTGGCGCTGCGCTGCCATCACCTCCGAGGCGGTCGCGACACCGGGAACCCACTCGATGCCGGCATCGCGCGCGGCCGCCAGCATGTCGCCGGCAAAGCCCGGCGAGAATGCGAAGCGCGCGCCGGCGGCGCGCACGATGGCGAACTCCTCGGGCCGGGTGACGGTGCCGGCGCCGACTCGCGCTTCGGGTACTTCGGCGGCGATCCGGCGGATCGATTCGAGCCCGGCCGCGGTGCGCAGGGTCACCTCGAGCATGTCGAGTCCGCCGGCGATGCAGGCGCGGGCAAGCGGCACCGCGTCGGCGGCGTCGTCGAGGACGATGACCGGGATCACCGGGCAGGTCGACTCGGTGGCGATCTGGGCAGGGGTCATCGCGCGCTTCTCCGTTGGTTGCTGGCCAGTGTGCCGACGCGAGGCCAGCCCCATGATTGTCGCCCCCGGGGCCGTCGCGCGGCCCGCAACGCCCCGCGCGGGGCAGGGCCGATTCGCTTGATGTGGGTCAAGCAGATCCGCGGCGGCGCTTGCTAGCGTGTCCCGAAGCCCGTTCCGGAAGGCCCGCCGCTGCGCGGGCCCCGACGGGCATCGGAGGCGACCCCATGATGACCGATGTGCAGCCGAACCCCCTGGACGATGGCCTGGCCGTCTTTCACCACTGCCATGCCGGCATTCTCGAGCATATCGAGCGCCTGCGCCGCCTGCCGGCGGCGCTCGAAGCGCGCGGCACGGCCGAGGCGATCGGCGACATCGCCCGCGAGGCGAAGGAGATCGCCGACTTCTTCCGCGCCGAGGTCTACGAGCACCACAAGCAGGAGGAGGAAGTGCTCTTCGTCGAGATGCGCCGCGCCGCACCGCGCGCCGGCGAGACCGCGCTGGTCGACGCGCTGTGCAACCGCCTGACCCGCGAGCATCGCGACATCGAGCAGACATGGGAGCGGATCGAGCCGCTGCTGCGTCGCCTCGGCGACGGCTGGCGGGTCGAGTTCGATACCGACGACATCTCGACGATGGCAGTTGCCTATGCGGCCCATGCCCAGTTCGAGGAGGTGATGGTGTTGCCGATGTCGGCCCGCCTGCTCTCCGAAGGGGACAAGTCCGCGCTCGGCCTGCAGCTGCACCTGCGCCACCGCCGCGAGCATTTCCACCCGTACATCTGAGCGACGATTCAATCGCGCTTGTAGCGTTTGGGCACGAAGGGCAACGACACGATCCTGACTTCCGGCCGGCGCTCGCGCACGCTGGCGCGCAGGCCCTCGCGGGCAAGCGCTTCGCGGGCGACCATCGCCAGCATGATCGGATGGCCGAGGGTGGGCGAGACGGTGCCGCTGGTGACGATCCCGAGTTCGTTCCCGTCGGCATCGACGATGGCTGAGCCCGCCCGCACCGGGATCGATTCGGACGACACCAGGCCGACCAGCTGCCGGGCCGGCTTGCCCGCCGCCTCGAGCGCCGCGGCGCCAGGGAAGCCCCCCGCCCTGGCGCCGCCGGGGCGGCGCGCCGGCGCGATCGCGAAGCCGAGCCGGGCTTCTGCCGGCAGGACCTCGGGGCCGATGTCGTTGCCGTGCAGGGGCAGGCCGGCTTCGAGCCGCAGGGTGTCGCGCGCACCGAGCCCGGCCGGTGCGACCGCCGGATGGGCGAGCAGGGCGCGGGCCACCGCTTCGGCGCGCGTCGGCACCGAGATCTCGAAGCCGTCCTCGCCGGTATAGCCCGAGCGCGTCGTCAGACAACGCACCCCGTCGATCTCGATCTCGGCGGCGTGCATGAAGGCCAGCGTCGCTGCGCTGGCGTCGAAGCTTGCCAGCGCCTCCTCGGCGCGCGGCCCCTGCAATGCGAAGAGCGCGGCGTCGACCCACTCGAACTGCAAGTCCGGGCAGAGCTGGCGCAGGCGGGCGAGGTCGGCATCGCGGTTGCCCGCGTTGACGATGAGCCGTACTTCGTCGGCCAGGCGGATCGCCATCAGGTCGTCGCTGATGCCGCCGGTGTCGGTGAGCAGCAGGGTGTAGCGCTGCAGGCCCACGGGCCAGGCATCGAAGTCGAGCGGCAGGGCCGCCTCGAGGGCGGCATGCAGGGCCGCTTCGCCCCCGGGCGAGGTGATCCGTAGCTGGCCCATGTGCGAGACGTCGAACAGGCTCGCGCTCGAGCGCGTGTGCAGGTGCTCGGCACGCAGTCCGGCCGGGTACTGGATCGGCATCTGGTAGCCGGCGAAGGTCGACATCCGCGCACCGAGCTCCCGGTGCAGGGCATCGAGGGCGAGTCGCCGTGGCGCATCGTTCATCGTTCGGTCTCCAGGTAGGCTTCCATCGGCGGACAGGTGCAGATGAGCTGGCGGTCGCCCGCGGCATTGTCGATGCGCTTGACTGCCGGCCAGACTTTCGCGTCGCGGATCCAGGCCAGCGGATAGGCCGCCTGCTCGCGCGAGTAGGGATGTGGCCACTGCCCGGCGATCTCGGTGGCGGTGTGGGGCGCCTGGCGCAGCGGATTGTCCTCGCGGTCCAGCTCGCCGCTGCCGACCGCGGCGATCTCGCCGGCGATGGCGACCATGGCGTCGCAGAAGCGGTCGAGCTCTTCCTTCGATTCCGATTCGGTGGGCTCGATCATCAGGGTGTCGGCGACCGGGAAGGACAGGGTCGGCGCGTGGTAGCCGTAGTCCATCAGCCGCTTGGCGACGTCCTCGGCGGTGATGCCGAAGCGCGCCTTGAGATCGCGCATGTCGAGGATGCACTCATGCGCGACCCGGCCCCTGGCGCCGCGGTAGAGCACCGGGAAATGCGGCTCGAGCCGGGCGGCGATGTAGTTGGCATTGAGGATCGCGTATTCGCTCGCGAGCCGGATGCCGCGTCCGCCCATCATGCGCAGGTACATCCAGGAGATGGTCAGGATCGAGGCGCTGCCGAATGGCGCGGCCGATACCGCATCCACCCCGCCGGCGAGCGGATCGCCGGGCAGGTGCGGCGCGAGGTGGGCGGCCACGCCGATCGGCCCCATGCCCGGGCCGCCGCCGCCGTGCGGGATGCAGAAGGTCTTGTGCAGGTTCATGTGGCAGACGTCGGCGCCGATGTCGCCCGGGCGCGCGATGCCGGCCATCGCATTGAGGTTGGCGCCGTCCATGTAGACCTGGCCGCCGGCCTCGTGGACCCATTGGCAGGCCCGGCGGATGCCTTCCTCGAACACCCCGTGGGTCGAGGGATAGGTGACCATCAGCGCGGCGAGCGTATCGCGATGCGCGGCGATCTTCGTCTGCAGATCCATCATGTCGATGCTGCCGTCGGCGTCGCAGGCGACCACGACCACGCGCAGGCCCATCATGCTCGCCGAGGCGGGATTGGTGCCGTGGGCCGAAGCCGGGATCAGGCAGATGTCGCGCGCCGAGTCGCCGCGCGCCGCGTGCCAGCCGCGGATCGCGAGCAGGCCGGCGTATTCGCCCTGGGCGCCCGAGTTGGGCTGGAAGGACACCGTGTGAAAGCCGGTGATCTCGGCGAGCCACTGGCCGAGCCCGGCGATCATCTCGCGGTAGCCGGCCGTTTGCGACTCCGGCGCCATCGGGTGGATCTGCGCGAAGTCGGGCCAGGACAGCGGCGCCATCTCGGCGGCCGCATTGAGCTTCATGGTGCACGAGCCCAGCGGGATCATCGAATGCACCAGCGAGATGTCGCGGTTCTCGAGGCGCTTGAGATAGCGCATGAACTCGGTCTCGCTGTGGTAGCGATTGAAGACCGGGTGCGTGAGGATCGCATCCGCCCGGGTCAGGCCCCCAGGCAGTTCGGCGCGCGCCGGCATCGCCGCGGCGCGCCCGGTGATGCGATCGGTGTCGATGCGCTCGCCGGTGAGCACGAATGCGAGGTCGGCGATGTCGACCAGGCGGGTGGTCTCGTCGATCGCCACTGCGAAGCGCCCGGCGGGGCCGCCCTCGCGGGCGAAGTCGCGCAGGTTGATCCGCAGCGACGCTGCGCGCCGGCGGATCGCATCGGCGTCGTCGCCGGCGTCGAACGAAAGCGTGTCGAAGAAGTCCGCATGGCGCGGCGAGCGCACGGGGGCGCAGAGCGCCGCAAGCAGCCCGGCGAGGCCGTGGACCCGGCGGGCGATGCGCGCCAGGCCCACCGGGCCATGCCAGATCGCGTACATCGCCGCCATGTTGGCGAGCAGCGCCTGCGCGGTGCAGATGTTGCTCGTTGCCTTGTCGCGGCGGATATGCTGCTCGCGGGTCTGCAGCGCCATGCGGTAGGCGACGGCGCCGGCGGCATCGCGCGACACCCCGATGATCCGCCCGGGGAGCAGGCGCTGCATGTCCTTCGTGCCGGCCATGAAGGCGGCATGCGGGCCGCCGAAGCCGGGCGCGACGCCGAAGCGCTGGGTCGAGCCGACCGCGAGGTCGGCGCCCATCGCGCCGGGCGAGCGCATCAGCACCTGGGCGAGTGGATCGACGCCGACGCAGACGCGGGCGCCCGCGCTCCTGAGCCGCGCGATCGTATCGGTGAGATCGCGGATGCGGCCTTCGGTGTCGGGGTTCTGCAGGTAGGCGCCGAAGATGGCGGCAGGGTCGATGGCATCGACATCGCCGACCTCGAGCGCGATGTCCATCCAGCGGGCGCGGGTGCGGATCACCGCGAGCACCTGTGGATGCACGCCGGCCTCGACGAAGAAGGTCGTCGCCTTCGACTTCGAGGCCCGGCGGCAGACCGCCATCGCTTCGGCGGCGGCGGTCGCCTCGTCGAGCAGCGAGGCATTGGCCAGCGGCAGCCCGGTCAGGTCGATGACCATCTGCTGGAAGTTGAGCAGCATCTCGAGCCGCCCCTGCGAGATCTCCGCCTGGTAGGGCGTGTAGGCGGTGTACCAGCCCGGGTTCTCGAGGACGTTGCGGCGGATCGCCTCCGGGGTATGGGTGCCGTAGTAGCCGGCGCCGATCAGGCTGCGCCAGCGTTCGTTGCGCGCGGCGATCGCGGCGAGCTCGGCTAGCGCCTCGGGGCCGTCGGCCGGCTCGCCGATCGCGAGCTCGCGATCGAGCCGGATGTCGGCGGGCACGGTCTCGTCGACCAGGGCGGCGCGGCTCGCGCAGCCGATGCGCTCGAGCATGCGCGCTTCATCGGCGGGCGAGGGCCCGATGTGGCGGGCGTGGAAATCGGCCTGGCCGAAGGAATCGGCGAGCGATTCTTCACTCGGGTGTGATGGGTCCATGTCGCGCCTCCTGGGTCGCGCACTGCGCCGACGGCCGCCGACCGGCCCGCAGGGCCGCGGTCGGACTGCGCCGGACGCGATGGTGGGGTAGCGTGGCTGGCGCCGCCCGCAGGCTCGCGCCGCCAGGGCATCAGATCAAGAGTCGGTGCCGGCGCTGTAGTCGGCCGCCGACATCAGCCCGTCGAAGGCCGTGGCATCGGTCGGCTTGAGCCTGATCAGCCAGCCGGCGCCGAACGGGTCGGAGTTGACCGTCTGCGGATCGGACGCGAGCGCCTCGTTGACGGCGAGCACTTCGCCCGCCACCGGCGCATACACGTCCGAGGCCGCCTTGGTCGACTCGACCACGATGCAGGCTTCGCCGCGGTCGACCTGGCGGCCGGCATCGGGCAGTTCGACGTAGACCAGCTCGCCGAGCGCGTCCTGCGCATGGAAGGTGATGCCGATGGTGAGGCTGCCGTCGGCTTCACGACGCACCCATTCATGGGATTCGGTATAGCGGAGATCGCCGGGATTTTCCAAAGGTTGCTCCAAAGCGTGCTGGGTTCGCCGGCCAGTGCCGGCGGTGGGTGTCCATGGAGCCCCCTCTGTCCTTTCGCCTGAGACATTCGGCCAGCGAGCCGGCCTGTTTCCTTCGGCGAGACCGCGCCCCATGGGGGGCCGTCTTCTCTCCAGAGAGCCGGATCCGCTGCAGTCCTTTTGCCTGAGAGTTTGCGGGGCGATACACCTTCGGCGCCGACGCCGGCGGAGGCCGGCATCGATCTCTCCCGCAGCGGTCGATCGACTGCCCGCAATTTGCCTAGCCGGCGGCCCGATGTCAATCGAAGGGGCGCCTTTCCCTGGCCGAAGGCGCCCCGGCCGGCGGATTCGTGTGGGTTGCGGGCGACGCCCGGGCGACCAGGGCGATGGCCGCCGCCGCGCAACCGAAGGCGATCAGGTGGACGAGGCCAGGGCGCTCGCCCAACCAGACGATGCCCACCGTGCTGGCCGCCAGCGGCATCGCGATCGTGAAAACCCCGCTGCGGGCCGCGGGAACACGGGCGAGGCCCGCCAGCCACAGCCAGGTCGCGAACATGCTCGCCGACAGGGAATAGAAGACGAGCAGCGCCCAGTCGCCCGCGCCCAGCCGCCCGAAGTCGAAGGACGCCGCCTGCCAGAGCCCGAAGGGCGTCATCAGGGCGAGGCCCACGAGGTTGATCAGGGCGGAGATCCGCCGGGCCGAGAGCCGGCCGGTCAGGCGCTTGCCGAGCACCACGTAGACGGATTCGCAGCCCACGGCGGCTACCAGCAGCAGGTGACCGGCGAGATCGGGTGCGCCGCCGCCCGGGCTCGCGCCGGCGCCGGCGAGCAGGCCGACACCGATGCCCGAGAGCAGGACCGCGAGACCCACCCGGGGGCCGATCCGCTCGCGCAGCACCAGCCAGGAGAGCAGGGCGACCGTAGCGGGCATCAGCGACAGCACCAGGCCGGCGGCGGTAGCCGAAGTACGCGCGACCCCGGCCAGCATGAAGATCGAGAACAGGAAATTGCCGAAGAAGGACTGGGCGAAGAGGGTGCGCCGCAATCCGGCGTCGATCGGCGCGTCCGCCACCCCGGGCCGCAGCCAGGGCAGCATCGCCACCGCCGCGATCGCGAAGCGCAGCCAGGCGAGCAGGAAAATCGGCATCACGGCGACCAGGGGCCGCGATAGCGCCACATAGGTGCCGACCAGCGCCATGCCGGCAAAGAGGAGCAGGTAGCCGGTGGCCGACCCCGCCAGGGGCTCGCCGCCGGGTCCGCGCGCCGTGCCCAGGCCTGGTGTCATCCCCGCATTCGCATGATTGCGCCCGTCCTTGCTAAGCTGGCGGCCAGGCGTCGCCCCGGACGCCCCCGCGAGCCCTGGAGCCGACCATGAATACCGCCGCCGAACACCGCCACGCCGACGTCACCGCGAGCCCGACGCCCGCGCAGCGCTCGCGCGTCCTCGAGCGGCTGGGCGCGATCCTGCCGGCCGACTCCCTGCTGCACGAGGTCGAGGATACCCGGCCGTTCGAATGCGATGGGTTGTCGGCTTTCCGGCAACTGCCGATGGCGGTCGCCCTGCCCGCGAACGAGGAACAGGTCTGCGCGATCCTGCGCGCCTGCCAGGAGCTCGACGTGCCGGTGGTCGCCCGTGGCGCGGGCACCAGCCTGTCGGGCGGCTCGATGCCGCATGGCGCCGGCGTGGTGCTGTCGCTTGCCCGGTTCAATCGCATCCTCGCGGTCGACCCGGTGGCGCGCATCGCCCGGGTCCAGCCCGGGGTGCGCAATCTCGCGGTCTCCGAGGCCGTCGCCCCCTATGGCCTGTACTACGCGCCCGACCCCTCGTCGCAGATCGCCTGCAGCATCGGCGGCAATGTGGCCGAGAACTCCGGCGGGGTGCATTGCCTGAAGTACGGGCTGACCTGCCACAACGTCCTGCGGGTGCGCGTGGTCATGATCGACGGCGAGATCCTCGAGTTCGGCAGCGAAGCGCCCGATGTGCCGGGCCTCGATTTGCTGTCGCTCATCATCGGCTCCGAGGGCATGCTCGGCGTCGTCACCGAAGTCAGCCTGCGGCTGCTGCCCAAGCCGGTGCTGGCTCGCGCCGTGCTCGCGTCCTTCGATGCGGTCGAGCCGGCCGGCGACGCGGTCGCCGCGATCATCGCCGCCGGCATCATCCCGGCCGGGATGGAGATGATGGACCAGAAGGCGGTGCGCGCCGTCGAGCCCTTCGTCCAGGCCGGCTACGACCTCGACGCGCAAGCCGTGCTGATCGTCGAATCCGACGGCACCCCTGAGGAGGTCGACGAAGAGATCGGCCGGATCGAAGCGGTGCTGCGCGAGTGCGGCTGCACCGCGATCCGTGTGTCGGAGACCGAAGAGGAAAGACTGCGCTTCTGGTCGGGCCGCAAGAACGCCTTTCCGGCGGCCGGGAGGGTCTCGCCCGACTACTACTGCATGGACGGCACCATTCCGCGCCGCACCCTCGGGCGCATGCTCAGCGCGATCGAGGAAATGGAAGGCAAGTACGGCCTGCGCTGCATGAACGTCTTCCACGCCGGCGACGGCAACCTGCATCCGCTCATCCTGTTCGACGCCAACCAGCCGGGCGAATGGGACCGTGCCGACGCCTTCGGCGCCGAGATCCTCGAGACCTGCGTCGAGTACGGCGGCACCATCACCGGCGAACATGGCGTCGGCATCGAGAAGATCAACTCGATGTGCGTGCAGTTCTCGCCCGCCGAGCGCGAAGCCTTCTTCTCGCTCAAGCGCGCCTTCGACCCGGCGGGGCTGCTCAACCCCGGCAAGGCGATCCCGACCCTGGCGCGCTGCGCCGAGTACGGGAAGATGCATGTGCACAAGGGGGAGCTGAAGTTTCCGGATTTGCCGCGGTTCTGAGCGGATCTGTTGTCTGCGGCAGTTCGATGATCTGTTGTGGCGCAGAGGATGCATTTGCGGGTGAGGCCGAGCACCATCGGCGCCGCTCATGTCCAACGTCAGGCGTTCATGGAGAGCGCATGTCACCCAAGGACGAGATCGTGGCCTTCATGGCCCAGGCGTTTCCCAGCAGCAAGTTCACGATCGTCGAGGCGTCAGCCAAGAGTGCGACAGTGCGCCGACATGTCGAGCCGGAGGACACGCGCCCTGGAGGCACGGTTTCAGGCCCGGTTCTGATGGCACTGGCAGATACTGCGCTCTATGTCGCAATTCATTCGACGATTGGGCTGACACCACACGCGGTAACGTCAAGCCTCAACATCAACTTTCTTCGCCGCCCGCAGACAGAGGGGTAATGCAGAAGCCAGCAAAGACAGGTCCCTGACGTTGTCGGAACCGAGATCCTCCAGCGATTGCGATGAGCCCAGGCGGAGCACGGCGTCCGTATATCTTGCTTGCCGTCGAGTCTGGCAGCAGGGCGTGGGGTTCGCATCGCCGAGCAGTAGTCCGTTCGTAGTCTTGCCCGGACGGCAGGCAAGCTGTAGTATTACGAAATTGTAATACAAAAGGATTCCGTCATGGCCATCTCGATACGGCTGCCTGCCGAAGACGAGGCCTTGCTGGAGCGTGCAGCCAGCCTGCTGCACATGAGCAAGTCGGAGTTCATCCGGCGCAGCATTGCGGCATATGCCGCCAAGGTCATTCCGGCGGAACGCGCTGCAGCGGAGATCGACGCGCTGTACATCGGCAAGGGCGGCCTGCGTGAGCCGCAAAGCGTTGCCGATCCTCGCAAGCGAGCCATCGTCGAGCGTCTGCGTGAAAAGCACGGCTACGCTGGTTGACACCGGCTTTCTGGTCGCGCTGTTCAATGGCCGCGATCCACGCCATGGCAGCGCCACAAGGATGCTCGGAGAGTTGGCCGGCCTGCGCCTGTACACGGTCTGGGAGGTGCTGACGGAAGCCGGCCACCTGTTGGACGACATGGGCAAGCTCAGTCTGATGCGCTGGGCCGCGGCTGGCCGCCTGACCGTGCTGGCCAGTGATCCGGCCAGCCTGGAAGCGATGGCGGATTTCATGGTGCAGTATGCGGACGGCGGGGCCGATCTGGCCGACGTGGCGCTGGTCTTCGCTGCCGATCGGGTCGGTATCCACGACATCCTCACGGTGGACCGCAGGGATTTCGACCGCTACCGCAGCCCTCGCGGCAAACGGCTGAAGCGGCTCTGGCTCGAGGATTGAAGGGAAGTGCGGGCACTGGTTCGAGGACCACAAGATCGCGCGCACGTCCTTCTTCCTGCCCGAAGGCACGCTTCGGGTATCCATTCGTGCGTTCCTGGTCTTCCTGGAGGAAGGCTGGCTGGCGTCGGCGGCCGAGGTGGAGCGGGCGGCGATGCGCGCCGGGCGAGGCTTCTCGCGCCTGCGGTTTCCGTGAATCCAGGCACTGCCTGACCGTGCGCGGAGTCGGCTCGCCTTGCCATCTCCATCCCGCCACCGGCGGGTTCTCGCCGCGCAGGAACTCCGGATTGAGCAGCTTCGACTGGTAGCCGTTGCCGCCGCCGTGTGCTGCTGGTGCGACGAGCAGTGCCCTGTTCCTCAGTGGCCGATCGGCATGCAGGCTGGATCGATGTGTATGTCGACGAGGCGCGGGCGCTTGCGGTCGCCTCGGGCGATGGCCTGCATCGCAGCCTGCAACTCCTCGCTGCTGGTCACCGAGATGGCTTCGAGGCCGAATCCCCTGGCGATGTTGGCCAGGTCGGGCCAGTGCTGCAGCGACAACGACGGATCCATGTCGCGCGCCGCATACTGGATGTACTCGGCGCCATAGCCGCCGTCGTTGCACACGACGATGGTCAGGTCGAGTTGTTCGCGCATGGCGGTGGCAAGCTCGCTCACGCCGCCGAGCATGAAGCCGCCGTCGCCCGTGACGAGCAAGGTCGGGCGCTCGCCCGCGGCCTTCGCTGCGCCGATGGCCGTGGCGAGCCCCAGGCCGATCGCGGCGAAGCCGATCGTGTCGACATAGTCGCGCGGGTTGCGCACCTGGACGAGCGGCCATGCACCGACCAGGAAACGTCCGGTGTCGCTGACGTAGACGCGATCCTTCGGGAAGGACTGGTCGAGCGTCTGCAGCGCCTCGAGCAGGTCGACCGCGCCGGGGCGCGGCTTGCGCGGAAAGCGCGCCTTGCGGCTGCGCATGGCGGTGAGCTTCGCGAGCAGGTCGTCGTTGCGCGCGCCCGAACCCGGGATTTCCGCCTCGTCGATCCACTTCAGCATGGCGTCGGCCGTCAGGCCGAGATCGCCCACCAGACCCGCATCGACCGGCGTGAAGCGACCGATCTGGCTTGCTGCGGGATCGACGTGCACGATGCGCTTGCCGCGGGTCAGCCCGCCCAGGCCGGTCGTGAACTGGTTCAGGCTGGCGCCAAAGACGATCAGGCAGTCCGCCGCGGCGATGGTCTCCGCTGCTACCGGGTTGCTGATCGTGCCGCAGATCCCGAGGTTGAAAGGGTCGTCCGCAAACAGGCCCTTGCCGCGCACCGAAGTGGCCACCGGCGCCTCGATGCGCTCTGCGAGCCGCCGGATGGCGGCTTCGGTGTCCGGGTCGGCGGCACCGCGCCCGCCGATGACGATCGGCAGGTGGGACGAGGCGATGATGCCGATGGCATTGTCCATGTCGGTGCTCGAGGCGATCACGCTGCGGTGCTCGGGGGCGTAGACCCGTGGCGCTGTGTACTCGACCTCCTGCCACATGAACTCGATCGGCATGTTCAGCACGACCGGGCGGCGTTCCTGGCGGGCACGAAAGAACGCCCGCGCGAGATCGTCGGCGAGCGTCGCGGGAGTGCGCAGCTGTTCGAAGCCGGCGCCCGTGGCCGTGATGAATTCCCGCTGGTTGATGTTCTGCGCATGTTCGCGGTCCGCGGCCGGCGTATCGCCAGCCAGGAGCACGATGGGCGTTGCGGTCTTGACACCTTCGATCAGCGCCGTGAGGGTATTGGTGAGCGCCGGGCCGTGCGTGACGGTGGCCACGCCGATCTCGCCCGATACGCGCGCGTAGCCAAGCGCCATCAGCACCACGCCGGCCTCGTGCACAGCCGCCGTGTAGGCGCCGCGATGGTTGCGGATGTAGTCGTCGACCATGAACAGGTTCGCATCGCCGATCAGGCCGAACAGCTGGCTCACCTCGAGATCGGCGAGACTGCGGGCGATGGCTTCGTAGAGTTTCACAGGCTGTCTCCTTGATGTTGCTCGCAGGATTGCGCATCGCGGGCCGGCTTGCAAGGCCACGGGCCCGAGCGCAGGCGTGCCGGTCACCTTGCAGCGGTAGCTCAGTCGGGTGCCCTCGGCACCGCGGGCAGGAGCCAGGGTTCGAGCGCTGAACGGGCTGCGCCGTCGAGCGATTCGGGACGATGCGTCCCGGGATCGATGAAGACCATGACCGAATCGCATTCGGCCAGGCAGGCATCGTCCTGGAACAGCGCGCCGCGAACGACTACCGAGCGCTCACCCAGGCGCGCAATGCCGCAACCCATCTGCCACTGTGCTGCTGGGACGTCGCGCCGGTGCCAGCGCAAGCTCGCATGGGCGATCATCATGCCGCTGCGACGAGGACGTCGGGATTCGCCGCGGATTCCGGTCAGGAATTCGATGCGCATCTGCTCGGCGCAGCGCCCGAGCCAGGCGTCGCTCGGGAGATGGCGCGCATCGCTGTCGCCGTAGCGCAGCGCTATCGGACGCTGCCAGCGAAAGTACCCGAGCGGTGGCGCGGCCTTGTCGAGTTGCAGGCGGTAGCCATCGGGCAGCGCTTCTGCTCCCTCGATCTGCGCCGCACGCAGCGCCACTAGCTGGTCGGGAGCCAGGGCGAGCGGGCTGCCATCGGCCCAGCCCGTGAGCAAGGCCTCGTGGATGCTCACGCAGCGGCCGTGTTGAAAGAGCGCGGTGGCGATCCGCAGGCCCCGCTCGTCGATGCCGACCACCCGCGCGCCCCAGGACAGCGGATCCGGGTAGTAGGCCTGGGCGATGAAATCCGTCGTGCTGCCGAGGTAGCCGACGACGGGCTCGCCATCGCGCCAGGCCTGGGGCCCGAACAGCGTATGCAACGCATGATGGACGGCCTCGCCATGGAGGTTGATGAGCGCACTGTTGTTCAAGTGCTTCCAGACGTCCATGTCGGTGTAGCGCGTCGGCATCTCGCCCGAGAGGGGATACGAAGCGGCCTCGCGCCGCCAGGCTTCTTTCTTCATGTGATACGGATCTCCGTCAGGGTCACGATCGTCGGTCACGGCTTGGAGCTTTTCTTCCCGGCGGCTAAGCTGGCGGGCGGGCGTCGCATCGGGCGCCACCCGCGCTGGAGACGACCGACCATGAATGTTGCCGCCGAACACCGTCACGCCGACGTCAACGCGAGCCCCTCGCCGGCGCAGCGGGCGCGCGCCCTCGAGCGGCTGTCCGCCATCCTGCCGCGCGACTCCCTGCTGCACGAAGTCGAGGATACCCGGCCCTTCGAATGCGATGGGCTGTCCGCCTTTCGCCAGCTCCCGATGGCCGTCGCCCTGCCCGAGACCGAGGAGCAGGTCTGCGAGATCCTGCGCGCATGCCAGGAGCTCGACGTGCCGGTGGTCGCCCGCGGCGCCGGGACCAGCCTGTCGGGCGGCGCGATGCCGCATGGCGCCGGCGTGGTGCTGTCGCTGGCCAAGTTCAATCGCATCCTGGCGGTCGACCCGGTGGCGCGCATAGCGCGGGTCCAGCCGGGGGTGCGCAACCTCGCGGTCTCCGAGGCCGTCGCCCCGTACGGCCTGTACTACGCGCCCGATCCTTCGTCGCAGATCGCCTGCACCATCGGTGGCAACGTGGCGGAGAACTCCGGCGGGGTGCATTGCCTGAAGTACGGGCTCACATGCCATAACGTGCTGTGCGTGCGCCTGGTCACCATCGACGGCGAGATCCTCGAGTTCGGCAGCGAAGCACCCGAAGTCCCGGGGCTCGACCTGCTGTCGCTGGTCATCGGCTCCGAGGGCATGCTCGGCGTGGTCACCGAAGTGAGCCTGCGGCTGCTGCCGCAGCCGGTGCTCGCGCGCGCCGTGCTCGCGTCCTTCGATGCGGTCGAGCCGGCCGGCGACGCGGTCGCCGCGATCATCGCCGCCGGCATCATCCCCGCCGGCATGGAGATGATGGACCAGAAGGCGGTGCGCGCCGTCGAGCCCTTCGTGCAGGCCGGCTACGACCTCGACGCCCAGGCCGTGCTGATCGTCGAATCCGACGGCACGCCCGAGGAAGTCGACGAGGAGATCGCCCGGATCGAGGCGGTCCTGCGCGAGTGCGGCTGCACGGCGATCCGGGTATCGGACACCGAGGAGGAGCGGCTGCGCTTCTGGTCGGGCCGCAAGAACGCCTTCCCGGCGGCCGGCCGGGTGTCGCCCGACTACTACTGCATGGACGGCACCATCCCGCGCCGCACCCTCGGGCGCATGCTCAAGGCGATCGAGACCATGGAAGAGAAGTACGGCCTGCGCTGCATGAACGTCTTCCATGCCGGCGACGGCAACCTGCACCCGCTCATCCTGTTCGATGCCAACCAGCCCGGCGAATGGGAGCGCGCCGACCGCTTCGGTGCCGAGATCCTCGAAGCCTGTGTCGAGTACGGCGGCACCATCACCGGCGAACACGGCGTCGGCATCGAGAAGATCAACTCGATGTGCGTGCAGTTCTCGCCGGCCGAGCGCGAGGCCTTCTTCGCCATGAAGCGCGCCTTCGACCCGGCGGGGCTGCTCAACCCCGGCAAGGCGATCCCGACCCTGGCGCGCTGCGCCGAGTACGGGAAGATGCACGTGCATGCGGGGGAGTTGCGGTTTCCGGAGTTGCCGCGGTTCTGATAGTGCCGCGGGAGTATCGATTGACTGACTCTGAAAGAACTGCCGTCTAAGCCATTCGACGAGTGTTTGTTAGGCATTAGAACCGGCGGACATGGCGAGTTACGGTAATTCTGGCCAAGTCTTGAACTGACATCAGGCGCAAAGGCAGGACGGTCCCGGTCGTGGGGAGATCTATCGCCGGGGCGTGATCATGAACATCACCAAGCCGAAGGCCAGAACCACCGCACGACTTCACGAAGACTCACATTGAGCTTGCGTCGCCTCGGGACTAAAATACTGTCTATAAGAACAGTATCCGAGGCGAGCCATGGCCGATTTCGATCCCGCAGGCCGCGACCTTGCAGCCACCGCCCATGCGGCAAGCCCGTCCGCGCCCCCTTTGCCGATCGCCGAACTCGAAGCGCAGATCACCGAACTGGCCGGCCATCTGAATGCCGCCAATCATCGTTGGCTGGTGCTGATCGCCGAGTTCGACCGGCGCGAGGGCTGGGCCGACGGCTCGACACAGTCGTGCGCGCACTGGCTGGGCTGGAAATGTGGGCTCGATCTGGGCGCCGCGCGCGAAAAGGTCCGGGTCGCGCGGGCTCTGCACGCGTTGCCGAAGATCTCGGCCGCGATGGCCGGCGGTGAGCTGAGCTATTCCAAGGTCCGGGCGCTGAGCCGGGTCGCCACGCCGGCGACGGAAGACACGCTGCTGATGATCGCGCTGCACGGCACGGCTGCGCACGTCGAGACGGTGGTCCGGCACTTCCGGCGGGCGCAGGAATCGATCGCGCTGGACCGGGAGGCCAGGCAGGTCGCCACGCGCGGCCTGCACTACCACTACGATGACGACGGCGCGCTGGTGCTGCAGGCGCGGCTGCCAGCCGAGGCCGGTGCGCTGCTGGTCAAGGCGCTGGATCAGGCA
>CAYZBJ010000020.1:0-7351 GCA_964476625.1 uncultured Burkholderiaceae bacterium | reverse complement strand
GTTGGAATCGTGATCGCCGTGATCGCGACGTTTCCGCGGAAACGTTGGCCGACGGGTCGGCGGCGGACGGATCGGTGGCGCAATCGGGGGGCACCCCCACGCCGACGCTGGGCCAGCGCCGCGCCGACGCGCTCGCGCAGTTCGCCGAAAGCTGGCTGGCCCATGGCGACCAGGCGCTGTCGGGCGGTGATCGGCAACAGATCATCGTGCACGTGGATGTCGAGACCTTGGTCGGCGCTGCCAACGACGGCGCTTCGAACGACCACGCCAAGTCGGACAGCGACGGCACGCCGCGGGAAGCGGTGGCCGGGCGCTGCGAACTCGAAGACGGTCCGGCGCTGGCGATGGAGACCGCGAAGCGGCTCGCATGCGATGCGAGCATCGTGCGCATCGTCGAGGATGGCCTGGGCCGACCACTGGACGTTGGCCGCAAGACCCGCAGCATCCCGCCGGCGATTCGCCGGGCACTGCAGTCGCGCGATGCCGGCTGCCGCTTTCCGGGCTGCACGCACACGCGCTTCCTGGACGGTCATCACATCCGGCACTGGGCCGACGGCGGCGCGACGCGGCTGTCCAATCTCGTCCTTCTGTGCCGCCGCCATCATCGCCAGGTGCACGAGGGGCGGGTCGAGGTACAGGTGCTCGACGACGGGGCGCTGCGTTTCAAGGGGCCGGACGGCCGGGCTTTCGAGGCGGCGCCGCGCACGGCGGGCGACAGCCGCGAGCTCGTGCGGGCCCATCGGCGCGAAGGCCTGGCGATCGATGCCGGTACGGCGGTGACCCGCTGGGCCGGCGAACGGATGGACTACGGGATCGCGGTCGAGGGGTTGCTGATGCAGCAGGAACGAGCGGAAGCGGGAAGCAGTGGGCTGGGCGTTTCCGCGGAAATGCATCGGGCTTCACCGGAGATGTTGCCGAGGCTCTGAAATCGGCCAAAACCACCCACACGACTTCCTGAAGACGCAGGAAACGTCATACACAAGGAGCCTGTCGCGACACCGGATACAACGATCCTGCCCTGAGCATCGACAAGAAGCTCGCCGTGCAGGATGGCCTGTTCTTCGTCGCGCTCCGCGATGGCAAGGGCATCGGGACCACGCTGGCCGGGTATGACGGCCATCGCGGATGGCTGTACTCGGTAGCGGTGCATCCGACGCACCGAAGGCGCGGGCTCGGACAGGCCCTGGTCCGGCACGCCGAGGCGGCCCTCGCGGCCCTTGGCTGCACCAGGATCAACCTGCAGGTGCGCGGAACCGGCAGCGAGCTCGTCGTCTTCTATGAATCGATCGGTACGCCGTGGAGGACCGGATCAGCATGGGCAGGAAAGTCGAGGAGAACATCCCGGGCAGGTAGTGGATCATGCGCGCCTCATTCCCGGTGCGCTGGCGGACCGAGATAAGCCGCGTTCGCCCTCCTCAGGATCTCGGCTTGATTGCAGGGCTGACGCGAGCGGCAGCGGGAACCCCTATCCTGCCTGCCAACCTGACAGGGAGTCAGCACGGAGGCCTGCGCGAATGAGTCGGTCGCCCCGAGCGTTATGTCCAGGTCGTGCTCGTGCAGACTTCCCAAGCGGGTGCATGCAACGCCCATCACGAACTGCGTGAGCGTCTGTCTCGCTGGCTGTTGCTGGCGCGCGATACGCTCGGCGACGACGAGATGGCGCTCACGCATCAGATGCTCGCGCGGCTGCTTGTCGTGCTGACCTATCACGTCGTGCCGGGCCAGGTAATGGCGAAGGACGTTCAGGCCGGTGAAGTCGCCACGGTGCAGGGCAGCAGCCTGCGCGTGACGACTCGCGGCTGCGTCAAGGTCGACAACGCCAATGTCGTCAAGACCGACATCACCGCCGACAACGGCGTGATCCACGTAATCGATTCGGTGGTGATGCCGAACTGAGTCGTCCACGCGCTTCGGGAAAGCGGCCGCGAGGCCGCTTTTCTTGCTGGCGGGGCGCGCCCCGCTCCGTCGCGAGCGGCGGAATCGTTCGGCGGTGCGATGCCTGTGGGATCCCATTCGAATCCGGCTACAGTCACAAGTGCGACAGGGTACAACCGAGATGTCCGTGAACGATGAAGCGCTACAGGCGTACTACGCTGTCCGGGCGCTCGAGTACGACCGTGTCTACGCGAAGCCGGAGCGCCAGGAGGATCTTCGTGCGATCGAGGCCTGGCTTCCCGGGCGGTTCTCGGGCCGGGCGACGCTCGAGGTGGCGTGCGGCACAGGCTACTGGACGCGGTTCATCGCGCCGATGGCCAGGGAGCTCCTTGCGGTAGACGCTTCTTCCGAGGTGCTCGCTATCGCAAGGGCGAGGTCTGGCACGGCTTCCTTCGTACCGGGCGGTGCGTACCGCCTGCCCGTTGCCGCAGGCCGATTCGACGCCGCTTTCGCGGGCTTCTGGTTCTCGCATGTGTCGCGTGGGCGCGTACATCAGTCCTGTCCGAACTGGAGCTGCGTGAAGCCGTCTCGGGCCTGGCGTCCGAGGCTCGCTTTCACGAGTGGCAGTACTTCTGGGCCCTGGAGTACGTCGTTGCTGCGCCCTGATGCCTGCGCGTCCAGATCCCCGGCCCGGTCTCGTTGCGCCCCAGCAGCCTGCATCGTTCAAGTACGACGGTGTCGACAGCTACGCCGTTGGGGCGACCGCTTCCGGCCCCGCGATCGACATCGCCTTTGCGTAAGCCGGACGCGCCTCGATGCGCTTCACGTAGTCGACGATGTTCGGCAGGTCGTCGATGCGGCGCGCGCCAAAAAGAGTCGCCGTCGTCAGGCGGAACATCGACATGATGTCCGCGCAGGTGAACTCGGGCCCGGCGAGGTAGGGCGATTCACCGAGCCGGTGGTTCATGTACCCGTAGTACTGCTCTTCGCGGCGCTTGACCAGCTCGTTCATGGTGTCGGCGACGGGCCCGCTCGCGCCGGCCGCCAGCGCGGACTTCGCGAAGCGCAGGCCCATGGTGCTGTTGTTGAAGTGCATCCAGTACAGGTAGTCGTAGTAGTTGGGCTGGGCCGGTCCCACCGTGAACTTGCCGCCCGCGTAGCGGTGGCAGACGTACTCGACGATGACGGCGGACTCCGTGAGCACGCGATCCCCGTCCACGACCACGGGCGCCATCGCGGTCGGATGCAGGGCGAGCAACTCGTCCGGTGCGAGCCGGTTTGGCTTGCGCGCGTACCATTTCAGCTCGTAGGGCAGGCCCAGCTCTTCCATGAGCCAGACGATGCGCTCCGACTGCGAGACGCCAAGGTGATGGATCGTGATCACGGTGGTTTCCTGTCGTGTGGCCGAGGGCTCTGGGCTCATTCTCATCGAGCGGTGATTGGCCCGCAAGATCGGCACCTCGACGGCAGATACTGCCACGCAGCAGGTCCTGGCGCTCGGTAGATTCGGTGCGCATCCACTGATTCTTCCGATCCGAAGAGCCCCGGCGGGGCCTCATCTACACAAGGAGTGCACCATGTCCAACTCAGCCAGAACCGGTCTCGATGCCCTGCTTCGTCCCGAGGACAGCGTGCTCGTGCTGATCGACCACCAGCCCTTCCAGCTCGCGAACCTGAACAGCCACGATCCGCAGATGGTCGTCAACAATGCGGCGGGCCTCGCGAAGGCCGCCAAGGTCTTCGGTGTCCCCACCATCCTGACGAGCGTGGTTGCCGATCGGGGCGGCTTCATCTTCCCGCAGATCACCGATGTATTCCCAGACCAGAAGGTCATCGACCGCACGTCCATCAACACCTGGGAAGACAGGAAGGTGGTGGAACTGGTGAAGGCGACGGGCCGCAAGCAACTGATCATCGCCGGTCTGTGGACCGAGGTGTGCGTCGCGATGCCGGTGATCCAGGCCCTGGGCGAAGGCTGGGATGTGACGGTGGTCACCGACGCGTCGGGTGGGATCTCGCTTGAGGCTCACCAGGTCGCCATCCAGCGCATGATTGCGGCCGGCGCGAACATGATGACCTGGGTGGCGCTGGCGTCCGAATGGCAGCGCGACTGGGCCCGGATGGAAACCGCGCTCGGTCTGACCGAGGTGATCAAGAAGCATGCCGCCGCCAGCGGCATCGCCTTTCTGTGGGAGCAGCAGCTCCTTAACACGCCGGTGCCGAGCACCGCAACGTAGGCGCAGGCCGGACAGGAGCATCATCATGGTCGAACTCATCATCGAACAACGCCGCCGCAGTCTGGGCGGTGGCCTGGAGGTCGGCCGCGTGCTGCCCTTCGCCCAGCGCCGCATGGTCGGCCCCTACATCTTCTTCGACCACATCGGGCCGCTCGATCTGGCGCCAGGCGTCGATCGCAGCATCGACGTTCGCCCGCATCCGCACATCGGCCTGTCGACGGTGACCTATCTGTTTGCCGGTGAGGTCATGCATCGTGACAGCCTGGGCTACGCCCAGGCGATCCGCCCGCGAGAGGTCAACTGGATGACCGCTGGCCGTGGCATCACGCACAGCGAGCGGTTCGAGCGCGCACGGGCGCAGGGAGATCATCTGCATGGCATCCAGGCCTGGGTTGCGCTGCCGACCGAGTATGAAGAGGTGGACCCAAGCTTCTCGCACCACTCCAGCGGCGACCTGCCGCAGTGGAGCGACGGCGGGGTGCACGGGCAACTCATCGCCGGCAGCGCCTACGGCCTGACGGCAGGCACCGCGACGCATTCGCCGCAGTTCTATGCACACCTCGACATGGAGCCCGGCGCGATTGCCGAAGTTCCCACCGGCCAGCCCGAGCGCGCCGTGTATGTCGCGACCGGCGCGGTGGAGCTCGACGGCGTCGTCCACGGCGCGGGCAGGATGCTCGTGCTCGGTGCGCATGCGTCACGGATCCGGGCGGTCGGGCGCGCGGTGGTCATGGTGCTCGGCGGCGAGCCGATCGGCGAGCGCTTCCTCTACTGGAATTTCGTGTCGTCGTCGAGGGACCGGCTCGCGCAGGCCGCGGCAGACTGGAAGGCGGGTCGGATCAAGCTGCCCGATGCCGACGATGTCGAGTTCACCCCCTTGCCGGAGGACCCAGCGCCCTCGGCGCCGGCGATGCCGTGAGTACTCCGCTCGAATCGCGCGTTGGATCCCGCAAGGGATCGCGTCAGCCATCCGAAGCCAGCTCGCCAAGAGGCATCCCGACGAGCCCCCAAGACCGCTCCCTCAAGGCGATCATGCGATCAGCGCCGGTCCGTGACCTGCTCGTTGCAGTCCTTGCTGTCCTTGGGATCGTCGTCGCACTCGCCGGCTGTGCCAGCGAGGCGAAGCCCGTCGAAGCCCTGCCGCCGCCCGAAGAGCTTGATGGTCGAATGACCGACGCCCTGCTGGCGCTCGGAGCGCCCGCTGCCATGCCCGCCCTTGATCACGGAGACCGAGATGACTGACAAACCTGCCGCGCGGATTTCATACGAGGACCGGGGGCACAAAGGGCGCTTCGCCGCGCGGGTCGACGGTTTGGAAGGCGAAGGCGAACTGACCATCTCGAAGGTTTCGGATGTGCTGGTCATCGCCGATCACACTCTCGTCCCGGACACGCTGCGCGGCATGGGCGCCGGTCTGGCGCTCGCGGGAGCACTGATCGCGGATGCTCGCGCCAAGGGCTACCGCATCGTGCCGCTCTGTCCCTTTGTCCGCGCCCAGTCCCGGAAACACCCGGAATGGTCGGATGTCATCCAGAACTGATGCGGGTGCGCAGCGATCTGAACTCAGCCTCTGCGCATCAGGATCATCTTCTCCTGCGTCATGTCGCGCATGGTGTACGGGATACCGCCGGTGCCGTAGCCGGATTCCCTGCGCCCGGCGAAGGGCATCCAGTCGGTTCGGAAGGCGGTGGGATCGTTGATCATCACGGCCGAGGCATCCAGGCGATCGGCCGCCCGCATGGCCACGTCGATATCCTGTGCGAAAACGCTGGCCTGGAAGGCCGTGGGCAGGGAATTGGCCTGGCGAATCGCGTCGTCGAGATCGTCATGGCGATAAACCGCAACCGCTGGACCGAAGATCTCCTGCGTCGAGATCTTCGCGTCGGCGGCGGGATCGAGAAGCACCGTCGGTTGCAATGTCGTCTCGGAGAGGAGTTTGCCGCCGGTCGCCAGGCTTGCTCCGCCCCTGACCGCCTCATCGATCCACTCCATGACCCGATCGGCCTCCCGCGGCAGGATCAGCGGCCCGACCTGGGTGTCGTCCAGGGTGGGGTCGGCGGTCCGTAACTTCTCGACCCCGGCGATGAGCTGGTGCGTGAAGTCGTCGGCGATGTCGTTGTGAACGTAGATGCGTTGTGTCGATACGCAGACCTGCCCGGCGTGGTAGTAGCCGCCCTTGATGATCGGCTCGATGATTCTGCCGAGATCGGCGCTGCGGTCGACGATCGCTGGTGCCGCGCCACCGTGCTCCAGTGCCGAGCGCGTTCCCGGAGGAAGTTTCGAGCGTAGGGACCAGCCCACCCTGGCCGATCCTATGAAGCTCAGGAAGGCGATGCGTCTGTCGGTCGCCAGCTTCTCGGCCAGGTCATTGGCCCCGGCGATGAAGCTCTGGCACCAAGGCTCGGGCAGGCCCGCCTCGTGGACCAGCGCCACGAAGTCCAGGCAGGACAGCGGCGTCGTGCTCGCCGGCTTGATGATCACCGGGCAGCCGACCGCGATGGCTGGCACCACCTGGTGGACGATCAGGTTCAGCGGATGATTGAAGGCGGAGATCGCCGCGACGACGCCGATCGGCTCCCTGGTGGTGAATGCCCAGCGGTCCTCCGCCGCCGCGGACAGCCCCATCGGGATCTCCCGGCCGGCAAGGTTACGCAGTTCGTCGGCGGCATTGTGGACGCCATCGATGGCACGCCGGGTTTCGATGATGGCGTCGGGCAGCGGCTTGCCGCCCTCGCGCGCGATCCGCATGGCGAGATGGTCGCGCCTGCCTTCCATCAGCCCGGCCAGCTTGCGGAGAATCGCCATGCGCTGGTGAGGCTTCAGCCAGCCCTCACGGTCCTTGAAGAGACGTTCCGCGGCCCGCAGCTTGCGCTCCAGTTCGGTGGCGTCGTCAGTCTCGATCTCGGCGATCGGCGCGCGATCAAAGGCCTGCACGACCTTGAGCATGATGGATCTCCTCGGGTTTCGAATGCCTGCGCTGCGCGATGACGGTCAGGCACATTCGACATCTGGCCTGCGGTTGCGCAACTCGTCGACCAGGACACGCGTATTCTCGGAATAGTCGATCGGCACATCGACCAGATGAACGCCGCCGTCAGCGAAGGCCGCCTCGAGCATCGGAACGAGATCCTCGACCGCGCCGACCCGTGATCCCTTGGCACCGTAGGCCTCGGCATAGCGCACGAAATCGGGGTTGCCGAAGCTCATGCCGAAATCCGGGAAGCCGTCCACCGCCTGCT
>CAYZBJ010000019.1:45767-58046 GCA_964476625.1 uncultured Burkholderiaceae bacterium | reverse complement strand
GGCGACCTCGGCATGGTGACCCGCGAGGATGTCTTCATCGCGCTGTCGAACTCCGGCTCGACCGAGGAGCTGCTCGCCATCGTGCCGCTGATCAAGCGCCAGGGGGCGCGCCTGATCGCCATGACCGGCGACCCCCGGTCCCGCCTGGCCGAGCTGGCCGATGCCCACCTCGATGCCGGGGTCGAGCGCGAGGCCTGCCCCCACAACCTCGCACCGACGGCAAGCACCACCGCTGCGCTGGCGCTCGGCGACGCGCTGGCGGTGGCGGTGCTCGAAGCCCGCGGCTTCGGCCCCGACGACTTCGCCCGCTCCCACCCCGGCGGCGCGCTCGGCCGCCGGCTGCTGACCACCGTCGCCGACGTGATGCGCACCGGGCCCGGGCTGGCGACGGTCCGGCCGGGCGCGTCGCTCGCCGAAGCGGTCCTCGAAGTGACCCGCAAGCGCATGGGCATGACCGCCGTGGTCGACGACGACGGCCGGATCCACGGCATCTTCACCGACGGCGACCTGCGCCGGCTGCTCGAAGCGGGCCGCTCGGGCGATTTCAGGACCATCCCGGTCGATGAAGTCATGACCCGCGGCCCGGTCGTGATCGGCCCGGCGGCGCTGGCCGCCGAAGCGGTGCGGATCATGGAGGACAGCCAGATCAGCCAGCTCCTGGTCGTCGCCGATGGCCGCCTGGTGGGCGCGCTGACCCTGCTCGACCTGCTGGCGGCCAAGATCGTCTGAACCATGAGCCAGGCCCAGCTGCCACAGACGCGGATCGACATCGTCGACGTGACCGCCCGCGCCCGGCGCGTCGCGGTGGTGGCATTCGATGTCGACGGCACCCTGACCGACGGGCGCATCCACATCGGCCCGGATGGCGAAGCCATGAAGTCCTTCTACGTCCGCGATGGCCTGGGCATCTCCTTGTTGCGGCGCGCCGGGCTGCAGTGCGCCCTCGTCACCGCCAGGGAATCGGCGATCGTCGAGCGCCGCGCCGCCGAGCTCGGCATCGACGAGATCATGCAGGGTGTCGCACGCAAGGGCGAAGCCCTGGCGAGACTTGCGCAGCGCGCCGGCGTCGCGCTCGAAAAGGTCGCCTACATGGGAGACGACTGGCCCGACCTGCCGGCATTGCGCCGCGCCGGGCTGGCCGCCGCACCCGCGGGGGCGCCACCGGAGATCCTCCAGCGGGTGCACTGGATTTCGCGCCGCCCCGCCGGCGCCGGCGCGGTTCGCGAGTTCGCGGAGTTCATCCTGCGCGCGCAGGGCCGCTGGCAGGAACTGCTCGAGGCCCAGGAGCGCCAATGAAACGCCGGCTCCAGGACCGGCTGGTGGCGGTGCTGGCCACCTTGCTGATGGCCGGCCTCGTGGTCGGCACCTGGTACCTGGCCGAATCGGCCGCCGATCGCTCGACCCCGCGCTCCCGGGCACTCGGGCATGTGCCCGACTACTTCGTCGAGGGCGTCGCGATGATCCGCCTCAACGGCGAAGGACGGCCGGTATTCCGGATGCTCGCCGACGAGATGCGGCACTTCCCGGACGACGGGACCAGCGAGTTCGACGCGCCGGTGCTGGTCAGCCTCGATCCCGACCGTCCGACCGTCCGCCTCACGGCGCGCCGCGCGCGCACCGATGCCGAGGGCCGCATGACGGAACTGTTCGACGACGTCCTGCTGGTGCGCGAGCCCGGCCCCGGCGTACCGCGGATGACGGTCGAGACCGACTTCGCGATCGTCGATTCCGCCACCGAGGTAGCCCGGACCACGCGCCCGGTCCTGATCCGGCGCGGCGCATCGACCTTGACCGGCGTGGGAATGGAATTCGATAATGCGGCGCGCCAGCTCCGGGTCGACTCCGAAGTGCGCGGCCAATGGCAATCGCAACCGGCCACCGAGACCCCGCCACGCCCATGAGCCTTCGCACCGGAATCCTGACGCTCCTGCTCGCCACGTTCGTGCTTGCCGACCCGGTGGGCGCGCAAGGCGTGAAGGCCGACCGGGACGCCCCGATCCAGGTCGAGGCCGACCACATGACCTACGATGATGCCAAGCAGGTCAATGTGTTCACCGGCCGGGTCCAGATGGTTCGCGGCGGCCTGACGGTGTTCGCCGATCGCATCGTGCTGCGCCAGGACGAGGCCGACAACCAGTTCGCGACCGCCACCGGCGCACCGGCGCGGTTCCGCCAGTTGCGCCAGGCCGAAGGCGACGTGATCGAGGGCGAGGCGAAGACACTCGACTACGACAGCCGGGGCGACATCCTCAAGCTGCGCGACGAGGCCTCGATGCGACGACTCCAGGGCGAGCGCGTGGTCAACGAGGTCTTCGGCGCCCTGATCGTCTACGAGGGCGCGACCGACTTCTTCACGGTCGAGCGTGGCGACGGCAGGAACGCGACCGCCGCCAACCCGGGCGGCCGGGTCCGGGTGGTGATCCAGCCGCGACCCAGCGCCGAGCCGAAGGAGCGCGCCGGCGATGCCGGTTCGGCGCCCCCGCTGCAGCCGGCCGGGGAGCTCGAGCTTCGCCGCCCTGCCCCCAAGAGCCGCTGATGGAGACTGAATCGGGGCGCAGCCGGCTCGAAGGCCGCTCGCTGATGAAGGTCTACAACGGCCGCAAGGTCGTCGAGGATGTCTCGCTGTCGGTCGAGAGCGGCGAGGTCGTCGGCCTGCTCGGGCCCAACGGCGCCGGCAAGACCACCTGCTTCTACATGATCGTCGGCCTGGTGCCGGCCGACGGCGGCACCATCGAGCTCGACGGCCGCCCGATCGGGCGCCTGCCGATCCATCGGCGCGCCCGGCTCGGCCTGTCCTACCTGCCACAGGAGGCCTCGGTCTTTCGCAAGCTCACCGTCGAGGAGAACATCGCCGCCGTCCTCGAACTGCAGGTGGACGAGGCGGGCCGCCCGCTGTCGCGCAAGGCGATCGAGGAACGGCTCGAAGTCCTGATCGGCGAGCTGCAGATCGACCATATCCGCTCCAACCCGGCCCTGTCGCTGTCGGGCGGGGAGCGCCGCCGGGTCGAGATCGCGCGCGCGCTGGCCAACTCGCCGCGCTTCATCCTCCTCGACGAGCCCTTCGCCGGCGTGGACCCGATCGCGGTGATCGAGATCCAGCGAATCGTGAGATTTCTCAAGGATCGCCGGATCGGCGTGCTGATCACCGACCACAACGTCCGCGAAACCCTTGGAATCTGCGACCGGGCGTATATCATTAGAACTGGTACTGTTCTTGCTTCCGGTGCGCCAGAAGAAGTGGTCATGAATGAGGATGTCCGCCGCTACTACCTCGGCGAACACTTCTCGATGTAGTCGTCTGCCGCAGGCAGCCCATGGCCGCGGACCCGGCATTGCAGGTTTCCGAGTCCGTTTGCGATGAAGCCGTCACTCCAGCTCAGGTATTCCCAGCAGCTCACGCTGACGCCACAGTTGCAGCAGTCGATCCGGCTGCTGCAGATGTCGACGCTCGAGATGAACCAGGAACTCGAGCAGATCCTGCGCGACAACCCGCTGCTCGAGCGAACCGACGACCCGCTCGACGCCTGCATGCGGATCGCCCCCAACGGCGGCATCGACCAGGCCCCCGGCGCCGACGCGAGCAATGGCGCCGCCGACGGCCAGGACGCCGCCGAGCCTGCGCAAGCCAGGTCGGCCGACGACGGGAACGCCGAGCCCGGCGCCACTGGCCACGACGAGGATGGCGACCGATCGGGTGACTGGGGCGGGGACGGCATCCGGCGCAACCGGTCCGATGGCGAGGAGGCGGACTTCCCGCAGCTCGCAGCCGCCGAAACCACCCTGCGCGAGCACCTGCTCGACCAGCTTTCGGCAACCCGTTGCGAACCCCGCGATCGCGCGCTGGTCGAACTGCTGATCGACGATCTCGACGACGACGGCTTCCTCGAATCGAGCCCGCAGGAAATCCTCGCGATGATTCCCGAAGAAGCCGGAATCGATGCCGACGAGCTGGTGACCGCGCTCAGTCTGCTGCAGAGCTTCGACCCGCCGGGCGTCGGCGCGGCCGACCTGCGCGAGAGCCTGTTGCTGCAACTGCAGCGCGGCGAGACGGCGGCACAGACCCCGCCGGCAACCCGGGAACTGGCGATGCGGCTGGTTTCACAGCACCTGGCCCTGCTCGCGGCCCGCGACTTCACCAAGCTCAAGCGGGCGCTGCGCTGCAGCGAGGACGAACTGCGCGAGGCCCAGGCCCTGGTGGTCGCGCTCAATCCGCGCCCCGGCGCGGCTTTCGGCGGCGGCGAGGCGCGCTTCGTGGTGCCCGATGTGGTGGTGCGGCGCCAGGGGTCGAGCTGGGTGGTTTCGCTCAATGGCGACGTGATGCCGAAACTGCGGATCCACGACCTCTATGCCAACATTCTCCGGCGCAACCGCGGCGCCCATGCGAATATGACAGCTCAGTTGCAGGAAGCACGCTGGCTGATCAAGAATGTCCAACAGAGGTTCGACACCATCCTGCGGGTTTCGCAGGCCATCGTCGATCGGCAGAAGGCTTTTTTCTCCCACGGGGAGGTCGCGATGCGGCCGCTGGTCCTGCGGGAGATCGCCGAGATCCTGGGGCTTCATGAATCCACCGTTTCGCGAGTCACTACCCAGAAATACATGCTCACGCCGCACGGCACCTTCGAGCTCAAGTATTTCTTCGGCAGCCATGTCGCGACCGACAGCGGGGGTGCTGCATCGAGCACCGCGATTCGGGCCCTCATCAAGCAACTCATCGCCGCGGAGGATTCCAGACACCCGTTATCAGACAACCAGATCGCCGAAACACTCAGCGAACAGGGAATCGTCGTCGCCCGGCGCACCGTGGCGAAGTATCGCGAATCGATGCGGATTTCCCCGGTCTCCCAGCGCAAGTCGCTGTGAGCCGTCCGACACCGGCTCCTGTTTCGTACCCTGCAACGACCCATACGCCAATCATCTCGGGTTGCGTCCCGATGGCGAAGGAGGATGCATGAACCTCTCGATCAGCGGACATCATGTCAGTGTCACCCCGGCCCTGCGTGAGTACGTCACCACCAAGCTCGAGCGGATCAGAAGGCACTTCGATCACGTGATCGATGTCAATGTGTTCCTGTCAGTCGACAAGCTGATCCAGAAGGCGGAGATCACCCTGCATGTCAGGGGCAAGGACCTTTTCGCGGAGTGTTCCGATGGTGACCTGTACGCGGCGATCGACTCGCTGGTCGACAAACTGGATCGACAGGTTCTCAAGCACAAGGGCAAGCGGACCGACCATGGCCGCGAAGCTCTGAAACATCATCCACTTGTGCAGCCATCTAGCTGATCGGACTGCAATTTCCATCGACAAAGGACGCTACGGCGTCCTTTCGCTTGTGGTTTCCCGCGAACGGAAACCTTTGTTGCCGAGCAACATCGCACGTTTTCCCCGGGCGGCACTGGCTATAATGACCCGATCGCCGCTTTGATCCAGCCCCGAGCGATGCGGAAGCCCTTTCCGGACCCGGGGCGAGTGCAGATGAACCGAATCTCCCGGCTGCTGGCACCGAACAACGTGCTGGTCAATCTCTCGGTAACCAGCAAGAAGCGACTGTTCGAGCAGGCAGGCCTGCTCTTCGAGAACAGCCACGGCATCGAGCGCGGCAAGGTTGCCGACGCATTGCTGTCGCGCGAGCGGCTGGGCTCCACCGGGCTCGGCGAGGGCGTCGCGATTCCCCACGGCCGCATCAAGGGCCTGCAGGAAGCCGTCGGCGCGGTCATTCGCCTGGCGACGCCGGTACCCTTCGACGCCCCCGACGGCGAACCGGTCGGCCTGCTGGTCTTCCTGCTCGTGCCCGAGAACGCGACCGAGGAACACCTCGAGATCCTCTCCGAACTGGCCGAACTGCTTTCCGACCCGCAGATCCGGGAGTCCCTGATGAAGCAGGACAACCCGGCCCAGATCCACAAGATCCTTGCCACCTGGAAGCCCTTTCGGCCCGCGGCCTGAGAACCTGTGAACGGATCGTCCGCCCCCGCTCGTCACGCCCGGACCCATCCGACCCATCCACAGGCTCCGAGCCTGGCAGGCGCCCCGCGATGATCCTCACCATCCAGGCCCTGTTCGAGGCCAACGAGGACACCCTCAGGCTGCGCTGGCTGCAACCCGAAGGCGCCGAGCGCCTGGTCCACGAGGACGACGGGCACTCCCATGAACCCGCCGACATCGTCGGCCACCTCAACCTGATCCATCCCGACCGGATCCAGGTTTTCGGGGCGCCGGAGGTAAGCTACTTCCAGCACTTCGACGAAGGACGCCAGGCTTCGACCCTGCACGAGATCGTCTCGAAGTCCGCGCCCGCCATCATCGTCGCCGAAGGCCTGTCGGAGCCACGCACGCTCCTCGATCTCGCGCGCGCGGCGCGGGTCCCGGTGATCTCGACCCCGCTGCCGGCCGCCCGTGTCATCGACACCCTGCGCGACTGGCTGTCGCGGGCAATGGCCGCCCATACCTCGATGCACGGCGTCTTCATGGACGTGCTCGGCATGGGCGTGCTGATCTCGGGGGAATCGGGCCTCGGCAAGAGTGAGCTCGCGCTCGAGCTGATCAGCCGGGGCCACGGCCTGGTGGCCGACGACGTCGTCGAGTTCACCCGCATCGGCCCGCAGGCGATCGAAGGCAAGTGCCCGCCCCTGCTGCGCAACCTGCTCGAGGTGCGCGGGCTGGGGCTGCTGGACATCCGCACCATCTTCGGCGAGACCGCCGTGCGCAGGCACATGCGCCTGAAACTGATCGTCCACATGATCCGGCGCAGCACGATGGACAACGACTACCAGCGCCTGCCGCTGGAGGCGCTCACCCAGGACGTGCTCGGAGTGCCGGTGCGCAAGATGGTGATTCCGGTCGCCGCCGGACGCAACCTCGCGGTGCTGACCGAGGCGGCGGTGCGCAGCACGGTGCTGCAATTGCGCGGCATCGACACGACCGCCGAGTTCATCCAGCGCCAGCGTCGCCTCATCGAATCCAGCGAAGGCCAAGAACCTGTGAACGGATCAGCCGCACCCGCTCGTCACGCCCAACCCGCTCGCAGGTCCTGAACCATGCGAGTGATGCTGATCACCGGCATCTCCGGCTCCGGCAAATCGATCGCGCTCAAGGTCCTCGAGGACGACGGCTTCTTCTGCATCGACAACCTGCCGGTGCGTTTCCTGCGCGACGTGATCGCATCGCTCGAGCAGGCCGGCCACAACCGTGTCGCGGTAGCGGTCGATGCGCGCAACGGCGAGTCGGTCGCCGAGTTGCGCGAGGTGCTGCGCGGGCTCTCGCACCACGGCCACGACGTCAAGGTGCTGTTCCTCGATGCGCGCACCGACAAGCTGGTGCAGCGCTATTCCGAGACACGCCGGCGCCACCCGATGTCGATGCGCACCAATGCCGACGGCCAGGTCCCGACCCTGCTCGAATGCATCGAGAACGAGCGCGACCTGATGTCGGCGGTCAAGGACGCCGGCATGTCGATCGACACCAGCGACCTGCATCCCAACACCTTGCGCCAGTGGGTACGGGAGATGGCCGGCACCGATCGCGCGACCCTGACCGTGCTGTTCGAGTCATTCGGCTTCAAGCACGGGCTGCCGCTCGACGCCGACCTGGTCTTCGATGTCCGCTGCCTGCCCAACCCCTTCTACATCCCCGAACTCAAGCCGCTGACCGGACTCGACGAGCCGGTGATCCACTACCTCGAGCAGATCCCCTCGGTGGGCCGGATGATCGACCACGTCACCGAGTTCCTGCAGACCTGGCTGCCGCACTATGTGCTCGAGCACCGCAGCTACCTGACGGTGGCGATCGGCTGCACTGGCGGCCAGCACCGCAGCGTGTACATCGTCGAGCAGCTCGCGGCGCGCTTCCGGGCGAGCGAGCATGTGCTGGTGCGCCATCGCTCGCTGTCGGCGGGCAAGCCGCTCGCCGGCTAGGCCGGCCACGACGATGGCATCCGCGGCGCACCGGCCATCGACCATCCCGGTATTCCCGCTCGATGCCGTGCTGTTTCCCGGCGGCGTACTGCCGCTGCGGATATTCGAGGCGCGCTATGTCGACATGGTGCGCGACTGCGTGCGCGACGACAGCGGCTTCGGCGTATGCCGCATCACGGCGGGCTCCGAGGTCGGCGAGCCGGCCGAACATGAATCGATCGGCTGCATGGCACGCATCCATTCGTGGGACATGGAGCAGCCCGGCGTGCTGCAGATCTGGACCCGCGGCGAAACCCGCTTTCGCGTGATCGATCGCGAGATCCGGCCCGACGGCCTGATCCGCGCCGACGTCACCTGGTTGCCCGACGACGAGGACGAGCCGCTGCCCGACGAGTTCGAGGACTGCGCGCAACTCCTGCGCCGGATCGTCGCCGACATCGTCGAGCGCGAGGTCGACCCGTTGCGACGGCTGGTGGCGGAGCCCTACGCCTTCGACTCCCTGGTCTGGGTATCGAACCGGCTCGCCGAACTGATGCCACTGGCCTCGCGCGTCAGGCAATCGATGATGTGCGCCGACTCCCCGCTCGCGCGCATGATGGTGGTGCGCGACCTGCTGCGCCGGCACGGCGCGCTCTAGCGGCGGCTGGCGCCTGCGGCGTGGCGTTCGTCGGGCAGCGCGGCCAGCAGCGACCTGATCGGCGCGGGCAAGGGCGCGTCCGCCAGCAACCCGGGGGACCACCATCGCGCGGTCTGCGGCTCGGCCGCGGCCAGCGCAACGGTGCCGGGTACTTCGACCAGCACCGGATAGGCCCGCAGGCGAAAATGGGTGAAGGCATGGTCGAACGGATCCAGGGCGCGCAGCTCCGCGTTCACGAGCCCGAGTCCGGCGGCCAGTGATGCGGCGACCTCGCAAGCGGCCGCGGTCGGTGTCGTGTCCTCGTCGCGCCCCGCGAGTGAAGCTTCGGGAAGGCTCCACAATCCGCCCCAGATACCCGTGGGAGCCCGCTTGACGAGATGGATGCCCGCCGGCCCGCGCACCACCAGCAGCACCGCTTCGCGCAAGGGCGATGCGCGTCGCTGCCGACGCCCCGGGAACTCGTCGATCCGCCCGCTCGAGCGGGCTTCGCACAGGCTGGACATCGGGCATCGCGCGCAGGCGGGTCGGCTGCGGGTGCAGACGGTCGCGCCGAGGTCCATCAGGCCCTGCGTGTAGGCGCGCAGCTCCTGCCCGGGCAACTCGCGCTCGGCGATCTCCCAGAGGCGGCGCTGCACCGCGGCCGACGTCGGGTCGCCGCCCACCGCGAAAACTCGCGAAAGTACCCGGCGCACATTGCCGTCGAGGATCGCGGCGCGCCCGCCGAAGGCGAATACCGCGATCGCCGCGGCGGTCGACCGGCCGATGCCGGGCAGGGCCGCCAGCGCGGCCGGATCGGCCGGGAAGCGACCGCCATGCGCCGCGACGACCTCTTGCGCGCAGCGATGCAGGTTGCGCGCGCGGCTGTAGTAGCCGAGCCCGCTCCAGAGCGACAGGACCTCGTCCTGCGCCGCGGCGGCCAGCGCCGCCACGTCCGGCAGGCGCGCGACGAAACGCTCAAAGTAGGGAATCACCGTGGCGACCTGGGTTTGCTGGAGCATCACCTCCGAGAGCCAGACCCGATAGGGATCGGGATCGCGCTGCCAGGGCAGGTCGTGGCGACCGTGGCGCGCCTGCCAGGCGACGAGACGGGACGCGAACTCACGCGTCACCGTGTCAGGCGGTCTCGAGCTGCCCGACCGGGCGGCCCGGATGCTCCGGATGGCCGAGGGTGGCGCGGATCTGGCCGACCAGTTCGTCGGCGACCGCGGTGCGCTGCTCGACTTCGGCTCGCATGCGCTCGAGCGCCTCGATGCGCTCGTCGAGGCTGCCGGTGGCGTCGATCACGCGCCGCACCGCATCGAGCCGGCGCTTGAGCTGGTCCTGGTGCTCGCGGATCTGCCCTTCGATCGGCGCCATGACCGCGCGCAGCCAGGCCTGGATATCGCGATTGAGCTTCTCGTAGAGCGCCTTGATCCGCGAGGCGACCGACTCGAAGAAGCGGCGCATCAGCGCCCATTTCTCGGTGGTGACCAGGCTGATCGCGCCGAAATGGCGGCGCTGCAATGCTTCGATCCGGTCGAGTTCGGCGAGATAGCGCTTCATCGAGAACAGGATCGGCGAGCCGAGCGAAAGCCCGTGCTGGGCCGCGAACGACTTGTACATCGCGCTCATCAAGGTGCCGACTTCGCCGGCGAGCCGGCCGGTCTCGCCGAAGTCGGCGCGCGCCGCGCCGATCAGGCTGTCCATGCCGGTGCGCAGGCCGCTCGAGAAGTTGCTGGTGCGCATCTCCTCGCGCGCGGCGCGCACATGCCCGCGCAGGGCGTCCGCGCCGATGGTGGCGAAGATCGTCCGCGAGTGGCGCGAGAAGACCGAGCGCAGGCCCTGCAGGTGGCGCAGCCCCTTCTCGAAGTCCTCGCGCTCGGCGCGGATGCGGGCGGCCATGTGGCCCATCACGTCGCGGTTCTTGCCGCGCAGCGCGTTGAGTTCGAACAGCTGCTCGACCAGGTTGCGACGCCGGGCCGCCAGGAGCGAACCGGCCACGCTGCTCATCTCGTCGAATTCACGACGGACATGCTCGACCAGGATCTCGCGCTGGCGCGGCACCAGTTCGGCCGACAGCGCCTGCTCCAGCGCGGGCAGGCGGCTGCGCGCGAGCAGGTTGCGATCGCCCTGCACCCGCGCGACCAGGCCCTTCTGCGCCGAGACCGGGAACACCATGCCCGCCGGCAATTCGAGCGCCGCCGCGACGCTGGCGACCTGGCGGTCGATCTCGGCGTCGATGCTGGCATCGTCCTTGAGCTCGTCCCAGAGCCCGTCGATCTTGTTGAGCACGGCGATCCGGCCGCTGCGCTGGACCGGGCTGACATGGCGACGCCAGACTTCGATGTCCGAGCGGGTGACACCGGTATCGGCGGCCAGCACGAAGAGCACCGCATCGGCCTTCGGGATCATCGAGAGGGTCAGTTCGGGCTCGGCGCCGATCGCATTGAGCCCGGGCGTATCGATGATGACCAATCCCATCTCGAGCAGGGGATGGGGATAGTTGACGATGGCGTGACGCCAGCGCGGCACCTGCACCAGGCCATCGGCATCGGGCTGGAGGAAGTCGTCGTCGCCTTCGTCCACGAAACCGAGTTGCCGGGCCCGCTCGATGCCGACCAGGTCGATTTCCTGGACGGCACTGAAGGCCTGGCGCAAGCGGATCGGGTCGCCCTGGGGCAGCATGATCTCGGTCCAGGCGTCGGGCTGCTCGCGCAGGTCGGCCAGGGGGGTGTCATCGATCCGGGTCTCGACCGGCAGCAGGCGGATCGACGGCGGCCGATCGGCGTCGTAGCGCAACTCGGTCGGGCACATCGTGGTGCGCCCCGCCGATGAAGGCACGACCCGCTGGCCGTGGTCGGGGAAGAAGATCGCGTTGATCAGCTCGGACTTGCCTCGCGAGAACTCCGCCACGAAGGCGACGGTGATTCGCTCGTCGGACAGCCGTGCGAGGATCGCCTCGATGCGGGCGCGGGCGACGTCGTCGGCCAGTTCGATGTCATCGAGCCACAGGGCGTAGCGGCGAACTGCATCGGCAAGCTCGCCCCTCCAGCCGCCGTAGGCGGCGATCTGTTCGCCGATTGCACCCATGCCGAATATCGCGTCGCGCGGGACGAGGAGCCCCGGCCGAAATGAAGTGGAGCCGACTCTAGCACAGGGGTCCGGGCGCGCCGGCCTGCCGGCGGCGCAGGGTCGGGGGGAGCCGCCATCCGGCCGCTGGGCCGGGCTGAACGGTGGTCCGCGCTGGTCCGGGCGGCCCGGCTGGCGCCGGAATCAGCGCTGGCAAGCGGGGCAGAAGTAGCTCGCGCGCTGCTGCTGCACGATCCGCCGAATCGTGCCGCCGCACTGGCCGCAGGCAAGCCCTTCCCGGCCGTAGACCCTGCAGGCGAGCTGGAAATAGCCACCGACGCCGTCGGGACCGGTGAAGTCGCGCAAGGTGGTGCCGCCCATCTCGATGGCCTCGGCCAGGGTAGCCCGGACCGCGGCGGCGAGCCGATCGTAGCGCTGCGCCCCGATCGCGCCGGCCGCGCGCGTCGGCCGGATCCCGGCCCGATGCAGGCTCTCGGACGCATAGATGTTGCCGACGCCGACCACCGCGTCGCCAGCGAGCAGGAACTGCTTGACCGACACCCGCCGCCCGCGCGAGGCCCGATGGAGGTGCGCGCCGTCGAAGCCCTCGGCGAAGGGCTCGATGCCGAGCCCGGCAAGCAGGGGGTGGGCCTCGACCGGCCCCGCCAGGTGGTCGTGCC
>CAYZBJ010000019.1:0-45757 GCA_964476625.1 uncultured Burkholderiaceae bacterium | reverse complement strand
CAGAGCACCGCGCCGAAGCGGCGCGGGTCGTTCAGGCGGGCGATGCCGTGCCCGAAAACGATGTCGAAGTGGTCGTGCCGGCCGGGCGGCGGTGGCTCGCTGCGAAACACCAGGTTGCCGCTCATGCCGAGGTGGACGATGAGGGTGCCGGGCTCGAACCCGAGCAGCAGGTACTTGCCGCGCCGGCGCAGGGATGCGATCTCCCGGCCCGGCAGGATCCGGTCGAGATCCGCGGGGATCGGCCAGCGCAGGGCGGGAGCCCGCGCCACGACCCCGAGCACGGGGCGGCCGAGAACCGCCGCCTCCAGGCCGCGCCTGACCGTCTCGACCTCGGGCAATTCGGGCATCGATCCTCACCTTGCTCCGGCATTCGCTTGGACCTAACATCCTCGCATGAATACGACGTATCCCCGGCTGCGCGGGCTCGCGGGCCGCCGCGCGGGCCGGGTTGCTGCGCTCCTCGTCCTGGCGAGCGCCATGGGCGCCTGCGCCATCGACGGGCCCGCCACCTCCCCTTCCACCCCCCCGGCCGCAAGCCAGGCGAGGCCGACCCCTCCACCGGCCGAGGCGGCCCCGGCGCCCCAGCCGAAGTCGCCGCCCGCCGCCACCAAGGCGCCTCCCGCCAGGAAGCCGGCATCCGGTACGCCACCGGCGACAGCGCCAGCGGCGGCTCCTGCGGCAGCTCCGGCACAGGAGCCTGCGCCCGCCGGATCGCCGACGATGCCCCCGCAGGCCATCGCACCGCCGTCGGCCGGGGAGCAGCCGGCGCCTGCCCCGGGGCCAGGGCCGGGCACGCCGCCAGGCGCGATCCCCGATGTCGAGTTGACGCGCGAGCTGCTCTACCAGATCCTCGCCTCGGAAATCGCCGCGCAGCGCGGCGAGTACGGCCGCGCGACCGCGACCTACCTGAACATCGCCCGCGAGACCCGCGATCCGCGCCTCGCGCGGCGCGCCACCGAACTGGCGCTGGCCGGCCGCTCGCTCGAATCCGCCCTGCCCGCCGCCGAGCTCTGGCATGAGCTCGAGCCAGGCTCCGAGATGGCCGCGCAGACGCTCGAGACCCTGCTGCTGTCGACCGGGCGCTTCATCCCCGCCGAGCCGTTGCTGGCCAGGCGCCTGGCCGAGGCACGTGCCGACGGCAGCCTGCCGCTGGTCTACCACAAGCTCCAGGGCCTGCTCACCCGGGTCTCCGACAAGTCCGCCGCCCTCGACATGCTGGCCCGGCTCGCCGAGCCGGACGCCGAGGTGCCCTCGGCCCGGCTCGCGGTCGGCGCGGTGGCCATGGCCGCCGACAAGCCCGACCGGGCGCTCGCCGAGGCCAGGGCCGCAATGGCGCTCCTGCCGACCGATCCCGAACCCGCGCTGGCTGCCGCCCGCTACGCGCACCAGGCCGAGGACCCGGCGCAGGCCCGCGAGATCCTCGGCGACTTCCTCGAGCGCAATCCCGATGCGACCGACGCACGCTTCATGCTGGCCCGGCTGCTGATGGCCGACGGCAATGCGGGCGCCGCCCGGCAGCAGTTCGAGCATGCGCTCGCGAGCCGACCCGACGACCCGACCATCCTCTTCTCGCTCGGACAGCTCGCCTACCAGACCGGCCAGCCCGAGGTCGCCGCCGACTACCTCGAGCGCTACGTCGATCTGCCCGCCGACATCCGGCGGGAGAACGACCCCGCCTTCATGTTCCTCGGCCAGATCGCCGAGGAGCAACGCCACTACCAGCAGGCCGCCGACTGGTACGCCCGGGTCGAAAGCGGCGAGCAGTTCGTACCGGCGCTGGTGCGCCGTGCGATCTCGCTCGGCAAGCTCGGCCGGACCGACGAGGCCCGCACCCTGCTGCACGACACGCAGGCGGGTCGCTCCGAAGACCAGACCCGGCTCACCCTGGCCGAATCGCAGGTCCTGCGCGATGCCGGGCGCGACCAGGAGGCGTTCGAGGTGCTCGGGCGCGCCATCGCGGAGCGCCCGGACAATCCCGATCTGCTCTACGACCAGGCAATGGTCGCCGAGCGCCTCGACCGCATCGATGTCCTCGAGAAGAACCTGCGGCGGATCATCGAGATCGATCCGGGCCATGCGCATTCCTACAATGCGCTCGGCTACACCCTGGCCGATCGGGGCATGCGCCTCGAGGAAGCCCATGCGCTGATCGAGAAGGCCCTCGCCCTGTCGCCCGACGATGCGCACATCGAGGACAGCATGGGTTGGGTACTGTTCCGGATGGGACGGTTCGACCAGGCCGAGAAGCACCTGCGCCGCGCCTACGAACGCGCCCCCGAGGCCGAGATCGCCGCCCATCTCGGCGAGGTCCTCTGGGCCCAGGGCCGCCACGAGGAAGCGCGCAAGCTGTGGCAGGAAGCCAGCGGCAGGGAACCGGACAACGAGACCCTGCGCAAGACGCTGGCCAGGCTGCAAGTGCGCCTGTGAGCCTCATGCCGGGCCTCATGCCGGCCACCGCGCGAGGCATGCGCGCGGGCCGGCGCATCGCGCTCGCTGGCCTGGTGGCGCTGGTCGCGGCATGCGCGAGCCCGCCGCCGGCGGCGATCGACGGGACGACAGGCCACTGGCTGGGCCGATTCTCGCTGGTCCTGACCGAACCCGGCGTCGAGCGCCAGCAGGAGCAGGCCCAGGGCCGCTTCGAGTTGCGCGCCCATGGCGAGCGGCGCGCGCTCACCGTCTTCTCGCCCTTCGGCCAGACCCTGGCCCAGCTCGAGGACCGCCCCGGGCATGCGAGGCTCACCCTGTCCGACGGCAAGACGCTGGAGGCCGACAGCGCCGAAAACCTGCTCGAGCAGGCGCTCGGCTGGCGCCTGCCGGTCCATGAACTGCCAGCCTGGCTCGATGCGCGCGCCGCCGAGCCCCAGGCGCCGGGCTCGGACTGGCGGGTACGCGTCGCGAGCCGCTTCGAGGACGACCGGCCGCGCATCCTGGAGGCCGAGTGGCCCGCCACGCCCCGCATCGGCGTGCGCGAACTCCGGGTGCGGATCGTCGTGGACTCCCCGTGAAACCGCCGGCCTCCCTGCATGGCTGCCCGGCGCCCGCCAAGCTCAACCTCTACCTCCACGTCACCGGCCGACGCGCCGATGGCTACCACGAGCTCGAAACGGTCTTCGAGCTGATCGACCTCGCCGACCGGCTCGACTTCCGGCGGCGCGACGATGGCCGGATCGGCATGCCGGTCCCGCTGCCCGGCGTCGACCCGGAACACGAACTCTGCCTGCGCGCGGCGCGCCTGCTGGCGGAAGCCAGCGGAACGAGGGCGGGGGTCGACATCGCCGTGCGCAAGCGGATCCCGATGGGCGCGGGGCTCGGCGGCGGCAGCTCCGACGCCGCCACCACCCTGCTCGCGCTCAACCGGCTCTGGGACATCGGCTGGCCGGCGCAGCGGCTCGCCGAGCTCGGCCTGCGCCTGGGAGCCGACGTGCCGGTCTTCATCCACGGCCTGCCTTCCTATGCGACGGGGATCGGCGACCGGCTCGACCCGATCGACACCGACGGCATCCCGAGCCGCCACTACCTCGTGGTGATGCCGCCGGTGGCGGTGCCCACGGCCGTGGTTTTCGGGGACCCCACGTTGACACGAAATTCGAAACCGCTCAAAATCTTCGGTCTTTCGCGAGGGCTCGAAGTCTTTCGCGGGCGGAACGACCTGGAAGCCGTGGTCTGCGGACGATACCCGCCGGTCGCTACGGCGCTCGGGACACTGCGGCAGGCGGCGTCGGGCATCGACCCGGAGCGCGCCAGCCTGGCCCGGATGAGCGGCTCCGGCGCCAGTGTCTTCATGCCCGTCGTCGACGACGAGCAGGGCAGGCGGATCCGCGCGCGGATTGCGTCACCCGATGTTGGCGAGGTCGCGCTGGTCCGCTCGCTGGACCGGCACCCGCTTCGCGATTGGGCTTTTCCGGCAGCCGGCGCATCCTGACCGCCTGCCAGACGTTGCTGAGTACAACTGGGGAGTAGCCAAGTTGGTTAAGGCACCGGATTTTGATTCCGGCATGCGAGGGTTCGAATCCTTCCTCCCCAGCCACTTTCCTGATCCAGAGACCCTTCGATGCAGCTGTCGCAAAGCGCTCGCCGCACGCCCGAGGTGCTGACCGGCGACGGGCCGATGATCTACACCGGCAATGCGATCCCGCTCCTGGCGGCCGATGTCGCCCGCTACCTCAACACCACGCTGGGCCGAGCCACCGTCGGGCGGTTCTCCGACGGCGAGGTGATGGTCGAGATCCTCGAGAACGTGCGCGGCCGCGACGTCTACGTGCTGCAATCGACCTGCGCGCCGACCAACGACCACCTGATGGAAGTGATGATCATGGTCGATGCGCTCAAGCGCGCGTCGGCCGGGCGCATCACCGCCGCGCTGCCCTACTTCGGCTACGCGCGCCAGGACCGGCGGGTGCGCTCGATGCGGGTGGCGATCAGCGCCAAGGTCGTCGCCAACATGCTGCAGATCGCCGGCGTCGACCGGGTCCTGACGATGGACCTGCATGCCGACCAGATCCAGGGCTTCTTCGACATCCCGGTCGACAACGTCTACGCGACCCCGCTGCTGCTGGCCGACATCCACAAGCAGCAGTTCGAGAACCTCATGGTGGTGTCGCCCGACGTCGGCGGCGTGGTGCGGGCACGGGCGCTCGCCAAGCGCCTCGACTCCGACCTCGCGATCATCGACAAGCGGCGCCCGAAGGCGAACGTCGCCGAGGTCATGAACATCATCGGCGACGTCGACGGTCGCACCTGCCTGATCATGGACGACATGGTCGACACCGCCAACACGCTGGTGAAGGCCGCGTCGGCCCTGAAGGAACACGGCGCGCGCAGGGTGCTCGCCTACTGTACCCACCCGGTGCTCTCGGGCGGCGCGGTTGCCCGCATTGCCGAATCCGAGCTCGACGAACTGGTCGTCACCGACACGATCCCGCTCACGCGCGAGGGCCGCGACAGCAACCGCATCCGGGTGCTGAGCTCGGCGCAGCTGCTCGCCGAGACGATCGCCCGGATCAACCGCGCCGACTCGGTTTCCTCGCTCTTCGTGGACTGAGCCGGGAGCCCGCGAACGAAAATCGGCGAGTCGCCGCAACGCGGTTCGCCAACCACCACCCCTCCCGCAGCATCCGCGGGGCGGGTTTTTTCACGCTGGTGACTGGTCGCGGTCATCCGGCAATCTGGAGTTGAAATCATGAAAGTCGTCGCAACGACAAGACAGCTGCATGGAACGGGTGCGAGCCGCCGCCTGCGGCATTCCGGCCGCACGCCGGGCATCGTCTACGGGGGCACCGCCAAGCCGGTCGCCATCGAGCTGGACCACAACGCGCTCTTTCACTCGCTGCGCGTCGAGGCCTTCCACTCGAGCATCCTCGACCTCGAGATCGACGGCAAGACCGAGAAGGTCCTGCTGCGCGACACGCAGATGCATCCGTATCGCCAGCTGGTGCTGCACGTCGACTTCCAGCGGGTCGATGCCGCCGAGAAGATCCACGTCAAGGTCCCGCTGCACTTCCTGAACCAGGAGGCATCGCCGGCGGTCAAGCTCCAGGGCGCGATCGTCAGCCACGTCGTGACCGACATCGAGGTCAGCTGCCTGCCCAAGGACCTGCCCGAGTTCATCGCCGTCGACCTCGCCAACCTGAGCGTCGAGCATCCGGTCCACCTGAGCAACATCACGCTGCCCGCCGGAGTCACCGTGGTCGGCCATGCCAACGAGAACCCGACCATCGTGATCGCGAGCGTCAAGGGCGGTGGTGGCACCGATGTCGACTCCGACGCGGCTGCCGCGGGCGACACCACGGACAGCGCCCCGGCGAGCTGACGAACCGGGCGGCAGGGCGCGCCAGCGTCCCGCCGCATTGATCCGACGACGCCCGCCGCCGCGCGGGCGTCGTGACTTTCACTGGAGTGTTTTCCGCGATGAGCGCGATCCGCCTGGTCGTCGGCCTCGGCAACGTGGGCCGGGAGTACGAGCGCACCCGCCACAATGCGGGCTTCTGGGTCGTCGACCGGCTCGCCGCCGACGCCGGTGCGGGTTTCTCGAGCGAATCGAAGTTCTTCGGCGAACTCGCCCGCGCCACGATCGGCGGCCGCCCGACCTGGCTGCTCAAGCCCGGCACCTACATGAACCTCTCGGGACGCGCCGTGGCGGCGGTCGCGAACTTCTACCGGATTCCCGTCGAGGAGATCCTCGTCATCCACGACGACCTCGACCTGCCCGCGGGAACCGCGAAGATCAAGCGCGGCGGCGGCAACGCCGGCCAGAAGGGACTCAAGGACATCCAGGCGCAGTTCGGCTCGCCCGGATTCTGGCGGCTGCGCATCGGGATCGACCATCCGCGCGAGCTCGGCCTGACGCAGCAGGTCGTCGACTATGTGCTGCACCCCCCGTCGCGGGAGCAGCAGGAACGGATCGACGACGCCATCGAGCGGGCGCTGCCGGCGGTGCGCGACCTGGTCGGCGGCGACTTCGAGGGCGCGATGATGCGCCTGCATACCCGGCCCGATGGGAAGCCGCCCGGCCCCTGAACGGTCGGAGCCCGGCCATCCCGCGCCAGGCCGGCACTGGGAAGCCGCCCGGTCCCTGAAGGGGTCAAGGCCCCCCGCGCCAGACCGGCCTCGGTCAGCCGGACGGGGGATTGGCGACGCCGGCCGCCACATGACCGGTCGGCCCGACCGCGGCGGCCTGTTCGCAATGGCCGGTCTGGTCGTCGAAGAAGAAATCCGGCTCGAACTCGCGCAGGAACGGCCCCTTGCCCAGCCCGCCGAGGAACATCGCCTCGTCGACCTCGATCCCCCAGTCCATCAGGGTGCGGATCGCGCGTTCGTGGGCCGGCGCGCTGCGGGCGGTGACCAGGGCGGTGCGGATGCGCATCGGTCCGCTTTGCGCCTGGCTGCGCAGCAGGTGCAGCGCCTCGAGCAGGGGCTTGAAAGGCCCGGGCAGCAGCGGGTTCGATGCATGCTCGGCCTCGTGCTTCTGGAATGCGGCCAGCCCCTGCTGCTGGAAGACCCGCTCGGACTCGTCGGAGAACAGCACCGCATCGCCGTCGAAGGCGATCCGGATCTCGTCGGGGTGTGACTTCGAGGCCATCACCGACTGGGGATAGACCCGTGCGGCGGGGAAGCCGGCTTCGAGCGCGGCCCGGACATCGGCCTCATTGGCCGACAGGAACAGGTTGGCATGCAGGGGTCGCAGGTAGGGCATCGGCGTGCGGCCGCGCGTGAACACCCCGCGCTCGATCCGCAGTCCTTCGCGCTGTGCGGAGCGAAACACCCGCAGGCCGCTCACCGGGTCGTTGCGCGAGACGACGACGACCTCGATGCGGGGCTCCTCGCCGGGGCCATCGAAGGCGAGCAGCTTGCGCACCAGGGCGAACGCCACGCCGGGCGGGGCGACCCGGTCGAGCCGGTCGCGCTGCAGGGCCATGTAGGCGGTGTCGTCGCCCCGCTCGAAGACGGTGTTCTCCTCCTCGAAATCGAACACCGCCCGCGAGGAGATCGCGACCACCAGCTTGCCTTCGAGCGAAACGGACATGGGCTTTCCCGGGAAGCGGAACCTGGGCACCGAGGCGGCGGTGCACGGGGCGCTCGCCATCGGCCTGTCGTACCCCGATGGTACATAGGCGGACGGTACACTAGCCGACTTGCACCGATCCGGGAGCGCCTCCGCGTGTCACAACACCAGTCCGCCCCGCCCGGGCGACGCAGCAACCGCCTGTTCGCCGAGATCGCGATGGGCGACACCGCCACCTCGCGGCGAGTATGCACCGAGCATTCGCTCTACCTGTTCGCGCAGGCCTCGCGCAACATCAACCCCCTGCACATCCCGGATCGCGAGGCCCGGATCGACGCCGACGGCGACCCGCTGACCGGCGCCAGCGCCTCGGCCCTGTGGATCGGCGCGCTGGTCTCCGAACTGGTCGGCTCGCGGCTGCCGGGCCCCGGCACGACCCTGCGGGCGCAGTCGCTCGCCTACCACCAGCGGGTATTCGCCGGCACCGTGGTGCAGACCCGGGTGAAGGTGGTCGAGAAGCGCGAACCCGACCTGGTCGTCCTCGAAGCGAGCTTCAGCGATGACACCGGGGCCCTGCTCGCCAGCGGCCAGCTCGAGGTCTTCGCGCCACCGCACCGCATCGAGTTCGACGACGAGCCCCTGCCCGAACTGATCGTCGACCACCACCCGCACTTCGAGCGGCTCGTCGCCGCCTGCGCCGGCGTGGCGCCGACCCGCGTCGCCGTCATCTGCCCCGAGGACCCGGCCTCGCTCGACGGTGCGCTGGCGGCGGCGCGCGAGGGCCTGATCGAGCCGGTGCTGGTCGGCCGGCGCGAGAAGATCGAGGCGGCGGCAGCCGAGCTCGGCGTCGATATCGGCGCCTTCGAGCTCGTCGAAGCCGGCGAGCATCATGCCGCGGCCGCCCAGGCGGTCGCGATGGCCGCCGCCGGTCGCGTCGGCGCGCTGATGAAGGGCCACCTGCATACCGACGAGCTGCTGCATGCGGTGCTCGCGCGCGAAGGCGGGCTGCGCACCGGCCGCCGGCTCAGCCATGTGTTCGTCCTCGACGTGCCCGGCCGCGACCGGCCGCTGTTCATCACGGATGCGGCGATCAACATCAACCCCGACCTCGGCGCGAAAGCCGACATCGTGCGCAACGCGATCGGCATGGCGCATGCCTGCGGGATCGCCCTGCCGCGCGTCGGCATCCTGTCGGCCATCGAGACGGTCAATCCGGCGATTCCCTCGACGATCGACGCGGCGGTCCTCTCGAAGATGGCCGAGCGCGGCCAGATCACCGGCGGACTGGTCGACGGACCGCTCGCGATGGACAACGCGGTCGACCTCGAGGCCGCGCGCACCAAGGGCATCACCTCGCTGGTCGCCGGTCGCGCCGACGTGCTGGTCGTGCCGAACATGGAAGCCGGCAACATGCTCGCCAAGGAACTCACCTTCGTCGCCCAGGCCGAATCGGCCGGCCTCGCGATCGGCGCCGCAGTCCCGGTCATCCTGACCAGCCGGGCCGACAACGCCTACGGCCGGCTGGTGTCCTGCGCCCTGGCGAAACTCGTCGCCCACTGGCAGCGCACCGGCACCAGCCTGCTGGCGCCGCCCGATGCGGCCGACAGCGCGGAGCGCCGATGAGCGATCGCCACATCCTGACGATCAACGCCGGCTCGGCGACCCTGAAGTTCGGGGTGTACCACGCCGGCCGGGCCGGCGCCGAACCCGGGCAGCGCTGGCGGATCACCATCGACCGGCTCGGCACCGAGGCTGCCGCGCTGGCGGCGACCCGCGCCGACGGCCACCGCATCCGCAAGACTCTCGGCCCGCGCTCGCATGCGGCCGACGCGCTCGGCGACCTGCTCGACTTCCTGGCCGACGCGGCCCCCGGGCTCTCGGTCGCCGCGGTCTCGCACCGGGTCGTGCATGGCGGCCCCGACCTGCACCAGCCCCTGGCGATCGGGCCCGAACTGCTCGAGACCCTGCGCGGCCTCACCTCGCTCGCGCCCCTCCACCAGCCGCACAACCTCGCCGGGATCGAAGCGGCGAGCGGCGCATTCCCGGACGCGCTGCAGGTCGCCTGCTTCGACACCGCCTTCCATCGCGGCCAGCCCAGGGTCCATGATGTCTACGCCCTGCCGCCGTCCTTCTACGACGAGGGCGTGCGACGCTACGGCTTCCATGGCCTGTCCTACGAGTACATCGCCGCCCGCCTGCCGGCGGTATCGCCGCGTCTCGCGGCCGGCCGCACGGTGATCGCGCATCTCGGCAGCGGCGCATCGATGTGCGCCGTCGACGCCGGCCGGCCGGTGTCCTCGAGCATGGGCTTCTCGGCGCTCGACGGCCTGCCGATGGGCACCCGTTGCGGCCAGATCGACCCCGGTGTCCTGCTGTGGCTGATGCAGGCCAGGGGCTTCGACGCCGATGCCATCAGCGACCTGCTCTACCACCGCAGCGGACTGGCGGGCATGTCCGGGGTCGGTGCCGACATGCGCAGCCTCGAAGCCAGCGACGAGCCCGCCGCCGGTTTCGCGATCGAGCATTTCACGACGCGCATCCGCCGCGAGACCGGTGCGCTGGCGGCCTGCGCCGGCGGCATCGACGGCATGGTGTTCACCGCCGGCATCGGCGAGCATTCGGCGCGCATCCGCGCCGATGTGTTGCGCGGCCTGGCATGGCTCGGCTTCGAACTCGACGAAACCGCCAACGCCGGCGACGGGCGCAATGGCAATGACGACGGCGGCATCGTCCGGATCACCGCCCCGGGTTCGGCGGCCGAGGCCTGGGTGATACCGACCGACGAGGAATCGATGCTCGCCCGCCACGGCCTGGCCGTGCTCGAGGCGGCGAAGGCGCCAGCGGCCCGCGGGTAGAATAGCCGCCGATGGGCGCCAGACCGGGGCCCGCTTCGGAATTCCCAATGGCCCTGAAATGCGGCATCGTCGGGCTGCCCAACGTGGGCAAGTCCACCCTGTTCAATGCGCTGACCAAAGCGGGCATCTCGGCCGAGAACTATCCGTTCTGCACCATCGAGCCCAACGTCGGCGTGGTCGAAGTACCCGACCCGCGGCTCGACCAGCTCGCGGCGATCGTCAAGCCGCAGAAGGTGCAGCACGCGATCGTCGAGTTCGTCGACATCGCCGGCCTGGTCGCCGGCGCCAGCAAGGGCGAAGGGCTCGGCAACCAGTTCCTCGCCAACATCCGCGAAACCGATGCCATCGTCAACGTCGTGCGCTGCTTCGACGACGAGAACGTCGTGCACGTCAACGGCAAGGTCGACCCGATCGCCGACATCGAGACGATCATCACCGAACTGGCGCTGGCCGACCTCGCGGTGGTCGAACGCGCGCACCAGCGCGAGCAGAAGAAGGCGCGCGCCGGCGACAAGGACGCCATCAAGCTGGTCGACGTGCTCGACAAGGTGCTGCCGCACCTCAACGAAGGCCGGCCGGCCCGCACCCTCGCCCTGTCCGACGACGACCGGCTGCTGCTCAGGCCGCTGTGCTTGCTGACGATCAAGCCGGCGATGTACGTGGCCAATGTCCGCGAGGACGGCTTCGCGGACACCCCCTCCCTCGACCGCCTGCGCGAACAGGCCGCGAGCGAAGGCGCGCCGGTGGTGGCGCTGTGCGCGCAGATCGAGTCCGAACTGGCCGACATGGACGACGAGGACAAGCTCGCCTTCCTCGCCGACCTCGGCCTCGAGGAACCGGGCCTCGACCGGCTGATCCGCGCCGCCTACGGCCTGCTCGGCCTGCAGACCTACTTCACCGCCGGCGTGAAGGAAGTGCGCGCCTGGACCATCCACAAGGGCGACACCGCCCCGCAGGCGGCTGGCGTGATCCACACCGACTTCGAGCGCGGCTTCATCCGCGCCCAGACCATCGCCTTCGACGACTTCATCGCCCACAAGGGCGAACAGGGCGCGAAGGAAGCCGGCAAGATGCGGGCCGAAGGCAAGGAGTACGTCGTCAAGGACGGGGACGTGCTGAACTTCCTGTTCAACGTCTGATCCGGCCGCCCGGCTGACGGGCAGCGCTGCGGCATCAGTGGATCGACGCGTACATGATCTGCTGTTCCGTCACGTCCTTGTTGGCGAACTCTTCGACGATCTTGCCCTGGCGCGCCACCAGGATCCGGTCCGCCAGCGACAGGACCTCGGGGAGGTAGGAGGAGATCACCACGACCGCCTTCCCCTGGTCGGCCAGGTCACGGATGATCTCGTGGATCTCGGCCACGGCACCCACGTCGACGCCACGGGTCGGCTCGTCGAAGATCACCAGCTGGGGCTCTTGCGAAAGCGACTTCGCAATGACCACCTTCTGCTGGTTGCCGCCCGACAACTCGATGACCCGCGCCTCGTGGCTGACAGCCCTGATGTTGAGCGCCTCGCTCCACTTCCTGCCAGCCGCGAGTTCCTCGCGCCGGCGGGTCAGGAATCGCCAGCGTCGCAGCCTGGCCAGGAGCCCCACGTAGATGTTCCTGGCAGGCGCCATGGTTTCGAAGAAACCATCGACCTTGCGATCCTCGGTCACGTAGACGATGCCCGCGGCGATCGCCGGCGCCGGCACGCGGTAGCGGACCGGCTTGTCGTTGAGCAGGATGCGGCCACCGTGGAGGTAGTCCCGCTTCATGACGCCGGCGACGACCTTGAAGGTTTCGGTGCGTCCGGAGCCCACCAGGCCGAAGACACCGGTGATCTGGCCGGCGAATATCGAGAACGATGTATTGCGGACCATCGTGCCCATGCGCAGGTTCTGTACGCTCAGCACCCTGCGACCCGCGGGCCGCAGGCGGGCGTTCCTGCCGTACAGGTTGCCGGACAGCTCGTGGCCGACCATCGACTTGACGATGCGATCGCGGTCGAAATTGCTGGTCTGGTCGGTCACGACCTTGCGGCCATCGCGAAGCACCGTGATGCGGTCGGATATGTCCAGCGCCTCTTCGAGAGCGTGCGATATGAAGATGATCGAGACGCCGCGACGCTTGAGGTCGCGGATCAGCTTGAAGAAGTGCTCCTTCTCCTCGGGAGTCAGGGTGGCGGTCGGCTCGTCGAACACGATGATCCGCGCCTTGTGCAGTACCGCGCGCGCGATCTCGACCATCTGCTTCTGGGCCGCGCCGAGACTGGCGACGACGGCGGTGGGATCCACGTTGAAGTTGAGCGACTGCAGGAACTGCTGGGCGGAAATGTAGACGCCGCGCAGGCGGTTGATGAACTTCTCCTGGCCCAGGTAGAGGTTCTGGGCCACGGTCATCGTCGGCACCAGGCTGGTTTCCTGGAAAACCATCGCGATGCCGGCGGCCAGCGCTTCGAGAGGGGTCCGCAGTTTCGCCGGCTCGCCGTCGATCAGCATCTCGCCGCCGTCGAGTTCCACGACGCCGGCCATCACCTTGGTCAGGGTGGACTTGCCCGCCCCGTTCTCGCCGACCAGGGCATGAACTTCGCCAGGCAACAGCGAAAAATCCACCGCTTCGATCGCGGGTACTCCACCATAGGTCTTGGTCGCGTTGTGCAGTTCAAGAATCGGTGTGCTCACGTCAATCCCGTCCATCCAGGTCGGCGAGGGGAACCCGCAGGATGCGCCCGGCCCCTTTCGACAGGGCGTACAGCACCCCGTCGCGTTCGGACGCGGCGACAATGCCGTGGTGCCGGCCGCCGACCCGACTGTGCAGGGAGTACAGGGGGTGCCATGCCTGGTCGTAGCGAATCACCAGTCCGTACGATCGGGGCGGAGCCCAGGGCTTGAGGATGCCCATCTGCCGTACGCCACCGATCTGCAGCGGCTCGCGGAAATCGACTCCCGAACTCAGGGCCGGCGCAACCCAGTGGCGGGGCTCCACCGTACGCATCATTTCCTCGCGGTAGTCATCCTCACGCAGGACGAACTCCACCAGCTGGGTGCGGGCCGCGAACGAGCTTACCCAGTAGCCGCCGCCATCGGCCGGGCTGATGCGTCCCGGATAGCTCGGCAATGCGCTGACCATGATCTCGCGCCGATCGCCCTCGATCGCAACCACCCGGTGCTGCCAGCTTTCGGAAACCAGGACGCGCGTTGCCTGCGAACAGACGCCGTAGCAGTACCCCAGGCCCGAGGCCAGCACGCGCGCCGTGCCGGCCAGGGGATCGTATTCGATGACCCGGCCGGTGGCGCCACGACCGAGCAGGTCCCAGCTCCATTCGTCGTAGGAATGACGCTGCGATCCCTGGCTTAGCAGCAGCGTTGCGTTGTCGGCCGCCCAGAGCGCGTTGACGCAGGCCAACGCTTGCCCGTCGACCGATTCGAGGTGCTTGCCGTCGGCGCTGCCGCCGCGGAACACGATTCCCGCCGGCGTCGCGAGCGCGAACCCGCCACGGAACCGGGCGATCGCCTGGATCGGCGCGTCGAGCCTGGCGACCGAACGGGCCTCGCCGGCCGCATCGATGCACAGCAGGTCCCGGTCGCAAGCGGCGTAGAGAAGGCCGTCTTCGCCATGGAGCAGATCCTCGAGGCCCGGGCGTTCGAAGAGGACTTCGGCTTCCTCGAGCGCGTTGTTCGGCTTCAGGGGGCCGTCGAAAACGGGGATGGCCACGCTGGCGTCGCCATAGCCGAAGAAGCGGTCGCGGGCGCGTCGTAGTGCGTCAAACACGGGCGTCACCCCGCTCCGTTCGATGCTGCACGAAATCCGGATCCGCGTTCTCGAGCTTGTAGCGACCGATCCGGTTGTTCGAGATGCCGCCGAGGTAGAGGTAGCCGCGGTGCTCGCGCATGGATGTGATCATGGGGTGGTTGACGCCGCTGCGATCCCACAGGGCTTCGAGGATCTCGCCGCGATCGTTGCACTTCACCACGCAGCCGATATTGATGTTGGGCGAGAGCCATTCGTCCTGCGCGAGGCGCTTGGCCATCCGCCGGCGAAACTCGGGTTTGCGCATCGCCAGGTCGAAGGCCGGGCCGCGCATTCCCATGAGCGCGATCCAGTAGTTGCCGTCCGAGGCCCGGTTGATGTTGTCGGGATACCCCGGGAGGCTTTCGATCACCCGCTCGACCTTGCCTTTCTTCGGGCCGTCGAACCAGTAGCGGCTGATCCGGCAGGCCCAGCTTTCGGCGAAGAGGACCGACTGGCCCTCGGAGCCCAGGCACACGCCATTCGGAAACACGAGGTTCCTGACCACGGTGCGGGTCTCGTTGGTGCGAGGGTCGTAGCAGATGATCCGGCCGTTGCCGCGCCCCTCCAGGCTGTCGATCTGCCATTCGTGCATCTCGTACCGGACGGTCGCCTCGGAGAAGAAGATCCGCCCGTCCGGTGCGATGTCGAGGTCGTCGGCCAGTCGCAGGCGGCTGTCGTCCTGGATGGACAGCAGGGAGCGGTTCGTCTCGTCGGTCACGCGCTCGACCTGGCGCTGCGGCGTGACGCGATACAGGCCCATGCCGCCGCTGCAGACATTGAGGTTGCCGGCCCTATCGAACGCCATGCCCAGCGGCTGGCCGCCGACGTGCGCGAACACCTCCATGTGCTTGTAGTCCGGCGCATGAAAACGAATGATGTCGCCGTGGCGAGTACCGCAATAGAGGTTGTCGTCCTCATCGAGGATCACGTCCTCGGGCGACTCCACCTGGCCAAGCCCGATCAGTTCGATGTCGTGCAGCTTGTCGTTGACGGCGTAGCCCGAATCGGCGCTCGTCGGCGGCGCCGGCGGCAGGTCGAGGTATCCCGGCGTGACGTACATCTCCTGGACCGCCTTCCCGCGATTCTTGAACCACCGAATATCCAGCGTCGTGGCCAGCAGGAAGATCGCCGCAAGGACCAGGCGGGCCACCCCCGCGGGCGTGGCCATGGTCGAGAGCCCGTTGGCGATCAGGAAGACGATCAGGGTGCCCAGCACCGCCTTGGTGACCGACCCCTTGCCGCCACCCAGGCGGATGCCGCCGATCAGGGCCGCCGCCAGGACGATGATCTCCAGGCCGGTTCCGGTGTCCGCGCTGCTGCTGTCGATCCGGGCGCCATACAGCACCGCGGAAGCGGCGGCGAACACCCCGCTGACCACGTAGGACCCGGCCACCACCCGGTTCACCGAAAGGCCGGCGTTGTAGGCGGAGCGACGGCTGCCGCCTACGGCCATGACATGCCACCCCGCCCGCATCCGGGTCAGGAATACATGGACCCCGATGCAGACGACCGCGAACACCCAGGTCGCGACCGGAACGGAAAGGAACGAGCCCGTCCCGAGGTACATCCAGAGGTCGGAGTCGGGAAAATTCGAAGCGATGCCGACGGCCCACTCGAACTGGATCATGTTGAAGATCGCCCTGAACACGATCAGGGTCACGAGCGTGGTCAGGAATGCACGCAACCTCAGGTAGCCGATGAGGATGCCGTTGACAGCGCCCAGCAGGGCGCCGCACAGCAGGGTGACGGCGATCGCCCCGAGCGCCGGCATCTCCTCGACGTGAATCAGGTACAGGACCAGGACATTGCAGATCGCGTACATCGAACCCACGCTCAGGTCGATGCCCCCCACGATCAGCACCAGCGCCATGCCAAGCACGATGAAGCCGAGCTCGCTGGCCTGCTGCAGGGTGATCGTGCCGTTCGACAGCGACACGAAGTTGTCGATGTTGAAGCTGAAGAAAACAATGGTCAGCAACAGGACGAGGACCGGCACCGCCGTTTCCATCCATTGCTTCTTCAGGATCTCGCCCGCCGCCGTGGCGGGCCAGTATTGGTATCGGTACTTCTTCAGTGCATTCAGCATGGCCCGATCATCGTCGCCCCGGCGCCGATGCGCCGGGGTGCTGCATGGGTGATGTATGAACCGCCTGCCAGGACCAGGTCGGGGCGATGATCAGTAGCGCATCGTGTTGAGCGACCAGCAGGGGTGGATCTTGATCGATTCCTTGGTGAGCTCATGGAGCGGGGTATACAGGGCGATCTTGTTGGCGCCCGGCTTCTCGCCCCGATCCTTGGCCTGGAGCACTGCGGCGATCAGGTCGGTCAGGTCGCGCCCCTGGCCAGGCACGTCGTAGCTGACGTAGTGGTCGGCGCTGCCATTGTTGATGAGATGGCAGGCAAGCTCGCCGCCGCCGCCACTGGTCGACACGAACACCTTGCCGGTCTTGCCGGCATCCTTGACCGCCGCGGCCGTACCCTGCTCGGTCACGTCCCAGACGCCCATGATCGCGCATAGGTCCGGATGCTGTTGCAGGACGACCTGGGTGATCTGCTTGGCCTTGGAGGAATCGTAGTTGCCGGTCGACTGCCGCGAAACGACCTTGAGCTCGGGGTTCTCCTTCAGGACCTTCTCGTAGCCGACCTGCATGTATACCGACCACGGCGCCGTCGTCGGACCGGTGAGGATCAGCACCTTGCGGGACGTATCGGCACCGCACTGCTTCGCGACGGCGCGAGCCTGCAATTCGCCGATGCGCGTTGCGTCACCCCCGACGAAGCCGCTGGTCATGATGGTGCTCTTCATGTTCAGCTGGATCACGAAGATGCCGGCATCCTCGGCCTGCTTCTCGAGCCGCGCATAAGACGTCACGTCCGGGTTCTGCACGACAATGACGTCCGGCTTCGGGTCGGCATGGATGAGCTGGGTCCAGATCCTGGTACCCGCGGCCGTATCGAAATTGGCGTTTCGCACTTCGTACTTGTAGCCCCTTTCCTTGGACTGCATCTCCATCATCCTGCTCCAGCCTTCGGTCAAGTCCAGACCCATGAAGACCGGAACGAAAACGACCCATTTGCCTTCGAACGCCTTGTAGAAGGCGTCGCGTGCCGGATCGTCCATGCCGAGCTGGCGCGACTGCGCCACCGCGACGGAGCTGAAGATCGCCAGCAACGCGGCCGTGGCCAGCAGGCGCCATTTGTCCGCGACCATCCTGATGACTGCTTTCATGATTGCATCTCCTCTTCTGTTTGTTGGTTTCATTGCTCGCATCCGTTTGCCAGAACGCCTTTGCCGCCTAGATATCCCCCTGCTGCGCGGTTTCCTCGTTACGAGGATTGATGACGCTGTCGAGCGCGATTGCCACCAGCAGTATCACGCCCTTGATCAGGTTCTGTGCGTCGTAGGAGAAATTCAGGATCGTCATGCCATTGAGGATGGCCCCGACCAGCAGCGCGCCGACGATCACGCTCAGTACGCCGCCCCGCCCGCCCGACAGGCCGACGCCGCCGAGCACCACGACGAGGATCACGTCGTAGATCATCGACAGGTTGTACATCCGCGTATCCATGACGCTCGACGACGACGCCATGACCAGTCCGGCGAACACAGCGATCGCCGCGGCAACCAGGTACTGCAGCATCATGATCGGACGCACCGGGATGCCGCTGGTTCGCGCCGCATTCGGGTTGTCGCCGATGGCATAGATGAACAGCCCGAGCCGCGTGTGGCGAAGGAACACGGCGACGCAGATCGCGGCCACCGCGAACGAGACGATGGCCGAAGGTACGCCGAATACCCGTGCATTGCCCAACCAGGCGATGGGATCGAGTTGCGTCGGCCAGGAGACGACATCGAACTTCAGCAATCCGCTCTGGCCGAGCCCCGCTAGGCCCAGGCCGGTCGCGAGCGTGGTCAGCAACGAGGGGACTTCCGCGTAGGCCGTCATGAAGCCGTTGACGAGTCCGACGGCGAGCGCCAGCGCGAAGCCGGCGACGAGCGCCACGCCAAGGCCGACGCCTGCCTCGGCCAACGTCATGGTCAGCGCCGTGGGCACCGCGAGCAAGGCCACCATCGACAGGTCGATCCCGCGACCGATGACGACCACCGCCATGCCCAGCCCCAGTATGCCCAGCACGGAAACCGAGCGCAGCATGTTGAGGATGTTGTCGATGACGAAGAAGCCGGGAAGGAACAGGGAGAAACCGACGAAGATGAGGATGAAGAACAGGAAGACGATTGCCTGCTGGTCCAGCCTGATCGAGCGTCCGGCCAATCTCGTCCCCAAGGGTGCTGTTGTCGTTGTATCCATTTCGCCTTCCGGGCTTCAGGGCACTCCCCGACGTGCCGCGTCGATTCATCCAGAACCAGACGGCCGCGCCACGACGGCGCCGCCGATGGAACACCAGCAACGGGATTCATGCATTCCGGACGAGTACGCCGAGACGGGGGAAGCCCCGGATTTGGCCGACGCGCCTGGTGGAATCGCGCGCGCTCTAGGAACTTGAAGTCATCGTGAAGAAAGCTTGTGCGTAACGTGGTGGAGATCGACGGAGCATTCGTGGAACCCTGCCCCCGGATGCCGACTGCGAGTTCGCGCGAAGGCAACGCGGTGTGCCGTAGTCTGAACCGCGGGTTCGCGGCCCGCAAGAGCCGTTGCGGCATTGCCAACAGGAGCGCGGCCGCACGGATTCCGGATTCCGGATCGACCCGGCGATCCCTGCGCATCCGGGGCCATGGTGCAATACTACGGTGGACGAACGAGACGAGGACAAGCGGATGAGACTGCAGAACAAGGTCGCCATCGTCACTGGCGCGGCCAGCGGGTTCGGCGCGGAGATCGCGCGCCAGTATGCGCTCGAAGGAGCGAAGGTCGTCCTGGCCGACCTGAACGCCGAAGGCGCGAGGAAGATCGCCGCCGGGCTCGGCGGCGAGGCGCTCGCCATCGCTTGCGACGTATCGGAGAGAACCGATGTCGATCGCGTGGTCGCCGACACCATGCAGCGCTTCGGCACCGTCGACATCGTCGTCAACAACGCCGGCTGGACGCATCGCAACCAGCCGCTGCTCGAGGTCGACGAGGCCACGTTCGACCGCGTCTACGCGGTCAATGTGAAGTCGATCTTCTTCATGGTGCACGCCGTCGTTCCGATCATGCGCAGGAACAAGGGCGGCGTGATACTGAACATCGGCTCCACGGCGGGTATCCGGCCACGGCCCGGCCTCACCTGGTACAACAGCTCGAAGGGCGCGGTGAACCTGATGTCGAAGTCGCTCGCGGTCGAGCTCGCCCCGGACGGCATCCGCGTCAACGCGATCTGCCCGGTGATCGGCGAAACCGGCATGCTGGAAGCCTTCATGGGCGTGCCGGACACGCCCGAGAACCGCAAGAAGTTCATCGCGACGATTCCGCTCGGCCGCATGTCGAGGCCGATAGACATCGCTCGGGCGGCGGTCTACCTGGCGTCGGACGAGGCCGATTTCATTTCCGGCGTCGAGTTCCCGGTCGACGGGGCGCGCACGGTCTGAAGCATGTACCGCCCCGCCTCGTTCCGCGAAGACCGCCTGGAAGTGCTGCACGGGCTGGTTCGCAGCCACCCCCTGGCGACCCTGGTCACCGCCGGCAGCGACGGCCTGCGGGCCAACCTCGTCCCCTTCCTGCTGGTCGAAGGCGGTGAACGGGGCATCCTGCGCGCCCACGTGGCGCGGGCGAACGACCAGTTGCCCGCCCTGCGCGAAGGCGCCCCGACGCTCGTGGTCTTCCGGGGCCCGCAATGCTACGTCACGCCGAACTGGTATCCGACCAAGGCCGAGACCCACAAGGTGGTGCCGACCTGGAACTACGCGGTCGTGCAGGCTGCCGGCACGCCCCGGGTCATCGACGACCCTGCCTGGGTGCGCGCGCAGATCGAGGCGCTCACCAGGAGCCAGGAAGAATCCCGACCGGATCCCTGGCGGGTGACCGACGCCCCGGAGGCCTACATCGCCCAGCAGCAGAAGGTGATCATCGGCATCGAGATCCCGATCGATCGCATCGAGGGCAAGTGGAAGATGAGCCAGAACCGCTCGGAGGCCGACCGCCGGGGCGTCGAGGACGGCCTGCGGCGCGAAGGCATGGACGAGGAACTGATCCGGCTGGTGGCGCGCCGGGATCCCTGAGGACAACCTTCCCGGGATACCTGTATTCCGGCGACTTCGGACCCGACCAATGCCAGGCGCTGCCCAGACGGCACGGCCCATGGCCAGGATGGAATGGGCGATCCTGATCGCGCTGTCGATCATCTGGGGCGGGGCCTACCTGTTCAACGCGGTCGCCGTCGCCGGGATCCCGGTCTTCACCGTCGTGGCCTGCCGGGTGGCGCTGGGCGCATCGATCCTGCTGGTCATCCTCCGGATGACCGGCCAGAGGATGCCGTCCGATCGCAAGGCGTGGTCGGCATTCTTCGCGCTGGGGCTGCTCAACAATGCCATCCCCTTCACCCTGATCGTGTGGGGACAGCAGCACATCGCATCCGGCGTGGCTTCGATCCTGAACGCGACGGCCCCGCTGTTCACCGTGGTCCTCGCGCACTGGCTGACCACCGACGAGAAAATGACGGGCCGGCTGCTCGCCGGCGTGCTGACCGGGTTCGCCGGCGTCGCCATCATGATCGGCCTGGACTCGATGCAGTCCCTGGGCGCGAACGTCACCGCGCAGATCGCCTGCCTGGGCGGCGCCCTCGCGTATGCGCTGGGCGGCATCTACGCACGTCGCTTCCGCGCCATGGGCATCGCGCCGATGGCCACGGCCACCGGCCAGGTCATTGCTTCCAGCGCCATCCTCCTGCCCTTCGCGCTGATGGTCGACCAGCCGTGGACGCTCCCGCCTCCCGGCACGGCTGCCGTGGGCGCCGTCATCGGCCTGGGCGTGTTCTCGACCGCGCTCGCCTACGTCCTCTACTTCAGGGTGCTGGCAACGGCAGGCGCGACCAATGCACTGCTGGTGACCTTCCTGATCCCGGTCAGCGCGATCCTGCTGGGCATCACCCTCCTCGACGAAACCCTGCTGTACAGGCACCTCGCCGGCATGGCGCTGGTCGGCCTCGGCCTGTCGGCCATCGACGGCCGGCCATGGGCGGCACTGCGCAGGCTGGTCGACTGACCGCGGCGGCGGGGAGCCCGGACCAGGGCCGGGCTCCGGGCCCGGTTCAGCTGCGCGCGATACCCACCCCGAGCCCGCCGTCGACCAGCAGGGCGTGGCCGTTCACATAACTCGATTCGTTCGAGACCAGGAACAAGGCGGCATACGCCACTTCCCAGCCGGTACCCTGCCGGCCGAACGGCACCAGGGCGGCGCGACTCGGCCGCCGGCGCGAGGCATCGCGCCCCATCGGCGTGTCCATGAGGCCGGGCAACAGGGAGTTGCAGCGGATGCCCATCGGTTCACCGGCCGCAGCGATCGAGCGGGCCAGCGCCACCTGCGCCGCCTTCGAGGATTCATAGGCGGGATTGCGGCCAGCCGCGCGCTGGGCAGCAAGCGAGGACACCAGCACGATCGCGCCGCCTGGCGCCATCCTTGGCAGGGCAGCGCGCGCGATCAGCATGTGGCTGCGTATGTTGACCGCATACTCCTCGTCCCAGTCGGCCGCGCTCTGTCGCGCGAGCGGCAGCGCCTTCGAGATGCCGACGTTGAGCACCAGCCCGTCGAGCCCGCCGAGCCGCTCGATGCAGCGCTCGACCAGCGGCTCGAGGGTGTCGGCTTCCCGGACATCGGCCAGCTCGCCGAATGCCGTTCCGCCCTCGGCGGCGACGGCCTCGCATGTCGCCTCGAGCGCTTCCGGCAAACGGTCGACGCAGGCGAGCGTCGCCCCCTCGCGGGCGAAGAGGATGGACATCGCCCGGCCGTTGCCGACCGGCGGGTTGTCCTCGGGAATCCGGCGCTGGCCGGCGCCGACGACGAGGATCCTGCGCCCCTGCAGGCGCCCCCGGCCGGCGACGAGGCCGAGGGATTCAGGGTGCACCTGTTGCTCAGGAGCGGGTTCGGTGGGAGCCAGATGCATCTTGCAGGTCCTTCATGGGGTGGATTGTTCTTCGGGGGATGCAGGTTCGATCTCGACCTCGAAGTTCTCGAGGAAGCGACTGACCATCATGTAGAAGCCAACGGTGAGCACGAGTTCGGCCATCCGCTGGTGGTCGAGCCAGGCGCACAGGCGTTCGAACATCGCATCGGGCGCCTTGACCCGGTGGAACAGTTCGTCGGTGAACTCGAGCACGAGATTGTCGAGTTCGTCGAAGGCCGGCGCACCGGTGCCGGCCTCGATCGCATCGATCTTCTCCTGCGACAGGCCGATCGAGCGGGCCAGGCGGCGATGCTGGTGGACTTCGTAGGAAGCGCCGCTCAGCAGGCCGACCCGGATGATCGCCAGCTCGCGCAACTTCGGGTCGAGCGCGCCGCGGCGCAGCAGCGCCCCACCGAGGGCGAGGAAGCCCTCGGCGGCCGGCCCCGCATGCGGAAGCATCCGGTACAGGTTGAGCGGCCGGCGCGACCCCAGCATTTCCCGGTAGGCGGGCGAGGCCTGCTCGAGGTCGAAGTACGGGACACGAGGCATGGATCGACTCCCTTCGATCATTTGTCGAGCCACATCGAACGCGGCCGGATCAGGCTGTTCTGGAGCTGGGGAACATCCTTGACGTAGGGCTGCGCGATCGCGAAGTAGGTGGTGCGGATCGGGATCAGGGCAATCGCCTCGTCCGAGAACGCCTGCGCCACATCGCAGTACATCTGGTGGCGCTTCTTCTCGTCGGTCTCGATGCGGGCCTGGTCGAGCAGCGCATCGATCTTGGTGGCGTCATGGCGCATCACCGCCTTGCCGGACTTGTTGCTGAAGTAGTAGGACAGCACCAGGTCGGGGTCCCCGCCGATGTCGCTGAAGCGCCAGACATCCATCTGGTAGTCGCCGCTCAGGCCGACCCGCACGTTCTGGCTCTGCTCGACCAGCCGGATCTCGACCTTCATGCCGGCCTGTTCCATGAACTGTTGGATCATCGCGCCCTGGCGCCGACCGGCCGGGGTGTTGGTGGTGGTCAGCTGGAACTCGACCGGCTTGCCGATCTCCTTGACGATGCCCTTCGCACGCTCGATGTCGTAGCCGCGCCAGTCGAGGTTCGGGCAGTGCCAGCTCGAACGGGCGCCGAGCAGGTCCGTCGAAACCGTGGTGGTGCCGAGGAAGTAGGTATCGACCATGGCCGGGGCGTTGAACGCATGGGTCACCGCCGCCCGCACCCGCGGATCATCGAACGGTGGCTTGCTGTGGTTGAAGTTCCACATGAAGCCGCCCGAGCCTTCGTAGGAGTGCACCACCAGGTCCGACTGCTTCTTCGCATCGACGACGTGGGTGGCAACGTCCATCCGGCCGATATCGACCTCACCCGACTTGATGCTCTGGTAGCGGGTATTGCCGTCGGGCAGGATCCGGTAGACCACGCGGTCGAGATAGGGCAGCGCCTTGTCCCAGTAGTCGGGATTGCGCTCCATCGTCACGCTGTCGCCGGCGCGCCATTCCTTGAACACGAACGGGCCGGTGCCGACCGGCTTGCGGTGGAAGCCATCGGGATCGCTCTGCAACGCGGTCGGCGACCCGATGAAGTTGAGCAGGTGCTCGAGCGCCAGCACCGAGCGCAGTGCGGTCCACGGCTTGTCGAGTACGAAACGTACGCTAAGCTCGTCGACCTTCTCCACGGCCTTGATCGGCGCCATCATCGAGCTGTTGATGCCGGAGTCCGATGCAAGCACCCAGTTGTAGTGGTGGACCACCGCATCGGCATTGAAGGGCGTGCCGTCATGGAACTTCACGCCCTGGCGCAGGGTCACCACCGCGCTAAGGCGGTCCGGCGCCTCGGTCAATTCGAGGCCGAGCCTCGGCACGATGTTCGTCCCCTCGTAGGCGAACAGGGTTTCCATCACGGCCGAGGCGGGCGTCGAAGTGTTCTGGTTGAAGATCCGCGCCTTGCGATGATTGAAGCCGTTGAATTCGGCCTCGGTCGCAATGGTCAGCGTACCGCCGCGCTTGGCCGCCGCGGCGGTGATCGGCGCGAGGACAAGGATCGAGGCAGCAAGCGCCATGGCACAGGTCGCCACCGTGTGGCGCGTCTTGATTCCGGAAATCATCGAATGTCTCCTCTTGGTTCGCAGTAAATCGTTCGCAGGCAATGGACGTCGGCCATCAGGATTCGGCCGCTACAGGAAAGTGGCAGGCGACGCGACGCCCGGCGCCGGCATTGGCCAGTTCCGGTTCGACGCGCGCGCAGATCTCGCGGGCGGCGGGACAGCGCGACTGGAAGCGACAACCCGGCCCGATCCCGATCGGCGACGGGATCTCGCCCGAGAGACGGGTGCGCTCGATCGAGGCATCGGGGTCGGCGACCGGGACCGCGCTCAGCAGGCAGGCGGTGTACGGATGCGCAGGCTGCTCCAGTATCTTGCCGGCCGCGCCGATCTCGCAGATCCGGCCGAGGTACATCACCGCGATCCGGTCGGCGACATTGCGCACCACCGCGAGGTCGTGCGTGATGAACAGCATGCTCAGCCCGAGGCGTTCGCGCAGCTCGTTGAGTACGTTGAGGACCTGCGCGCGCACCGACACGTCGAGCGCCGATACCGGCTCGTCGCAGACCAGCAGTTCCGGAGCGAGCACCAGCGCCCTCGCGATCGAGATCCGCTGGCATTGGCCGCCGGAGAACTCATGGGGATAGCGCTCCAGCGCGGTGACCGGATCGACGCCGACGAGTTCGAGCACCTCGCGGATACGCCGCGCCGACTCGACGGGCTCGAAGCGGCCGTTGATGCGCAGCGGCGCCTCGAGGATGTCGCGGATCCGACGGCGCGGATTGAGCGACGAGATCGGATCCTGGAAGATCATCTGGAAGCGTGGCCGCAGGCGCTTGAGTTCACGCCTCGAGAGGCTCGCAAGGTCGACCCCGCCGATGCGCACCGCGCCGCTGCGCAGCGGCGCGAGCTGCATCAGGGCGCGCACGATCGAGGACTTCCCGCAGCCCGACTCGCCGACCAGCGCCAGGGTTTCGCCCGCCGCCACGTCGAAGGAAACACCGTCGACCGCGCGCAGCACCTGGCCGCCCGCGAGCGGGTACTCGACCACCAGGTCCTCGACGCCGAGCGTCGCGCCCTGTATCGGATCACGCTTCATGCGCCCTCCAGGGGGTGCCAGCATCGGTAGTCGTGTCCCGGTGAGTCCGAAGCCACCGCGGGCGTGCGCTCGGTGCAGGCAGCACCGACCCGCTCGCAGCGCGGCGCGAACCGACAGCCCTGCGCATCGCCGAACACCATCGGTGGCCGCCCCGGGATCGCGAACAGGCGGGCATGAGGTGGATCGTCCAGCCGTGGTATCGAACGCAGCAATGCGGCGGTATAGGGCATCCTCGGGCGACGGAAGACCTCGCGCGTCGGCGCCTTCTCGACGATGCGCCCGGCGTACATCACCGCGATCTCGTCCGCGCGGCCGGCGGCAATGCCGAGGTCGTGCGTGATCAGGATCATGGTCATGCGGCGTTCGGCCTGCAGCCGCGCGAGCAGGTCGAGGATGTCGGCCTGGACCGTCACGTCGAGCGCGGTGGTCGGCTCGTCGGCGATCAGCAGTTCCGGTTCGCAGGCTATCGCCATCGCGATGACGACGCGCTGGCGCATGCCGCCCGAGAGCTGGTGCGGATACTGTCCGGCGCGCTGCGCCGGCGAGGCGATCCCCACGGTGGCCAGCAGTTCGACGGCCCGGTCCGCCGCCGCGGCGGGCTTCATGCCGAGGTGCAGGCGCAGCCCTTCTGACAGCTGCGAGCCGATCGTGCGCACCGGATTGAGCGCTGTCATGGGATCCTGGAAGACCATGGCGATCCGGCGCCCGCGCACCGCCCGGATCGCGGCCTTGCCGAGGGCGAGCAGGTTCTCGTCGTCGAAAAGGATCCGCGCCGCCGGGGCCACCCGCGAGGTCGGCGGCAGGAGACGCAGGATGGTGCGCGAAAGCACCGATTTTCCGGAACCCGATTCGCCGACGACGGCCAGGGTGGTGCCGCGGCGCACGTCGAGGTCCACCGAGTCGAGGGCATGCAGCCGTCCGCGCGCGGTCGCGAAGTCGACGCTCAGGTCGCGAATTCGCAGGATGGCCTCGTCGGTCACGACAGGCCCCCTGCCTTGGCCTCGTGTCGTTGGCGCAGGTCGTCGCCGATCAGGTTGAGGCTGAGCACTGTCAGGAACATCACCGTCGCAGGGATGAGGCTCACGTGCGGCACCCGTTCCAGGGCTTCGCGCCCTTCGGCGATCATCCCGCCCCAGCTCGGCGTGGGCGGGCGCACACCGACGCCGAGGAAGCTCAGCGAACCTTCGGCCACGATCATGATCGACATCATGGTCAGGGCGTAGGTGAGCAGCGCCATCACCATGTTCGGCAGGATCTCGCGCCACATGATGTAGGCATCGCTCGCGCCGGCCGTGCGCGCCGCGAGCACGAACTCCCGGCTCATCAGCGGCAGGGCGTTGGCGCGCGCGATGCGCGCGAAGGCCGGGATCGACATGATGCCCAGCGCGATCGTTACGTTGCGCAGCGAAGGGCCGAGCACGGCAGTCAGCCCGAGCGCGAAGACCAGGCTCGGGAAAGCAAGCATCGCATCGGTGAGCGCCAGGATGCCGACCCGCAGCGCGCCGGCGTAGTAGGCGGCGAGCAGCCCGAGCAGGCTCCCGCCCAGCAGGCCGATCGCCGGCGCCACCAGGCTCACCGTCAGCGATACCCGGGCGCCATGGGCAAGCCGGGACAGCAGGTCGCGCCCGTCGAGATCGGCGCCCAGCAGGTGCGCGCTGCTCGGGCCCTGCTCGGCGGCCGCGAAATCCATGGCGTTGGGAGGCGGAATCGGCAGCCAGTCCGCGACCAGGGCGGCGGCGAAGACGAGGAACAACCACGCCAGCGGCAGCCACAGACGGGAGAGCGAGCGCCACCGGCGCGCGCGGGCCGTCGTGGCGACATCCCCGGGAACGCTCCCCGCCGCGTTCCCGACGGCCAGCGGATCGGCGATCGTCATCGGCCCCGCCTCGCGCCGATCCGCGGATCCAGCACTGCGTAGAGCGCGTCGACCAGCAGGTTGACCACCACGAAGGAAACGCCGATGAAGAGCACCACGCCCTGCAGGGTCAGGTAGTCGCGCCGGGTGATCGACTCGATCAGCAGCCTGCCCACGCCGGGCAGGGCGAACAGTGTCTCGATGATCACCGCGCCGCCGATCAGGTGGCCGATGTTGATGCCCATCACCGTGATCAGGCTGAACGAGGACGGGCGCAGGGCATGCCGAACGAGCACCTGGAAGTCCGACAGGCCCTTCGCGCGGGCCACGGTCACGAACTCCTCGCGCAGGGTGGTCGCGATATCGCTGCGCAACAGGCGCAGGTAGACCGGCGCCTCGACCATCGCCAGGGTCAGGGCCGGCAGGAACATCGAAGCGAGGTTGACGCCGAGGCCTTCGGACAGCGGGCGGAAACCGGTGGCCGGAAACCAGCCGAGCGCGATCGCGAAGATCAGGATCAGGACGATGCCGAGCACGAAATGCGGCACCGACAGTACGCCGAAGGCAAGGCTGGAGATGGCGCGGTCGAGCCGCGAGCCCTCCCGGTAGCCCGCCAGCACGCCCAGGGGCAGCGCGACGAGCAGGGCGAGCAGCTGGGCGATCACCATCAGCTCGATCGTGACCGGCAACCGGGTCGCGATCGAATGCGCCACCTGCTCGCCGGTGAGCGGCGAACGCCCGAGGTCGCCGTGCAGCGCGTTCCAGGCCCAGAGGCCGAAGCGCTCGCCGACCGGCCGGTCGAGGCCGAGATCGGCTTCGATGCGAGCGATCTCCTCCGGCGTCGAATTCTCGCCGAGCAGCGAATCCGCAAGATTGCCGGGCAGCAGCTCGAGCATCAGGAAAGTGCCCACGGCGAGCAGCGCCACCACGACGGCCACGTGCCCGCCACGCCTGGCCAGTGCGCCTGCGCGATGATTAATGAAACGTTTCATTAAAACGTCGGCCAATGTCTCTTCCAGGATATTTCGTCGTTTTCAGGGGGAACGATGTGACTGACGCCGCACCGGGCAAGAACCGCCTACGGCGCATTCTTGCCCTGTACCGCACCCAACGTCAAGCCCCGCGCTTCACCCGCGAGGCGGTCGAAGCAACCGCACAGGAACCGCGCTCGATGAACTCCGCCGTCATCAGGATCTGCCGGAACGGCGTGCTGTCCCCGTCCCTGATCCGGTCGAGCAGCAAACTCACCAGGCCGTCGGCGATGAGGTCGGTGTCGATTCGCAAGGTCGAGATCGGCGGTCGGTTGCTGCGCATGAAATCCGGATCGCCGAGGCTGACCACCGAGACGTCGCGCGGAACCTGCAGGCCCCGCGCCTCGAGTGCATTGAGCACATCGCCCAGCATGTTGGTGCCGAGCGAGATGATGGCGGTTGGTGGACGAGGGGCGGCCAGGAGCGCATCGACCGCATCGAACGCCGGACTCATGACGGTCGGCAGGCGCAGGATCAGGTCTTCCGGGACGGCGAGGCGATGCGCTTCGAAGCCCTCGCGGAACCCTTCGATCCGGCGACTGATCGGCCGCGCATTGCTTTGGGAGAGGACCAGCGCGATCCGGTGGTGGCCGAGGCCGACCAGGCGCGCGACCAGCTTGCGCAGCGCCGGGGCATGCTCGACCAGCAGGCGGTCGCGCTGCACGTCGAGGTCGCGGTCATAGATGACGGTCGCCAGGGGCAGTTCGCGTACCGCCGCCACCACCCGGGGATCGCGCTCGTTGCCCGGGGTGATGATGATCCCGTCCATGGCGCGCGACTGGAACACGCCGAGCAGTTCGACCTCCCGGTCGGCGATGCTCAGGCTGTTGGCGAGCAGGGGCATGTAGCCCTTGCCATGCAAGCGGCTCTCGACCGCCTGGAACACCCGCGCGTACAAGGGGTTGGCAAGGTCGGTGAACATCATCCCGACGGTCTTGCTGCTGCGCGAACGCAGCGAACGGGCGACGTGGTTGGGCCGGTAGCCGAGATGCTCGACCGCCTGCTCGACCCGCTGCCGGACATCCGGCGTGACGTTGCTTGCCCCGTTGAGCACGCGCGACGCGCTGCCCAGGGACACTCCCGCCAGGCGGGCGACATCCCGGATGCTGTACTGCGACGACTGCTGCTTGCCCTCTTTGGCCATCCTGGACGCTCCGAGGCGCTATTTCAGCACATCGGAGCGCCGGCGACCCATGGGCCGCCGGCTGGCACGGAACCTGTGAACGGGCCGGCCGCGCCCGTTCACAGGCTGCTCAGGTACCGATCACGCCGCCGTCGTCCTTGCGGACCACGAAGGTCGCCGAGCGCGGCCGCTCGGCGGTGACGCCATCGGGCCAGGTCGAGAACAGCGTCGGCTGGCGCGCGATCTGGTTCTCGGTCACCGTCACGCCGGCGATCTTCGGCGTGTTGGGATGCCCGCCGATCTCGCCGGGATGCTGGACGTTGACGAACATCGCGGTGCCGTCCGGGTTGAATGCCAGCCCGGTGATCTCGCACGCCGAGGGACCCACCAGGAAACGCCGCAGTTCGCCCGTCCTCACGTCGGCGACCAGCATCTGGTTGTTGCCCTGCCCCTCGTACTCGCCCGCATCCGAGTAGTTGCCGTCGGTCTGGATCCAGAGCCGACCCTCGGGGTCGAAGCCCAGGCCGTCCGGGCTGTTGAACATCACCTCCGGGGTGATCGATGCCGAGCCCGAACGCAGGTCGGTCTTGTCGGGATACTTCTGCGCATTGCCGCCGAGCAGGAAGATGTCCCAGTCGAAGGTGAGCGAGGCCGGATCATCGCCGGTCTCGTTCCAGCGGATGATGTGCCCCCACACGTTGTCGGCCCGCGGATTGGCCGCGTCGACCGGCGGACGCGCACTGCCGGCCACGGTGGTGCCGTCGGGCGCGTTGACCGTGGTGCCGCCGCGGCGGTTGTTGTTGGTGAGCGTGCAGTAGATCTCGCCCGACCGGTTCGGGTTGGCGGCGATCCATTCCGGGCGGTCCATCATGGTGGCGCCGACCACATCGGCGGCCTTGCGGGTGTTGACCAGGATGTCGGCCTGGCTGTCGAAGCCGGCGGCGGCATCGAGCCCGTTCTGCCCGTGCACCAGCGCGACCCACTCGCCGGTGCCGGCGAGTTCATCGGGGTTCGCGCCTGGCTGGAACTTCGCGACGTAGAGGGTGCCCGAGTCGAGGATGTTCGAACCCGTCGACGGGTTGGCGGGATCGTAGATGCCGGCGCTGACGAACTTGTAGATGTACTCGTTGCGCTCGTCGTCTCCCATGTAGGCAACCACGTGGCCGTCGGGCGCCACCACGATGCTGGCGTTCTCGTGCTTGAAGCGGCCCAGCGCGGTGCGCTTGATCGGCTTGCTCGCCGGCCGGTAGGGATCGATCTCGACGATCCAGCCGAAGCGGTTGGGTTCGTTTGGCGTCGCCACGACGTCGAAGCGCGAATCGACCGTGTGCCAGAGGTAGCCGAAGCCTGCCTCGGCCAGGCCGTAGCGATTCTCCATGTCGGTCGGTACATACGCCGGATCGTTCCAGCCGAAGTAGCCGTTGAAGTTCTCTTCGCAGGTCAGGTAGGTGCCCCACGGGGTTTCCCCGTTGGCGCAGTTGTTGAGGGTCCCGAGCACTTCGGTGCCGGCGGGATCGGCCGCGGTCTTCAGGGCGTCGGCGCCGGCCGCCGGCCCCTGGACCGCCATCGGGGTGTAGCCGGTGATGCGGCGGTTGTACATCGAATCGCGCACGTACGACCAGCTGCCGTCGGCCGCCCGCCGCACCTCGACCACCGACACGCCATGGGCGGCCAGCGCCTTCTTCGCCTTGTCGGCGGTGAACGGCAGCAGCCAGTTGTCCGGGTCGGTATCCGGCGCGTAGAAGTACTCGGGGTTGATGTACTCGTGGTTCATGGCGAGCAGGCCGGCGTCGTTGCGCGGCTCGCCATTGGCATCGTTGAGCGGGAAGAAGGACATGCCGTCGTGGTTGTCGCCCGCCTGCTGCTCCTGCGCTTCCCAGCCCTGGCTGGCATCGCCCCGGAAGTCCGGCGCGGCGCTGGAGATCGGGTCGCCCCAGCGATAGACGATCTCGGCGGTATAGCCGGGCGGCACGACCACGGTGTCGGCGATGGACTTCGGTACCGAGGTCGCCAGAATCTGGCCGGGCTGCGGGCCGGGCGCCGGTGGCGGCGCCGGCGGCGGTTCGGCGGCGGCCGCCGAATCACCGTCACTGCCGCAGGCGGCAAGGAACGGGATCACCGCGGCGCCGAGACCCGCCTTGAGCAGGGTGCGGCGCGCAAGCGCACGCTCGATGAACGCGCTCATCGCCGGATTGAGCGAAGGGTTGACGGAGTCGTCTTTGATTGACATGCGGAACTGCTCCATGGCTTTGGGCTTTGGCGAGAATGACCATGGAGAAGACTAGGTTTCACATGTGATCGATCCGTGTCGGCACCGTGACCATGTGATGACGGCGCAGTGGCGCCCGTCTCGGTTCAGGCGTTCGGGGATTTCTCGCCGAGCAGCTTCATCAGTTCGCGCTGCGACACGAAGGACTTCGCGCGCCGCGCGCGGCGACGGGTGTAGCTGCCGTCGCCATCCATCGTCCAGGCCGAATCGTTGTCGCGCAGGTGGATCGCGATCGATTCACGGATCACGCGGTCGCGCAGCCGCTTGTCGCGCACCGGGAAGGCGGTTTCGACCCGGCGGTGGAGGTTGCGATCCATCCAGTCCGCCGACGACAGCCAGACATCCTTCCTGCCGTCGTTGTAGAAATAGAAGACGCGGCTGTGCTCGAGGAAGCGTCCGACGATCGACCGCACCCGGATGTTCTCCGAGAGGCCCGGCACGCCGGGCCGCAGCGCGCACACGCCGCGCACGATGAGATCGATCTTCACCCCGGCGGCGCTCGCCGCATAGAGGGCCTCGATCACCTGCGGCTCGAGCAAGGCGTTGATCTTGGCCGCGATATAGCCCTTGCGGCCCGCCTTCGCATGCGCGGCTTCCCGGCCGATCGACTCGATGACCGACTTCGCGAGCGTGAACGGCGACTGCCAGAGCGCCTTGAGCGCGCCGGCGTCGCCAACCCCCGTGAGGCGGCGGAACACCTCGTGGACATCGGCGCAGATCTGCTCGTCGCAGGTCATGAGGCCGAAATCCTCGTACAGCCGGGCCGTGCTCGGATGGTAGTTGCCGGTACCGAGGTGGGCGTAGCGCCGCAGGCCGTCGGCCTCGCGGCGCACCACCAGCAGCATCTTGGCATGGGTCTTGTGGCCAACGACGCCGTAGATGACATGGGCGCCGGCCTGCTCGAGGCGTGCCGCCCAGTTGATGTTGGTCTCCTCGTCGAAGCGCGCCATCAGCTCGAGGACGACGGTGACCTCCTTGCCGGCGACCGCCGCGGCCAGCAGCGACTCCATCAGTTGCGAGTCGGCACCGGTCCGATAGACGGTCTGCTTGATCGCGACCACGGCCGGGTCGCTGGCGGCGCTGCGCAGCAGGTTGACCACCGGCAGGAACGATTCATAGGGATGGTGCAGCAGCCGGTCGCCGGCGCGGATCGCGTCGAAGATCCGGTCGGCATCGCGCAGTGCCGGCTGGATCGAGGGAACGTACGGCGGGAACTTGAGGTCCGGGCGCTCGACGAGGTCGATGACCTGGGCAAGCCGCATCAGGTTGACCGGCCCCTCGACCCGGAAGCAGTCCTGCTGGGCGAGGCCGAGTTCCGAGAGCAGACGCGCGACGAGCGCCTCGTCGCAGTCGGCCGATACCTCGAGGCGAACCGAGTCGCCGTAGTGGCGCTGGGTGAGTTCATCCTGCAGGGCGCTGCGCAGGTCGGTGATCTCGTCATCGTCGACGAAAAGCTCGCTGTTGCGGGTGACCCGGAACGGGTGGACCGAGAGCAGGCGCAGGCCGGGGAACAGGCGCTCGACGAAGCCTTGCACGATCGAGGTCAGGGCCACCACGCCGTGCGGCACGCCGGCGATCGCGGGTGGCACCGCCAGTACCCGCGGCAGTACCCGCGGCGCCTGCACGATGGCGATGTCGGCCTGCCGGCCGAAGGCGTCGCGACCTTCGAGCCGCAGGACGAAGTTCAGGCTCTTGTTCAGCACCCGCGGAAACGGATGCGCGGGATCGAGCGCGATCGGGGTGAGCAGCGGCTCGATGTCCCGGGTGAACACACCATCGGCCCATTCGCGCTGGGCGGGCGTCCAGGCCGAGGCGGTCAGGATCCGGATACCCTCGGCGGCCAGCGCCGGCACCAGGGTCTTGTTCAGGAAGCGGTACTGGCGGACGACGAGGGCGCGGGCGCGCTCGAGCGCGGCATCGACCCCCGCCCGGATGTCGGCGGTATCGCCGCGGGCGTAGAGGATCAGCTGGTGGAGATCGGCGATGCGCACCTCGAAGAATTCGTCGAGGTTGCTGCTCACGATGGTGAGGAACCGTAGCCGTTCGAGCAGGGGCGTCGACGGATCCTCGGCGAGCGCCAGGACACGTTCATTGAAGGCGAGGATTCCCTGCTCCCGGTCGAGCAGGCGCGTTCGGTCGGACGGCGGCGAGCGTCGCGTCCTCTGGCGTGGTTTCATCGAATCGGCATTCTGCGATGGCGTCGACGGGGCGAGGATCCAGCCGACTTTGCAACAGCTTTGACGAATATTGTGACAGGGTCATGACGCCACCCGGAAGCCCGCCCCATCCCTCCGACACCCCTCGGCCGGGCGCCGGGGACCCGCTGCGGGGCAGCCCGATGATGCATACTTCGGGCTCGATGGAATCAATCCGACTCACGCCGCGTCGGCCACTGGCCGAGTCCGTGCCTGCAGCTGACGTGCCCGGGCTGCTGGCGGCGGTCGACCTCGGATCGAACAGTTTCCGCCTGCTGATCGGGCGCGTCGATCGCACCGGGCTCGGCGACCAGATCCGGCCTATCGATGCGCTCAAGGAGCCCGTCCGGCTCGCCGCCGGGCTCGGTCCCGACGGACTACTCGATGCGGCGGCCCGCCAGCGCGGGCTCGAATCGCTCGCCCGCTTCGGCGAACGCCTGCGCTCGTTCGCCCCCGACGCGGTCCGGGTGGTGGCGACCAGCACCCTGCGGGTCGCCACCAATGCGCACGACTTCATCGAATCGGGCGAGGCGGCGCTCGGATTCCCGATCAGTGTCATCTCCGGTAGGGAAGAAGCGCGCCTGATCTATCTCGGGGCCGCGCACGAACTGGCGCTCGACGGCCAGGACCGGCTCGTCATCGACATCGGTGGCGGCTCGACCGAGTGCATCATCGGCCGCAACTACGACTCCCTCCTGCTCGAGTCCGCCGGGGTCGGCTGCGTCACCCTGACTTCACGGTATTTCGGCGACGGGTCCATCGATCGCAAGCGGATGCGCAATGCGCGCTATGCCGCGCGCGAGGTCCTCGCGCCCTACGCGAGCGCGTATCGCAAGCACGGCTGGACCTACGCGGTGGGCACCTCGGGCACCGCCAAGGCACTGACCCAGTTCGCGATGCAGTGCGGCGATACCGACCTGGGCGTCGAGCACCTGGAAGCGCTGGCCACGATGCTCGCCAAGGCCGGCCATGCCGACCTGGTCCGGATCGACGGCCTCAAGCCGGACCGCCGACCGGTGATCGCCGGCGGCGTCGCCACGATGCTCGCGGTGTTCGACGAGTTCGGCATCGAGTCAATGCGCTACTGTCCCGGCGCGCTTCGCCAGGGCGCGCTCTACGACCTGCTCGGGCGCAATGCGGGCGACGACATGCGCCGGATCACCGTATCGCGCATGGCCGACGGCTACGGCGTGGACATCGCCCATGCGCGCCATACCGCCACATCGGCCCTGGCGCTGTTCGACGCGATGTCCGAATCACTGCCCACCGAGGACCGCGACACCTGCACGAACCTGATCGAATGGGCTGCCTACCTCGCCGAGATCGGCCTGTCGATCTCGCACGACGCGTACCACAAGCATTCGGCGTACATCGTCCACCACGCCGACATGCCCGGCTTCTCGCGCAACGAGCAGGACGTGCTCTCGCGCCTGGTGCTCGGCCACACCGGCGGCCTGCGCAAGATGCGATCGCTGGTCCACGAAGAGCAGGAATGGATGATGATCCTGTGCCTGCGGATCGCGATGATCCTGCATCGCCACCGCGACGAGGATGCGACCGCCCTGCCCCGGGTATCGCGCGACGGCGCCCGGATGCGGATCCGCTGGCCGGAATCCTGGCGCACCACCCACCCGCTCACCCATGAATCCCTGATGGCGGAGATCGCCGCCTGGGCCGATATCGGCTCGGTGATCCCCTTCGCCCCCCGCGCGGCCTGAACCTTCCTGTTCGCACGGGTTCGCATTCTCAGGCGACGAGGCTGGCTTCCACTCCGAAGCGACGCCGGTAGCGCTCGGTGAGCGCACCGAGCTCGAGCATCATCGGGAAGTCGGCGCAGCCGAAGGACTCGTCATGATGCGGCTCGCCGAGCAGCCGCGCGCCGGCGCGCAGATAGCCCTTGATCAGGGCCGGCGCTTCCACCACGCGCGTCGTGTCGACGGCATCGGTACCGACCGGCAGGCGTCGCCTTGGCCAGACCCGGCAGGATTCGTCGGCGAGATGGGTGGCCGCGAGCTGGCGATAGAGCGTGGCCGCATCGATGCCGCCGTCGTCGAGCGAAACGCTGGCGCAACCGATCAGGTAGTCCACGTCGTGCTTCGAGAGGAAGGCCGCGAGGCCAGCCCAGAGCAGGCGGATCACGGCCCCGCTGCGATAGTCGGAGGCAACGCAGGAGCGGCCGAGCTCGACCATGCGCGGGCGCAGCCCGTCGATCCGGGTCAGCCAGAACTCCCGCTCGGCATACAGGCAGCCGAGCTCGCGGGCGCGCGACGGGAGCAGGATCCGGTAGGTGCCGACCGTCCGGCCGGTGGCGAGGTCGCGGGCGATCAGGTGCTCGCAGAAGGGATCGAAGGCGTCGCGCTCGATCGCCCGCCCGCCGTCGCGACCCTGCCTCGCGGGCCGGGCGCCGAGTTCCTCGACGAACACCTGGTAGCGTAGCGCCTGCGCCTGCTCGACCTCGGCCACGGTGCCGGCGATCCGGACTTCGAAGCGGCCGGCGGTCGCCAGGGCCGGGCGGGATATCGACGAGATCGAAGGACCCGTTGACACGATCGACATGCGGTACTCCGTTGATGTGCTGTCCGGAGGATGCGCAAGGGCGATGGCATTGCCGTGACGAATCGGCGACGGGCGCATGACAACGCCCGGTGTCCCGGCACGCAGCCGGTGTCATCAGCAGGGGGTGTCGCCGGCGGTGGTCACGCACCGACGATGGATGCGACCAGGCGCGTCAGCCGCCGGCGGACTTGTGTTCCTCGGTCACCGTCCAGGCGTAGATGGTCGACCTGCCCAGCTTCTCGGTATGGTCGGGCGGCCAGTCGGCGCCCATGTGGAAGTCGTGGGAGACGACCCGGGCACCGGGGCGCAGGTCGCGCCAGAGGGCTGGGCGCAGGCGGACGTTGATCTCGGGCAGCAGGTACAGGGTGACGACATCGGCCGCGGACAGGTCGGTCTCGAACAGGTCGCCCTGGTGGATCTCGACCTTGCCGTCCATGCCCGCCTGGCTGGCGTTGAAGCGGGCTTCGGCGACCCGTGTCGGATCGAGGTCGATGCCGACGCCGCGGGCGCCGTATTGCCTGGCCGCCTCGATGACGATGCGGCCGTCGCCGCAACCGAGATCGTAGAGGATATCCCCTGGCTCGACCCGTGCAAGCTGCAGCATCCGCTCCACCACGGGCATCGGGGTCGGCACATAGGGCACCGGGAACAGATGGAAATCGATGGCCTCCGCGCGCGCGATGTACGGCAGCATCAGGAAGGCTCCCAATGCGGCCCGTCGACCGGGGAGTTCGGGTTTCCTGCTCATTGCGTGCTCCTTTGGGCTGGGGTGCAGGTCGGGATGGTCAGGCGAAGGACCAGCAGCAGCAACACCCCGACGGCAAGCACGGCCACGCCGATCCAGGCGGCGTTGAAGCCTCCCAGTTCCTGACTGTGCACGTAGGACAGGCTGGACCAGAGCATGAAGGCGCAGACCGCGCAGAACAGGAGCGGCAGCACGGGATAGAGCGGCACCCGGAACGGCCGCTCCAGGTCGGGCTCACGCAGGCGCAGCACGATCAGCGAGGCCCCGGCGAGCAGGAAGAACAGCCAGAACACCGGTGCAGTGAACTCGACCATGGCGGTGAAGCCGCTGCCGGCGAACCGGCCCGCGCCGACCAGGGCGAGACTCGCGACGCACTGGGCAAGCAGGGCCATGGTCGGTGTGCCGCGTTCGGCATCCCACTCGCCGAGCCGTGCCAGCTGCGGCCAGTCCCGCCCGAGTGCGAAGCTCGTGCGCGCACCGACGATCACGGTGGCGTTGATCGACGTCAGGGCGGCCACCGCGACCATGATCGCGATCAGGACGCCACCGATCGGGCCGAAGGCAGCATCGAGCAGGTCGGCCGCGATCGCGGACGAGCCGGCCATTCCCGCCATCCCCAGCCCCTGCCAATAGGCCCAGTTGACCAGCAGGTAGAGCACGGTGATCAGGGTGATCGAGACGAGCAGTGCGCGCAGCATGTTGCGCCGGCCGTCCTCGAGTTCGGCGCTGATGTAGGCAGCCTCGTTCCAGCCGCCGAAGGTGAGCAGCACGAACACCATCGCCATGCCGAACGCCGCCATGCCAGGCGCGCCCGCCGGCGCCGCCATCGCCTGTGCAGGGGCGGCGGCGTCGCCGCCCAGGAGCAGCCAGAGGCCGGCGACGAAAACGAGCAGCAGGCCGGCGACCTCGAGCAGGGTGAGCCAGCCCTGGGCCTGGGCACCGGCACGGATGCCGCGCAGGTTCACCCAGGTCAGCACCAGGATGGAGGCGGCCGCGTACCAGGCCGGCCCGCTCTCGCCCAGCGGCAGCAGGGTCTGCATGTAGTCGCCGAAGACGAAGGCGAGCAGCGCGATCGAGCCGGTGGCGATGACCGAGAAGCGCGCCCAGGCGAACAGGAACGAGACCGTCCGCCCGTAGGCGCGATGCAGGAAGTGGTAGTCGCCGCCGGCGTGCGGGCAGGAGGTCGCGAGCTCCGTGTAGACCATCGCGCCGATGATCGAGACCAGGCCGCCGAGAATCCAGGCGCCGAACATCCAGCCGGGGCTGCCGGCGAACGCCGCCACCATCGCCGGCGCCTTGAAGATTCCAGCGCCGATGACGATCCCGACGATGATCGCGATCGCCTGGCGCAGCGACAGGACCGAGCGCGGCTGCGCAGCCTGCGCGGCAACCCGCCTGGAATGGGTCGTGGGGTCCGGCTGATCGCTCATCTCGGGATCCTTGGGAAGGTCAGCGGTCGATCGGCTCGACGAAATCCGGATGCATGACCACGTCGAGCCGCCACGCGCTGCTCCCGCCACGCGAGCGGAAACACCAGCACCCTGCCTTGGCCACGGAAAGTCCACCATCGCCCACCCCGAGCAGGCGGCCCGCCAGGGCGCCGACGAAGGGCTGGTGGCCGACCAGCACGATGGTGTCGCGCGACTGCGCCAGCGCCTGCCCGAGCACCTGGCCGTAGGCATCGAGGCTGGAATCGGGTTCGAGCAGCGGCTCGATGACCGGATCGGGCGCCAGGGCCGCCGCCGTCTGTCGGGCGCGCGGCGCCGGGCTGCTCAGCACCCGCAACGGCGCCGGCAGGCGCGACGCCAGCCAGCGCGCCACGCCGGCGGCCTGCGAGCGCCCCAGTGCGCTCAGGGGGCGGGCGAAATCGGCATCACGCCCTGGCAGGGGGTCGCCGGCATCGGCATGGCGCCAGATCACGACGCGCCGGCTCATGGGCAGCTCGCCTCGGTCTCGCGGGTCAGGCGCAGGTACTTCTGCATCAGGGTCTCGCGCGATTCGGGATGGTCGGGGTCGTTCGGGATGCAATCGACCGGACAGAATACCCGGCATTGCGGCTCGTCGAAATGGCCCACGCACTCGGTGCAGCGCGCCGGATCGATCTGGTAGATCTCCGGGCCCATCGTGATCGCCTGGTTGGGGCAGGCGGGTTCACAGACGTCGCAGTTGATGCATTCGTCGGTGATGAACAAGGCCATGTCAGGACCTGCGAGCGGGCGTGGGCGGTACGTTCACAGGTTCTCAGCCCCGGCCGAGCTCGCCGAGCTTGCGGGCCATCCAGCGGGCCACCGTCGGCGAGACGAAACGCTCGTACGGGCCTCCCATCATGGCGATCTCGCGAACCAGGGTGCCCGAGACGAACTGGTGCTCGATGGCCGGGGTCAGGAAGATCGTCTCGGCCTCGGGCATCATCTCGCGATTCATGCCGGCGAGTTGCAGTTCGTAGTCGAAGTCCGACACCGAACGCACGCCGCGCACGACGACATCGGCGCCTACCGTCTTCATGAAGTCGATCATCAGGCCCGAGATGCGGGTGATCTCGACACCCGGGCAGTCGGCCAGGGCCTCGCGAGCGAGTGCGATGCGCTCGTCGACGGTGAAGATCGGCGACTTGCTGCGGCTGTCGGCAATGCCCACCACGACCGAATCGAAGAGGCGGCTGGCGCGACGCACGATGTCCTCGTGCCCGCGGGTCAGCGGGTCGAAGGTGCCGGGATAGAGAGCCTTGGTCATGAGCGCGAATCCGATGGGGAAGTCAGTCGATATTCGAGCAGATGATAATGGACCTGCCCGGCCCGGCCCAACCGCAGGGATACCAGCCGACCGCTGCCTGCGGGCAGGCTGGCCGAGAGCTCGTCGGGGTCGACCGCGGCGCCGCTCTCGACGTAGACGCGGGCGCCATCGACGAGGACCGGCGCCAGCGCCGGCATGACGCGCCCCAGCCAGTCCTGCCCGAAGGGTGGATCGATCAGCGCCAGGTCGAAGCGGCTCCCGGCCGCGGCCAGCGCGGGCAGGGCCCGCAGGATGTCGTCACGCCGCAGCTCGACCGCCTCGGCCGCGCCGCGCGAGGCCGCATCGCTCGCGCCGCGCAGGCGCTCGAGCTGCCGACCGATGGCCGCCGCCGCGGTGCGATCGGATTCGACCATCACCACCTCGGCCGCGCCGCGCGAGGCGGCCTCGAGGCCGAGGGCGCCGCTGCCCGCGAAGGCATCGAGTACCCGCCAGCCCGCCAGGGTCTGCCCGAGCCAGTTGAAGAGGGTTTCGCGCACCCGGTCGGGCGTCGGCCGCAGGCCGGGCCGCTCGGGCACCTGGACCGGCGTTCGCCGCCAGACCCCGCCGACGATGCGGATCGTGCTCACTTGCCCGCGCTGCCGGTGGCCTGCGCAGGATCGACGGCGCCCGGGTCGACGGTATCCGGAGCGCCCACGACCACCGTGGCGAAGCGATCCGGATCGATCCGGCGGCGAAAGGCATCGCGGACCTGCTCGAGCGTCACCGATTCGACCCTTTCGGTCCAGCGCTCGAGCCAGTCGAGCGGCAGGCGCTCGTCGCCGATCAGTGCCAGCTGGCCGAGGATCTTGGCATTGGAATCGATGCGCAGCGCGAAGCCGCCCACCAGGTTCGCCTTGGCCGCCGCCAGTTCCTCGGCGCTCGGCCCCTCGGCAACGAAGCGCCCGATGGTCGCGCGCACCACCTCGAGCGCTTCCGCGGTCTGTGCCTTGCTGGTCTGCAGGCCGACCAGGAAGGGTCCGGGCTGGCGCATCGGCGTGAAGTACGAGTACACGCTGTACGCGAGGCCGCGCTGCTCGCGCACCTCGTCGTAGAGTCGCGACACGAATCCGCCACCGCCGAGCACATAGTTGCCGACATAGAGGGGGAAGTAGTCGGGATCGGCGCGCGTGAGCACCGGCATCGCGAGCAGGATGTGGCTCTGCGAGGCCGGATGGGCGATCCGCGCCTCGATGCCCGGGCTGCCTTCGCCCACCGGCGGCATGGGCGCGGCGGGCTCGCCCGGCGGCAGGGAACCGACCAGGCGCTCGGCGATCCGTTCGGCCTGGGCCCGGTCGATGGCGCCGATCATGGCGACCGTCGCGCCGCGCGCACCATAGTGCGCCCGGTGGAACGCCCGCAGGTCGTCGACCCCGATCGCGGTGATCGCCGCGGCATCGAGATTGCGGCCATAGGGATGGTCCGGGTACAGCAGTTCGTTGAGGCGCCGCCGCGCGATGGTCGAGGGATCGGTGAGCGACTGGGCCAGCGCCTGTGCGAGCCGGGCTTTCTCGCGATCGAGGATGGCGGCATCGAAGCGCGGCGCACCGATCACCAGCGCCATCAGCTCGATCGCCCGGTCACGGATGGCGGGCTCCGACAGGGTGCGGACCGATACCGAGGCCCGGTCGGTACCGGCGCCGCCGCCGAGTTCGGCGCCGATCCGCGCGAAACCGTCGGCCAGCGCCGTCTCGTCGAGATCGCCGGCGCCCTTGTCGAGCATCCGCCCCACCATCGATGCGATCCCCTTGCGACCGGCAGGATCGCGCCGGCCGCCGGCATCGAACAGGACGCTGACGTCGAGCATCGGGATGGCGTCGGCGCGCACGAAATAGACCGGCACGTCGTTCGAAGTCCGCCAGTGCTCGATCGGCAAGGTGGCGCCCGCCAGGGGCGAGAGCAGCGCGAGCGCGAGCCCGGCGAGGCAACGACGCAGCGGGCCGGCCGGCAGGAGGGTCGTGAACGTACGCATCAGTGGCGCAGGCCCGGGACCGGCGCGCTCGCCGGTCGGGCCTGGTCGAGCGGCTGCGGATCGAGCCGCGCCGCGGTCAGGTGTTCATCGCCGAAGTAGCGGCCGGCCACCTCGCGAACCTCGTCGGCGGTGACCGCGCGGACCCGCTCGAGGATCGCGTCGGCGTCGGACCAGGACAGGCCGCCCGCCTCGAGACCGAGGATCTCCATCGCCTGCGAGAAGATCGAATCGCGCTGGTAGATGCGACCGGCGACGTACTGCGTGCGGATCCGTTCGAGTTCCGACTCGGCGACGCCCTCGCGGGCGATGCGGTCGACCTGCTCGCGCAAGGCCGCTTCGAGCTCGTCGACCTCGACCCCCTCGGCGGGAGTTGCAGACAACATGAACAGGCCCGGCCCGCGACCGAGCATGTTCCAGCTGGCGCCGACCCCGCTGGCGATCCGCGAGCCGCGCACGAGTTCGCGGGTCAGGCGACCGTTCTCGTCGGCATCGAGCACCGCGGCGAGCATGGCGAGCGCGAAAGGATCGACCGGACCGTCGAGGCGCTCGAGGCGCGGCGCCTTGAACGCGAGTGCGAGATACGGCGTCTCGGCCGGCGCGGCCACCACGAGGCGGCGCGTCCCGCGCTGCGCCGGCTCGACCTGCGGGCGACGCGCCGGCACCGGCCGGTCGGCGACCTGGCCATAGGTGCGTTCGGCAAGCGCGAAGACGGCCTGCGCATCGACATCGCCCGCCACGATCACGAGCGCATTGCCCGGGGTATACCAGGCCGCATGGAAGTCGCGCGCATCGGCGAGTTCGAGCGACTCGAGATCGCTCATCCAGCCGATCACCGGCGTTCGTACCGGCGCGGCCATGAAGGCCTGCGCCATCAGGTGCTCGTGCAGCAGGCCATGCGGCTGGTCCTCGACCCGCAGGCGCCGCTCCTCCATCACGACGCGGGTTTCGCGGGCGAACTCCTCGGCGTCGAAGACCAGGTTCGCCATCCGGTCGGCCTCGAGCGCCATCACGGTCTCGAGGCCACGGGCCGGGATCTGCTGGAAATAGGCCGTGTGGTCCCGGCTGGTGAAGGCGTTCTCGCGCCCGCCCATGCCGGCGACGATGCGCGAGAACTCGCCGGTCGGGTGGCTCGGCGTGCCCTTGAACATCAGGTGCTCGAGCAGGTGGGCGATACCGGTGCGGCCATTGGTCTCGTCCATCGACCCGACCCGGTACATCACGATATGCACCGCGACCGGCGCACGGTGGTCTTCGCGGACCACCACCCGCAGCCCGTTGGCGAGGGTGCGCTCGACCGTTGCGGCCCCGACCGTACCCGGGACGCCCGGGGCGGACTGCGCCATGGCCACCCCGCCCAGGACGAGGGCGCATGCCAGCACGAGAGCGGACGCCAGCCTTCGTCGCAGCCGCGGGACGAAGGAGGGTGACGACGACAGCATCGGAATCGGCGAACCGGTCGGAAGTAGAATCCCAGTGTAACTCGCCCGCCTCCTCCCGGTTCCCAGGCTGACATGTTCGGATTCCTGCGCAGAAAGAAGAAGACCGCCGACCTTGCGGCGCCGGAGCCGGCCGCCGTCGAGCCGCTGGTCGAACCGGTGGTCGCACCCGTTGCCGACGCGCCCGGGCCGGCCAGCGACGCAGGAGCCGAGGTTGTCGCCGATGCATCGGCGCCCGTAGCGACCGGGGAACCGGTCGCACCGCCCGCTCCCGCTCCTTCGCCTGCGCCCCTCCCGGACCCGACGCCGGCTGCCGAAAGCATGCCCATGTCGAGCGCCGAAATCTCGTCGGCACCGGCCACCGAAACGACACCTGCACCTGCACCTGCACCTGCACCTGCACCTGCACCTGCACCGGCTGCCGCGACGGCGCCAGTCGCCGCCGCTGCGGCCGTCACGGCCGATCGTCGCGGCTGGATGAGCCGCCTGCGCAGCGGCCTGTCGCGTACCCGCGGCAACATCGCCGGGATCTTCTCGACCACCCGCCTCGACGAAGACCTCTACGAGGAACTCGAGACCGCCCTGCTCACCAGCGACGCCGGTTACGAAGCGAGCACCGCGGTGCTCGAGGAACTGAAATCGGTCGTGCGCAAGCAGCGCCTGGATACCGGCGAGCAGGCCCGCGATGCGCTGCGCCGGATCCTGGCCGACCTGCTGCGCCCGCTCGAGAAGCCGATGGACATCGACCAGGCCGAGCCCCTGGTGGTGATGATCGCGGGCGTCAACGGCGCCGGCAAGACCACCTCCATCGGCAAGCTCGCCCACCACCTGCAGCGCGAGGGCAAGTCGATCCTGCTGGCCGCGGGCGACACCTTCCGCGCCGCCGCCCGCGAACAACTCGCCGAATGGGGCTCGCGCAACGACGTCCAGGTGATCTCGCAGCAAGGGGGCGACCCCGGGGCGGTCGCCTTCGACGCGGTCACCGCCGGCCGCGCCCGCAAGACCGGAGTGGTCATGGTGGACACCGCAGGCCGGCTGCCGACCCAGGCCCACCTGATGGAAGAGCTGCGCAAGATCCGCCGGGTCCTCGACAAGGCGATGCCGGGCGCGCCCCACGAAACCCTGCTGGTGCTCGACGGCAATACCGGCCAGAACATGCTCGCCCAGGTCAAGGCCTTCGACGCCACCGTGCCACTGACCGGCCTGATCGTCACCAAGCTCGACGGCACCGCCAAGGGCGGCGCGCTGGTCGCCCTCGCCCACCAGCGGCGTGACGCGCCGATCCCGGTGTACTTCATCGGCGTCGGCGAAGCCATCGAGGACCTGCAGGCATTCTCGGCCGACGAGTTCGCCCAGGCCCTGATCGGCTAGGACGCGCGCGCCGCCTCGGGCTGGGCCGAAGGCTGGGCGCGCGCCACCGCATCGAGCGCCATGCAGGCATCGAAGACCGCCATCGTGCGCGGATACGGCTCGAGCGGCACCTGGAAGCGCTTCGCGTTGAAGATCTGCGGCACCAGGCAGGCATCGGCCATGCCGATCTCGTCGCCGTGGCTGAAACGCCCGCCCCCGCCGGCCTCGAGCTCGGCCTCGTAGGCCGCCAGGCCGGTCTCGACCCAGTGCCGATACCAGCGCTCGACCGACTCCTCGGGCTGGTGGAGTTCGCGGCGCAGGTAGTGGAGCACCCGCAGGTTGTCGATCGGATGGATGTCGCAGGCGATCAGCAGCGACAGGGAACGCACCCTGGCGCGACCGGCCGGGTCGGCCGGCAGCAGCCTCGGGCCGTTACAGGTTTCGTCGAGGTACTCCATGATCGCGAGCGACTGCGACAGCCGCAAGTCGCCATCGACGAGGGTGGGCACCAGGCCCTGGGGGTTGACCTGGCGGTACGGCTCGGCCGCCTGCTCGCCGGCGGGCAGCCAGACCACCACCGGGTCGTACTCCAGGCCCTTGAGGTTGAGGGCGATCCGGACCCGGAAGGCCGCCGAACTGCGGAAGTAGGTATAGAGCGTCAGCATGGGCCTGGTCCTTGCAAAGGGCTTGAAATGTAAGGAATTGTCAGCTTGTGACAATAGTCATTAGTTATCGGTCCTGATGTCAAACCTCATTAGCACTCATCACCTGAGAGTGCTATCCTTGGCCTGTTCGCCGCCATGGGCGGCCCCACCGGAGGGACAGTACATGCCCGCAGCCAGATCGACCGCCATCGTGCCATCCGGCGCCACCAGCGTCGCCATGGCCTTGCCCCCGGTCGGCAATCTTGACGCCTACATCTCCGCCGTCAACCGGCTGCCGATGCTGTCGTCCGAACGAGAAATCGAACTCGCCACCCGCTATCGCGACCACCAGGACATCGATGCCGCTCGCGAGCTCGTGATGTCGCACCTGCGGCTGGTCGTCTCGATCGCCCGCCAGTACCTCGGCTACGGCCTGCCCCACGGCGACCTGATCCAGGAAGGCAACATCGGCCTGATGAAGGCGGTCAAGCGCTTCG
>CAYZBJ010000018.1:29561-58296 GCA_964476625.1 uncultured Burkholderiaceae bacterium | reverse complement strand
ATGCCCGCCGAGTGACAGCGCGACGTTCTTCGTCTCCATGTAGAAGTCGAAGCTGTAGTCGCCGCCGTCGCGGCCGATGCCGCTCGCCTTCATGCCCCCGAAGGGCGTCGGGAGATGGCGGACGTTCTCGGAGTTGACCCACACCATGCCGGCGTCGAGCGCGAGCGCGACCCGGTTGGCGCGCCCGACGTCGCGCGTCCAGATGTAGCCGGCGAGCCCGTAGGGAATGCCGTTGGCGATCCGGATGGCCTCGGCCTCGTCATCGAAGGCGATGGCGGTGAGCACCGGCCCGAAGATCTCCTCCTGGGAAATCCGCATGCCGGGTTGCGCGCCGGTGAACAGGGTCGGCTGGAAGTAGAGTCCGCCGGCGGGCAGGCCGGTGGTGTTGCAGCGGGCGCCGCCCACGGCGATCGCCGCGCCGTCGGCGCGCGCGATGTCGGTGTAGCCGAGGACCTTCTCGAGATGGCGCGGATGCACCAGCGGACCGACTTCGGTCCTGGCATCGAGTGGATGGCCTACCCGCAGCCGGCGGACCCGTTCGGCGAGCCGCTCGATGAAGGTGTCGTGCACCGAGCGCTGCACGAGCAGCCGGCTCGACGACGTGCAGCGTTCACCGTTGAGGCTGTAGATCATGAAGACGACGGCGTCGAGCGCGGCATCGAGGTCGGCGTCATCGAAGACGATCACCGGGTTCTTGCCGCCGAGCTCGAGATGGCTTCGCTTCAGGGTCGGCGCTCCCTGGGCGATGATCGCGCTGCCGGTACGCGACTCGCCGATGAAGGCGATCGCGCGGATCGCCGGGTGCTCGGTGAGCGCCCGGCCAGTGGTCTCCCCGATGCCGTTGACGAGGTTGGCGACACCGGCCGGCAGGCCGGCCTCGTGCATGATCTCGATGAGCAGGCGTGCGGTGAGCGGACTCCATTCGGCGGGCTTGTGGACGACGGTGCAGCTGGCGGCCAGTGCCGGCGCGATCTTCCAGGTGCGCAGACTGACGGGCGTGTTCCACGGGGTGATCACCCCGACGGGCCCGATCGGCTGGCGCACGGTGTAGTTGACGTGGGTGTCGGTCGGCGTCGACAGGCCGTTGGCGGCGTCCGGGGCGCGGTCGGCGAAGAAGCGGAAGTTCTCCGCGCCGCGCAGCGCGGCCTTGCTCATGAAGCGCCATGCCTGGCCGGTGTCGACGCATTCGAGCGTGGCGATCTCCTCGGCGCGAGCTTCGATCGCGTCGGCGATCCGGTGCAGGATCCGCCGCCGGACGGCGCCGGGGGTGCGGGCCCAGGCCTGCGCAGCGCCAGCGGCGGCCTGGCAGGCGGCGTCGACTTCGGCGGGAGTCGCGTCGACGATGTTGCCCAGGTTGGCGCCGTCGATCGGCGACCGGTTCGCGAAGTCCGGGCCGGCGCCGGCGACATCGCGTCCGTCGATGAAGTGACCGAGGTTCGTGGCCCGAAAGCGCGCGAGGTGGCGCTCGGCGCCCGCCAGGCGGGCTTCGAAGTCCTCGTCGGCATCGGCCTTGCCTGCGGGAATACTGCTGCCGTGATCCTTGCCGCGATTCATTTCGGCTCCTGCGCGAGGCGCCGGCGGACGTGGTCGTGCAGGTTGTTCCGCTTGAAGCTCAGGGCCGGGTCGATCTCCACGACCTCGAGCGTGATCCCCAGCGGGCCGGCCTCGAAGCGCGGCGCGAGGTGGTCGCACAAGGCATCGAAGATGCGCCCGGCTGCGTCGGCCTTGGTCTGCGCGTCGCGGCCGTGGCCGATGCGCAGCATCACGTGGACGAAGCCGTTGTCGGGGTGCCCGTCCGCGATGCGGTAGTGGCTGCGCTCGGCGGCCCGGGTGCGGGCGCCGCCGATGGGGAACACGCCGGTATCGATGGCGGTGCGATGCAGGGTTTCGACCAGCGTGTCGACGCCGATCTCGTCGCGCAGGTTGGCCGAGTACTCGATGATGATGTGGGGCATGCCGCTTCGTCTCCGGTGCCGGGCTTGCGAGTCGTCGGCGCGATCGCTTCAGTCGTACAGGCCCAGCATCCGGGCGCGCAGCCGGATCAGGCCGAGCAGGGTGTCGATGTTCGGCGTTGGCAGCGCGAGTTGCTGGCCGATCTCGCGCACGGCGGCGACGATGGCGTCGATCTCCAGCGGCTTGCTTCGCTCGACGTCCTGCAGCATCGAGGTGCGCATCGCACCGAGTTTGCGGGTCAGGCCATGGCGTTGCTCCGGATCGACGTCGATCGGCAGGCCGATCGCCGCGCCGATGGCGGCGGCTTCGCGCATGACCGCGCTCGCGAAATCGCGCACCAGGGCGTCGTCGAGGATGCGGTCGGTGGTGGCGCCGGTCAGGGCCGAGATCGGGTTCATGGTCATGTTGCCCCAGAGCTTGAACCAGAGATCGCGGTGGATGTTGGCGCTCGGTTCCGTCTCGAAGCCGGCGGCGGCCAGCGCCTCGACCAGCGGGGCGCACTCGGGTGAGCGCTCCGGCGTCGGTGCGCCGACGATGATGCGCTCGCCGGCGATTCGATGGACCTCGCCCGGTGCGGTGACGGTGGCCGAGAAATGGATGACGGTGCCGATCACCTGGCCGGCCGGCAGGTACGCGCCAACCACGCCGCCCGGGTCGACGCTCTCGAGGCGCAGCGCGGCCGGCGGCCGCGGCAGGCCGTGGTCGAACCACCAGGGCACGCCGTTCATCATCGACACGATGCGGGTGTCGGGGCCGACCAGGGGGGCGAGCGCCGGCGCCAGGCCGGGCAGTGCGCCCGATTTGAGGCTGACCAGCAGCCAGGGCTGGGGGCCGAGTTCGGCGGCGGTGGCGGCGACCCGGACCGGTACGCGCAGTTCGCGCTCGCCGTCGCGCAGCACGAGGCCGTGGGCGCCGACCGCGCGCAGGGTCTCGCCGCGCGCCAGCGCGCTGACCTCGATGCCGCTGGCCGCGAGTCGCGCGCCGAGGGTGCCGCCAACGGCGCCCAGGCCGACGATGCAGATGCGCTTCATGCTGGCCTCGATACCCGTGAATGGATCGGGCGGGTGGGTGTGGGTGATCCGTTCATGGATTCTCAATAACGGTACGAGGGATCGATCCGGTCGATCCGGCGGACCATGGCGTCGAACACATCCTGCCCGGCGCCGTACTTCGCATGAAACTGCAGCGAATCGGCGGCGCATTTCTCGCGGATACCGACGGGGATGGGAATCGACTCGCCGAGCGTCGCGGTGGCGAGCTGCACTTCGCAGGCGCGATCGAGCAGCCACATGATCGCGAGGGTGCGCGGCAGGGTGTCGCCCCAGGCGAGCAGGCCGTGGTTACGCAGGACCACCGCCTGGCGATCACCGATGCTGCGGACCAGTCGCGGCCCTTCGTCGGCGTGGACCGTGATGCCTTCGAAGTCGTGGTAAGCGAGCTTGCCGTGCAACTGCGCGCCGTAGAAGTTGTCCATCGACAGGCCGGCGCGCGAACAGGCGACCGCCATGCCGGCGGTGGTATGGGTGTGCATCACGCAGTGCGCGGTCGGGATTGCATCGTGGATCGCGGCGTGGACCGTGAAGCCGGCCGGATTGACCGGCCAGTCCGCCCGGCCGCTGGTCCGGCCCTCGATGTCGATGCACAGCAGGTTCGAGGCGGTGACCTCGCTGTAGTGCAGCCCGAAGGGGTTGATCAGGAAGCGCTTGCCCGGTCCCGGCAGGCGCACGGTGATGTGGTTGTAGATCAGTTCGTCCCAGCCCCAGAGCGCGAAGATGCGGTAGGTCGCGGCGAGATCGACGCGCAACTGCCATTCCTGCGCATCGATCGCCGAGCCGGGGGGCGGCTTGGGGGTCGAGGACATGATCGCTCCTGCGTTCGGGCCGCCGGATCGGCTGTTTACCCTGTCCGGCCAGTTAGTTAACATGTTAATTGTCTCGTACTGGCCCGGTCAAGAATGGCGCCGGGCGCGAGGCGGGTCTATGGATCGATGGCTGCTCCCGCAGCGAAGGGCGCGCAATGAAGCTGATCAGCTACGAGCACGAGGGCCGGGCCGGCTATGGCCATGTCACGCCGGCCGGGGTGGTGGCGCTCGGGGAGCGGCTGCCGGGGTTTCCCGACCTGCGTTCGCTGCTGGCGGCCGACGCGCTGGGGCAGGCCGAGGCACTGGCCGGGCGCGTCTCACCGGATCTCGCCCTGGGTGAGGTTCGCTTGCACCGGCCCATCCCGTATCCTCGCAAGATCGTCTGCGTCGGGGTCAACTATGCGGATCGCAACGCGGAGTATCGCGACGGCAGCGAGGCGCCGAAGTACCCGAGCCTGTTCGTGCGCTTCCCCGATTCACTGGTCGCCCACGGGGAGACCATCCGTCGTCCGCCCGAATCGGTGCAGCTCGACTACGAGGGCGAGATCGCGATCGTCATCGGCCGCGGCGGCCGGCGCATTCCCCGCGAGCAGGCGCGCGCCCATGTCGCGGGCCTGACGATCATGAACGAGGGCACGGTGCGCGACTGGCTGCGCCACGGCAAGTTCAACGTCACCCAGGGCAAGAACTTCGTCGCCACCGGCGGGATCGGGCCCTGGATCGTGACCGCCGATGCGTGCGGCGACTTCGCCGACATCGGCCTGCGCACGCGGGTCAATGGCGAACTGCGCCAGGAGGACAACACCGCCAGGATGATGTTTCCCTTCGACATGCTGGTGTCCTACCTGTCGACCTTCATGCGGCTCGAGCCGGGCGACATCATCGTCACCGGCACCCCGACCGGCGCGGGCGCCCGTTTCGATCCGCCACGCTGGCTGGTGCCGGGCGACCGCGTCGAGGTCGAGGTCGATGGCATCGGCGTGCTCTCGAATCCGGTCGACGATGAGGACGCAACCGATGGCCGGGCCGGCCCGCACGATGACTGAATCGGCCAGCCCGGGGCCGCTGCGGGATTTCTCGCAGTCCCTGCCGATGCTGCTGCTGCGGGCCCACCAGGCGGTGATGGCGCAGTTCCGCCCGATCCTGCGCGAGCACGGGGTGACCGAGCAGCAGTGGCGGGTGCTGCGCGCCCTGTTCGACAGCCCGCCGATGCGGGCCTCGGGGGTGTCGGCGGCGACCTTGATCAGCGGTCCGAGCCTCACGCGGATCCTGCGCGGCCTCGAGGAGCGTGGCCTGGTCCGGCGCGAGATCGAGGCCGACGACGCCCGCGCCGCCAGCATCGCGATCACCGCCGCCGGCCGGGCCCTGATCGAGCGGGTCGGTCCGCATTCGGAGGCGCGCTACGCCGGTATCGCCGAGCGCCTCGGCGACGATGCGATGCGCGAGCTCTACCGGGTACTGGCCGATTTCGAAACCCGGCTCGACGGCCCCGTCGTGGGCTGCACGCCACCGCGGCGCTGATTCTTCCGGCGGGCTCGTCCTGTGAGCCCCGCCGACCCGATCCTGTGGTCGACGCGCCGTGATCCCTCGGCGCGGCCCTCGGGAGCCTCGCCATGAAATTCCTGCACCGGATCGATCCCGACCAGGCGGTCGGCATCGCCCTCGCCCTCATCATTCCGTGGTTGCCGCTGCTGTCCTGGCTGTCCTGATTCGGGTTCCGACCCATCGTTGTCGCTTGCCTGACAGGGGCGCGCCGCTTATAGTGCCGCGAACCCGGCCGTTGCCGGGAGGTTTGGCCGAGCACCGCATCCGGGGAATCCGGGGTGTCCCGTCGCGGCGGGATCGGCGACCATTGAATGATTCCAGGAGGGGATACGAGATGAAATTCACCGGATGGATCCTGGCGGGTGCCGCCGCGCTGTCGTTCTCGATGCCGGCGTTCGCGCAGTCGCCCATTGTCGTCAAGTTCAGCCACGTGGTGGCCGAGTCCACGCCGAAGGGGCAGGGGGCGCTCAAGTTCAAGGAAGTCGCCGAGAAGCTCCTGCCGGGCAAGGTGGACGTGCAGGTGTTCCCGAGCTCGCAGCTGTTTGGCGACGGCAAGGAGATGGAGGCGCTGCTGCTGGGCGATGTCCAGTTCATCGCCCCGTCGCTGTCGAAGTTCGACCGCTACACCAAGAAGATCCAGCTCTTCGACCTGCCGTTCCTGTTCGATGACATCGCCGCGGTCGACAGCTTCCAGCAAAGCGCGGATGGCAAGGCGCTGCTCGACGAGATGAAGAACCGCGGCCTGCAGGGCGTGGCCTACTGGCACAACGGCATGAAGCAGCTGTCGACCAACAAGGACAAGCTGACGCGTCCCGAAGACGTGAAGGGGCTGAAGTTCCGCATCCAGGCCTCCGACGTGCTCGAGGCGCAGTTCCGCTCGCTCGGCGCGAACCCGCAGAAGATGGCGTTTGCCGAGGTCTACCAGGCGCTGCAGACCGGGGTGGTCGATGGCCAGGAGAACACCTGGTCGAACATCCATTCGCAGAAGTTCCACGAAGTCCAGAAGACCATCGCCAACACCAACCACGGCGTGATCGACTACATGGTCGTGACCAACTCCAAGTGGTGGGAAGGGCTGCCGGCCGATGTCCGCGATGGCCTGCGCCAGGCGATGGACGAGGCGACCGCCCATGCGAACAAGCTGGCCAACGATCTCAACGAGCGTGACCGCAAGCGCATCGAGGAAGCCGGCAAGGCCAAGATCCAGGAGCTCTCGAAGGACGACGTCGCTGCCTGGCGCAAGGCGATGGAGCCGGTCTGGAAGAAATTCGAAGGCGACATCGGCGCGGACCTGATCAAGGCGGCGCTCGGCCACAACAAATAATCCACGACAAGTGGTGACCGGCCCCCCGCGCGGGGGCCGGTCCGACCGGAGCAGACCGGACCTATGAAAGCCGGCTGGGTGGGGCGCTTCGAGGAGGGCCTGGTCGCCCTTCTTATCGCACTGATGACCCTGATCACCTTCATGCAGGTGGTCGCGCGGTACGTCTTCAACTACAGCTTCGTCTGGGCGCTGGAACTGACCACGTTCCTGTTCGGCGGGCTGATCTTCTTCGGCATCTCCTATGGCGTGCGGGTCGGCGCGCACATCGGCGTCGACGTCCTCGTGCGGATCCTGCCGCGCGGCATCGCGCGCGTGGTCACGATCATCGCCACCCTGCTGTGCCTGGTCTACACGCTGATCGTGTTCATCGGCAGCTGGACCTACGTGTCCAAGATCTACGAGATCGGCATCCTCGCGCAGGACATCCCGATCCCGCAGTGGATTCCAAGGGCGGTGCTGCCGATCGGCTTCGCCCTGCTGTTCTACCGTTTCTGCGAGGTGCTGGTGCACGTGGTGCGCGGCGAGAGTGGCGGGCTGCTGGCCGACGAGACCGAGGAGGCGCTCAAGCTCCTCGACGACGACCAGCTTCCGGGGAGCGATCGATGACCACCACGATGCTCTTCGTCCTGCTGTTCGTGTTCCTGTTCATGGGCATGCCGGTGGCGGTCGCGCTCGGCCTGTCCTCGCTGCTCACCATCCTGCTGTTCGGCACCGATTCGCTCGCCTCTCTCACGCTCAAGCTCTACGAGACCTCCGAGCATTTCACGCTGCTGGCGATCCCGTTCTTCATCCTCGGTGGCGCCTTCATGACCACCGGCGGTGTCGCCAAGCGGATGATCCGCTTCGCGATCGCCTGCGTCGGCCACCTGCGCGGCGGCCTTGCGATGGCCTCGGTGCTCGCCTGCATGCTGTTCGCGGCGGTGTCGGGCTCGTCGCCGGCCACCGTGGTGGCGGTCGGCTCGATCGTGATCGCCGGCATGGTCAAGGCGGGCTACCCGCAGGGCTTCGCCGCCGGTGTCGTGTGCAACGCGGGCACCCTGGGCATCCTGATTCCGCCCTCGATCGTGATGGTGGTCTACGGCGCGGCCACCGAGACCTCGGTCGGCAAGCTGTTCATGGCCGGCGTCGTCCCGGGCATCATGCTCGGGGTGCTGCTGATGATCGCGATCTACGTGCTCGCGACCAAGCGCAACCTGCCGCGCCAGCCGCGGGCTTCGATGCGCGAGGTGCTGGTCGCCGGTCGCGATTCGCTCTGGGGCCTGCTGCTGATCGTCATCATCCTCGGCGGGATCTACGGCGGCATCTTCACCCCGACCGAGGCGGCCGCGGTGGCGGCCGTCTATGCCTTCATCATCGCGGTGTTCGTCTACCGCGACATCGGCTTCACGCAGGTGCCCGCGGTGCTGGTCGATGCCTCGAAGGTCACGGTGATGCTGATGTTCATCATCGCCAATGCGTTGCTGTTCGCGCATGTGCTGACCACCGAGCGGATCCCGCAGATCATCGCCGAGTACATCGTCCACCTCGGCATGCCGGCCTGGGCCTTCCTGGTCGTCGTGAACATCCTGCTGCTGATCGCCGGCATGTTCATGGAGCCGACCGGGATCATCCTGATCATGGCCCCGATCCTGTTCCCGATCGCGATGGAGCTCGGCATCGACCCGGTGCACCTGGGCATCATCATGGTGGTCAACCTCGAGATCGGCATGGTGACGCCACCGGTGGGGCTCAATCTCTTCGTGACGGCGGGGATAACGAAGATGCCGATCGGCGAGGTCATCCGCGCGGCACTGCCCTGGCTGTCGGTGCTGCTCGCCTTCCTCATCGCCGTGACCTACATCCCGCAGATCGCACTGTTCCTGCCGAACCTCCTGTTCTGACGCGCGCGGGGCCGCCGCTGGCGCCCCGCGTCATCCGGCCGAAGGCAACTTCAAGAGGGGCTTGCCTTCGGTCGCGGGGCAAGGCGGGGCACCGCAGGCAGTACGGTAGTACGGCAAGGTGCCCCAACGCGGCCATGCGGCCGAAGGCGACCCAGGATCAGGCTTTGGGTGCCCAGGCGGCGCTGCGTTTCCCAACGAAGGACGCGAGCCCCTCGCCGGCCTCCTCGCCGAGCCGGGCCGCGGCATGGCTGGCCACCAGGCTGGCCATCACGGAATCCGGCATCGTGCCCCAGGCGTGCTCGAGGACATGGGCCTTGGTGCGGGCCAGGGCGCCGGGCGCGTTCTGCAGGATCGCGTCGATGATCTCCCGGGCCCGCAATTCCAGTCGCGCCCCGGGGACGACCTCGTGGACCAGGCCGACCCGCTGCGCCTCGACGGCATCGAAGCGTTCGCCGGTCAGGGCGTAGCGACGCACCTGGCGAACCGACATCGCGTCGTTGAGCTGCGGGATGATGATGCCCGCATGCAGGCCCCAGCGCGCCTCGGCGATGGAGAACACCGCGTCGTCGGCGGCGACCACCACGTCGCAGGCGGCGACGATGCCGGTGCCGCCACCGAAGCAGCCGCCCTGGACCATGGCCACTACCGGTACCGGCAGGTGGTTCAGGCGATCGACTGCTTCGGCGGTCGATCGCGAGACGGCGAGATTCGTTGCCTCGTCGTCGGCACGCACCGACGTGATCCATTTCAGGTCGGCGCCGGCCTGGAAATGCCGGCCGTTGCCACGCAGCAGCAGGACGCGCGCATCCGGGATGTCGGCGAATCCGTCCAGGGCGGCGAGGATGCCATCGATCATCGCACCGTTGTAGGCGTTGTTGACCGCGGGCCGGTTCAGGGTGACGGTGACGACACCGCGTTCATCGACCGCGGTGAGGACGGGAGCTTCGGACATGGACTGTCTCCTGGGAAAGGTAAGATGCCGCGGCGACTCGGTGGCCGCGCCGATGGCCCATCGTCGACGGGGTTGCGGCGCGGCTCGACGGCCGGGCGGGCCGCTTGCGGTATCGTACGGTCGATTCACGACTGGAGGATTCGAGCATGGATTTCCACGGTGTCTATCCGTACCTTGTCTCGCCCGTCGATGCCGATGGCGGCGTCCGGGTCGAAGTGCTCGCCCGGCTGGTCGATGACCTGATCGCGGCGGGGGTGCACGGCCTCGCGCCGCTCGGCTCGACCGGCGAGTTCGCCTACCTCGACTGGGCGCAGCGCCGCCGGGTGGTCGAGGTCGTGGTCGAGGCCGCCCGCGGCCGGGTGCCGGTGGTCGCCGGCGTGGCCGCGACCACCATCGCCGAGGCGCAGCGCCAGGCGCGCGAGATGCAGGCGATCGGCTGCGACGGCATCCTCGCGATCCTCGAGGCCTATTTTCCGCTTGCAGACGACGGCGTGCACGATTACTTCGCGGCGATCGCCGCGGCGACCCCGCTGCCGGTCGTGCTCTACACCAATCCCAACTTCCAGCGCGCCGACCTGTCGCTGGCGGTGATCGAGCGACTCTCGCACATCGACAACGTGCTGGCGATCAAGGATGCATCGACCAACACGGGCCGGTTGCTGTCGATCATCAACCGGGTCGAGGGCCGGATGAAGGTGTGCGCGGCGTCGGCGCACATTCCCGCCTGCGTGATGCTGATCGGCGGCGTCGGCTGGATGGCGGGCCCGGCCTGCCTCGTGCCGCGCCAGAGCGTCGAGCTCTACACCTTGTGCCGCGACGGTCGCTGGCCGGAGGCGATGGCGCTGCAGGCCCGACTCTGGGACCTGAACCAGGCTTTCGCCCGGCACAATCTCGCGGCCTGCATCAAGGGCGGGCTGGTCATGCAGGGCTACGAGGTCGGCGATCCCCTCCCGCCGCAGGCGCCGCTTTCGCCGGCCGGTCAGGCCGAGCTGCGAACGGCCCTGGAGGCGGTCGGTGCGTTGCCCGCGCGAGCCGGGGGCGCGAGCTCGCCCGGACGCGTTGCTAGGGCGAGTTCGTAGCCGCGGCGGAAATCCTGGATCTGGCGTCGCACCCAGCGCTCGGCCTCGTCGGCGTCGCCGGCGCGCAGCGCGGCGAGGATCGCGCGCCGGGCGACCAGCAGCCGCTGGCCGGCAACGGCGACGTTCTCGAAGACGAAAGTCTGGAAGCGTCGGTACGAGCGGCCATTGAGCTGTCCATGCGCAAGTACGAGCGCCCGGTTGCCGCTCATGCGCGCGACCACGTTGCTGAATTCGGCGTTGATCTCGGTGGGGGCGGTGCCATCGGCCACGAGCGATTCGATGCGAGCGAGCAATCCGGCGAGAGTATCAAGCAGCGCCGGGCTGCGGCGCATGGCGGCGAGGTGCATTATCGGCGGCTCGACCACCGAAACCGCTTCGAACAACTCCTCGAAGCTGATTTCCTGCAACCGCAGCATGCGTTCGAACTGCTGGCCGATGTCCTCGGGCGAAGGGTGGCTGACGACCAGGCGCTTGGCGCTTTCCCGATGCAGCAGGCGCGCTTCCTCGAGCACGCGGATCGCTTCGCGCACGGTGGAGCGGTTCACCCCGAAGGCTTCGCACAATTCCATCTCGGTCGGCAGCGGATCGCCTTCGCGCATCTCGCCCGCGAGTACCCGCTCGGTGATCGCTTCGGCGAGCACCCGATAGCCTGGCACCCGTCGCAGCTTCTCGAAGCGCGGCGCGGGCCGGGTTGCGGCGGTATCGTTCGGGTTCGGCAAGGCGGTGGAAGTGGCAGGCGAGGCTGATATGATACTCGCGGTTTGTCAGACAAACAGATTGGAATCCAGCGGCACGCGCCGCATCCGCCGAACCCCAAGCAGAAGGAAATCTCCGATGGCCGAAGCACTGATCATCGACGCCTGCCGCACTCCCCGCGGCATCGGCAAGGCCGGCAAGGGCGCCCTTGCGGACTTGCATCCGCAGCATCTCGGTGCGACCGTGCTGCGCGCGCTCGCCGAGCGCAATTCACTTCGCACCGCCGATGTCGAGGATGTCATCTGGGGCACCAGCGCCCAGATCGGCAAGCAGGCGGGCGACCTCGGGCGCATGGCCGCACTCGACGCCGGCTACGACATCCGGTCTTCGGGCGTGACCCTCGATCGTTATTGTGGTTCGGGCATCACCACGGTCGCCTTCGGCGCCGCCCAGATCATGTCGGGGATGGAAGACCTCGTCATCGCCGGTGGCACCGAGATGATGTCGATGCCCCGCAACCGCGGCGGCGACGGCCCGCCGATGATGGACAGCGGCAACCTGCGCCTGCGCGCCAAGCACCCGCAGTCTCAGCAGGGTGTGTGCGCCGATGCGATCGCCGGGATGGAAGGCATCACGCGGGCCGATGTCGATGCGCTCGCGCTCGACAGCCAGCGCAAGGCGGCGCACGCCATCGCCGGTGGCCATTTCGCGAAGAGCCTCGTGCCGGTCTACCGGGAGGACGGCAGTCTCGCCCTCGACCACGAAGAGTTCCCGCGCCCGGGTACGACGCCGGAGATCCTCGCCGGACTCAAGCCCGCCTTCGCCGCGATGGCCGACTTCGAGATCGACGACAAGGGCACGACCTACGGCAGCCTGATCCGGCAGAAGTATCCGGACGCGAAGTTCGACCATGTCCACCATGCCGGCAACTCCTCGGGCGTGGTCGATGGCGCCGCCGCCATCCTGCTGGCGTCTCCCGCCTATGCGAAGAAGCACGGGCTCAAGCCGCGCGCCCGGGTGGTGGCCACCGCCAACATCGGCGACTGCCCGACCCTGATGCTCAATGCGCCGGGCCCTGCGGCCCGCAAGGTGCTCGCCAAGGCGGGACTGACGCTCGACGACATCGACCTGTTCGAGATCAACGAAGCGTTCGCGGTCGTGACCGAGAAGTTCATCCGCGACCTGAAGATCGATCGCGAGAAGGTCAACGTCAATGGCGGCGCGATCGCCCTCGGTCACCCGATCGGCGCAACCGGTTCGATCCTGATCGGTACGCTGCTCGATGAACTCGAGCGCCGTGACCTGCGACGCGGCCTGGTGACGATGTGCGCCGCCGGCGGCATGGCGCCGGCGATCATCATCGAGCGGATCTGATTGCAGCGGCAGGCCCGGTGCGACGCCAGGCGTCGCACCGGGGATTCGCCGAGGAGGCAGGGAGGAGACACAGCATGGCCAATCCACTCGACTTCACCGGCAAGACGGTGCTCGTCGTCGGCGGCTCGAGCGGCATCGGCAATGGCATCGCGCGCGCCTTTCTCGACAACGGCGCCACGGTGCATGTCTGGGGCACCCGGCCCGCGGCCGCCGATTATTCCGCTGCCGACGGCTCGGACCTCGCCGGGCTGCGGTACGCGCAGGTCGACCTCGCCGATCCGGGCGCGATCGAGCGCCATGCACCGTCTTTCGACCGGCTCGACGTCCTGGTGCTGTCGCAGGGCACGGTCATCTACCGGCGCGGCGAGTTCGACCCGATCGGCTTTCGCAAGGTCATCGAGTTGAACCTCAACAGCCTGATGGACTGCAGCCTGAAGTTCCACGACATGCTGCAGGCGTCCCGAGGGGCGCTGATCACGGTGAGTTCCACCGCCGCCTACCATGCGACCAAGGGCAATCCGGCCTACAACGCCTCGAAGACCGGCGCTGTCGGCCTGACCCGAACGCTGGCCCAGGCCTGGGCGGGCGAAGGGATCCGGGTCAACGGCATCGCGCCGGGCCTGGTCGATACCAAGCTCACGAAGGTCACGACCGACAATCCGGAGCGGCTGGCGGCGAGCCTGCGCAATATCCCGGCCGGTCGGCTCGGCCTGCCTTCGGACATGGCCGGCGTGGCGCTCTTCCTGGCCTCGCCCTTGGCCGCCTATGTCTACGGCCAGACGCTGCCGGTCGACGGCGGCCTGATCCTCTAGAGCGTCGGGAAGCACTGACCGGGGAAGCCATGCCCGCACCATCCCTCCCGCCGCTGCGCCTGCGGCCGCTCGAGGCAGCGGCCTTCGCCCCTTACGGCGACGTCATCGATGCCGCTTCGGCGGCGCGCAGCTACCCGATCAACGAAGGCTCCTCGGTCCGCTTCCACGATCTCGCCCGCATCGAGCCCGGCCCCGGCGGGCGCGCCATCCTCAGCATTTTTCGCTGCCAGGCCGAAGACGGTGCGCCGATCGTCATCCGCATGATGGAGCGCCATCCGCTCGGCTCGCAGGCCTTCGTGCCGATCGGCGGCGGTCCCTGGCTGGTCGTCGTGGGCCCGCCCGGTGAAACAGTCGCGCCGGCGGCGATCGAGGCCTTCGTCGCACGTGGCGACCAGGGCGTGAACTTCGCCCCCGGGGCCTGGCACCACCCCCTGATCCCGATCGGCGGCCAGCGCGACTTCCTGGTCATCGATCGCGATGGCGAGGAAGCCAACTGCGACGTGATCGAGCTGTCGCCCGAGCGGACGCTCGATGCCGCGCAGCGCGCCCGGCTCGGCGAACTCGGCGCGGCGCCAGGCCTTCGTTAGTCGCGGTTAGGCGACCGCGGGGCGTCGCGCAGCCCGGCGGCGATCGTGTCCGCGATGCGAATGGCCAGCGCGATGATGGTCAGCGTCGGATTCGCATGGCCGGCGGTCGGGAAGACCGCGCTGCTCGCGACATGGAGGTTGCGGACACCGTGTACCCGGCAGTCGGGATCGACCACGCCCTCGCGTGGCGAAACCGACATGCGTGCCGTGCCGGCCGGGTGATGGGTCGACATCTGCGTCACCAGGGGCGTGCCGTCCCGATGCTCGTAGCGCAGTTCGCCGATGCCGGCCCGGGCGAACGCGGCGGCGAGCAGCGCCTGGCTGCGCGCTGCGCTGCGCTGGTCGATCGGATTCCAGCGAAAGCGGATGCGGGGCCGGGGCACGCCGAGCGGGTCGCGCTCGGTGCCGAGGCTGATGCGGTTGTCGGGATCGGGCGCCTGTTCGCACAGCAGAAAGATGTCGAGCCCGTCGAAGCGTGACTCGCGATCCGCGGTCCCGGACCAGCCGCCGTGGTCGATGTCGAAGGCGGGGCGAAACGCGCGGCGATAGCGGGTCTGGTGGTAGAGCAGGTCATCGATGCCGCGGGCGATGCGCGCGAGCAATCGCAGCCGGCTCGGCGGGCCGGCCGAGCTGGTCGGCGCCCGTGCACCGGTGCGCAGTTCGCGCAGCGCCAGCCGCGCCGGGGAGCGCCATGTCACGCCTCGCCCGAAGGGACGCTGGATGCGCCGGCGCAGGGAATGCCGGGCTCGCGGCAACAGCAGCGCCGCGGCCGACAGCAGGCCTTCGCGCTCGCGCAGGTCGGCGGCGAGCCGAAACGTGGGCAGGCCGCGGGCCGCGCCACGTTGCTGCAGGTCGTAGGCGCCCGCGCCCCGGGGCAGGCCGCCCCCGGGTGCGCGCAGGGTGCCGGTGTCGACGATCTGGTGGTCCATCAGGAAGCGGCCTACCTGGTCATGCGCGTTGCCCAGCCCCGCTGCCACGACCTCGTTGGATGCGAGCAGCAGGCGGGGCACCTCGAAGCCGCCCTGGGCGAGGACCACCTGGGCGGCGCGAACCCGGAAGCCGCCACCGCCGAGGCAGCGCACCCGCACTGCGCTGACCGCGTCGGCGCGCGCCCCGGTTTCGAGCGCCACGGCGCAGGACATCGTCAGGCAGCGCACGTTCGCCAGGCCCGCGATCGTGCGCTGGGCGTCCCGGGTGAAGCGGTCCCGGGGGGCGAAGCGAAAGAGGCCGTGTTCGATGCTGTCGTCGGCGAAGCGGAAGCCGCCGCGCTCGTCGTCGATCCAGGGCGCCGGATCGAAGGACGCCTCGTCGCAGCCGGCGCGCCGCATCGCCCGCTCCAGATAGGGCGCGAGGACCTGTTCGTCGATCGGCCAGCCGCTGTGCGGCAGCCAGTCGCGGGCCCGGTAGTCGAGCGCGTCGAGTCTTGCCATCCGCACCCAGGCGTGGCCCTCGATCTCGATGCACCACTGGCGGGCAGTGCCGCCGAAGCCGGCCCCGCGCAGGCTGCCGATGTCCGGATAGAGATCGAGGCCAGGATCGGGGTCGGCCTGCGCGGCGAACAGCGTGCGGGCGACCGGTTCGTCCGCGAGCCCGCCGGCCTCGAGCAACACCACGGCCAGTCCGCGCTCGCCGAGTTCCTCGGCCAGGACCAGGCCGGCCGGGCCGGGGCCGATGATGCAGACGTCGGCATCGAGGACGCTCTGGTCGGGAACCTGGCGGCCGTCGTCGATCATCGCATTCGATGCTGGGGGAAATCAGTCGGCTGTGGTGAGCAGGCAGTGGGCGCGGGCCACCGCGATCGGGGTGTCGGGCTGTCGCTGCCACAGGCGGACCTGGACGAGCGCGACCCGGTTGCCGCGTCGCACGACGTCGCAACTCGCGAAGGTCTCCTCCGGGCGGCCGCCGCGCAGGTAGTCGAGCGAGAAGTCGATGCCCTTGGGCAATTTCTCGCCACGCAGGGTCTGGTTCAGGTGCAGGATCGCGGCGGTCTCGGCGAAGCCGGCGACCACGCCGCCATGGAGCGCCGGCAGGAACGGATTGCCGATCAGCTTCGGGTCGAAGGGCAGGCGGAAGATCGGGGCATCGGGATCGGGTGCGATCCGGATGTCGAGGTAGTCGAGATAGGGAATCGCGCCTCGCGGCATCGCCGGCTCGCTGGCGGCCGGGGGGTGCCAGGCGGCATCGTCCGCGGCATCGCCCGGTGCGCAGGCCCGCGAGGCGATCGCGGCGGCGGTTGCGGACGCAAGGGTCCCGGTGGCCTGCGGCGTCGCGCCTGCCTGGCCGGGGCCGGGTTTCCGGCCCGAGGGGGTCGACAGCATGAAGGCTGCCTGCGCCGCAGCGACCGGTTCGTCCGGTTCGCCCTGGTGGACTTCGGCGCGCACGAAGGCGACGCTGCGGCTGATGCGATAGCACTGGGCGTCGCAGTAGGTCGTGCGCGACGGGGAGGCCGGCCGCAGGTAGTCCATGCGAAGGTCGAGCGTCGCGTAGGTGTCGTTGGTCTCGAGCGCGGCGCCGACCGCGAGGCCACAACAGGAGTCGGCGAGCACGGTGATCGCCCCCGGGTGCATCAGGTCGCGGGCCGGATCGCCCATCCACTCGGGGCGCGGCGGCATCGACATCGAGCCGCGGCTCCTCTCGAGGTGGGTCACCACCAGGCCGATGTCCGCCATCTGGGGGGTGCCCTGGACGAAGTGCCTGCGCAGGAACTCGAATTTGTCGGACATGGCGGGTCGGGTCGAAGAGGCCGGATCGAAGAGGCCGAGGAGGCGGTCGCAGGCTGCGGCGGTGCCGATCCGTCGAGTGTAGCGCGGCCGAAACCCCGTGCGCGGGCAACGACGGTGCCAGCGCCGTAAGATGAGGGGACCGCACGGCCTGGAGACCCCCACATGAAACCCGCCTTCCGGATCGACTTCGTTTCCGATGTCTCCTGCCCCTGGTGCGCCATCGGCCTGGGCGCGCTCGAGGCGGCGCTCGAGCGCCTGCAGGGCGAGTTGTCGGCACGAATCCATTTCCAGCCCTTCGAGCTCAATCCGCAGATGGGCCCCGATGGCCAGGACATCGGCGAGCACATCGCGCAGAAATACGGCTCCTCGCCGCAACAACAGGCCGCCACGCGCGAGATGATCCGCCAGCGCGGCGCGGAAGTCGGCTTCGTGTTCCGCCCCGAAGGCCGCGGCAGGATCTACAACACCTTCGATGCCCACCGCCTGCTGCACTGGGCGCATGAGGAAGGCCGGGCCGAGGGCGAGAACGGCGAGCCGGGCCAGCAGCGCCTGCTCAAGAAGGCCTTGCTCGCGGCGTATTTCACCGAGGGACGCAGTCCGGCCTCGGAGGAAGTCCTCGTCGAAGCGGCGGTTGCCGCAGGGCTCGATGCCGGTCGCGCCGGCGAGGTGCTCGCGCGGGGCGAGTTCGCCGATGCGGTGCGCGAGCGCGAAGCCTTCTGGCGCGAGCGCGAGATCCACGCAGTGCCGGCGATCGTCATCGACGATACCCACCTGATCTCCGGCGGCCAGCCGGTCGAAGTCTTCGAGCGCGTATTGCGCAAGCTCGCGGACCGTCGACGCGAGGCTGGCGTCGACGCATGAGCTGGCTGATCGCGGCCGATACCGGCGGCACCTTCACCGACCTGGCGGTCCACGATACCCGCAGCGGCGCGACCCGCTTCGGCAAGACGCTCACGACCTACGGCAACCTCGTCGTCGGCGCCATGACCGGGCTCGCCGCCACCGGGGTGGCGGCGGCCGACGCACTCGTCTTCACCCATGGCACGACCCACGTCATCAATTCGCTCATCCAGCGCGAGGGCGGCCGGACCGCGCTCGTCACCACCCGTGGTTTCCGGGACGTGCTCGAGATCGGCCGGGGCAATCGCGCCGATCCCTTCGACCTGCACTACCGCCGCGACCCGCCCCTCATTGCGCGCGACCTGCGCTTCGAGGTCGACGAGCGGATCGATGCCCGGGGGCGCGTACTCGTCGCACTCGACACGGCGGGGCTCGAAGTGCTGGCGGCGCGGCTGCGCGAGGCCGGGATCGAGGCGGTCGCCATCTCCTTCCTGCATGCCTGGCGCAATCCCGAGCATGAACAACAGGCGCAGCAGGTACTGCGTGCGCTGCTGCCCGGCGTGTTCGTGTCCCGGGGTAGCGAACTGACGCGCGAGTTGATGGAATACGAGCGCACGGCCACCGTCGCGGCCAACGCCTTCGTCGGCGCCCGGATGAGCGGCTACATCGAGGCCTTCGAGGCCGAGTTGGGCGCGCGTGGCTTTACAGGGCGCTTCCACCTGATGGGCTCGAGCGGCGGGGTGATGTCGGCGGGCGCCGCGCTGGCGCGCCCGGTGGCCCTGGTCGAATCCGGGCCGGTCGGCGGCTGCGCCGGCGCCGCCGCCTATGCGGCCCGGCTCGGTATCGAACGGATGATCGCCTTCGACATGGGCGGCACCACCGCGAAATGCGCCCTGATCGAGAACGCCGGTTTCGAGGTCGTCAGCACCTACCATGTCAACGGCTACGAGCGCGGCTTCCCGATTCGTACGCCGGTGCTCGACATCGTGGAGGTCGGCGCCGGCGGCGGTTCGATCGCCTGGCTCGACGCCCATGGCCGGATGCGACTCGGCCCGCGCAGCGCCGGCTCCGAGCCCGGGCCGATCGCGTTCGGCCGCGGCGGCGCCGAGCCGACGGTGACCGACGCCAACGTCGTGCTTGGTCGGCTCGGCGCCGGCAGCTTCATGGACGGCGCACTGCCGCTCGATGCGCGGGCGGCGGCCGAAGGCATCGGACGGCAGCTTGCCGGCCCGCTCGGCTATGACGGGGCCGACGGCATCGACCGGGTCGCGCAAGGCATCCTCGACCTCGCCTGCGTTGCCATGGCCAACGCGATCAAGGAGATCACGATCGAGCGCGGCCGCGACGTGCGTGGCTTCAGCCTGTTCGCATTCGGCGGCGGTGGTCCGATCTTCGCGACCGAGCTCGCCCGCGGCCTCGGGATCGGCGAAGTCGTGATTCCGCCACATCCCGGCATGTTCTCCTCGTTCGGGATGCTGCTCGCGCCGATGCGCCACGATGTCGACCACAGCTTCATGATGCCCTTGTCCGATGCCGCCATCGAAGCGGCGCGGGCCTGTTTTGCCACGATGGCCGAGCAGGGGCGCGAGGCGCTGGCGCGCGATCTCGGTGATGCGCCGGTCACCCTGCGCCATGAAGCGGACATGAGCTATGTCGGCCAGAGCCACACGGTGCGGGTGGCGCTCTCGCCGGCGATGTCGGCGGCCGACTGTGGCCAGGCTTTCGAGCAAGCCTACCGGGTCCGCTATGGCCATCTCAACGAGGCCGCCCGGATCCAGCTGGCGGTACTGCGGGTGGTCTGCGAAGTGAGGCTGCAGCAGCCGGCGCTGCGCGCCGACGCCGTGGGTACCGATGAGGGCGGGCGCGACCCTGCCCGTGCGCACACCGATTCCGGGCCACGCTGGCGCGAGGTCTACTTCGCGCAGGCGGGAGGCCGGCTCGCCACCCCGGTGTATCGTCGGACCGACCTTGCGCCGGATACGATGATCGAAGGGCCGGCGATCATCGAGGAATACAGTTCGACCACCATCGTCGCGCCGGAAGAATCCCTCGTGGTCGGCGAACTCGGTGAGATGCGGCTGCGCATCCCGGCGCGGGCGCCGGCATGAGCGCGGCCGGGGCGATGGATCCGATCGAGCTGCAGGTCGTCAGGCAGCGCCTGGTCGCGGTGCCCAACCTGATCGAGAAGAACGTCGAGCGGACCTCGTTCAGCTTGCTGGTGCGCGAATACAAGGACTATGCGGTCGGCTTCGTCGACGCGCACGGCCGGCTCGTCGCCCAGTCGAAGTACAGCCTGCCGGCCTTCGTCGCCAATGCGATCGGCCTGGCGGTGCAGGCCGGGTTGCGCGAACTCGGCGCCGAAGCGATGCACGAGGGCGACGTCCTGATCTGCAGCGAGGCGGCGGTGCTCGGCAAGCACATCAACGATGTCGTCGCCTATACGCCGGTGCGCGCCGGCGGCGAACTGCTCGGGTTCTTCGCGGTGCTGATGCACTGGGTCGATGTCGGCGGCGCGGTCGTCGGCTCATGCTTCTCGCCGCATACCACCGATGTCTTCCAGGAGGGCATCCAGTTCCCGACCGTCAAGCTGGTGAGTCGTGGCGAACGGGTGCGCGACATCTTCCGCATCATCGAGACCAACACCCGCTTCCCGCGACTGTTGATGGGGGACCTCGAGGCGCAGCTCGGTGGCTGCCGGATGGGGCACGACCTGATGCAGGAGATCATCGCCCAGTACGGTGCGCCCGCCGTGCTCACTGCCATCGACGAGATGATCGCCGATGCCGACCGGGCGATGGAGCGTGCATTGCGCGCGCTTCCCGAAGGAACCTGGCGCGCATCGTCCTTCATGGACGACGACGGCGTTCGGGTGGGAGAGCCGATCCGCATCGACGTCGCGGTCAGCATCGCCGATGGCCGCCTCGTCATCGATCTCAGCGGACTGAGCGAACAGCTTGCCGGACCCTTCAACGCGGGGCGCGACGGCGGTGCGGTAGCGGTCGCGCGGATGGCGGCGAAATTCCTCTTCGCGGGCACGACCCCGGTCAACGAGGGGGATTTCCTGCGGGTCGATGTCGTCATCCCGGACGGCAGGTTCCTGAGCGCGCGGCCCGATGCGCCGGTGGGCGGCGCCGGCAACACCTCGGCCACGGTGGTCGACACCATCATCGCCGCACTTGCGCCGGTGCTCGACGGCCGGGTTCCCGCCGGCCACCACGGCATCTACGGCACCCACACGATCAGTGGCGCCGACGACGACGGCGAGCGTTTCCTCAGCCTCGACGCGATGTCGGGCGGTTGGGGCGCTTTCGTCGATCGCGACGGTCCGGGGCCGTTTCGCTCGATGACGCACGGCGACGTGCGCGATGTCCCGGTGGAGATGCAGGAGGCGAGCTATCCGTACCGGATCGAGGCCAAGCGCCTGCGTGTCGACAGCGGCGGCCCGGGACGCTTTCGCGGCGGCCTCGGCATCGAGAAGGTCTATCGCTTCGACCGCGACCTGACCCTGCTCGCCAAGATCGAACGCATCGGCTGTCCGCCCTGGGGCGTCGAGGGAGGCGGGCCGGGCATGTCGCCGGCCGGCGAACTCATCGACGACGCCGGTGTGCGACGCAGTCTCGGCAAGGGGCAATGGCCGGTGCGCGCCGGCGAGCGCGCCCGCATCCTGAGTGGCGGCGGCGGGGGTTACGGCGACCCCTTTGCCCGCGACCCGCAGGCAGTGGTCGCGGACGTCCGGTTCGGCTACGTAAGCGTCGAGGCTGCCCGCCGCGACTACGGCGTGGTGCTATCGTCCGACGGGACGCTCGACATGCCGGCGACCCTGCGAGCGAGGGGGGCGGTTCGCCGGCGGGCCGGCGACCGAACCTAGCGGGAGTCCGGGGCGGGCTGGGCCGGCAAGCCCGTCGTTGCGGCTGCGTTGGACGCCCCGTCCGGCGCGCCGGTCCCGGCGGCCGGAGGCGCCGGCGCGTCGGCATCGCCGGGCAGGGTCACGAAGCCGAGCTTCTGGACGCCGGCGCGCTGCGCTGCCGCCATCACCTGCAGCACCGATTCGTACTCGGTCTTGCGGTCGCCACGGATGTGCAGCTCGGGCTGCGGTTCCTGGCGGGCCGCATCCTCGAGCCGCAACTGCAGGGCGGCCGCGTCGATGGCTTCGTCGTTCCAGAAGACCTTGCCTTCGGCGTCGACGGCCAGGGTCACCCGCTCGGGTTCCTGGGGGTCCGTCGCGGCTGTCGCCCGCGGCAGGTCCACCTTGACCTGCTGGGTGAGGACCGGCATCGTGATCATGAAGATGATCAGCATCACCAGCATGATGTCGATCAGCGGCACCATGTTGATGTCGCTGACTTCGGCATCCTCGTCATCGAAGTCGTGCACCGATGCTGCCATGTCAGCCCTCCGCGGTGGCCAGGGACGCAGGCGGCGCACCCTTGCCGGACCTGCCCGCGCCGTGCGGCGCCATGGCCGGCGCGCCTTGCTCCTGCGGCTGCACGCTGTCGGCCGCGCCCGGGTGGCTGGTCAGGAAATAGCTGCTCAGCTGCCGGGCGAAGCGCCGTAGCTGCCCGGTCAGGCTGCGGTTGGCGCGACTCAGGGCGTTGTAGCCGAGCACCGCCGGTATCGCCACCGCCAGGCCGAAAGCGGTCATGATGAGCGCCTCGCCGACCGGCCCGGCGACCTGGTCGATGCTGGCCTGCTGCGCGGCGCCGATGCCGATCAGCGCATGGTAGATCCCCCACACGGTACCCAGCAGGCCCACGAAGGGCGCGGTCGACCCGATGGAGGCCAGCACCGACAGGCCGGAGCGCAGCCGTTCGCTGCTGTCGTCGATGGCGCCGCGCAAGGCATCGATCACCCACTCGGCCAGGCTCAGCTGTCCGTGCAGCTCCTTGCGGTTGGCTTCATGGTGCGCGACCGCGGCGCGGCCTTCCATCGCCAGCAGGTTGAAGGGATTGAGCCCCGGGGCCGGCGTGCCGCTTGCCTGCAGGGCCTGGAGGCCTTCGTCGAAGCTGCGGGTATGCCAGAACGCGTTGGCCGCGCGCGCCGCGCGGCGCAGCTTCATCAGCCGCCAGCTGCGGGTGATGATCAGCCACCAGGTCACGAGGGACATCAGCAGCAGGATCACGGCGACCGTCTTGATGATCAGGTCGCCCTGGTTCCACAGTGTCAGCAGACCGTAGGGAGAAGCGCTTGTCAGTTCCATGACGTGGTTTCCTGGATGTCGATGATCCGGTGGATGTGATGTGCCCGGCTCTGTCCGATGCCTGCCTCAGGACCTGAGCGAGAAGATCACGGGAAGTTCGTAGCGGTAGGGGATCGGCTCGTCGCCGCGTTTGGCGGGCACGAAGTTCCAGCGCCGCACCGCGTCGAGCGCCGACTGGTCCAGCGCCGTATGGCCGCTCGTGCGCTTGACCTTGATATCGCCGACGCGCCCGTTGGCGAGGATCAGGACTTCGAGCACCACGCGCCCTTCCTCCCCCAGGCGCCGGGATCGGGTCGGATAGACCGGCGCCGGGTTGCGCAGGTAGGAAGCATCCGCCACCGGCGGCGCCACGGGCGGCGGCGCCACGGCCTCGCGAGGTTCGGGCGCCGCTGGCGCGACGGCCACGGGGGGTGCCGGCGGCGGGGCCACGACCGGCGGCGGGGCGGGCTCGGGCGGGGGCGGCACGGGATCGACCTCCTCGGGCACGCTGACCGAGCGCTCGGTGGGCGGCGCTTTCACCGCCGGTATCGGCTTGGGCTTGGGCTTGGGCTTGGGCTTGGGCTTGGGCTTGGGCTTGGGCTTGGGTTTCGGTTTGGGCGGTGGGGGCGGCGGCTCGAGCTTGGGCGGCGGCGGCAGCTCGATCTCCGGATCGGGCATGGGCAGCTCCCGCGGCGCCGGTGCCGGCGTCGGCTCGACCAGTTTTTGCGGCGCTTCGGCCACCAGGACACCCGCGATCGACGGCGGCGCGATGACTGCCGGCGGGGGTGGAGTCGCGCCGAGTCCGAGGATGGCGGCAGCAACTCCCGCTGCATGCAGGGCGACGACGGCCATGGCCGCGGGAAGGCCGTCACGCCAGCGCGTGGCACCTTGGCGACCAACCGGCGTCGGCCCGTGGCGGGACGCAGCGCCCTCGGGCGGGCGGCGATCACCGGCGTGCGGGTTTTCGATCGGCGGCTGGTGCGCGAAGTCGGCGGCGGGCATGAACCCACCCCGATGGATAGTGCGCATGGGAGAGAACCGAATTAACGAGGATGAGATCGATTCGCATTCTATACGAAGCGAGCCGACATCGGGGCTACATCAGGACGCGATCGGGACCCTGTCGAGGCCCGGATGGGCCGCCGGGGCCGCGTTCGCCTGGCGGGGAACCAAGCGAATCGGGCCTTGCATCGCTGCAAGGCCCGTGAATTCTGGTAGGTCGTGGCGGGCTCGAACCGCCGACCATCGGATTAAAAGTCCGGTGCTCTACCAACTGAGCTAACGACCCCCGGCGCATCCGCTGCGGCGAATGCGAAGCTCGCAAATATAGCGCCAAATCCGGGGAGCGGTCAATCGACCTGGGCGCCGGATTGCAGGCGCAGCGTGGTCTCCTGCGGCAGGCGGCGCGTAGTGCCCGGGTTCACGCCGCGTCGAGCGCTTCGAGCAGCTTGTCGGTGCGCCAGGTCTGGTAGCGCACCCCGAGGAAGCCGCCGACGACGATCGCGCCGAAGGCGAGCATGGAGCCCAGCGACAGGGTCGACAGGCCGGTGATGCCCTGGCCGACGGTGCAGCCGAGGCCGGTGACCCCGCCCACGCCCATCAGCACGCCGCCGACGAGATGGTTGGCGGTGTCCTCGACGCTGCCGAAGCCTTCCCAGTAGAACTCGCGGGTGATGATCGCGTACAGGAAGGCGCCGACGATCACGCCGAGCGCCGCCGCGATGCCGACCGACACGGCCTTGCTGGCGTCGCTCCAGAACATCAGCAGTTCGAGGGTGTACGCCATCGGGGCAACGAAGGTGAAGGACTCGGGCCGGCCCGAATTGGTCCGCACGAAGGTTTCCTCGAGCGTGAACGGGTTCTCGTCGACGTGGCCGACATGGCCGCTCACGTACCAGAGCGCGACCACCGCCAGGCCGATGCCGAAACCCCCGAGCAGCAGGTCGAAGCGGCGGAACTCCCGGTCCATGAGGGCGAAGGCCAGCAGCGCCAGCCCGAAGGCCGCGCCGAGCCCGTAGCGAAGCGCCGGGCTGCCGCCGAGCAGCGAGGGCAGGTCCTGGCCGGGCGAGAGGGTGATCGCGACCGGGTCGAGCACACCGACGCGGAACACCCCGAAGATGCCCCTGAGCGTCATGTAGGCGGCCAGCCCGAGCACGACGAAGACCACCACGCTCTTGAGCGAGCCGCCGCCGATGCGCAGCAAGGTCTTGCTGGTGCAGCCCGAGGCCAGCACCATGCCGAAGCCGAAGAGCAGGCCGCCGAGGAGGTAGGACAGCCAGATCAGCTTCGGGGTCGTGTACATCGACGCCCCGAGGTCGATCAGCCCGGTCGCGGCGAGCGCCTGGGTGCCGAGGATGGCCACCCCGATGGCGCACAGCCACATCCGCATCCGGGACCAGTCGCCCATGTTCGCGATGTCGGCGATCGCGCCCATCGTGCAGAAGCGCGAGCGCGACATGATGGCGCCGAGCGCGATCGCGATCGCGAAGGTGATCCAGACGACGCGCTCGCCGAGCGCCGCGAACTCGATCTCGGACATGGTGGCGCGGCGGCGCCTAGCGCAGCGCCGCGAGCCGGTCGCGCGCCGCCTGGGCGGCGGGGGCCGAGGGGTAACGCTCGAGCAGGGTCTGGAGCGTCTGGCGGCCCGCGGTCTTCTTGCCGCTCTCGATCTGGGCGTAGGCCTGGTTGAGCATGGCGTCGGGCGCGCGCGGGTTCTCGGGGTGCTTCGCGACCAGGGCGGAGTGGGTCTCTATGGCAGCCGCGTAGTCCTTGAGCGCGAACTGGCTGCTGCCGAGCCAGAAGCTGGCGCTCGGCCCGTAGGGGCTGTCCGGGAACTGGACGAGGAAAGCGTCGAAGGCGCCACGCGCGGCATTGAAGTCGCCGCTGCGGAACATGGCGAGCGCAGCCTCGAAGGCCCGGCGCTCGGCCTGGTCGACCGTTTCGTTCTTGCCGTCGATCGTGACCTGGACCGGCTCGAAGCGCTTGAGGCGCGAATCGACGCTGCTGGCGAGATCGCGCTGCTGCTTCTGCGTCCTGGACAGGGTATTGGCCTGGACCTCCACCTGCCCGCGCAGCGAGGCGATCTCCTGGCGCATTTCGTCGATCTGGTTCTGCAACTGCAGCTGGCCCTGCGAGACCTGTTCGAGGCGCGAGAGCCGCGCTTCGAAGTCATTGGCGAGCTGGTCGACGCGAGCGCGCAGTTCGAGGATGGCCTTGCGTGCGCCGTCGTCCTCGAACAGCGCATGGGCGGGCATGCTGGTGAGCGCGAACAGGGCGACCAGCAGGGCGCGCGCCAGCGTGGCAGCGGGGTTGGTGATCGTTCGGCTCATGGGCGCTTCCGTCGACGGCGGTCGGTCGCCGGTTCGACCCGGAGCCGGCCGTCGCCGCACTGCTCCTGTTTACTGGTACACGATGTCGGCGCGGCGATTCTCGGCGTGAGCGGCCTCGTCGCCGGAAGTCGCGCGCAGGCGTTCTTCACCGAAGCTTACCGCTTCCATCTGCTGCTCGCCCACGCCCAGCACGGCCAGCGAGCGGCGGACCGCTTCGGCGCGCTTCTGGCCGAGGGCCAGGTTGTACTCGCGGCTGCCGCGATCGTCGGTGTTGCCCTGGATCGCGATGCGGCGGCTGCGATTGGTCGTCAGGTAGCGGGCATGCGCCTCGACCAGCGGGCGGTACTCGTCGCGCACCACGAAGCTGTCGAAGTCGAAATAGACGCTGCGCTTGGCGAGGATGCCGGCCGGGTCGTTGAGCGGGTCCTGCTGCTGGCCGGCATCGACCTGCTGGACGCTCCGGCTGGAATCGCCGATCCCGTCGGCGCCTGCGCCGACGGTACCGGTATCGCGCGACTCGACGATGGCTTCCTTGCTGTCGTCGAGCTCGACACTCGAGCCGCAACCCGCGAGGGCGGCGCAGACGAGCAGGGTCCAAAGGGTCCGGGTACGGTTCATTGAGGGATTCTCCATCTGGGATCCAGGTTGCTTGCCGGGAATGGTGGGCGAGAGCTGGCCTTACTGGCCGAAGGGGCCCCAGGTCGGTTCGCGGATGTCGCCGGCGTCGGAACTCATCCGCTGCTTGACGCGACCGTCCACGGAGGCTGCCATCAGCATGTCGCGTCCGTTGGCGCGCGTAGCGTACATGACCCACAGGCCGTTGGGGGCGAAACTCGGGGACTCTTCCTGGCCACGGTCGGACAGCTGCGTCTCGGCGCCGCTGGCCAGGTCCTTGATCATGATGAAAAAGCCACCGTCGCGACGGGTCACGTAGGCGAGCTTGCGGCCGTCGGGCGATACCCGCGGGCTGACGTTGTAGCTGCCCTCGAAGGTGACGCGGTTGACCGCGCCCCCGGTCGCGGCGACCCGGTAGATCTGGGGCGACCCGCCACGGTCGGAGGTGAAATAGATCGACTTGCCGTCGGCGGAGAAATAGGGCTCGGTGTCGATGCCGCTCGAGGAGACCAGCCGCTTCGGTTCGCCGCTGCCGTCGGCGGCGATCAGGTAGATCTGCGAGAGGCCATCGCGGGTGAGCGCGACGGCGAGGGTCTTGCCGTCGTGCGACCAGGCCGGCGCGCTATTGCTGCCCTTGAAGTTGGCGACCGCCTTGCGTTGCCCGCTGCTGAGGGTGTGGACATAGACGACCGGCTTCTTCGATTCGAAGGATACGTACGCCAGCCGGCTGCCATCGGGCGACCAGGACGGCGAGATGATCGGCTCGGGCGAGGTGAGCGAGGTCTGCTCGTTGCGGCCGTCCCAGTCGGCGATCTTGAGCCGGTAGCGGCCGCCCTGCTTGGTGATGAAGGCGATCCGGGTCGAGAAGATGCCCTTCTGGCCGGTCAGCTTCTCGAAGACGAAATCGGCGGCCCGGTGGCCCGCGTAGCGCAGGTCGCTGGCGCCGGCGACGATCGATTCGCCCCCGAGCCCACGCTGGCGGACGCTGTCCGAGAGGCGGTAGCGCACGTCGTAGCGGCCGTCGGCCAGGCGGGCGAACGAGCCCCCGACGACCGAATCGGCGCCTTGCGAGCGCAAGGTCGCGTAGTCGGGCGTGGCGCTGTCGGAGATGGTCGCGCCGGTCTCGATGATGCGGAACATCCCGCTCGCGGCGAGGTCGTTGCGGATCACCGCGGCGATGTCCTCGGGCAGCTGGCCATCGCCGGCGAAGTTCCCGATCGCGATCGGGTACTGGCTGGCGCCGACGCCGGAGACGTCGAGCCGCATTTCCTGGGCGTGGGCAGTGGCCACGGCACCGGCGAGGACGAGTGCCGCGGCGCATCGGAATAGAACACGGGTACGGTTCATGATTCGGCGATCGGTCATTGCTCGGGTCGTCGGGAACGGCGCGTTCGCCACGGTTCGCGGCGAACGGGGGGAGAGAGAGTTGCGGGGATTATAGCGGACGCTCCGCGGCCCAAGCGCGTTGGCTGCTTCGATGCGCCCTCGCGATGCTTCAGTTGTCACGCGGGCCCCGGTCGATCACGAAGCTGGAGGGGCAGGTACCGTCGCTTCTGCGCGGGAACGGGTCGGTACGCTGGATGCCCCGCTCGGCGGCGAGATCCCAGCCGGAATGGCCGCTCGACTTGCGCAGGGTGACCGACGCAATGCTGCAGTCCTCGCGCAGGCGGACCGCGAACTCGGCCTTCGGATTGCCGCGCAGGTCGGGCGGCACCAGGAAGCTCGTGTTCGCGCGGATGGCAGAGCCGAGCCTGGCCTGGTAGCCGGCATCGGCGCCGCTGCCGCCGACGCTGCCCCGGGCGCCGCTCGCGCCGCCGCTGGCTGCACCCTGCGCGGCGCCGGTTTCGCTGCCGCCGGCGGCCTGCTGCAGTCGCTCGAGGTATTCGGCGCGCTGGCGATCCGCCTCGGCGCGCTCGCGGCGGGCCTGTTCGGCGGCCTTGCGCTTCTGCTCCTCGGCGAGCTTCTGCTTGCGTTCTTCCTCGGCCTTGC
>CAYZBJ010000018.1:12660-29461 GCA_964476625.1 uncultured Burkholderiaceae bacterium | reverse complement strand
GTTTCTGTTCTTCGGCGAGCTTCTGCTTGCGTTCTTCCTCGGCCTTGCGTTTCTGTTCTTCGGCGAGCTTCTGCTTGCGTTCTTCCTCGGCCTTGCGTTTCTGCTCCTCGGCGAGCTTCTGCTTGCGTTCTTCCTCGGCCTTGCGCTTCTGCTCCTCGGCGAGCTGCTGCTTGCGCTCCTCCTCGGCCTTGCGCTTCTGTTCCTCGGCGAGCTGCTGCTTGCGCTTTTCCTCCGCTTCGCGCCGGGCTTTCTCGATCGCGATCTGCGGATCCGGCTGGGGTTCCGGCGGCGGTTCGGGCTTCGGCTCGGGTTTCGGCGCGGGCTGGGGCTCGGGCCTGGGCTCCGGCGGTGGCGTCGGTTGCGGCTCCGGCTCCGGCTGGTCCATGGCGGGCGCGGGGGTCCAGAGCTCGGCGATCACCGGTGGCGGCTCGCTCGACTTCCAGGACACGCCCACTACCAGCATCGCCACCAGGGCGAGGTGGATCAGCAGCGCCAGGCCGAGGGCCTTGAGCCGGCCCCGGCGCGACGGCCGCGGGCGGTTCGGGAAGCGCTCGGCCGATGACCGCTTGGTGCTCACCGGCCCTCCGGTTCGCCGAGCAGCCCGACGCGGTCGACGTTGGCGCGCTTGAGGCCGTCGAGCACGAACATCACCGCCTCGTAGGGCACCGCCTTGTCGGCCGCGATGCCGACCGGCAGCGGCTTCTCGAGCCGCAGGTTGGAGATGATCCCGAACAGGTCGCCGCGGGTCGCCTGCGCCTCGTAGGGATCATCGGAGTTGCGCAGCTTGACCGACATCTGCTGGTCGGCGCCGATCTCGATCGCGATGTAGGGCTCGGCGAGGACATTCGACTTGCCGACGGTCGGCAGCTCGATCTGGCCGGGGGGCAGGAGCGGCGCGGTGACCATGAAGATCACCAGCAGCACCAGCATGACGTCGATGTAGGGCACGACGTTGATGTCGCTGACCATCCGGCGCGAGCGCCGGTTGCCGTTGCGTGAGCTGATCGCAGCCATCGTGGCGACCTCCGGGTCGATGCGGGCCGCGCGCTAGCGCGCCTGCCGTTGCAGGATGTTGGAGAACTCTTCCATGAAGCTGTCGAAGCGACTCGACAGCCGGTCGGTGTCATGGGCATAGCGGTTGTAGGCGATGACCGCGGGGATCGCGGCGAACAGGCCGATCGCGGTGGCGACCAGGGCCTCGGCAATACCGGGTGCAACGGCCGCGAGGGTCGCCTGGTGGACATTGGCCAGCCCCCGGAAGGCATTCATGATCCCCCAGACGGTGCCGAACAGGCCGATGTACGGGCTTACCGAGCCCGCCGTGGCGAGCAGCGGAAGGCCGGACTCGAGCATGTCCATCTCGCGCTGGTAGGAAGCCCGCATCGCGCGGCGCGCGCCGTCGACGATCGATTGCGGGTCGCCCGGCGTCTGCTGGCGTGACTTCAGGAACTCGCTCATGCCGGCGTCGAAGATCCGCGCCATCGAGCCGGGATCCTTGCGCGAATCGCGGATCTGCTGGTAGAGCTGGCCGAGCTCCCGGTCGCGCCAGAATTCGTCCTCGAAGCGGTTGGCGGCCCGGTTGGCGGCCTGGATGGTGAAGAACTTGCGGAAGATGACCGTCCAGGAAGCGATCGAGATCAGCACCAGCAGCAGCATCACGGCCTGCACCAGCAGGCTCGCGTCCGCCACGAGCGAGAGGATCGACAGGTCTTGGTTCATCGGGTGGTCCCCGGTTGGATGGATTGGGTGAGCCAGTCGGGCAGCCCGACCGGGCGTGAATCGCGGCGCCGGATCATGGCGATGCGGACCTCGGCATCGGCGAGGATCCTGTCCTCGCCCTGGCGGCAGGCCCACTGGCGCAAGGTGACCGAGGCGCGACGCCCGTCGACGATCGCCAGCTCGATGCCGAGCATGTCGTCGAGCCGGGCGGGCTGGAGATACTCGATGCGCATGTCGCGGACTACGAAGACCTCGTCGCGGGCCTGGGCGATCTCGGCGTGCGATGGCCCGCCGAGCGAGCGCAGCCACTCGGTGCGGGCCCGCTCGAAGAAGCGCAGGTAGTTCGCGTGGTAGACGATGCCGCCCGCATCGGTGTCTTCATAGTAGACGCGGACCGGCCAGCTGAAGACCGATCGGGCGGCGGCGTTCGAGGATTCTGATGGCACGCCGTCGGGAGGAACGAATTCGTCGATCGGTGATTCTATCAATCGCGGCGTCCCACTTCAGCGCAGCATGCCCGCCGGTTGCGGGACCAGTTGCCAGGCCAGGCCGGCGAGCAGGAGCGCGCCGCCGGCCGCGAGGGCGGCCCGCCGCGCACCGTGGGTCCGGTACTCATCCCAGTCGAAGCGTTCGGCCATCACGGTGGCGAGCGCGAAGCCGGCAACCAGCCCGCCGATGTGGGCGGCATTGTCGATCATCGTGGCGGTAAATCCCATGAACAGCGAATAACCGACGAAGATCACCAGTGACGGCCGCATCGAGGCGACCAGGCCCTTCGGCAGCTTGTGCGGCTTGGTGAAGAGGGCGGCCAGCAGGGCGCCGGCGACGCCGAAGATGGCGCCGGAGGCGCCGACCGAGACGGCGATCCGTGCCGACGAGAACAGGCTCGCCAGCGACCCGAACAGGCCGGCGGCGAGGTAGATGATCGCGAACTGGGCATTGCCGTAGAAGCGCTCGGCGATCCGGCCCATGTTGAGCATCGCCCACATGTTGAAGCCGAGATGGATGATGCCGGCGTGCAGCACGGTCGAGGACATCAGCCGCCAGGGTTGCTCGAGGGTGATCGGCAGGAAGTTGCCGCCGAGCACGAGCAGGGCCTGCGGGCTCGGCGACATCCAGTCGGCGCCCAGCAGCACCGTCAGCGCCCAGACGAGGACGTTGACCACCACCACGGTGGTGGTCACGAAAGTTCGCGGGGTCGCCTCGAACAGGCGTTCGATGAAGTCCGGCATCAGGAGGACGCAGCGGGCTCGCCGTCGTCCCAGAGATCGCCGGTCGGCGAGCTGCCGGGCGCGGCCAGGCCGAAATGGCGCCAGGCCCCCGGCAGGGCAACGCGCCCGCGTGGGGTGCGTTGCAGGAAGCCCTGCTGGATCAGGTAGGGCTCGATCACGTCCTCGATGGTCTCGCGCTCCTCGCTGATCGCGGCGGCGAGGTTGTCGAGCCCGACCGGGCCGCCACCGAACTTCTCGAGGATCGCCGACAGCAGCGCGCGATCCATGAGGTCGAGGCCGGCCACGTCGACATCGAGCATCCGCAGCGCGGCATCGGCGACGGCGTCGTCGATGATCCCGCCGGTGCGCACCTGGGCGTAGTCGCGCACCCGGCGCAGCAGCCGGTTGGCGATCCGCGGCGTGCCGCGCGAGCGGCGCGCGATCTCGCGGGCGCCGGCGGCGGAGATGTCGGCCTCGAGCAGCCGCGCCGAGCGGGTCACGATCCGGCCGAGATCCTCGTCGCTGTAGAACTCGAGTCGCGCGACGATGCCGAAGCGGTCGCGCAGCGGATTGGTGAGCATGCCGGCGCGGGTCGTCGCGCCAACGAGGGTGAAGGGGGCGACGTCGAGCTTGATCGAACGGGCCGCCGGGCCTTCGCCGATCATGATGTCGATCTGGTAGTCCTCGAGCGCCGGGTAGAGGATCTCCTCGACGATCGGCGAGAGGCGATGGATCTCGTCGATGAACAGTACGTCGTTGCGCTCGAGGTTGGTCAGCAGCGCCGCGAGGTCGCCGGGCTTCTCGAGGACCGGGCCGGACGTCTGGCGCAGGTTGACCCCCATCTCGGCCGCGACGATGTGGGCCAGGGTCGTCTTGCCGAGCCCGGGCGGACCGAACAGGAGCAGGTGGTCGAGCGGCTCGGCGCGGTGGCGCGCAGCCGACATGAAGATGTCGAGTTGCTCGCGGATGCGGGGCTGGCCGATGTAGTCGGCCAGCGCGCGCGGTCGCAGCGCCCGCTCGACCACTTCCTCGTTGGGTGAGGCCGGCGCCGGTGCGATCAGGCGGTCGTGCTCGATCATGCCCTGACCAGTGACTTGAGCGCCTGCCGGATGCCGTCGGACACATCGACATCGGGCGGCAGCTTGCGGCTGGCCGCATCGGCTTCGCGTTCGGAATAGCCGAGGGCGACCAGGGCGTGCACCACGTCGGCGAGCGCCGCGACGGGGGGCGCCTCGCCGTCGGCGCCCAGGGGGGCGGCGAAGCGGCCCTTGAGCTCGAGCAAGAGGCGCTCGGCGGTTTTCTTGCCGATGCCCGGCACTCGCGTGAGGCGGGTGGCGTCCTGGGTGCTGACCGCCCGGCCGAGTTCATCGACCGACATGCCCGAGAGCAGCGAGAGGGCGATGCGGGCGCCGACGCCGGAGATGCGGATCAGCTGGCGAAAGGCGTCGCGCTCGGCCTCGGTGCGGAAGCCGAAGAGCAGGTGGGCATCCTCGCGCACGACGAGATGGGTGAGCAGCGTGACCGGGGCCCCGATCGCGGGCAGCTCGAAGATGGTGCTCATCGGCGCCTCGACCTCGTAGCCGACACCGCCGACGTCGACCAGCAGGGCCGGCGGCCGCTTGACGAGCAGCTTGCCTGAGAGTCGTCCGATCATGGCCGCGAGCTTACACTACCCGGCCGCCGCGGATCCGCGCGCCGCGGCGCCGGATCGCGGCCCCCGTGGCCCCGGCCGCGGCGGTCGCCCCGAGCGCGAACCTGGCGGCATGGATATGGCAGATCGCGCAGGCGAGCGCATCGGCGGCGTCGGGCGCGGGCGGGCCGGGCAGCGCCAGCAGGCGCTGCACCATGGCCGCGATCTGGTCCTTGGCGGCATGGCCGTGGCCGACGACCGATTGCTTGAGTTGCAGCGCGGTGTACTCGTGCACCGGCTGGCCGGCGACCACCAGCGCGGCGATCGCGGCGCCGCGCGCCTGGCCCAGCAGCAGGGTCGAGGCGGGATTGACGTTGACGAACACCTTCTCGATCGCGCTTTCATCCGGGCGGTACTCGGCGACGATCTCGGCCAGGCCCGTGTAGATGACGCCGATCCGGGTGGCGAGATCGGCGTCCGGGGTGCGGATGGTGCCGCTGGCGACATAGGCGAGCCGTCCCCCCTGCCGGCAGACGAGGCCGAATCCGGTGCGCCGCAGTCCCGGGTCGACGCCCAGGACGATGTCGGAGGCCGGATGGGCGGCGGCGGCTGTCAATGCCGGAAGTGCCGCACGCCGGTGAACACCATCGCCACGCCGCGCTCGTTGGCCGCCGCGATGACCTCGGCGTCGCGCACCGAACCGCCGGGCTGGATCACGCAGCCCGCGCCCGCATCCACGACGACATCGAGCCCGTCGCGAAACGGGAAGAAGGCGTCCGAGGCGACCGCGGAGCCGGCCAGCGACAGCGCCGCGTTGCTCGCCTTGATCGAGGCGATCCGGGCCGAGTCGATCCGGCTCATCTGGCCGGCGCCGACACCGAGGGTCTGGCCGTTGCCGCAGAAGACGATCGCGTTGGACTTGACGAACTTGGCCACCCGCCAGGCGAACAGCAGGTCGGCGAGCTGGGCCTCGGTGGGCGCGATCTCGGTGACCACCCGCAGTTCCTCGGGGGCGAGGTTGCGGGCGTCCAGGGTCTGCACCAGCAGGCCGCCGCCGACCCGCTTGAAGTCGAAGGCGTTGCCGCCCGGCGCGATCGGGATCTCGAGCAGGCGGACGTTCTGCTTGGCGGCGAAGACGGCGCGCGCGCCGTCGGCGAAGCCCGGCGCGATCAGGACTTCGACGAACTGGTGGGCGACCTCGGCCGCGGCCTCGGCGTCGAGCGGACGGTTGAACGCGATGATGCCGCCGAAGGCGGAGGTCGGGTCGGTCGAGAGCGCCTTCGCATAGGCTTCGCCGCAACTGGCCGCGATCGCGACGCCGCAGGGGTTGGCGTGCTTGACGATGACGCAGGCGGGCGCCTCGAAGCTCTTGACGCACTCCCAGGCGGCATCGGCATCGGCGATGTTGTTGTACGAGAGTTCCTTGCCCTGCAACTGGCGATAGTGCGCCAGGGTGCCCGGGGCGGGCTCGGCATCGCGATAGAAGGCGGCGGCCTGGTGGGGGTTCTCCCCATAGCGCATGTCCTGCACCTTGTGCCACTGCTGGGTGTACACGTCGGGCAGGGTCCGCATGGCGGCGTCGTCGCCGTCATCGCGAGCGGTGAGGTAGTTGGTGATCGCGGCGTCGTAGGCGGCGGTATGCGCGAAGACCTTCTTCGCCAGGGCGAGTCGGCGTGCGGGTTCGATGCCGCCGGCATCGCGCACCGCGGCGACGATCTCCTCGTAGTCGGCCGGGTCGACGACGGTGGCCACGCCGCCGAAGTTCTTGGCGGCCGCGCGCAGCATGGTGGGGCCGCCGATGTCGATGTTCTCGATCGCGTCCTCGAAGCTGCAGCCGGGCCGGGCGACCGTCGCGCTGAACGGATAGAGGTTGACCACCAGCAGGTCGATGCGATCGATGCCGTGCTCGCCCAGCGCCGCCATGTGCGCCGGCAGGTCGCGGCGGGCGAGCAGGCCGCCGTGGATCTTCGGGTGCAGGGTCTTGACCCGGCCGTCGAGCATCTCGGGAAAGCCGGTGTGGTCGGAGACCTCGGTCACGGGAATGGCGTGCTCGGCCAGCAGCTTCGCGGTGCCGCCAGTCGATAGGATCGCCACGCCGGCATCGGCCAGCGCCCGTGCGAGTTCGACGACGCCGGACTTGTCCGAAACGCTGATCAGTGCCCTTTCGATTTTCTGCATGGTCTGCCTGTACAGGTCCGGTGCGCGGGTTATTGCCCGAGCAGGCCGTGGTTGATCAGCTTCTTGCGAAGCGTGTTGCGGTTGATGCCGAGCATGGCGCTCGCCCGCAGCTGGTTGCCTTGCGCATGGCGCATGACGACTTCGAGCATCGGGCGCTCGACCGCCTGGATCACCATGTCGTAGACCGCCTGTGGCCGCGCGCCTTCGAGGTCGCGGAAATAGCGCTCGAGGTTGCGGATGACGGCTTCGTCGATGCTGTTGTTGTTCCTGCTCATGCCGCGAGTCTCCGGTCGCATTGCGGCGGTTCGTCGGATCCGGGGCCGGCCGCATCGGCCAGATCGAGGATCGCGGCGAGCTGTTCCTCGGCCGACTCGATCCGGAAGAAGCGGGCGAGGAACTCGCCCGCGCCCGGTCGGCCGGCGAGATACCAGCCGACATGCTTCCTGGCGGTGCGCACTCCGGTGCGCTCGCCGTGGAAGGCGTAGTGGTCGAGCAGGTGTTCGTGGAGTACCTGCACGAATCCGGCCGGCTCCGGCGCTGGGCGGCGCGTGCCATCGGCGAGCCAGGCCGCGATGTCGGCGAAGATCCAGGGGTTGCCCTGGGCGGCGCGGCCGATCATGACCGCGTCGGCGCCGGTGGCCGCGAGCACCGCGGCCGCCTTGTGCGGGCTGTCGATGTCGCCGTTGGCGACCACCGGGATGCGCAGGCGCGACTTGATCTCGGCGATGGTGTCGTATTCGGCGTGGCCGCGATAGGCGCAGGCGCGGGTCCGCCCGTGTACCGCGATCATGGCGGCGCCGGCCGACTCGGCGGCGCGCGCGAGCATCGGGGCATTGCGCGAATCGGGTGTCGGGCCGGTGCGCATCTTGACGGTGACCGGCACGTCGACGGCCGCGACCACCGCCTCGATGATGCGCAGGGCGAGACTCGTATCGCCCATGAGTGCCGAGCCGGCCGCGAGGTTGCAGACCTTCTTGGCCGGGCAGCCCATGTTGATGTCGATCACCTGCGCCCCGCGATCGACGTTGAAGCGCGCCGCCTCGGCCATCATGTGCGGGTCGCCGCCGGCGATCTGCACCGCGCGCGGCTCGATCTCGCCGGCGTGGTCGATGCGTCGCGAGGTCTTGACGCTGTGCCAGAGGCGCGGGTTGGAGGCGGCCATCTCGGAGACCGCGTAGCCGGCGCCGAGCCGCCGGCAAAGCTGGCGAAACGGCCGATCGGTGACGCCGGCCATGGGCGCGACGAATACCGGGTTCGGCAGCGTGTACGGGCCGAGCTGCATCGTGGGTGGGCGGGGCTCTGGTGGTTTGCGTATGCCGGCGGGCCAGCGCGTCGTCGATGCCGCGCGCGCATTGCCGCTCGGGGACATTCTATCGGAAACCCGCTGCCCAACAAATGTGCACCGCAATCCGTTCCATCGGGTTCGGATTCGATCGCAGGGCAAGGCGGGGCGCCGCGGACAGTACGGTTGCACGGCAAGGCGCTCCAACGCGGCCATGCGGTCGAATCCGAAGCCGGTTCAGCCGCGCCAGCCGAACATGAAGCCCTTTGCAATACCGCGCCGGGCCGGCGGTACCAGGTCGAGGGTCGACAGCAGCATCGAGGCGGCGGCGCGCACCGCCGGCTGCGCAAACATCACGGCGAGCCGGTCGGTGGCGCCGACGGTGGCGAGGCGGTCGCGCTGGCGCGAGCGGGCATGGCTGGCGCAGGCGGCACGCAGGGCGGCGGCGCTGTCGCCGGCATCGCCCAGCGCCTGGGCGAGCTCGAAGGCATCGCGCAGCCCGAGGTTGAGCCCCTGGCCCGCGACCGGATGCAGGGCCTGCGCCGCATTGCCGATCATCACCCGCTGCCCGTCGAAGGTTTCCCGGCGCAGACTGCGAACCAGCGGCGCGACATGGCGTGACGAGACCAGGCGCAGCTTGCCGAGGCTGCTGCCGAAGGCGTGCCCGAGCGCGGCTTCGAACGCGGCCGCGGGCATGTCGGCGCGCGCGCGGCAGGCGTCGGGCTGGTCGCACCACACGAGTGCGTGGCGATTCGATTCGGGCAGCGGCAGCAGGGCGAGCGGGCCATCGGCACCGAAGCGCTCGAAGGCGACGCCATGGCGCTCGCTTTCGGCCTCGAGCTCGGCGAGCAGGGCGCATTGCCCGAACCTGCGCACTTCGGCGTCGGCGCCGGTATCGCCGTCGGCGCAGATCTCGATCGCCGGGGTGTCGTGCGGCCCGGCCGTGGCTGGCCCGAAGCCCGCCGTGCTGGCGGCCGCGCCCAGCGCGGCGACGAGCTCGCCGTAGCGCACCACCTGCCCGAGCGCCGGCAGGCCGTGTTCCTCGTGCGCCATGCGCAGGCTGCCCGGATGGCCGTCGACCCGCACGTCGACATCGTGGATCGTGGCCGCGCGCGGCATCGGCATCACCCGCTCGAGCAGCTGGACCGAACCCGCCGACAGCGCAATCGCGCGCGCGGCGATCGCCTCGGGTACCGGCCGGTCCTGGCGAATCCAGTCGATCCGCGCCGGCCCCAGCCCCTGGCGGCGCAACCAGAGCGCGAGCGCCATCGCGACCGGGCCGGTGCCGGTCAGGCGTATCCGGGGCGGCGATTCGGGCGCCATGCTCAGGCGCGCATCAGCGCCTCGATCTCGTCGGGATCGGTGGGCACGTCCGCGGTGATGATTTCGCAGCCCTGCGCATCGACGACGGCATCGTCCTCGATGCGGATGCCGATGTCGTGCAGCGCTGGCGGCACGTCGTCGGCGGCCCGCACGTAGATGCCCGGCTCGATGGTGAGCACCATGCCGGGACGCAGGATCCGCCAGGGCCGGTTGCCGTCGGCGTCGCGCTCGCCCGGCTCCTGGTATTCGCCGCAATCGTGCACGTCCATGCCGAGCCAGTGGCTGGTGCGATGCATGTAGAAGCGGCGATAGGCGCCCGATTCGATCACGCCGTCGCGGCTGCCGGCGAGCAGGCCGGTGTCGATCATGCCCTGGGCGAGCACGGCGAGCGCCGCGTCATGGGGCTCGTCGAAGCGCGCGCCGGGTCGGGTCGCCGCGATCGCCGCGTGCTGCGCCGCCAGCACGATGTCGTAGAGCGCGCGCTGGGCGCCGCTGAAGCGGCCGTTGACCGGGAAGCTGCGTGTGATGTCCGAGGCATAGCCATCGAGTTCGCACCCGGCGTCGATCAGCAGCAGGTCGCCATCGCGCAGGCAGGCATCGTTGCTGCGATAGTGCAGCACGCAGCCATTGCGCCCGGCGGCGACGATCGACCCATAGGCCGGCGCCTGCGAGCCCTGGCGCCGGAACTCGTAGAGCAGTTCGGCCTCGATCTCGTACTCGAAGCGACCCGGTGCGCTGGCGAGCATGGCGCGACGATGGGCCGCCGCCGAGATGCGGGCGGCGCGGCGCATGGTGTCGAGTTCCAGCTCGTCCTTGCGCAGGCGCATCTCGTCGAGCATCGAGAGGAGATCGATCGCGCGGGTCGGCGAACCGATGCCGGCGCGGGCCTGGGCCCGTACTTCGCCGAGCCAGAGCCGGACCCGCGCATCGAGCGTGTCGTCGGCGCCGAGCGCATGGAACAGCGCCCCGCGGTTGGCGAGCAGCCGGGGCACCTCTTCGTCGAGGCTGCCGATCGGCAGGGCGCGGTCGAAGCCGAAATGCTCGGCGGCGGCTTGCGGCCCGTAGCGAAAGCCGTCCCAGGTCTCGCGTTCCTCGTTCTTCTCGCGGCAGAAGAGGATCGATTCGGCGCGGTCGGCGTCGGCGACGATCACCAGCACCGCCTCGGGTTCGGGAAAGCCGGCGAGGTAGTGGAAATAGCTGTCCCAGCGGTAGGGGTAGTCGCTGTCGCGGTTGCGCATGCGCTCGGGCGCGGTCGGCAGGATGGCGACCCCGCCACCGGCGGCGCGCATCGCTTCGATCACCGCCTGGCGGCGGGCCGCCCGGTTCGCCGCGCCCGCTGCCGGCGCCTGTGCTGTGGGTGTGTTGGTCATGGCGTCGATCATTGTGCACTGAGAACCCGCTGGCCGCGCCATGGGCGCGTCCGATTCATTCACGGGTCCCGAGTTCCGCATCGAGTTCGGCCAGCCGCGCCGGCGTGCCGACGTCGGTCCAGCGTCCGGCGTGGACCTGGGCGCCGGCGCGCCCCTGCGCTGCGGCCGCGCGCAGCAGGGGTGCGAGCGGCGCCCGGGTGCCCGCCGCGATGCCAGCGAAAAGCGCGGGCGCGTACAGGCCGATGCCGGCGAAGGTGAGCAGGTCCGGCGCCTGCGCGAGCAGGCGGTCGCCGTCGATCCCGAAGTCGCCCGCCGGGTTGTGGGCCGGATTGGCGACCAGCACGCACCAGGCGAGCAGGTCGGCCGTCCGCATGCGGGCGGCGATGCCCCGCGCGAGCCCGAAGTCGAAGTCGCAGAAGATGTCGCCGTTGACGACCACGAAGGGGGCGTCGCCCAACAGCGGCAGGGCGGTCGCGATGCCGCCGGCGGTCTCGAGCGCGCTCGCCTCGGGCGAATAGCGGATTCGCGCCCCGAAGGCGCGGCCGTCGCCGAGCGCCGTCTCGATGCGCGCGCCGAGCCAGGCGTGGTTGATCACGATGTCCTGGATGCCGGCGCCGACCAGCGCGTCGATGTGGCGGGCGATCAGCGAACGTCCGCCGACCTCGAGCAGCGGCTTGGGGACGGTGTCGGTGAGCGGGCGCATCCGTTCGCCGCGCCCGGCGGCGAGGATCATCGCCCGCAGGGGCGGATCGCAAGGAAGCGCCCGGCCCTGGGGGGGGTCAGAACGTGTAGCCGACACGGGGCGCGTCCGCCTCGATCCGGTCGACCAGCCGGGCCAGCCCGGCCAGGGCGCCGTAGCGGGCCACGGTGCGGCGCAGGTAGCCGAGCACCCGCGGCATGTCGTCGAGGTAGCGGTGCTTGCCGTCGCGGTGCGACAGGCGCGCGAAGATGCCCAGCACCTTCAGCTGGCGCTGCACCCCCATCCATTCGTAGTCGCGGTAGAAGTCGCCGAAATCCGGGGCCACCGGCAGCCCGGCCGCGCGAGCGGCTTCCCAGTAGCGCACCACCCAGTCGATCTCGCGGTCCTCGGGCCAGTCGATGTAGGCATCGCGAAACAGCGAGACGAGGTCATAGGTGATGGGGCCTTCGACCGCGTCCTGGAAGTCGAGGATGCCCGGGCCGTCGCGCTCGAGGACCATCAGGTTGCGGCTGTGGTAGTCGCGGTGCACGTGGACGACCGGCTGGGCGAGGATGGCCTCGAGCAGGTGCTCGAAGGCCTGGCGCAGGCGGTGCTGCTCGTCGTCGTCGAGCGCGATGCCGCGGTGGCGCGCCACGTACCAGTCGGGATACAGCGTGAGCTCGCGCTCGAGCAGGGCGCGGTCGTAGCGCGGGAAACTGCCGGGGCGGCCCGCCGCCTGGAGCCGCACCAGGGCGGCGCCGGCTTCGCGATAGAGCCGGTCGGCATCGCGCCCGTCGTCGGCGGCCAGGCGGTCGAGGTAGGTGGCGGCGCCGAAGTCCTCGAGCAGCAGGAAGCCGCGCTCGAGTTCGGCGGCGAGGATCCGCGGTACCCGTACCCCGGCCGCGGCGAAAACCCCGGCGGCGTGGACGAAAGGCCGGCAGTCCTCGGCCGGCGGCGGCGCGTCCATTGCCACGACGCTGCCCTCGCGCTGCCGGTCGATGCGGAAATAGCGGCGAAAACTGGCGTCGTTCGAGGCCGGCCGGATGGTGTCGATGCGCAGGGGGTGGTCGTTGCCGAGCCTGGCCAGCCAGGCGCAGAGTTCGTCGAGGCGGGCGTCGGGACTCATCGCATCGGAATCAGGGGTGACCGGCAGGGATGACCGGCATGGGCAGCCGGCGGGACTGGCCCGCGCCGGCACGAACAGGCCGTCGGGCTCGCGTCGAGCCCTCCGTATAATAGTCGATCGTCGCCGCACCCCAGCCACCGGCCAGCCCCCGAACCGCGTGACCAGTCTTCCTACGCGTCGTCGTTTCGACCTTCCGCCAGGCCTGCGACGGTCGCTGCGCCGGCATCTTCGCACGGCAGCAATCGCACCCGCCACCCGGGCTGCGGTCCTCGCTGCGCTCATGTGCGTCGGTGCGCTTGCCGCCGCCCCCGCGCAGGCCCAGTCGCAGGGTCCCGGCCCACTGCGCCTGCGCCTCGAGCCCGCCCTGGGCGCGAGCGATCCGGCGCCGGCCGAATCCGGCCGCCCGATCTTCGCGCGCGGCGATCGGGCGACTGGTCGCCCGAACCGGGATCTCACCCTCGAGGGCGACGCCGAGATCCGCCATGCGGGCACCGTGGTGCGCGGCAACCGGATCACCTGGTACGAGGACGACGAGGAACTCGTCGCGGTCGGCAACGTGCGGGTGGTCCGCGCCGGCAGCGTCTTCGTGGGCGAAGGTCTCCAACTGCGGCTCGATTCGAATACTGGCAGCTTCCGCGCCCCGACCTACGAGCTGCCGCTCTACGACGGCCGCGGCGAAGCCGACCGGCTCGACTTCCTCGGCGGGCGCCGGGTCGGCCTGGTCAACGCGACCTACACGACCTGCGAACCGGAGGATCCCGACTGGTACCTGCGCGCCGACGAGCTGACGATCGACGAGGAGCGCGGCGAGGGTCGCGGTCGCGGGGCGAGGCTCTATTTCAAGGACGTGCAGCTGCTCGGGGTGCCGTACTTCGGTTTCCCGCTGGGCGACCAGCGCCGCTCGGGCGTGCTCGCGCCGAGCTTCTCGATGAGTTCGACGACCGGCGCCGAGATCATGGTTCCCTACTACTGGAACATGGCGCCGAACCACGACCTGACGCTCTATCCGCGCATCATGGCCCGGCGCGGCGTGATGCTCGGCGGCCAGTACCGCTACCTCGAGCCCAACTACTACGGCACCTTCGACGGCGAGTTCATCGCGAAGGACAACGTGACGGGCGACAAGCGCTACCAGTGGTCCTGGCTGACCAAGGTCACCAACCTCGGTGGCTGGGCAGGTCAGTTCAACCTCAACGGGGTATCCGACGACAACTACTTCGTCGACTATTCGCGCTCCATCATCGACAGCGCCGAACGCTCCCTGCCGCGCGACGCCTACCTGGCGCGTGCCTTCGGCGACTGGACGGTGCTCGGGCGCGTGAGCAAGTGGCAGAACATCCTGGAAGCCCGGCTCGCGCCGCCCTACGAGCGCGAGCCGCAGGTCATGGCGAAGTACACCAAGCGCGAATGGCACGGTTTCGACTTCACCACGACGCTCGACGCCACCCGCTTCGTGCGGCCGCTCGAAGGCGCGGTGGAGGGATTGCGGGTCTTTGCCGACAACGAGCTGAGCTATCCGATCCTGCTGCCGGGTGGCTTCGTCGTGCCCCGGGTGGGACTGCACCTGTCGAGTTACGACCTCGACGGCAACCAGGCCGGCGACGACCGGCTCGATCGCGCACTGCCGACCTTCTCGGTCGACGCCGGCCTGGTCTTCGAGCGCGATACCCGGGTGTTCGGCAAGCCGATGCTGCAGACGCTCGAGCCGAGGCTGTTCTATGTGCGTACCCCGTATCGCGACCAGTCGGCCTTCCCGATCTTCGACACCGGAGTGGCCGATTTCAACTTCGCACAGCTCTTCTCGACCAATACCTTCGTGGGCAGCGACCGGATCGCCGATGCCAACCACCTGACGACCGCGGTGATCTCGCGCTTCGTCGAGCCGGCGACCGGCGCCGAGCGCTTCCGGGTCGCGCTCGGCCAGCGCCTGTACTTCAATCCGCAGCGGGTGGCGCTGCGTGGCACCAGCACGCCGACCGACCGGCGCTCGGACGTGCTGCTGGCCGCATCGGGCGATTTCGGCAATGGCATGACCCTCGATGGCGGGGTGCAGTGGAGCGTGCGCAACTCCCGGATCCCGCGCCTTTCCCTGTCGTGGCGCTACCTGCCCGAGGCCGGCAAGGTCTTCAACGTCGGGGTTCGCTACCTGCGCAACGAGATCGGCCAGTTCGATACCTCGTGGCGCTGGCCGGTTTCGCGGCGCTGGGTCACGATGGGGCGGCTGAACTACTCCTGGGCGGACACCCGCCGGGACCCCCTGACCCTGGCGATCATGCCGGCCGAGCCGGGTTTCGTCGAAAGCGTGCTCGGCATGGAGTATCGGCGCGACTGCTGGACCGCCCGCTTCGTCGTGCAGCGCTTCACCACCGCGGCTTCCGAGAAGACGACCGCGTTCTTCCTGCAGCTCGAGTTGCGTGGCGTCGGCCATCTGGGCTCGGACCCCTTCGATATACTCACGCGGAACATCCGGGGCTACCAGTCGCCCACCGACCGTCCCGCCCAGCCAGGCCGATTCTTCGGATACGAATGACCGCCATCCCCAAGCCGATCCTTGCGATCGCGACAATCGTCATCGCGCTGCTCCTGCCGTACCCGGCCCTCGCCCAGCAGCCGGTGCTGGTCGACCGGGTGGTCGCGATCGTCAACGACGACGTCATCACCCAGGTCGAGCTGGAACAGCGCGTCGTGCAGATCCTCGGCCAGCTGCGGCGGCAGAATACCGAGCTGCCGCCGCCGGGGGTGCTCGAATCGCAGGTCCTCGAGCGCCTCATCGTCGAGCGGATCCAGCTGCAGATGGCCGAGGAACGCGGCATCCGGATCACCGATGCGCAGCTCGACCGGGTGGTGGAGCGCTTCGCGTCCGACAACCGGCTCAGCGTCGAGCAGTTGCGCGCCCGGGTCGACGCCGAGGGCATGAGCTTCGACGCGTTTCGCCGGCAGTTGCGCGGCGAGTATCTGCGCAGCCGCCTGCGCGAGCGCGAAGTCGATTCGAGGGTGAACGTCAGCGAGGCCGACGTCGATGCCTGGCTCGCGCGCGAGCAGGGCGGTGCGCAGGGCGCCGAAGCCCCGGTCGAGTACGAGGTCGGCCAGATCCTGTTGCGCGTTTCCGAGGATGCCGCCGAGGACGAGGTGGCCCGCCAGCGCGACCGGGCCAACGAGCTGGCCGGGCGACTGCGCGCCGGCGAGGATATCGACCAGGTCGCCGCCGAGGTCTCCGGATCGCCGGCTGCCGGGCAGTCCGCCTCGCTTGGCTGGCGCGATGCGAGCCGCCTGCCGCAGCTCTTCGTCGATGCCATACGCGGGCTCGAACCGGGCGGGGTCGCCGATCCGGTGCGCAGTCCGAACGGCTTCCATGTGCTCAAGCTGCTCGGTCGCCGCGACGCCGGCCCGACAGGGGACGCCGCCACGGCGGCGGTGGTGCAGACCCATGTCCGCCATATCCTCGTGCAGCCCAACGAGCTGCTGCCCGAAGCCGAGGCGCTGCGTCGCCTGGCGGACATCCGCGAGCGGGTGCTTGCCGGCAGCGCGAGCTTCGAGGACATGGCCCGCCAGTACTCGAGCGATGGCAGCGCGGGGCGCGGCGGCGACCTCGGCTGGGTCTATCCGGGCGATACCGTGCCGGAGTTCGAGCGGGCCATGAACGCGCTCGAGCCGGGCGAGATCAGCCAGGTGGTGCGCACGCCCTTCGGGCTGCACCTGGTCCAGGTCATCGCCCGGCGCAGCGACCAGGCCTCGCCCGAGCGGCTGCGCCAGGCGGCGCGCCAGGCGGTGCGCGAGCAGCGCGCCGAGGAGGCCTACGAGATCTGGGTCGAGCAGCTGCGCGACAGTGCCTACGTGGTGATCCGGGAGGAGTAGGAACCTGTGAACGAACCATCCACGTCCGCTCGCCACGCCCGGACGGTTCACGGGCTCCGCGGGTGACGCGGCCGGGCGGCGCATCACGGCCGGCGCCGGCGCGGCGCACCCGCGGTGGCGTGCTCGCGCGCCGGCGCTTCGGCCAGCATTTCCTGGTCGATGCCGGCGTGGTCCATGCCATCGTCGATGCCATCGGGCCGCGTCCGGGCGACGCGATCGTCGAGATCGGTCCCGGGCCGGGCGCGCTGACCGACGCACTGCTCGCGCGCATCGGGCACATCGACGCGATCGAGATCGATCGCGACCTCGCCGCCGCGCTGGCGGCGCGCCATGGCGCCGAGCGGCTTACCCTGCACCAGGCCGATGCGCTCGCCTTCGACTGGCGCGGGTTCGCCGGCGCTCGTCGCCTGCGGGTCGTCGGCAACCTG
>CAYZBJ010000018.1:5061-12650 GCA_964476625.1 uncultured Burkholderiaceae bacterium | reverse complement strand
TGCCCTACAACATCTCGACGCCCCTGCTGCTCGGCCTGCTCGAGCAGGCCGACCTGGTCGTCGACCAGCACTTCATGCTGCAGAAGGAAGTCGTTGCGCGGATCGTCGCCGACCCTGGTGGTGCCGACTATGGGCGGCTCGGCATCCTGCTGCAGGCGCGCTACGACTGCGACTGGCTGTTCGACGTACCACCGGAGTCCTTCGATCCGCCCCCGCGGGTCGACTCCGCGGTGCTGCGGATGACGCCACACCCGAGCCGGGTGCGCAGCATGGCGGCACTGTCCGAACTGCTCGCGATCGCCTTCGGCCAGCGTCGCAAGATGTTGCGCGGCAATCTCCTGCCCTGGCTGCGCGAGCGCGGCATCGAGGATGCGGCGCTCGAGCCGACCCGGCGCGCCGAGGAGATCGACCAGCAGACCTGGTACCGGGTTGCCGACCGGCTGGCGGCGAGGGGAGGGGTGGTATCGCAACCCTCGCCCGATCCGGGTGGAGCCCGGCCCAGCTGAGCCCGGCCCGGGCTCGCGCGTGCTACGGCTGGCTGGCCGCGCCAGGGTCGGGGCCGGGGCGCGAGGTATCGATGACCACCGGTTCCGGCAGCTCGGCGTGCAGGAACAGTCGATACCGGCCGATCCGACCGTCGACGAGGTCGAAGAAGCTGAACACCGAACCGCGGATCGGCCTGCCGCTGGGGGGCCGGCCGAGCCATGGGCCGCTGTGCAGTCCGGTGAACGACCACCAGGCCATAACCGTGTCATCGCCCGCCACGATGCGCTGCACCTCGACCTGCAGGGCCGTGACATGGCGACGGAAACCCTCGACGTGGGCGACCAGGCCGGCGCGGCCCGGGGGGCCGCCGAAGGCCTCGTTCGCCTCGTCGACCATGTCGGGCCGGGCCATTTCCTCGAGCAGTTCCAGCCGCCCCTGGACGACCACCTCGTCGAGGTAGGCGCGCATCAGGGCTGCCGGGTCGCGGTTCGATTTCACGGCGGAGTCTCCTGTCGTGATGGCCCGGTCGCAAGGATGGCGCCGCGTGGCCTTCCCCACAGGATCACCACCAGGGCGAGCACCTCGATCCCGGTAGCCGTGAGGAAGGGCAGGCGGTAGCTCCCGGAGATGTCGTGGAGCCAGCCGAACACGCTCGGGCCGAGGCAGGAGAGCAGGCCGATGATCATCGCGCCCACGCCGTAGACCGCGCCGAAGGAAGCCGCGCCGAACTCGCGGCGCACGATGATGGGCGAGAGCGTCGTCACGTTGCCGATCGTGACGCCATAGGCGAGGCTCGCCGCCACCAGCGCCGTCGGCGAGTCCGCCAGGGCCAGCAGACCGAGGGCCACGGCGCCGCCACCGAACATCGCGGCCGCCGCGATGCGGACATCCATGCTGTCGGAGAAGCGCGCCAGCACGAGGCGACCGATGAAGGCCGCGATCGCGGTGGCCGAGACCAGCGCCGCCGCGCCCGCAGCGCCCAGCGATGGCGCGGCCACCGCGACGTGGTGCGTCAGGAAGCCGAGTTGCACCATCAGCGCGAGGCCGAAGGCGGCGATCGAGGTCCGGAACTGCAGGGTTCCCAGCGCCGCCGAGCGGTTCCATCGTCGCGGCTCGATCGGCGTCGCCCTGGGGTCGGGCCGCATGCCATCGGGCAGCAACCCGAGGTCCTGCGGGCGGTGGCGCAAGACCCGCCACGCGAGCGGCAGGACCACGGCGATCACGGCCGCGCCCGCCAGCAAGGTGGCTTGCGCGAAGCCGAGCATCTGGATGCTCATCGCCAGCAGTGGCAGCCCGATCATGCCGCCGAAGCTCGCGCCGAGCAGCGCGATCGTCACCGCCCGGCCCTGGTGCCGCTCGAACCAGGGGGCCAGCGTCGTCGTCAACGCGGTGGCGCCGAGGCAGGCGTAGCCGACGCCGGCGAGCATGAAGATCGCGTAGACCTGCCAGGGCTCGGTGACCCGGCCAAGCAACGCGACGCCCGTGCCCATCGCCAGCGCGCCGACGGCGATGACCGCGCGCGGCCCGCGCCGTCCGATCAGGCTGCCCACCGGCATCGAAAGACAGGCGCCGGTCAGGTAGAACACCGTGATCGCGGACGAAACCACGCCGATCGACCAGCCCCGAAGCTCGGTGATCGAGTACAGGTAGATGCTCACCCCGAACACGCCCAGGGTCCAGCTCAGGGTTGCGATAAGCAGGCAGGCCGCGACGATCCGCCAGCCGTAGAAGATCTTCCCGCCCTTCGTTTCGATCAAGGTGCTCTCGCCCGGTGGCGCCGTGCCGCTGTATCGCGCTCAGGCACCAGTCTCGATCAGCTCGATCTTGTAGCCGTCGGGATCCTCGACGAAGGCGATCACGGTGCTGCCGCCCTTGACCGGGCCAGCCTCGCGGGTGATGCGCCCGCCGGCGCCGCGGATACGCTCGCAGGTGGCGGCCACGTCGGGCACGCCGATGGCGACGTGGCCGTAGGCGGTGCCGAGCTCGTAGCTGTCGACGCCATGGTTGAACGTGAGCTCGAGGACCGCGGTGTCGCGCTCGTCGCCGTAGCCGACGAAGGCGAGCGAGTAGCCCTGGTCGGGCCGCTCGGTGCTGCGCAGCAGTTTCATGTCGAGCACCCGGGTGTAGAAGTCGAGCGAACGCTCCATGTCGCCGACGCGCAGCATCGTGTGCAGGATTCTCATGGCCTGGGCTCCTTGCGCCGCTCCCTACAGGGTGGCGCCTTCGTCGTGCAAGGCCCGCAAACGCTCGCGGGCGTCGCGATAGCCGGGCATCAGGTCGCCGACGGTGGACCAGAAGTCGGCGCTGTGGTTGAGTTCCTTGAGATGGGCGACTTCGTGCGCGATGACGTAGTCGATCAGCTCGAGCGGGAAGTGCACCAGCCGCCAGTTCAGGCGGATGACGCCATCGGCGGTGCAGCTGCCCCAGCGGGTGCGCGCCGAGGACAGGCCCCAGCGCGCCGGCTTGCGGCCGAGGCGCTCGCAGAAGACCGGCAGCCGCTCGCCGAAGATCCGGGTCGCCTCGGCCTGCAGCCATGCGCAGACCCGGTCGCGCATCTGGCTGCTGCCGGCGCCCGGTGGCAGGCCGACGCGCAGCGCGGCCCCATCGTGGACGACGCCGTCGGTGCGGGTGCAGACTTCCATGCGCAGGCTGCGGCCGAGGTAGCGCAGGGATTCGCCGTCGCCCCAGCGTATCGCGAGGCGCTCGCGTCGTTGCTGGTACTCGCGCCATTCGACGAGCTTGGCGAGGATCCAGCCGGATTTCTCCTGCAGTGCGCCGTCGAGCTCGCGCACCGGATACCACGACGGCGCGGAGACCGTGAGGCCGCGTTCATCGATCTGGAAGCCGAGCGTACGGCGACGACTGCGCTTGAGCAGGTAGTCGACACGCTGGCCTTCGAGGATCGCGCTGCGCTGGCCGGCGCCCGGGGGCAGCGAAGGCACGGGCGCGATCGCCTCGAAGGGCAGCGCGAGCTGCAGGGCGCCGGCGCCGGAAAGCGGTTTGCTGCGCTTGCCTTTCATGCGCGGCTTGCCTCGCTGGCCGCGGTATAGGCATGTGGACTGATGCGTCGCATTTCGGATTCGATCCAGGTCTCGACGCGTTCGCCGAGTTCTTCGGGGCCCAGGGTGCCGGGATGGATCGGCGTACCGATCGAGACGGTGACCACGCCGGGGCGCTTGATGAAGGCCTTGCGTGGCCAGACTTCGCCGCTGTTGACCGCGATCGGCACCACCGGCGCGCCGGTGCGTGTCGCGAGCCTCGCGCCGCCGGACTTGTAGCGAGCCGTCGAACCGATGCGGGTACGGGTGCCTTCGGGGAACATGATGATCCAGCGTCCCTCCGCGAGCTTGCGAGCGCCTTGCCGGACGACTTGCTCGAACGCGTCGGCTCCCTTGCGGCGATCGATGTGAATCATGTCGAGCAGCGCGATACCCCAACCGAAGAATGGAATGTACAGCAGCTCGCGCTTGAAGACGTAGCAGAGTTCGCGCGGCATCCAGCTCGGATAGAAGAGCGTCTCCCAGGTCGACTGGTGTTTCGACAGCAGGATCGCCGGGCCGTCGGGCAGGTTCTCGGCGCCGAGGATGCGCCAGCGGATGCCGCAGATCACCTTCGCGCCCCAGATCACCATGCGCGGCCACCAGACGGTGATGCGGTAGCGCCAGTGCAGCGGCAAGGGCGCCGCGAGCAGGCACAGCAAGGCCATCGGCACTACCGTGACCAGCTGGAACAGCAACAGCAGAGCCGAGCGCAGGGCGAGCATCAGGCGAGTTCGGCGGCGATCGCGGTGAGGTCGACGCGGATCGTCGTGCCATGCGGCAGGTTGCCCGCCTGCAGGGTGCGGGTGCCCTTGCCGGTGAGCACCAGGATGCTGCGGCAACCCGCAGCGTGCGCGGCCTGCAGGTCGCGCAGGGCGTCGCCGACCACCGCGGTCTCCTGTGGATCGGCGCCGAAGCGCTTGAGGATGTCGAAGATCATGCCCGGGCGCGGCTTGCGGCAGTCGCAGTTCGAATCGGCCGCGTGCGGGCAGAAGAAGATCGCGTCGATCCGGCCGCCCGCTTCGTTGACCGCCTGGTGCATCTTGGTGTGGATTGCCGCCAGCGTGTCGAGGTCGAACAGGCCGCGGGCGATCCCCGACTGGTTGGTCGCGATCGCGATCCGGTAGCCGGCCTTGTTGAGCCGGGCGATCGCGCTCGGCGCGCCGGGCAGCGGCCGCCACTCGTCCGGGCTCTTGATGAAGGCGTCGCTGTCTTCGTTGATGACGCCGTCGCGATCGAGGATGAGCAGTTTCACGTGGCCGCCAGCTTCGAGATGTCGGCGACCCGGTTCATGAGCCGGTGCAGGTGCGCGAGCAGCGCCAGCCGGTTGTTGCGCACCCGTTCGTCGTCGGCCATGACCATGACGTCGTCGAAGAAGCGGTCGACCGCGGCGCGGGTGCCGGCCATCAGCGTCATGGCGCTGGTGAAGTCCTGGCGCGCCATGGCGGCGTCGATGCGCGGGTCGAGCGACTCGACCGCATCGGCGAGTTCGCGCTCGGCCGGTTCGCCGAGCAGCGAGTGGTCGATGATCGCGCCGATGGCGCCGCCGGCCTTGCGCAGGATGTTGCCGATGCGCTTGTTGGCGGCGGCCAGCGCCTGGGCCTCGGGCAGCCCGGCGAACTCGCGCACCGCCGCCAGCCGGGCCGGGACCGCCGCGAGCTGGGCAGGGCGCAGCGCGACGACCGCCGTGATCTGGGCGCCGTCGAAGCCTTGCTCGCGCAGGTAGCCGAGCAGCCGGTCGTGGATGAAGGTCTCGAGTCCGGCGCGAACATCCTGGTCGACCTTGTCGAACGCGCCGAAGGCGAAGCCGATGAGCTCGGGCAACGGCAGGTCGAGGTGGCGCTCGACGAGGATGCGGATCACGCCGAGCGCATGGCGACGCAGTGCGAAGGGATCCTTGTCCCCCGACGGCGACTGGCCGATCGAGAACAGGCCGGCCAGGGTCTCGAGCTTGTCGGCGAGCGCGAGCACGGTGCCGGTCTCGGAGGCGGGCAACTCGTCGCCGGCGAAGCGCGGTCGGTACTGCTCGGCCATGGCATCGACGACGCCATCGGGCTCGCCGTCGTGCCAGGCGTAGTAGCGGCCCATCACGCCCTGGAGCTCGGGGAACTCGCCGACCATGCCGGTGAGCAGGTCGCACTTGGCCAGGGTCGCGGCGCGCTCGGCCAGCCTGGCGTCGGCGCCGATGCGCATGGCGATGTCGCGCGCAATGCTGCGGATGCGGCCGACCCGATCGGCCATGGTGCCGAGCTTCGCGTGATAGACGACCGATTCGAGTTGCGGCGCCCGGTCTGCGAGGCTGCGCCGACGGTCCTGCTCGTAGAAGAAGCGCGCGTCGGCCAGCCGCGGGCGCACCACCCGCTGGTTGCCTTCGATGATCTGGGTGGGGTCGGCGACCACCATGTTCGAGACGATCAGGAACCGGTTGAGGAGCTTGCCGTCGGCGCCGAACAGGGGGAAGTACTTCTGGTTCGTGCGCATCGTCAGGATCAGGCATTCCTGCGGCACCGCGAGGAACTCGGCCTCGAACTCGCCCTGGTAGACCTGCGGCCATTCGACCAGCGCCGTCACCTCGTCGAGGAGCGGCGCGACGTCGGCCTCGTCGCCGAGCGAGGCGCCGGCCCGCCCGGCTTGCGCGCGCAGGGCCTGTTCGATGCGCTCGCGGCGGTCATCGAAGCTCGCGATCACGTGGACGGCCTCGAGTTGCGATTCGTAGGCGCTTGCCGTCGTGATGGCGACCGGGCCGGCCGACATGAAGCGATGGCCGAAGGTCTCGCGACCGCTCTCGAGGCCCAGCAAGGTGGCGGGTACGACGTCGTCGCCATGCAGGACGACGAGCCGGTGGGCCGGGCGCACGAAGGACACCGTGGTTCGCCCGTCGGCGAGCTGGTATTGCATGAGCTTGGGGATCGGCAGCTTGCCGACCGCCTGCTCGATCACTTCCTGGAGCGCATCGGCGAGCCGCTCGCCGGCCAGGCGCGTGCGGGCGAGGAAATGCTCCTGCTTGCCTTCGCCGCGGCGTTCGAGCGAGTCGATCGCGACATCCTGGCGCTCGGCCCATTTGCGCAGGGCCTGGCTGGGCGAGCCGTCCGCATCGAGCCCCACCTTGACCGAAGGGCCCTTGAGCTCGACATCGCGATCGGGTGCGCGCACGAGCACGTCGTCGACGAGCACGGCGAGGCGGCGCGGCGTCGCGAAGACCCGGTGGGTCGATGCCGCGGCCAGTCCGCGGGCGCGCAGCCCGTCGGCGATGCCGTCGGCGAACGTGGCGCCCAGCCGGCGCAGGGCCTTGGGTGGCAGTTCTTCGGTATGCAGTTCAACGAGCAGTGGCGCGGCGGTCATGGGCGGGCTTCGCGGGATTCAGGTCGTGCGCTCGACGTTGGCGTCGGGCGTGAGCATGGGAAAGCCGAGGCGTTCGCGGGAGTCGTAGTAGGCCTGCGCGACCGCCCGCGACAAGGCGCGGACCCGGCCGATGTAGGCGGCGCGTTCGGTCACCGAGATCGCTCCGCGCGCATCGAGCAGGTTGAAGGTATGCGAGCACTTCATGACCATCTCGTAGGCGGGCAGGGCGAGCGCCGCCTCGATGAGAGTGCGCGCCTGTGCCTCGTACTCGTCGAAGTGCCGGAACAGCATCGCGATGTCGGCGATCTCGAAGTTGTACTTCGACTGCTCCACCTCGTTCTGGTGGAACACGTCGCGATAGGTGATGGAATCGGTCCATTGCAGGTCGAAGATGCTCTCGACCTTCTGCAGGTACATCGCGAGTCGTTCGATGCCGTACGTGATCTCGCCGGTCGCCGGCAGGCACTTGAGCGAGCCGACTTCCTGGAAGTAGGTGAACTGCGTCACCTCCATACCGTTGAGCCAGACTTCCCAGCCGAGTCCCCAGGCGCCAAGGGTCGGTGATTCCCAGTCGTCCTCGACGAAGCGGATGTCGTTCGACTTCGGATCGATGCCGAGCGCCTCGAGCGAGCCGATGTAGAGATCGAGGATGTCGGGCGGCGAGGGCTTGAGCACCACCTGGTACTGGTAGTAGTGCTGCAGGCGGTTGGGGTTTTCGCCGTA
>CAYZBJ010000018.1:0-5051 GCA_964476625.1 uncultured Burkholderiaceae bacterium | reverse complement strand
CTTCCTGCGCGCGATCGGACCCGAGCCGTGGCGCGCAGGAAGGTCGCGGTGTGGAAGGTCCCCGCGCCGACTTCCATGTCGTAGGGCTGGAGCAATGCGCAGCCCTGACGGTCCCAGTATTCCTGGAGTCGCAGGATGATTCTTTGGAAGGAAAGCATGCCGGGCAGGGGCGACGTGGCCCGTGGATCGCAAAGTGCGATTCTAGCTTTTTCGCGCTCCGGGCCGGCGCCGGGCCGCTAGCGCCAGCAGGAAGAGGGCGGCAGCGCCCATCGCCGGCCAGTGCCCGAAGCGTGCATACGGGGTAAAGCCGGTCGTCCCGCGTACCTCGATGTCGAGCGCGCCACGGGTGAGCGGCGCCAGCGCGGCGAGCACCCGGCCCGAGGCATCGATCGACGCGGTCATGCCGGTGTTGGTCGCGCGCAGCATCGGCCGGCCGAGCTCGATCGCGCGCAGGCGGGAGATGGCGAGGTGCTGGCCGAGCGCGTGCGAATCGCCGAACCAGGCGATGTTGGAGATGTTGACCAGCACCGTTGCGCCATCGCGCACCTGTTCGCGCAGCAGCCCCGGGAACAGGTCCTCGTAGCAGATGTCGAAGGCGAAGGCCTGGCCGTCGATGCGCACCGGCGGTTGCCGGTCGGCGCCGCGGGCGAATTCGCCCAGCGGAATGTTCATCATGCGCACGAACCAGCCGAAGGCCGGCGGCACGTATTCGCCGAATGGCACGAGCTGGCGCTTGTCGTAGCGGCCGGCGACCTCGCCATCCGGGCCGCGCACCGTGACCGAGTTGCTCAGCATGCCGGCGGCCGCCCGGGCAGGATCGGCGGCATGCTCCGGCAGGCCGATCGCGACGAAGCCGCCGGTGCGCGAGAGGTGCGCGAACAGCCGTTCGCGGGTCGCCGGCGGGGTGCCCCGCCAGGTCGTCGTCCAGGCGGTTTCGGGCAGGACGGTGAGGCGGGCGTCGCCGGCGAGCACGTCGTCGGTGTAGTCGTTCATCGCCCGCAGCGCGCGCTGCGGCTCGAACTTCATGCCCTGCTCGACATTGCCTTGCAGCAGGCGCACCGTGACCGCGGGTCCGCTCGCTTCGATCGGCGTCGAAGCGCCGATGCCGGCGAGGCCGATCGCGGCCGCGCCGCTCACACCGATCGCCGCCAGCGTCGCGCCGGCGCCGTGGCTGCGCCAGCGCGGGAGCATCGCCAGCGCCGCGGCGAGGGCGACGACCGCGCCGCCGAGGCCGTAGACGCCGATGCCGGCGGCGATCGTCGCCAGCGGGCCGTCGACCTGCGCATAGCCGAGCGAGAGCCAGGGGAAGCCGGTGAACACCCAGCCGCGGGCGAGTTCGCCGAGCATCCAGCAGGCGGCGAGCGCGCCGACCCGGGCGAGGGCGGCCGCGGCGCCATTGCGCGCTGCCGGGGCGAGGCGTTCCGCGAGGGCGAGGGCGCCGGCGCCGAAGAGCGCGAGGTAGGCCGACAGCAGGAACACGGCGGCCGCCGCCAGCGGCGCGGCCAGGCCGCCGTAGCGATGCATGCTGATGTAGAGCCAGCCGATGCCGGCGCAGAAGCTGCCCAGGCCGAACGCATGGCCGACGATGGCCGCGCGGGTCACGGGGCGCGCATGCGGCGTCGCGAGCAGCGCGAGCAGCGCGGCGAACGCGATGAGCTGCAGCCACCATCCGTGGCGGGTCGAGAAGCTCGCCGCGTTGAGCAGGCCGAGCGCGAGCGCCGCGGCGCTCGCGCTCGCGCTCGCCATGCCGCCGGCCGGCGGCATGGCGTGGCCCGGCCGCGCCCCCCGCGGATGCGATGGCGAAAGCGGCGCGGGACTCAGGACGCCGTGCCTTCCGGCGCCGCCTCGCCGTTGCCGATGCGCGTCACCAGCAGCAGTTGCACCTGGCGGGCATCGGCGCGCAGGACCTCGAAGCGCAGGCCGGCGAGTTCGACGGTCTCGCCACGCCGGGGGACCCGGCCGAGCTTCTCGGTGACGAGGCCGCCGACGGTGTCGAAGTCGTCGTCGGCGAGATGGGTGCCGAGGACGTGGTTGAACTGCGCGATCTCGGTGATGGCGCGTACCCGGTAGCGCTGGTCGCCCGGGACGCGTTCGACCGCGAGGATATGGTCGCTCTCCTCGTCGAAGTCGAATTCATCCTCGATGTCGCCGACGATCTGCTCGAGGACGTCCTCGATCGTCACCAGGCCGGCGACACCGCCGTATTCATCCACGACGACGGCGAGATGGTTGCGGTTGGCGCGGAAGTCGCGCAGCAGGACGTTGAGCGCCTTGCTTTCGGGGACGAACACCGGCGGGCGCAGCAGGTCGCGCACATCGGTATCGGGGTCGGCCACCAGGCGCAGCAATTCCTTCGCATGCAGGATACCCAGCACGTTGTCGCGGTCACCCTCGACGACCGGGAAGCGCGAATGCGCGGTCTCGATGACGTGCTCGAGAAACTGCTCGAAGGGCTGCGAGATGTCGATCACGTCCATCTGCGAGCGCGGCACCATGATGTCGCGCGCCGAGAGCTCGCCGACCTGCAGCACGCCTTCGATCATCGAGACCGCATCGGCATCGATCAGGTCGCGCTCATGGGCCTTGCGCAGCAGATCGAGCAACTGGGCCCGGTCGTCCGGTACCCGGGTCAGCAGTGACTTGAGGCGCTCGATCAGCGGGCGCATGTCTTCGCTACGCGGGGATGGGTCGGGCATCGGCTTGGGCGGCGGCCTCGATGGTTGTGCAGAATAACCGATCCGCATGGCGCGGAAAACCGCGATCGGGGGTCATCGAGCGGGGTCCCGGTAGGGGTCGGCGATGCGAAAGCGGCGCAGGATGGCGACCTCCATCGCTTCCATCCGCTGCGCCTCGTCCTCGTCCTCGTGTTCATGGCCCTGCGCATGGAGGACCCCGTGGACCAGCAGGTGGGCGAGATGGTCGTCGAAGCGCTTGCGCTGCGCGCGTGCCTCGGTGCGCACGACCGGCGTGCAGATCACGATGTCCGCGTGGAGCCGGCCCGGCATGTCGTAGGGGAAGGTCAGCACGTTGGTCGCATGGTCGCGGCCGCGATAGCGCCGGTTGAGCTCGCGCCCCTCGGTCTGGCCCACGAAGCGCACGGTCAGGCTGGCGTCGCGCCCGAGGGCCGCCAGCGCGAGCCGGCGCAGGCGGGCCCGCTCGATCGGCGCCTCGCGCAGGCCGGCGCCGAGCTGGATGTCGAGCCAGAGGCTAGGGCGTCGCTGGCGGCTCGGCGGCATCGATTTCTCGCTGGTGCTTCTCGTAGGCATCGACGATGCGCGCGACCAGCGGGTGGCGCATGACGTCGGCGGAGTCGAAGTAGGAAAAGGCGATCCCGCGCACCCCGCGCAGGATGTTCACCGATTCCATCAGCCCCGACGGCTGGCCCCGGGGCAGGTCGACCTGGGTCGAATCCCCGGTGACCACCGCCCGCGAGCCGAAGCCGATCCGCGTCAGGAACATCTTCATCTGCTCGGGCGTGGTGTTCTGCGCTTCGTCGAGGATGATGAAGGAGTGGTTGAGGGTGCGCCCGCGCATGTAGGCGAGCGGCGCGATCTCGATCGCCTGCTTCTCGAACATCCGGGCGGTGCGCTCGAAGCCGAGCAGGTCGTAGAGCGCGTCGTAGAGTGGGCGCAGGTACGGATCGACCTTCTGGGCGAGGTCGCCGGGCAGGAAGCCGAGCCGCTCGCCGGCCTCGACCGCCGGGCGGGTCAGCACGATGCGCTTGACGGTGTCGCGCTCGAGGGCATCGACCGCGCAGGCGACCGCGAGATAGGTCTTGCCGGTGCCGGCCGGGCCGACGCCGAAGGTGATGTCGTGCGAGAGGATGTTGCGCAGGTACTCGCGCTGCCGGGGGGTGCGCCCGCGCAGGTCGCTGCGGCGGGTATGGAGGATCGGCCCCTCGTCCTCCCCGGCATCGACCGAGCCCGGCCGCTGCTCGGCCAGGCCGAGCTGGATGTCGTCAATCGACAGGGGGCGGGTGGACGCCTGCCAGAACCGCGCGAGCGCATCGCGGGCATGGCTGGCGGCCGTCGGCTCGCCTTCGATCCGGAAGCGCTGGCCGCGGCGCGAAATGCGCACATCGAAGGACTCGGCGATCGTCCGGATGTTGCGCTCGACCGGACCGCAGAGATTGGCGAGTCGTTCGTTGTCGGCCGGTTCGGCGGTGAATTCGATCGGGCGGGTCTTCAAGCGGGCATTCGGCAAGCGGGCGTTCGGTCGCCGGGCGGCGGCTCGGGTTTACTGGCGCGTGAAGACGCCGACACCGTCGATTGTAGTCGACGGGTTCGCCCCCTCGATGGAATAGCCGATGCCGAGCCTCTCGCCGTTCGGTCCGAACAGGCCGCCACTGATGCGGGTCGTGCAGTTGCTGCCCCGGCAGAAGCCGCTGCCGGCCTGGGTGGCGGTGACCGTGGCATCGAAGGCGTGGCGCGCATCGAGCGCGACCTGGCTGGCGCCCGGATCGGCGACGCCGCCATTGGTGGCGATCCGGAAGCTGTTCTCGCTGAAGGCGACGGTCGCCTCGAGGCCGAGCCGGGCCGCCTGGCCGGGCTCGAAGCGTACCGAGGCATTGCCGCTGAGCGTGCCGGGCGCCCATTGGCCGCCGGACATCGTCGGCGCGGTCGCCCCCGACAGCGCGTAGGCGAACTGGCCGCTGGTGGGTACCGTCAGCGCAGGGCTGCCGACGAGATAGTGCATGCCGGTGCGGGCACTGTACGGAATCCCGATGGGCAGGCCGACGACCCGCATGATCGCGTAGCCATCGGTCCAGCGGCCCCAGCTGACCCACTGGTCGGCGCCGGCCTCGGCGACGCGGGTGGTGCCCGACGACAGGCAGAGGACGCCCGGGCAATAGCCGATCGCGGTCAGGCGGCGCTGGTCGTCGAACTCGAGGCGGCCGTTGGCGGCCATCAGGCTGGCGATCGGTTGGCCGCCGCGGAACTGGCGCAGGTCGACCCGCCACAGGCCGGTGGTGGTGCCACCATCGACCGGGATCTCGCCCGTTCCCGGATCACCCGTTCCCGGATCACCCGTTCCCGGATCACCCGTTCCCG
>CAYZBJ010000017.1:11417-58632 GCA_964476625.1 uncultured Burkholderiaceae bacterium | reverse complement strand
CCAGGTTCTGCCGCACCGTCAGCTCGCCATAGAGCGAGAAGGCCTGCGACATGTAGCCCACCCGCCGGCGCGTGGCCATGTCGCGCGCGTCGATTTCCCGGCCGAACAGACTGGCCCGGCCTTCGCTCGCCGGCAGCAGGCCGGTGAGCATCTTCATGGTCGTCGTCTTGCCGCAGCCATTGCTGCCGAGGAAGCCGAAGATTTCCCCGCGCCGGATACGGAAGCTCACGTGGTCCACTGCGACGAATTCGCCGAAACGCATGGTCAGGTCGCGCGCCTCGATGGCGATGTCGTCCGGGCCCGAAGCCGGCAGCGGCGGAATCTCGACCGGCGCGTGACCGCGCTTCCGCTCTGGCGGCAGGAGCGCGACGAAGGCTTCTTCCAGGGATCGGGCGCGCGTACGCTCGAGCAACTCGGCCGGCGCTCCCGTGGCCCGCACGCGGCCGGCATCCATGACGACCAGCCAGTCGAAGTCCTGGGCCTCGTCCATGTAGGCAGTGGCGACGATGATGCTCATGCCCGGGCAGTTTCCGCGAATGCGGCTGATCAGCGCCCAGAACTGCGCGCGTGCCAGCGGATCGACGCCAGTGGTCGGTTCATCGAGGATCAGCAGGTCCGGGTCGTGGATCAGTGCGCAGCACAGGGCGAGCTTCTGCTTCATGCCGCCCGACAGCTTGCCGGCGGGCCGAGCCAGGAAGGCATGCAGCCCCGTGCTGCGAGTGAGCTCGTCGATGCGTCGCCGACGTTCAGCCGCGCCATGGCTGAAAAGTCGTCCGAAGAACTGCAGATTCTCCTCCACCGACAAGGTCGGGTAGAGGTTCCTGCCGAGCCCCTGCGGCATGTAGGCGATGCGCGAGCACACCCGTCGACGATGGCGCCGGCTGGCCATGTCGCCGCCGAGCGCTTCCACCCGGCCTTCCTGTACCGCGCGCGCGCCGGCGACCAGCGAGAGCAGGCTCGACTTGCCCACGCCGTCGGGGCCGATCAGGCCTACCATGCGGCCGGCGGGAATGTCGAGGTCCACGCCATCGACCGCCAGGGTCCTGCCGTGGCGAAGGCGGGCTGCCCGCAAGCGAGCTACGGGCGATGCGGTGTCGGGCATGCGCCCTTACTCGACCCGTACCAGCCGGTCGAGCTCCGCCGGCCAGGGCACGTTCGGATCCAGTCTCAGCCAGGCCACGCCGGGCAAGCCGGTCTTGACCTGTTCGAGACGGCTCTCGAGCAGGGTCGGGTCGATGCGGGCTCGCACCCGGAACATCAGCTTCTGCCGCTCGCTCGCGGTCTCCACCGTCTTGGGCGTGAACTGCGCCGTGCTGGCCACGAAGCTGGCGCGAGCCGGAATGGTCAGCTGCGGTGCCACGTCGAGTACGACGCGTACCTCGGCGCCCAGCGGCACGCGACCGGCCACGGTCTCGGGCAGGAAGAAGCTCATGTAGACGTCCGACAGGTCCACCAGGTTCAGCACCCTGCCGCCTGCGGCAAGCACCTCCCCTGGCTGGGCGAGGAGAAACTGCACCCGCCCATCGCGCGGCGCCCGGAGCTCGCTATCCTGGACGTCGGCCTTGATGCGATCGATGGTGGCCGCCGCCGCCTTGACGGCGGCTTCGGCGCCCGTCCGGTAGGCCCTCGCGGCTTCGATCGCGGCATCGGCGGCTGACACCTGGGCGCGGGTGGCCGCGAGCGCTGCCTGCGCGCTGCGCACGCTCGCGCGGTCGTCGTCCAGTCCCTGCATCGACGAGGCGCCCTCCTTCGCCAGGGTTTCCGATCGAGCAAGCCGCCGCCGGGCGGCGTCCAGCTCGCTTTCGCGCTGTACGACCTGGGCCTGGATCGCGGTTTTCTCGCTCTCGCGCGCCGCGATCTGCGCCTGTGCCTGCGCGACGCCGGTCAGCACCTGCTGGTGCATGGCCCGCGCCTCGTCGAGCTGCGCATCGAGGGTATCGACTTGCATGCGGGCGAGTGGCTGTCCGGCCTTTACGAAAGCGCCCTCGTCCACGAGGATCTCTCGGACCCGTCCTGCGAGCCGGGTGGCCACGTTGACCTCGGTGGCCTCGATGCGGCCGTTGCCGCTGACGAAGTTCTCGCCTGGCCCGCTCGGCTGGCTCGAAGTCCATGTCCACCAGGCAATGCCGGCCAGGGCGAGGAGCAGCGCGGCGGGCGCGAGCATCTTGCGCAGCTTCATCATCTCTCCAGGACGTAGCGCCCCGGCGCCTTCTCGAGCGACGGGTATTTCGCCGCGCCCATGCGCGGCGGCTTCGCCTTCCCGCCCGAGCGTTCGGCCAGCCACTGCTGCCATGCCGGCCACCAGGAGCCGGCATGGGTGGGCGCGGCCTCCAGCCAGTGGTCGGGCGCGATGTACGCATCCCCGGCTTCGCGGCGCAGGATCTGGTAGCGCCGCCTCGAATCGGGCCCCGGCGGATTGACGATGCCGGCGTTGTGTCCGCCGCTGGTGAGCACGAACGTGATCTCGGCCGGGCAGAGGTAATGCAGCTTGTGGACCGAGCGCCAGGGCGCGACATGGTCGGTGGTGGTGCCGACCATGAAGATCGGCAGGCGCAGGCTGCCCAGCGACACCGGGCGCCCGTCGACCGGGTAGCGTCCTTCGCTGAGGTCGTCGTTGAGCAGTAAGCGGCGCAGGTACTGCGAATGCATCTTCGCGGGCATTCGGGTAGCGTCGGCGTTCCAGGCCATCAGGTCGAACATGGGGGTGCGTTCGCCGCGCAGGTACTCGTTGACCATGCGCGACCAGAGCAGGTCGTAGGAGCGCAGCATCTGGAAGGCGCCGGCCATCTGGCCGGCCCGCAGGTAGCCGGTCTGCTCCATCTGCGCCTCGAGCATGCTCACCTGGCTCTCGTCGATGAACAGGCCCAGCTCGCCGGGTTCGCTGAAGTCGGTCTGCGCCGCGAAGAAGGTGGCGCTCGCCAGGCGATCGTCACCGTCGCGGGCCATGGCCGCCGCGGCGATGGCGAGCAGGGTGCCGCCGAGGCAGTAGCCGGTGGCATGCACACGCGCCTTCGGGCACACCGCGTTGACCGCGTCGAGTGCGGCGTGGAAGCCGTCGGCGAGGTAGTCCTCCATGCCGAGGTCGCGCTCGGCCACGCCCGGGTTCTTCCAGGAGATGCAGAACACCGTGTGGCCCTGGTCCACCAGGTACCTGACCAGCGAGTTGTGTTGCGAGAGGTCGAGGATGTAGTACTTCATGATCCAGGCCGGCACCATCAGCACCGGCTCGGGATGCACCGTGCCGCCTGCGGGGCGGTACTGGATGAGCTCCATCACGCGGTTGCGCAGGATCACCTCGCCAGGGGTGACCGCAAGATCCTTGCCGACGGCAAAGCCATCGGGTATCGCCGGGACGGTGCCGGCTGCAAGCGCCGCCATGTCCTCGGCGAGATGCCGCGCGCCGCGCAGGAGGTTGGCGCCGCCCTCTGCGAAGGTCTGCTTGAGCACGACCGGGTTGGTGGCGAGCTGGTTGCCGGGCGAGAACATGTCGAGCCACTGCCGGGCCCAGAACGCGACCTCCTTCTGGTGGTGCGGATCGACGCCGGTGACACCACGCGTGGCGGCATCCCACCATGCCTGGTTGAGCAGGAAGGCCTGGTGCCAGAGATGGAAGGGCCAGTGCCGCCATTCCGGGTCGCGGAAGCGACGGTCCAGCGCCGGCGGCTCGATGAGCCGGCGCGTATCGCCCGGCGGCGCGAGCAGCCTTTCCTGCAGGTGGTGCATCAGGGCCACGGCCTGGGTGATCGCCAGCTGGGCGAGCTCCAGCTGCTTGCCGGGCGACGTGGCGAGGTGGGCGCACCAGTCCTGCCATGCGAGCAGGCCGGATACGGGCGACAGCGAGCCCGTCATGCGCGCCATCGCGGCATGGGCCAGGGTGTCGAGCTTCTCGGTAGGGGAGGGGGAGTTTGACTGTTCCATGGCCCACTCTACCCCAGGCCCCGGCGCGGGGCTTGACGCTCGTCAGTGACGCCGGCGGGCTCGGTCCTTGCGGCCGAGCTCGCGATCAAGGAGTTCGGCGACAAGGTGCTCGATCGAGAATCGGCTCTTCCTCATCGTCAAGCCTCCTTGTCCCAAGGTCAGTTTGCCGAAAAACTCTCGCTTGAGATGGTCCAGATTCCTCAGACCAGATCAGTCGCTACCGCTTGAGATACCCGAGCCGGTGCGTGAGCGCGTCGATCACATCCGTGAGCAACGGATCGCTCAGCGGGCGGTTCGACAGCGGCGCAGCGGGCATTGCGTCTTCGGCCCGTTCGTTGAGTGCGATGGCGGATGCACCCGGATGCATCGATGACAGGTACAGCAGTCCATCGTGATCGTACGCGTCATGCAGGGCGCGCGCCCATTCCCGCGCCCTGTGGCGCGGTCCTGAGTGAATCGCCAGCGATGCCCCCATTCGTGTAGCGAACTCGCCGGTCAGGTCGAGCAGTTTCAGGTCTCGCTTGGGCGAGAGCACGCACAGGTACGGATCGTTGGCGTAGCGGTTGACGACTCGGGTACCCTGGAACACTTCCGCGATGCAGGTAATCCCCTGTCTTGCGCAGTAGAGGATTCCGCGGGACTGGACCTGCGGCTCGCCGGCAGCGTCGGGCTGGTGGTGATCGAAGCGTGCATTGCGAGCCGGTCCCCATGCGCGAAACTGGTTCCATGCCACCGGATGGGGACCGCTGGCATGGTAGATGCGAGCGAGCCTGTCCCGGCCAGCTCGCAGGCTCGCCCAGGGCGGTTCGAGATCGCGAAGGATGCTGGCCGCGGGTGGCTTACCCAGCTTCGCCATGCGCCAGGCCTTGCGCAATCGCGACGACCGGCGCAGCGTCGCCCGTTTGCAGGAGGTAGTTGCGCGGAGAGCGTGGTTCGCCGTTGTCGTCGGCCAGATCGGGGGTCGGTGTCGTGAGCCACGACAACGCCTCCAGCGTATCGATCTCGCGGGGCAAGGCGCGCAGTACCTGGCCCAGGCCAGGGATTTCGGCTCTCCTGTGGAACTGCAGCTCCGGCAGGCGCATCTCGCCGTTGGCTTCCAGGGCCAGCAGGCTGCCTTCGCGGATACGCTGGCGGATGCGCGAAGGATTCTTGCCGAGCAGCCTTGCAATTTCCGCGGTCGGAAGAGCGGACTCGAAGACGTGGAAGAAGACGTGCAGGGCCTCCGTGCGCGCGGCCTCGGCATCGGCTGCGGTCCGGACATCCGGAAGCATGCCGACGGCATCGAGCACATCTTGTTCTTCGACGCTCAGCGCATGTGTCGGATTCAGGGTGGCCTGCTGGCGAAACTGCCCTGGGCTGGAAGACCGCCCGAGAAACGTATCCAGGGCTGCCTGGACGTACTGCTCGTCGCTGAGTTCCGCCGTTCGCAAACGCTTTGCGGTGGGCCCGCGCGTCAGGGTGGTAGCAGCTGATCTGGATGGCATTACCGTAAATTAACGTCGATAGTTTGCGGTAGAATATCACGAGGCGATCACGCCAGGGACCCGCGACACCAGGCGCTTGCCTGCCGTGCATGAGCCTGGTGCATGCCTGAAGCACATCGGCCGCGTCCCGCATGGCAGACTGGCACAGCGGCGGCGATGGAGGATTCCAGCATGGCCCGAAGGCAGAACGCGAGCAGGCGCGCGATCCTGCAGGCATGGCTTGCCGCCGGCATGGCGGGTGCGGCGGGCAAGGCCCTGGCGCAGGGCTCGGCGGCACCGGCGCGGCTCGCGATCACGCCGTCCTGCGACGCCGGGGACGCACCGACTCCGCGCCAGACCGAAGGCCCGTTCTATAGCGCCGGCCCTCCGGAGAAGTCCGACTTCAGGCCTGATGCGCCGGGCGAGCCGATGGTGCTGCTCGGCTTCGTGCTGGGCCCGGACTGCCGGCCGATCGCGGGGGCGCGAGTCGATCTCTGGCACACCGACAGTGACGGTCGCTACGACAACCGGGGCTTCCGCTTGCGCGGCTACCAGGCGAGCGACGAGCGCGGTCGCTTCGGCTTCGAGACGATCTTCCCCGGGCTCTACCCCGGGCGCACCCGGCATTTCCATGTCAAGGTGCAGCGACCCGGTGGCCGGATCCTGACCACGCAGCTCTATTTCCCGGACGAACCGGGCAATGCGCGCGACTTCATCTTCGACGAGCGCCTGCTGATGGATGTGCGGCAGGCCGTTGACGGCCGGGTCGGGCGCTTCGATTTCATCCTCGGTTGATGACCGAGAGCAATCCATGTCCGGAGGTGACCATGCCTGGTGAAGCCCTGCGCAGCCGCTTGCGCGAGATCCTGCCGCCACAGGCCTTTCTCGAAGGCGAGGCGCTGGCCTCGCGCCCGGCCGGTTTCATGCGCACGACGACCGTGCAGGCGGGCCTTCTGGTACGTCCGGGCAACACCGAAGAACTTGCCGCGGTCCTGCGCGAATGCCATGCGCATCGCCAGCCGGTGGTTACCCAGGGCGGGATGACCGGTCTGGTCCACGCCACCGATACGACGCCGGCCGACCTGGTCGTATCGACCGAGAGGATGCGCCGAATCGAGGAGATCGACCCGATCCAGCGGGTGGCTGTGGTGCAGGCAGGCGTCACGCTGCAGGCCTTGCAGGAAGCAGTCGATGCTGAGGGCCTGGCGTTTCCGCTCGACCTGGGTGCGCGCGGTTCGGCGACGCTGGGCGGCAATGCGTCGACCAACGCCGGCGGCAACCGGGTCGTGCGCTACGGGATGACGCGCGACATGATCCTCGGGCTCGAGGTGGTGCTGGCCGACGGCACCGTGGTGTCGTCGATGAACCGGCTCATCAAGAACAATGCGGGATACGACCTGAAGCAGCTCTTCATCGGCTCGGAGGGCACGCTGGGCGTGATCAGCCGGCTCGTGCTGCGCCTGCGCGAGAAGCCCGCGCGCCAGGATGTCGCCCTGGTGGCGGTGTCGGGGTTCGCGGAGCTGGCGGCGCTTCTCAAGCACATGGATCGCGCGCTCGGCGGCTCGTTGTCGGCCTTCGAGGCGATGTGGCCCGAGTTCTACGAGCTGGTCACCGCGCCACCGGCAAAGGGGCGAGCACCGCTCGCGCACGGCCATCCGCTCTATGCGCTCATCGAGTCCTCGGGCGGCGAGGGCCCCGGCGAGGCGAGTCGTTTCGAGGCCGCCTTCGAGCATGCGATGGAGCAGGGGCTCGTCGTCGATGCGGCGATCGCGCAGTCACAGGCCGAGGCCGCCGCGATCTGGGCGTTGCGCGACGATGTCCTTCAGTGCCGGCGCTACGGCCCGACCTTCACCTACGACATCTCGCTGCCGATCGCGAGGATGCCCGGCTATCTGGACACCGTGCGCCCGGCCATCGCGCAGCGTTTCCCGGACCATCGCACCTGGATCTTCGGCCACCTCGGAGACGGCAACCTGCACCTCGTGATCTGTGCCGGCGATGTCTCGCCGCAGGCCCGGGCGGATACGGAGGCGATCGTCTATCCACCGCTCGAGGCGATCGGCGGGTCGGTTTCGGCCGAGCACGGGATCGGCTTCGAGAAGAAGGGTTGGCTCGGCGTGTCGCGCAGCCCCGAGGAGATCGAGTTGATGCGCAGCGTGAAGCGCTGCCTCGACCCGCTGGGCATCCTCAACCCGGGGCGGATCTTCCCGCTCTGATCGGGTGCCGGAACCGACGCCGGACGCCGCGCGCGGCGTGGCAGGAACACCCGCCACGCCGGTCGATGCCGCTCCCGCTCCCGCGTTCTCCCTGCATGCGGTGACCCGGGCCTACGGTGCGGTGCGCGCGGTCGATGCGCTGACCCTCGAGTTCGCGCGCGGCCACACCACCGTCCTGATCGGCAGCAGTGGTTGCGGCAAGTCCACCGTGCTGCGCCTGCTGGTCGGGCTGGAGTGGCCCGATGCCGGCGAGGTCCGCCGCGACGGCGTGGCCCTGCACCGGGAGCGGATACTGCAGGAGCGGCGCCAGGTCGGCTACGTGATCCAGGAAGGCGGGCTCTTCCCGCACCTCACCGTGCTGGGCAACCTCGGCCTGCTGCCGCGACACCTCGGCTGGAACCGGGCGCGCATCCACGAGCGTGCGATCGAGCTGGCCGAACTCGCGCACCTGCCTGCCGACCTGCTGGCGCGCTTTCCCGCCGAACTCTCCGGCGGCCAGCGCCAGCGCGTCGCGCTCATGCGCGCCCTGATGCACGACCCGCCGACGCTACTGCTCGACGAGCCCTTCGGGGCGCTCGATCCGCTGGTGCGCCATGGGCTCCAGGACGAACTGCGCGCGATCTTCCGGCGGCTGGGCAAGACGGTGATCATGGTGACCCACGACCTCGCCGAAGCCGCCTTCTTCAGCGATCGCCTCGTGCTGATGCGCCACGGGCGCGCGGTGCAGGACGGCAGCCTCGACGACTTCCGCCGGGCGCCGGCCGACGATTTCGTGCTGGCGTTCCTGGCCGCGCAGCGCGGGCTTCCCGAGCCCAGCGCATGAAGCATCGTCTCGTCCCGGGGCTGCTGTTCGTGCTGCTGCTCGTGTCGCTGTTCGTGTCTCTCGCCGCGGGCGAGGCTGGCGCCGCGGGTACCGATGCGGCTGCGGGCCAGCGAGCCGATCCGACCGGGGCCGCCCCGGCCGCGGTCGCGATCGGCTCCAAGGACTTCACCGAGGCCATCGTGCTGGGCGAGATCGCACGGCTCGCGGCGAGCCGGCAGGGCGTCGAGGCGACGCATCGGCGCGGTCTCGGTGGTACCCGCATCCTGTGGCGGGCCCTGCTCGAGGGCGAGATCGACGCCTACCCGGAGTACACCGGCACGCTCGCGCACGAACTGCTGCCCGACCTGCCGCCGGACGCCGGCGTCGAACTGCTGCGTTCGCGATTGCGGGCGTTCGGCATCGGCATGGGCGATCCGCTGGGCTTCGACAACAGCTATGCGATCGGGATGCGCGAGGACCAGGCGCACAGCCTGGACATCGGCAGCATCTCCGATCTCGCTGCTCATCCGGGCATGAGGATCGCCCTGTCCAACGAGTTCATGGATCGCGCCGACGGCTGGCCCGGCCTGAAGGCCGCCTACCGGCTGCCGATGGATGCGCGCGGGATGGATCACTCGCTCGCCTACCGCGCGCTTGCCTCTGGCGCGGTCGATGCGATCGATCTCTACAGTACCGATGCCGAGATCGCCTACTACCGTCTGCGCGTCCTGCATGACGATCGCCACTACTTCCCCGAGTACCAGGCGGTGTACCTGTTCCGCCTCGATCTCGCGCAGCGCGCGCCAGGCTTCCTGGTCGCCCTCGATGGGCTGGCCGGAACGATATCCGCGCCCGGGATGCGGGCGATGAACAAGGCGGTGAAGATCGATGGCCAGGCCGAGGCCCGCGTCGCCGAGCGCTTCCTCGGGATCGATCCCGGCGCCGCGGGGCACGCATCCCGGGGCCCGGGGCTGCTCGACTACACCCTGGAGCACCTCGCGCTGGTCGGGGTTTCGCTTTCTCTGGCGATCCTGCTGGCAGTACCGCTCGGGGTGCTTGCCGCGCGCCATCGTCGGTCGGGCCAGGTCGTGCTCGGCCTGGTGGGCATCCTGCAGACGGTGCCGTCGCTCGCCCTGTTCGTGTTCATGATCCCGTTGTTCGGCATCGGCGCCCTGCCTGCGATCGCGGCGCTCTTCCTCTACAGCCTGCTGCCGATCCTGCGCAACACGCATGCCGGCCTGGTCGGCATCGAGCCTTCGCTGCGCGAATCGGCCGCGGCCCTGGGCCTGCCACCAGGCGTGCGGCTATGGCGGGTCGAGCTGCCGCTCGCCCTGCGTTCCATCCTCGCTGGCGTGAAGATTGCCGCGGTCATCAATGTCGGCACCGCGACCCTCGGCGCGCTGATCGGCGCCGGCGGCTTCGGCCAGCCGATCCTCACCGGCATCCGCCTCGACGACATCGGGCTGATCATGCAGGGCGCCGTTCCGGCGGCGGTGCTCGCGCTGGCGATCCAGGGCGTGTTCGAGCTGGTCGAGCGCGTCATGACGCCGCGCGGGCTGCGTCGTGCGTCCCCGCCCTCATGAGGCCTTGCGGGCCGTGACCGTGGCGGGTAGCCGTTCCTGTCGCGCCAGCCAGGCGCACATGCGCTCGAGGGCGGCGCCGCAGGCGTCGCAATAGCCGATCGCCCGCAGGTAGCCATGGATGAGGCCCTCGCCCCGGTCGAGCTCGACGGGAACGCGTCCGCGCCGCAGCGCCTCGGCGTAGGCGATGCCGTCGTCGCGCAGCGGATCGTGCTCGGCGACCGCGACATAGGCCGGCGGCAGCCGCGAATGGTCGGTGGCGAGCAGGGGCGCGGCCAGCGGATGGCGGAAGTCCTTCGGATCGGGGCAGTACATGGCATCGATGCGCGCCATGTCGGCGACGCGGATGATCGGGCCGTCGGCGTTCTCGGCGTACGAGGGGCGGTCGCGTACGAACGCGGTCGGCGGATAGATCAGCAGTTGCGCCTGCAGTCGCCGGTCGCTGTCGCGCGACTTGAGGGCGACGGCCGCGGCGAGATTGCCGCCTGCGGAATCGCCCCCGATCGCGATCCGTTGTGGGTCGATCCCCAGCGCGGCGGCATTCTCGAAGGTCCAGTCGACCACCGCCATGCATTGCTCGAGCGCCGCCGGGAAGGGATGTTCGGGCGACTTGGCGTAGTCGACGCTGAGCACGGTCTGCCGGTTCCAGGCGGCGATCCGGGCGGTGATGTCCCAGTGGGTCTCGGGACTGCCCTGGACCCAGGCGCCACCGTGCATGTAGATGAGGGCGGGCTGGGCGCCGCCGGCCCGGTGCCGGAACACCCGCAGCCGCACGCGGTCCGCGGGCGAGTCGACCCAGTGCACTGAATCGGCATCGATGTCGGGCGGAGTCGGCATGCGCAACTCCCGGCCGATCGCCTCGCCGAGCTCGCGCCGGTCGCGCGGTGTTGCATCGACAGCGGCCCGGGACCATTTCTGGTTCCAGATGTCGATGAAGGGCAGGAGTCCGGGGTCGATCATCGGCGTCTCCTCGGTGCGCCGCCGGCGCAGTGCAATCCATGAGGATAACAACTCCGGTTCGGGGGCCGAACCGCCGTGTTCCAGTCCGGGCGGGAGGGCGGCCCCTGGCAGGGCGGGCCGACGTAAATCGCGCTCGCTTTTTGCGCTGCAACATGAGACACTATCGCGCTGTGCTGCCAATGCCCGCGCCGAGCTTCATCGCGTCGCGGGCCGAGTCATCGAATTCTGGCCCCACGGGCCCGGGTGTTACCGGGCCCGGCTCCGGTTGGCGTCGATGCCCATGCGATCCGCCGACCGCCGCGCCTTGCGCGGCTGACACCGCGTTTCCCGAGCAAGCTCCCCCGCGATCCGGCAGGTGGGGCGGCGATGCCCGGATGCGCCTTCCAGGAAGCCCTCGATGACCCTTGCCTCCTTCGATTCCTTCGGCCTCGCGCCGCCCCTGGGCCGTGCGCTCGCCCGCCTCGAGATCACCACTCCGACGCCTGTCCAGGCCGCGGCGATCCCGGTCCTGCTCGCCGGCGCCGACCTCGTCGCCACCGCACCGACCGGCACCGGCAAGACGGCCGCCTTCATGCTGCCGGCCCTGCACCGCATCGCCACTTCCGAGGGCGGGCCGGGCCGGGGGGCGCGGGTGCTGGTCCTGACGCCGACGCGCGAGCTGGCCCAGCAGGTCGAGCGCGCGACCCGTGATTTCGCCCGGATGCTGCCGCGTTTCACCAGCGTGTGCATCACCGGTGGCGCTTCCTACCAGATCCAGAATCGCCAGCTCGCGGCGCCGCACGAAGTGCTGGTGGCGACGCCGGGCCGCTTCATCGACCAGTTGCGCGGCGGTCGCATCGATCTGTCGCGCATCGATACCCTGGTGCTCGACGAAGCCGATCGCATGATCGACATGGGCTTCTCGGACGATGTCCTCGAGATCGCCCGCGCGGTGCCTGCGGCGCGCCAGACGGTGTGCTTCACCGCGACCCTGTCGCGCGGCGTGCGCCAGCTCGCTTCGCAGTTGCTGCGCGATCCGCAGTGGCTGGCGATCGAGCGGGCTGGCCTGGAGGAGACGGCCATCGAGGATCATGTGATCTACGTGGACGATACCGGGCATCGGGATCGCCTGCTGCAGGCCTGCCTGCGCGACACCGGGCTCGGCCAGGCGATCGTGTTCACCGCGACCAAGCGTCACGCCGAGGAACTCGCCGATGCGCTGCATCGCGACGGTTTCTCGACCGAGGCGCTCCATGGCGACCTGAGCCAGCGCGATCGCACCCGCGCGCTCAATCGGTTGCGACGCGGCGAGTGCAAGATCCTGGTGGCCACCGACGTGGCGGCGCGCGGCATCGATGTCGCGACCATCACCCATGTCATCAATTTCCAGCTACCCAAGTTCGCCGAGGACTACGTGCACCGCATAGGTCGGACCGGCCGTGCCGGCGCGACCGGCCAGGCGCTTTCCTTCGTCGGGCGCGAGGATGTGTTCGCCCTGCGCAAGATCGAGCATCTGATCGGCCGTACCGTGCAGGTGAGCGAGATCGAAGGCCACGAGGCGCGCTTCCGGCCTTCGGCGCGCGACACGCGGCCGGCCGGTGGTCGCCGCAAGCCCTGGAAGGGGGGTGGTCGTCCGGCCGCGCACGGCGCTCCCGGGCGTAAGCCCGGCTTCGGCGGGAACGGCGCGAGGCCGGCTCGCGGGCCTGCCGGCCGTGGCCGGCCCGGCCTGTAGGACGCGACCGCCCCGGACTGCGCGAACGTAGTAGATTCGGTCCTCTGCTCTGCCATGGGAGGGGATCGATGAAACTCACCGAACTGCTCGGCATCGACCTGCCGATCGTGCAGGCCCCGATGGCCGGTGTCCAGGGCAGCCGGCTCGCGATCGCCGTCAGCACGGCCGGCGGGCTCGGCTCCCTGCCTTGCGCAATGCTCCCGGCGGCCGCGATCGGCGACGAGATCCGCGCCATCCGGGCCGCCACCGAGCGGCCGTTCAATCTCAACTTCTTCTGCCATGCGGCGCCGCGGTTCGACGCCGCGCGCGATGCGCGCTGGCGCGAGTCGCTGGCCGCGGCCCATGCCGAGTTCGGCATCGATGCATCCGCGATTGGCACCGGCGCGGGGCGCAATCCCTTCGATGCGGCCGGCGCCGATATCGTCGAATCCCTGCGCCCGCCGGTGGTGAGCTTTCATTTCGGCCTGCCCGATGCCGAGCTGCTCGCGCGCGTCAAGGCGAGCGGGGCGATCGTGATGGCCAGCGCCACGACCGTGGTCGAGGCCCGCTGGCTGGAGGCCCACGGCGCCGACGTCGTCATAGCGCAAGGGCTCGAGGCCGGTGGTCATCGGGGGCATTTCCTGTCGATGGACATCAGCGAGCAACTCGGCCTGTTCGCCCTGCTGCCGCAGGTGGTGGCGGCGGTGAAATTGCCGGTGATCGCGGCGGGTGGCATCGCCGACGCGGCCGGGGTTCGCGCCGCCCTGGCCCTGGGCGCGGCCGGCGTCCAGGCGGGCACGGCCTTCCTGCGTACGCCCGAGGCCGACACCAGCGCGCTGCACCGGGCCGCGCTCGCGAGCGACGCGGCTCGCCATACCGCGCTCACGAACCTGTTCACCGGGCGGCCGGCGCGTGGCATCGTCAATCGCTTCCTGCGCGAACACGGCCCGATGAGCGAGCTCGCGCCCGAGTTCCCGCTCGCGACCGCGGCCTCGGGGCCCTTGCGGACCGCGGCCGAGAAGCAGGGCAGCGCCGATTTCTCGGCGCTCTGGTCGGGACAGAACCCGGGCGGCGCACGTCCGGTGCCGGCCGCCGAGATCGTCCGCGGCCTTGCCGCCGGCCTCGACGGATCGACCTGAGCGATTGCCTGTCATCCACGAGGAACAAGGACAAGGGGGAATGCCATGCCGGACAAGCCGTTGCCCAGTATCGACTCCGTCGACGCGGAGGACTCCGACTGGCTTGCGCTGCGCGAGATGCTCTGGCCGGACTCCGGGCGCGAGGAGCATGCCGCCGAGATGGCCCGCGTCGCCGAGGAGCCGTTCCGGTTCGGCCAGTTCGTGGCGCGCGATGCCGCGGGCGCTCGCCTGGGCTTCGCCGAGGTGTCGCTGCGCACCGACTATGTCAACGGTACCGAATCGTCCCCGGTGGCTTTCATCGAAGGGCTCTTCGTGCTGCCGCATGCCCGGCGCCAGGGCGTGGCCGGTGCACTGATGGCCGCGATCGTGGCCTGGGCGCGCGCTCGCGGCTGCAGCGAACTTGCCTCGGATGCCCTTCTGGACAATACCGGCAGCCATGCGATGCATGCCGCGCTCGGCTTTGCCGAAACCGAAAGGGTCGTGTTCTTCCGGCGCACCCTCGAATAATCGCGGCCGGCCTATTGCGCCCGCCGCGCGGCCTCCAGCGCCACCATCTCGACGACGGTGTCGCCCCGGACCATGACGAGCCTGTCGTAGCGGTCCACCGTCGGGTCGCAGTGCGGCGGGATGAACTCGATCCGCTCGCCGAGCGCCGGCGCCGCGCCACTGGCTGGCCGCGAGAGGCCGCCATGCTCGTCGCCATACCAGAAGTAGCGGCAATCGGCGAAGCGTCCGCCGGCCGGGCGGGGCAGGGGGCCGTCGGTGGCAAAGGCCTTCAGGCCGGCGTCGACGGTGACATGCGCGGCGGCGTTGATGCTGACGATGCGCGCCTGCACGAACAGGCTCTGTTCGAACTCGCCGTCGGCATCATCGCCGAGCGCATCGCGGTACTGCGAATCCATGAAGATGTACGAGCCGGGCTGGACTTCGGTGAGTACGCCGAGGTCGACATCGGTGGCGAAGCTGCCGGTCCCGCCGCCGGTCACCCAGTCGATCGGATGGCCGGCCCCGCGCAGGACGCCGGCGACGGCGGCCAGGCGTTCCATGCCGGCAGCGATCGCGTCGCGCCGTTTCGCGAATCCGGCGATGTGCTGCCATTGGCCGCCGTAGCCCTGGATGCCCGCCAGGCGCAGCGGCCCGGCCGCGGCGATCGTCCCGGCCAGCGCGAGGGCGTCGGCCGGTGACGCGACACCGGTGCGGGCGAGCCCGACATCGACATCGATGAGGGTGGTCAGGGTCACGGCCGCGCTCGTGCTGGCGGCAGCGAGCGCCCGGGCCTGCTCGGGATGATCGACGACCACCGCGAGCGCCGGGTGCTCGCGGGCGAGCGCGACGACGCGCCGGGCCTGGTCGGCGCCGACGATCGGCGAGGTGAGCAGGATCGGCCCGACGCCGGCGGCCGCGAGCGCCTCGGCTTCGCCGACCTTGGCGCAGCAGATCCCGGCGGCGCCGGCCTCGAGCTGTCGCCGTGCGATGGCGGCGCACTTGTGGCTCTTGGCATGCGGCCTGGTCGCGATCCCGGCGGCTTCGGCCCTGGCGGCCATCCGGGCGATGTTCGCTTCGAGCCGGTCGAGGTCCACCACCAGGGCAGGGGTCGGCAGGAGGTGGCGTGAGCCGGGCCGGCCGACGAGGGAGTCGAGCAGCGCGTCGGCCGGGTGTGGCCGGGAACGAGGGGCGTGGCTCCCGGCGGAGCCCGGGCCCGGGCTCGAGCCGGGTCGGCAAGGGGTGGTCATCGTCGAATTCCTCCGGTCCTGTGGCGGGGTCAACCCTAACCCATTGCGCGGACGGACGCCGCGCGGGCGCGCTATCCTTCGCCTGAACCGCTCGCGCGTCGCGGGCGGGTCCTGCTGAACCAATCCGGGAGACAGTCCATGAACGATCGAGTCCGCATCGACATCACCGATGGCGTTGCCGACGTGCGCATGGTGCGCGCCGACAAGATGAATGCCCTCGACGACCCGATGTTCGATGCGCTCGTCGAGGCCGGCCGCGCGGTAGCGGGCAATCCCGAGGTGCGCTGCGTCGTGCTCTCGGGCGAAGGCCGGGCCTTCTGCGCCGGCATCGACCTGAACCGCCTGGGCCGGCGCGCCGACGGCAAGCCCGCCGATCCGCCCCTCGAGAAGCTGGCCGAGCGCACCCATGGCGTCGCCAACAAGCCGCAGTACTCGGCCTGGGTCTGGCACGAGATGCCGGTGCCGGTGATCGCGGCGGTGCACGGCGTCGCCTTCGGCGGCGGCTTCCAGATCATGCTCGGGGCGGACATGCGCTACATGCATCCCGAGACGAAGCTCTCGATCATGGAAGTCCGCTGGGGCCTCGTGCCCGACATGGCCGGCACCGTCCTGATGCGGGCGCTGGCGCGCGACGACGTGCTTCGCGAGCTGACCTACACCGGCCGGATCTTCAGCGGTGAAGAGGCGCTGGAGTACGGCTTCGCGACCCGGGTCTGCGCCGATCCCTACGAAGCCGCGCATGCGACCGCCCGCGAGATCGCCGGCAACAGTCCGCATGCGATCGAGTCGGCCAAGCGCATCTGGAATGCCGAATGCGCGAGCGCCCACGACGCCCTGGTCCTCGAGTCGGTCGAGCAGATGAAGCTGCTCGGATCGCCGAACCAGCGCGAAACCCTGGCCGCGCACAAGGAGAAGCGCACACCGGTGTTCAAGCCGGCGCGCTGAGACGCCGGCGCACCGGTATGCCCACCGGCGCACCGGTGAGTTCGCCCCGGCCGGGGGCGAACTCAGGGATGCGGCGCGACATTGCATTGTGGGGTTCCGCTGCGGGCCAGCCCGATCGGCTCGCAACATGGGCCTGCAAATTGCTCTCCCGCAGGTACGACGTGGCCGTCGCTGGCGGTAAGTCCCAGGTGGGCTTGCTGACCATGGTGACGACATGGCCTGTTCCAAGGAGCAAAATGCAGGATGTACCCGTGCGAAGGCGAGGGACCGTGCGAAGCCGAAGCGCATTGCACACGCTGGTGCTGGATTCGCTGGCCGACCAGGTGGCGATCATCGACCGGTCCGGTGCGATCGTCGATCTCAATGCGGCCTGGTTGCGCTTTGTCCGGCTCAATCGCATCCCCACCGAATTCACCCGCGCCGGCGGTTCGTATTTCGACTTGGTCGCGGCCTCGGGCCTGCCGGGCGACCCCCATGTCGCCGATGCGGTCCAGGGCATCCGGATGGTGCTCGCCGGCAAGCGCCACGAGTTCCGGTTCGAATACCCGATGAACGGCCCGGGGTCGCAACGCTGGCTCCTGATGCGCGTGAGCCCGCTCGATGCGGCAGCCGATCCGCTGTTCGTCGTGTCGCATTTCGACATCACTGAAAGACGCCGGGCCGAGGACGAAGCCTGGCAACTCGCGCACCATGATCCCCTCACCGGTCTCGCGAACCGGCGCCATTTCGACGAGACGCTCGATGCCGAGCTGCGCCGGAGCATGCGGCGGCGCACCCCGATCAGCCTGGTCGAGATCGACGTCGATTCCTTCAAGGAATACAACGACACCTGCGGGCACGTGGCGGGCGATCGCTGCCTGGTGCGCATTGCCGAAGTCCTCTCGCGGTATTCGAGGCGCCCCGGTGATCTCGCGGCTCGCCTCGGCGGCGACGAGTTCGCGCTGGTCCTCGGCGAGACCGACTACGAGGCGGCCGGGCGGATCGCCCATGGCGTGCGGCGCTCGGTCGAGAACCTCGGCATGTCCTTCGGCCCGGCCGGTGAATCCATCACGGTCAGCGTGGGCGTGGTCACCGCCGGGGCGCCGTCGGCCGATGCACCACAAGACCTCTTCGACGCGACCGACCGGGCGCTGTACCGGGCCAAGGGCGCGGGGCGCAACCGGACGGTGCACGAGCGGATCGACGGTGGCATGGCGCGGCCTGCCGGGGGCGACTTCGACGCGAAGGCGGCCGTCCTTCCCTGATCGATTTGCCTATACTGGGCTTCGCACGATCGCAGCACGAGGTTGCCGGATGTCGATGCCCGCTCATTTTTCGCCGCGCCATGGCCGGCGCCGTTTCGCATTCGCCTGTGCGCTGGGGCTGTGCGCCCCGCGTATCGGGCTCGCCTCGAACCGGACCGGCGATGTCGACGAATCCCGGCTCGCCGGGGCGATCGCCGGTCTCCACCGCCTGCCCGCCGACCGGGCGCGCGATGCGGCCCGCCATCCCTTCGAGACCCTGCGCTTCTTCGGGATCGCGCCCGACATGAAGGTGATCGAGATCGCGCCGGGCGCCGGCTGGTATACCGCGATCCTGGCGCCCTACCTGCGTGATCGAGGCAGGCTCTATGCCGCCCACCATGCCCGCGTCGGCGGCACCGCCTACCAGCGGCGCTCGCGCGAGCGCTTCGATGCGATGCTGGCATCCGACCCCGGCACATACGACCGGGTCGTGGTCGGGGAACAGCCGGGACCGGGGCAGGGGTTTGGCGGCATCGCGCCGGCTGGCGGCGCCGACATGGTGCTGACCTTCCGCAACCTGCACAACTGGATGAAGGCGGGGCACCTCGACCACAGCCTGCGCGCGTTCCATGCGGTGCTCGGGCCGCGGGGCGCGCTGGGGATCGTGGAGCATCGCGCCGACCCCGGCACGCCGGTCGCGCGGATGATCGACAGCGGCTACATGACCGAGGCCTTCGTCATCGAGCGGGCGAGCGCCGCCGGTTTCGTCCTGGAGGCCGGCAGCGAGATCAATGCGAACCCCAAGGACACGAAGGACCATCCCCATGGTGTCTGGTCGCTGCCGCCGGCGCTGCGCGGCGAGGAGGTCGGCCGCGATGCCTTCCTGGCAATCGGCGAATCCGATCGCATGACCCTGAGGTTCCGCAAGGCCTGAAGCCCGCGCTGCCCGGCTTGTGGGGCATGCTTCTTGCTCCGCGTTATGCGGGCCTTTGGCGCGAGGACGCACGATCATGATGAAGTCGCAGGGGCGTGTGCTGAAGTCGCCTGCCCGCATTCCCGCGAAGCGCAGTCCGCTGGAGCGCAGATCGGTGCCGACCCGAGACCGCAGCGCCTTGCATACCCTGGTGATCGACTCGCTCGCCGAGCAGATCGCGATCATCGATCGCGATGCGGGCATCATCGACGTCAATGCCGCCTGGCGGCGTTTCGCCCGGGAGAATCGGGTCGCACCGGAATTGCTGGCGCCCGGGGCCAACTATCTCGAGCTGCTCGAGGCGACCAGCGTCGCCGGCCGTCGCCACGGCGCGCAGGCGGCCCGCGGCGTCCTGAATGTCCTCGGCGGCCGGCAGGCCCTGCTGCGAATCGAGTACCCGATGCGCGCCGGCGACCGCGACCGCTGGTACGTGATGCGGGTGAGTCGCCTCGAGAACACCCGCCGACCCTTGTTCGTCAGTTCGCACTTCGACATCACCGAGCGCCGGCATGCCGAGGAAGAAGCCCTGCACCTGTCCCGCCACGACTCCCTGACGGGCCTGGCGAACCGGCGTCATTTCGAGGAGGTCCTGGCGAGCGAGGTGCGTCGCGGTATTCGTCGACGCGCGCCGGTCAGCCTGCTCGAGGTCGATGTGGACTTCTTCAAGGAGTTCAACGACTGGCACGGGCATATCGCCGGCGACCAGTGCCTCGCGCGGGTGGCCGAGGTGCTGGCCGGACACGCGCGCCGCTCGAGCGACCTCGCGGCGCGACTCGGCGGCGACGAGTTCGCGCTGGTCCTCGGCGACACGGGGACCGACGCCGCCGTGCGCATCGCCAGCGAGATCCGCGAATCGGTTGGTGCGCTGGGGATGCTGCACGGGGCGACCAACGCACCGGTGACCGTCAGCGTTGGCGTCGGCACCCTGAATTCGCAGGGAACCCATTCCGAACGGTCGCTGTTCGCCGCCGCCGACCGGGCGCTCTATCGCGCCAAGAGCGCCGGGCGCAACCGGGTCGAGCACGAACGGGTCGATGACGACACCGATCCCGAGCCGGGCGCGCAGTAACACGGGACCATGCAAGGCCTCATGCGGGAGGTTCGATCAGGCCCATCGCCTCGAACACCGCGATAGCCTGGCGGGCGGCGTCGCCGCGGGCGCGCAGCAACTGGCGGTGCTGGGCGAGCGCCGTGCGACGCGCGTCGAGCACGTCGAGCAGGCCCGACAGGCCGGCCGAGTACAGCGACCGCGCCTGCTCGAGGGCGGCCTGTGAGGCGGCGATGCCGCGTTCGAGCGCCGCGATCTCGCCTGCGGTGCCCTGCGCGGCGACCAGCCCGGCCTCGACCTGCTCGAGCGCCTGCAGCAAGGTCTGGCGATAGACCTGGCCCGCTTCGCGGGCGCGTGATTCGGCTGCATCGATGCTGGCGCGGCGCTGGCCGCCGTCGAAGAGGGTGGCATCGAGCAAGGCCGCGATGCTGCCGGTGACCAGGTCGAGGATGCCGCTGCCCGAGGCGAGTCCGATCGTGCCCTGCAGGCCGAGCCGCGGCAGCAGCGCCGCCCGGGCGACGCCGATATCGGCTGCCGCCGCCACCAGGTCTTCCTCGGCGGCGCGCAGGTCCGGGCGCAGGCGCAGCAGGTCCGCCGGCCGGTTGATCGGCAACTCGCCACGCAGGGCCGGCACCGTCGCGCCCCCGGCGACCTTCTCGCCGGGGGCCGGCGTGGCTGCGGAAGGGCTCGTTGCCGGCGCGGCGCGTGGTCGTTCGCCGGCCAGGACCCGGAGTGCGGTATGGGCCTGGCGCGAGCGGATCCCGGCGCGGGCGATCTCGGCCTCGACGGTGGCGACCTCGGCCCGCGCGCGCTCGACATCGAGCCGGGGCGAGAGGCCGGCCTCGACCCGGATGCGCGCGACCGCAAGCACGTCGCGCTGCAGGGCGAGCGCGTCGGCGAGCGTTGCGGAATCGGCAAGCGCTTCGCGCCATTCCACGACCGCGCGTGCGGTGAGGCCGGCGACCGCGAGCCGGCTTGCCTGCTCGAGATGCGCGCTGCGCAGGACGCCGGCGGCGGCCGAGCGCTGCGCCTGGCGCAGGCCGCCCCAGAGATCGGTGTCCCAGTCCAGGGCGAGGGAGGCGCGCGGGTCGCCGCCGCGCGCGCCGGCGCTGCGCGAGCCGAGCGCGGTGCGCAGCTGGGCGCCGAGCAGGGGCGATCGCTGCGCCCTGGCCCCGTCGAGCAGCGCCTGGGCCTGGGCGACCCGCTCGTGGGCGATCGCGATGCCGGGGTTGCCGGCCAGCGCCCGCTCGACCCATTGCGCGAGCGTCGGATCGTCGAAGCGTTGCCACCAGCGGAGGTCCTCGGGACCGGGTCGGGGCGCCTCGACGGGCGCCGCCACATAGGCGTCGGTCGGCGTGATGCCCAGCGTCGGGGGGGCGATGGGCGTCGGGTCGGTGGCGCAGCCTGCGAACAGGCCGAACAGCGTCGCCAGCGCCACGGCCAGCCGGGCGACAGGGGTCGCCACCGTCGACCCGGTGGACCCCACCGGCTCGGCCTTGCCTGCTGGACGCTGCTTCATGGCGGATCGGCGAGCGAGCCCTCGGCGGCCTCGAGTTCGCGCGCGAGCGCTTCGCCGTGGTGCGCCCGTGGCTTCGAGAAGCGGGCCAGGCCGAGGTAGATGACCGGGGTCAGGAACAGGGTGAAGAAAGCCGCGAACGACAGCCCGCCGAAGATCACCGCGCCGATCGCGACCCTCGCCTCGGCGCCGGCGCCACTGGCGAGGACCAGCGGGAGGGCGCCGAGAACGGTGGAAGCCATCGTCATCAGGATCGGCCGCAGGCGGATCGTCGCCGCCTGCAGCGCCGCCTGCGGGACCGACAGGCCACGGTCGCGCAACTGGTCGGCGAACTCGACCATCAGGATGCTGTTCTTCGCCATCACGCCGATCAGCAGCAGCAGTCCGATTTGGCTGTAGATGTTGAGCGACACTCCGCCGGCCAGCATCGCGAAGACGGCCGCGGCGAGCCCGAAGGGCACGGTCAGGGTCACCACCGAGGCGCTGGTCAGGCTCTCGAACTGGGCGACCAGCACCAGGAACACGACCAGCATCGCGATCGCGAACGTGAGCTGCATGTCGCGCTCGCTCTCCTCGAGGGTCGCCGCGTCGCCGCGCAACACCAGGCCCATCGACTCCGGCAACTCGCGCTCGGCGATGCGGCGCAGGTCCTCGACCGCCTGGCCAAGGGGATAGTCGTCGCTCGGGATGGCGTCGACCTGCACTGCCCGACGCTGCGCGTAGCGCGGCAACTCGGCCGGGATCGCGCCCTGCTCGAAGTGGACGAACTGGGCCAGCGGCACCAGCCGGCCATCGTTCGTGCGCACCCGGTACATCAGCAGGTCCTCGGGGTCGGTGGCGCTGCGCCGGTTCGACTGCAGGAAGACCGGCACGGCGCGATCGCCGACATTGAGTTCGCTCACCTCGGCGCCATCGACCAGCGCCCGCAGGGTGATGTCGATGGTCGCCACGCCGACCCCGAGTTCCTCGGCCCGTTCCCGATCGACCCGCAAGGCGAGCTGCGGCTGGGTCGCGCGCCAGTCGACATAGATGTCGGCGAGTCCCGGCAGCTCGCGTTCGGCGGCGGCCGCGAACTCGAACGCCATCGTGGCGATGGTGGGGTGGTCGTCGCCCGTGATCGCCATCCGGATGCTGCCGTCGCCGGTGCCGGCGCCGAGGCTGGTGCCGCTGCGGATCTGCGCCCGCGCGCCCGGCAGGTCGGCGAGTTCGTTCATCACCCTGGCGGCTATCTGCTGCTGGCTTGGCTTGCGCGCATCCCAGTCGACCAGCGGCGCGACGATCTCGACCCGGTTCATGTCGTAGCGGCCGGTGATCGTGTAGATGGTGGTGACCAGCCCTTCGTCGCGCAGCGGCGTCACCGCGGCCAGCGCCCGTTCGAGCTGGCGGTCCATGTAGGCGAGGCTGGTGCCGTCGGGCCCGGTAAGGCGGACCTGGAGCACGCCGCGGTCCTCGGCCGGCGTGAGCTGTTGCGCGAGTCGCCCGAAACCGAGCAGCGCGACCAGTGCCACGCCGACGCAGACCGCGAAGACCAGCCAGGCGTGGCGCAAGGCGTGGCCGAGGGCGCGTTCGTAGCCGCGGGCAATCGGCCGGCCGATTGCCGCGAGCACGCGTTCGACGCGACCCGGTGCACGGTCGGCCGGCAGGCGGGCGGCGATCATGGGGGCGAGGGTGAGGGCGACGAACGACGACAGGCCGACCGCGATCGCCATCACGAAGCCGAACTCGGCGAACAGGCGTCCGGTCAGCGACGGCAGGAACGAGATCGGGATGAAGACGGCGGCGAGGGTCGCGGTGGTCGCCATCACCGCGAAGAAGACCTCGCGGGTGCCGAGCACCGCGGCCGCGCGCGGCCCGAGTCCTTCGGCGCGCCGACGCATGATGTTCTCGAGCACCACGATCGTGTCGTCGACCACCAGGCCGCTGGCGAGCACCAGCGCGAGCAGGGTCAGCAGGTTGAGCGAATAGCCGAGCAGCCAGATCGCCGCCAGGGTGCCGATGAGCGACACCGGGATCGACACCGCCGGGATCAGGGTCGAGCGCCAGCGCCCGAGGAACAGGCCGACCACGGTGATCACGATCACCACCGACAGGAGCAGGCTCAGCCGGACCTCCTCGATCGCCCCCTCGATGAAGATCGCTTCGTCCGACACGACCGTGATCGTCATCGACTCGTTGCCGCGGTTGAAGCGCTCGATCGCGCGTCGAACGCCCGCCGATATCTCGACGCTGTTGGACTGCGCCTGGCGCAGGACGCCGAGGTTGACCACGGTGCGGCCGTCGAGCCGGACGTAGGAAACCGGATCGGCGGGCGAGAAGAAGGCATCGGCGACGTCGCCCAGCCGGATGCCCGGGCGCAGCCTCAGCGCCTCGATGGCCGCCGGCGTGGAAACCGAGGCGTCGGCGCGCACCAGCACCTCGAGGTCGCCCGACTCGAGGCTGCCCGCCGGCACGTCGGCGCGCACCGTGCGCAGCACCTGGGCGACATCGTCGACCGCCAGGCCCCGGGCGGCAAGCCGCGCGGGATCGATGCGCACCCGCATCACCCGCTGGCGGCCACCGAAGGCGACCACGTCGGCGACGCCGGGAACCGAGACGAGCTCGGGCTCGAGCTGCTCGTCGATCGCGCGGGTCAGCTCGTCGATCGGGAGCCGGGTGCTGGAGACCGCGAGCTGCATCACCGGTTCGGCGTCGGCGTCGGCCTTGACGATGACCAGGTTCTCGATGCCCTCGGGCAGGTCGCGCTCGATGCGGGCGACGGCGTCGCGCACATCGTTGGCCGCATCGACGAGATCGACGTCGGGCCGGAACTCGATGATCACTCGCAGGTTGCCTTCCTCGCTCGCCGATCGCACCGCATGCACGCCCGGGACGCGGGCCGCGGCGCCTTCGATCAGCCGCGTCGCCTCGGAGTCGAGGGTCTCGGGCGCGGCGCCGGGGTAGTCGGCGCGCACCGCGACGACCGGCCGGTCGACGTTGGGCAGTTCGCGGATCTCGACGCCGCGCAATGCCCCGATGCCCGCGATCATGATCAGCAGGTTCAGCACGATGACCAGCCAGGGGCGGCGGATCGACAGCGCCGGCAGGTCGTTGGCGCGGTCGTCGATCATTGCGTCGCCCGGTTCCCGGCGTCGCCTTCGGTCGCGACCACGCGAACCTTGCCCCCGTCGTGCAGGCGATGGGTGCCTTCGACGACGACCGCCTCGCCGACCTCGAGCTCGCCTTCGACCAGCACCAGTTCGCCGATGCGTCGCAGTGAACGGACCGGCAGCTGCACCGCGCGCTCGTCGCGCACGACCCAGACGAACGAGCCACCGCGACTCCACTGCTGCGCGAGCTGGGGAATCGCGAGGCGGCTCTCCCCGGGCAGGGTGAGGCGCAGCTCGAAGGACATGCCCGGGCGCAGCAGGTCCTCGTTGTTGTGCAGGTCGGCCAGCAGCCGCACGTTGCGGGTGAGCGGATCGACCCGGCTGTCGATCTGCGCCGCCCGCCCGGTGAACTCCCGGCCCGGGAAGGCGGCCGTTTCGGCCGCGACCTGCTGGCCGATCCCGAGTCGACCGATATAGGCTTCGGGAACCTCGAAGGAAACCCGGATCACCCGGCGGTCGTCGATCGTGGTCACCAGGGTATCGGGGGTGACCCGGTCGCCCTTGTGGACCTGGGTGATGCCGACCACGCCACTGAAGGGGGCGCGCACCTGGCGATCGGCAAGGTCTTCGCGCGCCTGCGCGAGCGCGATCTCGGCGTCGCGCAGGCGGGTGCGCGCATCGTCGACCACGCTCGCCGGCACCGCGCCGCTGTCGCGGGTATTGGCGTAGCGCGCGAGCAGCCGCCGCGCCGCGTCGACCTGGCTCGCCGCGAGATCGACCGCGAGGCGCTGCTGGCGGTCGACCAGGCGCAGCAGCACCGCGCCCTCGAGGACCCGATCGCCGGCGATGAAATCGACCTCGGCCACTTCGCCGGCGACCGCGGGGCGCAGGCTCGCCGCGCGCAATGCCTCGCCCGAACCGATCGCGGTGATGCGCATCGTGTCGTCGGCGAGGACGACCGGCGCGGTGATCACCGCGGCTGCCGCGTGCGCGAGCGCCGTGCGCGGCGCCGCGGCGAGCGCCAGTGCGCTCGCCAGCATGGCGGCGGCTGCGCAGCGGGCGGCAAGGCGTTTCACGATCCGGATGACGGGGGGGTCTCCCGAGGGGCCAGAGGGGCAGGGGGGCGGCGGGCGCGTACGGCCGCCGCGAACCGGATCGTATCGCGAACCGGGACCTGCGGGCCCTGTGCGCGCAGGCCGGGCAATGGCATCCTGTATCCGGACAATGGCGTCCTGCATCCGGGCTGGCCAGGAATCGGCGCCGCCAGGGGCTTCATCGATACACGGAGTTCGATCATGACAACGACCCGCAGCGAGACGGACCGGGATGTGCAGGTGCGCATCCTCACCGAGTTGAACCGCAACTACGTGCGCGCGATCGACGAGGCCGATACCGGCTGGTTCGAGGACCATCTCGCGGCCGACTTCATGAACATGAATCCGGATGGCGCGCTGCTCGACCGCACCCAGTTCATCACCCAGGTCGGCCGGGGCTCATCGGTGCGACAACTGCGCGAGCAACATGTCGGCATCCGCCTGCTCGGCGACTTTGCCTTCATCCACGCCCGGACCACGTTCATCAAGTCCGATGGCCAGCCGGGCAGCGGCTGCTACACCGATGTCTGGCGCTGCCAGGAGGGCCGCTGGGCTTGCGTGTCGGCGCATGTCAATCGCCTCTGAATCCTCGTGAGCACGCGATGCCGGGCGCGGCAATCGTGCTGCGATGCGACATCGACAGGCTCGCACAAGTGCTTGGACAGGGGGCTGTTTTCTATACAATGCCCTGCATAACGATCTCCGGGACACAAGATCCCGGTCCGGCCGGACGCCAGCGGCGCCGGCCCCATCATCAGGAGGAGCAACACGATGAATCGTCGCACTCTCGCTCGGGCCGTCGGTGGCCTGTTGCTGTCCGCGGCCGTTGCAGTCCCGGCGTCGGCGGCCGATGTCACGCTCAAGGCCTCGCACCAGTTTCCCGGCGGCAAGGGTGATGTTCGCGACGAGATGGTCCAGATCATCGCGCGCGAGGTCGCGGCCGCCAATGTCGGCCTCGAGATCAAGGTCTATCCCGGTTCGAGCCTCGTCAAGCCCAAGGAACAGTGGAAGGCGATGCTCAACGGACAGATCGACATCTCCGCCTTCCCGCTCGACTACGCCTCCGGCGTCCATCCGCAGTTCGGCGCCACCCTCATGCCGGGGCTGGTCAAGAACCACGCGCATGCGCAGCGCATCAACGAGTCGCCCTTCATGAAGGACATCAAGGGGATCATCGAGTCCGACGGCATCGTGGTGCTCGCCGACGCATGGCTCGCCGGTGCGTTCGGCGGCAAGGACAAGTGCATCCGCACGCCCGCCGATGCCGATGGCCTGAAGGTGCGCTCGGCCGGCTCGACCTTTGCCCAGATGTGGGCCGGGGCCGGCGCCTCGATCGTGTCGATTCCCTCGAGCGAGGTCTACAGCGCCCTGCAGCAGGGCGTCGCCCAGGGGACCGATACTTCCTCGGGCAGCTTCGTGTCGTTCCGGCTCTACGAGCAGCTCAAGTGCCTGACCGCCCCTGGCGACAACGCGCTGTGGTTCATGTACGAGCCGGTGCTGATGTCCAAGCGCAGCTGGGACAAGCTCGACGACAAGCAGAAGGCGGCCCTGCGCGCGGCGGCCGCCAAGTCGCAGGCCTACTTCGAGGCCGAGTCGAAGAAGCTCGACGAGCGCCTGGTCGAGACCTACAAGAAGAACAACGTCGAGGTCGTCGAGATGACCGACGCCGAGGCCGATGCCTGGCGCGAGGTCGCCAAGAAGACCTCGTATGCCGAGTTCGCCAAGGCCGTTCCGGGCGGCAAGGAACTCATCGACAAGGCCCTGAGTGTCAAGTAGTCCCGGGTCAGCCGCGCCGTCGCCCGCCTGGGTGGCGGCGCTCAACGCCCTGTCGCGCTGGCTCGGTTACTTCGCCGCCGGCCTGCTGGTCGCGTCGGTGTTCGTCATCTGCCACATGGTCTTCGTGCGCGCCGTACTCGGTGAATCCTCCATCTGGCAGACCGAGTTCGTCACCTATTCGGTGATCGCCGCGACCTTCCTCGGGGCGCCCTACATCCAGATGACCCGCGGACACGTCAACGTCGACATCGTGCCCCTGTTCGCCACGCCCGCGGCGAGACGGGTGCTCAGCGTGGTCGGCAACCTGATCGCGCTCGCCTTTTGCGGCTTCTTCCTTTATGCCTCGATTCCCTGGTGGTACGAGGTCTTCGAGACCGGCGAGACCACGGCCACCATCTGGCGCGCGCGGCTGTGGATTCCGTATCTCTCGGTCCCGGTCGGGCTCGCCCTGCTCTGCCTGCAGCTCGCCGCCGAGGCCTGGCTGGTAGTGGTCGGGCGCGCCGCGCCCTTCGGCATGGAGGCGGCCAGGACGTGAGCCCGATCATCATCGGCTTGCTGGTTCTCGTGACGACCCTGCTGGTGCTGGCCACCGGCCTGCCGATCGCGTTCGGTCTCGGCGCGGTGGCGCTGCTGTTCATGGTGGTCTTCGATGGCTGGTCGAGCGTCCACTACATGACCGAGACGATATTCGCCGGGCTCGACGACTTCACCCTGGTCTCCCTGCCGATGTTCGTCCTGATGGGGGCGGCGGTGGCCTCCTCGCGCGCCGGCAGCGATCTCTACGAGGTCCTGTCCCGGTGGCTGCACCGGATCCCGGGCTCGCTCGTGATCAGCAACATCGGCGCTTGCGCGCTGTTCTCCGCCCTGACCGGCTCCTCGCCCGCGACCTGCGCGGCGATCGGCAAGATGGGCATTCCCGAGATGCGCCGGCGCGGCTACGACGCCGACCTCGCGACCGGGGCGATCGCCGCCGGCGGTACGCTCGGAATCCTGATCCCGCCGAGCATCACCATGATCCTCTACGGGATCGCCTCCGAGACCTCGATCGGGCGGCTGTTCATCGCCGGAGTGTTCCCGGGCCTGCTGCTCGTGGGCCTGTTCATGCTCTGGGCGTTCTTCCTCAGCTGGAAGCGGGGCACGAAGCTCATCGACTCCGACCGCATCTATTCGCTGCGCGAGAAGCTCGAGCTGATGCCCCGGGTGCTGCCCTTCCTGGTCGTGATCGTCGGCGTCGTGTACGCCCTCTACGGCGGGATCGCGACGCCCTCGGAGGCGTCCGGGGTCGGCGCCGCGCTGTGCCTGGTGATGGTGATCATCGTCTACCGGGTCTGGAAGCCCGCCGACCTGTGGGCGATCATCCGCGACGGCCTGCGCGAGTCCGGCATGCTGCTGCTGATCATCGGCACCTCGATCCTGTTCGGCTACATGATGTCCTCGCTGCTGGTGACCCAGACGGTGGCCGAGTCGATCGCCGCGCTGGAGGTCAATCGCTGGGTGATCATGCTGGCGATCAACGTCATGCTGCTGGTCGCCGGCTGCTTCCTGCCGCCGGCGGCGATCATCCTCATGACCACGCCGATCCTGATGCCGGTGATCGAGGCGGCCGGCTTCGACCCGATCTGGTTCGGCGTCATCCTGACGATCAACATGGAGCTCGGCCTGATCACGCCGCCAGTGGGCCTGAACCTGTTCGTCATCAACGGCATCACCCCCGACGTCAGCCTGCCGACGATCCTCAAGGGCGCCTTCCCCTTCATGATCTGCATGGTGCTGGCGATCATCATCATCTGCTTCTTCCCGGGCATCGCGACCTGGCTGCCGACGAAGATGATGGGCGCCTGACGCTGGCGGCACCACGAACCCGATGAGCGAGCGCGCCTACGACGCCATCGTGCTCGGCGCCGGGGCGGCCGGCATGATGTGCGCGGCGGTCGCCGGCCAGCGCGGCCGACGGGTGCTGCTCATCGACCACGCCGACGAGCCCGGTCGCAAGATCCTCATCTCCGGCGGTGGCCGCTGCAATTTCACCAACATCCATGCCGGTCCGGCGAACTTCCTGTCGGCCAATCCGCATTTCGCCACCTCGGCCTTGCGGCGCTACCAGCCCGCGGATTTCGTCGCACTGGTCGATCGCCATCGCATCGCGTGGCACGAGAAGACCCTCGGACAGCTGTTCTGCGACGGCTCGGCGCGGGCGATCGTCGCCATGCTGGTCGAGGAATGCCGGCTCGGACAGGTGGAGCTCTCGCTGGGCGAGGCGGCGCACGAGATCGAATGGAGCGCGCCGGCGTTCCGATTGCGCGTCGGCGGGCGCAAGGTGGCGGCGCCGACGCTGGTGATCGCCACCGGCGGGCCCTCGATCCCGAAGCTCGGCGCGACAGGGCACGCCTACGAACTCGCGCGCCGCTTCGGGCTGAAGGTGATCGAGCCACGGCCGGCGCTGGTGCCGCTCAGGCTCGATGCCGCCGAGACGATCTTCACCGGGCTCTCGGGGGTGTCGACCGAGGTCGTCGCGAGCGCCGGCGGTGCGAGTTTCCGCGAGGCCGCGTTGTTCACCCATCGTGGGCTGTCGGGCCCGGCGATCCTGCAGGCATCCTCGTACTGGCGCCATCGCGAACCCGTCGACGTCGATTTCCTGCCCGGGCGCGATCCGCGCTGGCTGCGCCATGCCAAGCGCGAGCGGCCACGGGCGGGGCTCGCGGCGGTGCTGTCGCAGCATCTGCCGATTCGGCTTGCCGAGGCGCTGGTCGCGCGCATCGGGCTCGACGGCGAGCTCGCGAATATCGCCAACCGGGAGCTGGACGAAGCCGCCGCCCGGCTCTCGGGCTGGCGGTTCATGCCCGCCGGGACCGAGGGCTTCGCCAAGGCGGAGGTCACCGCCGGCGGCATCGACACCGCGGGGCTGTCCTCGAAGACGATGGCGGCTCGCCACCTGCCCGGGCTCCACGCCATCGGCGAGGCGGTCGACGTCACCGGCTGGCTCGGCGGCTACAATTTCCAGTGGGCCTGGGCGAGCGCCCAGGCGGCCGGCGGGTCACTCTGAGAGCAGGGTTCGCATGCTCGCATGATGGGCCGGGCGGGCTCGGCCGGCGTGGAAACCAGCTCCAGGATGCGCGAGGCATTGCCCTGTCCGCCGCGCACCGCGATGTCGCCGAGGGCGATGATGCCGACCAGCTTGTTGTTGCTGTCGATGACCGGCAGGCGACGGATCTGCAGCTGCTGCATCAGCTCCGACGCATGTTCGATGGGGTCGGTGTCGAAGCAGTACTTCGGTGCGACGGTCATCACCCGGGCGATCGGGGTCGAGGTGGCGTCGAGTCCCTGGGCGACTGCCCGGATCGTGATGTCGCGGTCGGTGATCACCCCGACCAGATGGTCGCCGTTGCAGACCGGGAGCGCGCCGACGTTGAGCCCCGCCATGACCTCTGCGGCAAGGCGCAGCGGTTCGTTCGGCCCGAGGGTACGTACGCCGCTGGTCATCACGTCCGATACCCGGCGCGTCATCCAGTTCGCTCCTTTTTCCATGCGGAAATTGCTCGCGGGCCGACGGCAGGCAGGCGCCGTCGACGACGAGGGGCCAGGCAGCCCCGCAAACGCCATACCCGCCCCGCATGGCTTGACCGGCGCAGGAGGGGGCCGGCACCATGGCCGATACCGGTGCGGTCGTCGATGACGACGCTCGCCTCGGGCGCGCATGCCGCCGGATGCCACGGGAGCCACCATGGTCGATTCGTCGCCGGTCCGCCAGGCGCATGCCTTCGCCACCCCGCGTGTGCCGTCGTATATCGCCGACGCCGGCATCGGGCCCTGGGATACCTTTCTCGCGCAGGTCGATCGGGTCCTGCCGCACATCGGCCACCTGTCGCAGTGGGCCGACACCCTGCGCCGGCCGAAGCGCTTCATCGTCGTGGACGTGCCGCTGCGCCGGGACGACGGCAGTCTTGCGCACTTCGAGGGCTACCGGGTCCACCACAACGTGTCGCGTGGTCCGGGCAAGGGCGGCCTGCGCTTTCATCCCGACGTCAACCTCGCCGACGTAATGGCGCTGGCCGGCTGGATGACCATCAAGACGGCCGCGGTGAACGTGCCCTTCGGCGGCGCGAAGGGCGGGGTGCGGATCGACCCGGCGCAGTTCAGCCTGGCCGAGCTCGAACGGGTCACCCGGCGCTACACCAGCGAGATCGGCCTGATGATCGGCCCCGAGATGGACATCCCCGCGCCCGATGTCAACACCGACGAGCGGGTCATGGCATGGATCATGGATACCTATTCGATGAACGTGGGCAGGAGCACGCCGCGGGTGGTGACTGGCAAGCCGGTATCGCTCGGCGGCAGCCTCGGGCGGCGCGAGGCCACCGGCCGCGGCTGCACCGTGGTGGCCCGCGAGGCCCTGCGTCGGCTCGGGCGGGAAGTCGCCGGTACCCGCGTCGCGGTGCAGGGTTTCGGTAACGTCGGTGGTATCGCGGCTCGCCTGTTCGCGGCGCAGGGCGCGCGCATCGTCGCGGTGCAGGATGTCGGCGGCTCGATCGTCGACGAGGCCGGGATCGATCCGGTGGCGCTGACCACGCACCTCGGGGCCGGGCAGCGCATCGATACCTTTGCCGGTGCGACGCCGATCGCCGATGAGGATTTCTGGGGCGTCGACTGCGACCTGCTCCTGCCGGCGGCGTTGTCGAACCAGATCACCGCGGCCAACGCCACCCGGATCCGCGCGCGCATCATCCTCGAGGGAGCCAACGGCCCGACCACGGAGCAGGCCGAGGACATCCTCGCCGAGCGCGGCATCCTGGTGCTGCCCGATGTCATCGCCAACGCGGGCGGTGTCATCGTCAGCTATTTCGAGTAGGTGCAGAACGCGTCGAGTTTCGCCTGGTCCGAGGACGCGGTGAACGCCCGCCTCGACAGGATCCTCGGCGATGCGTTCGCGGTGGTCTGGCGGGAGGCCAGCGAGCGCGGCATACCCTTGCGCACCGCGGCCTTCGTGATCGCCTGCAGTCGGATCCTCGAGGCCCGTGACATGCGGGGTCTCTATCCCTGATTCGGGCATCGCTCTTGCTGGCTGCATGGGTGGCGCGTTGTCGCGCCAGCCGGTCGAGGAGGAGCGTATGGACAAGAGCAGGGAACCCACCGCATTCGGCGTGTTCAAGCCGGTCGGGCATGTCGTCGTCTCGCTACCGCCCGAGACGGAACTGGAGCGGGTCGTCGCCGATCTCGAACCCCTGGGCGTCGAGCTCACCCGCTACAGCGCCGCCGAGATGTGCATGCAGATCGATCGCGACCTCGCCCGGGCGGGCTTTCTCGCGAACGTCGGCCAGGAGCTGAACCTCGTCAAGGCGCATCGCGCCCTCGCCGAGGAGGGCTACCACTGGCTGGTGGTCCGGGTGCGCGACCACGCCCAGGCAAGCGAGGTCGCCGCGATCGTCGACCGACATGGCGCCGAGCGCGCACAGTACTACGGGCGGCTGATCGTCGAGGAACTCATCCAGCACGGTGGGTCGGCCCGGCAGCGGCCCGAATCCCCCGAGTCCGGGCTCGACCCGGAAACGCCTTCGGGCCAGGAGAAGGAGCGTGCCCGACGTCGGCCCGCTTCGCCGACATGAGCACCGACATGAGAACCGACGAGGAGTCGACGATGACGACGATCCACGATCCTGCGGCTGCATCGATCGATCGCCCGCTGCGGATGCATCGCCCCGAGCCGGCGCCGGAGGTTCCCGGCCAGCCGCGGCCGGGCCCGCCCCCCGATCCGACCGAGCCCGAGCCGGCGCCACCCGAGATCGACGAGCCGCCGCCCGCCGAAATCCCGCCGCCCATCAAGGAGCCGCCGGCCGCGCCGCCGCCCAGCCTGTCGGCGTGAGGGTCGACGGCGAGGCCGCATGAGTCGGGTTCGCCCCAGCGCGGTCATGCGATCGGATGCGAGGTCGCATCAATCGGCGGCCGGGGCCGGCATCGAGCCCTGGCCGCTGCGTACGCTGGCGTCGGGCCGTTCGTAGGTGCCGATCAGGCAGCCGCTGGCGATCGCGTGCTCGACGACTGTCTTCACCAGCGCCTCGCGCCCCGGCGTTCCCGGGTGGAGCCTGCCGCCCGCCAGCGCGAACACCTGGAAGGCATAGCGATGGGGACCGTGGCCCGGTGGCGGATCGGGCGCAAGCCAGCCGGTGCCGAGCATCGAGTTGCGGCCGAGACGGTGCGCGAGCTCGCCGTCGGGATCGATCGCCCCGTCGGCAAGCGACATGTCGCCGGGAGGCAGGTCGAACACGATCGCATGGACCAGGGGTTGCGGCATCACCGAGTCGGCGTCCTCGACGATCAGCGCGACGCTGGTCGCGGCGGTCGGCACGCCGGTCCATTGCAGTGGCGGCGAACGGCCGTCGGCATCGGCGGTATAGATCACCGGTATCGGAGCATGGTCGGCGAAGGCGAGGCTCTTTACCTCGATTGCCGCCTGGCCGGTACGCAGCGACACCCGGTTGAACAGGATCCGGTCCAGGCCGGCGCGGCGACCCCGCAGCATCCGGCCGACCGCTTCGGGAAGACCCTCGAGCATGGTTCCGGCGCGTCCTGGTCAGATCGCGCCGACGCTGCCCGTGATCGGCAGCACGATGCCGGTGACGTATCCGGAGCAGACAGGCGAGGCAAGGTAGACGTAGGCCGGCGAGATTTCCTCGGGCTGGGCGGCCCGCTTCATGTCGGTGCCCTTGCCGAAGCGGGCAATCGATTCGGCGTCGCGGTCGACCGGGTTCAGCGGAGTCCAGACGGGTCCTGGTGCGACAGCGTTGACCCGGATGCCTCGCGCGAGCAGATTCTGTGCAAGCGACTTGGTCAGGGCGTGGATCGCCCCCTTGGTGGCGGCATAGTCGAGCAGATGGCCGCTGCCTTCGAGACCGGTGACCGAGCCGGTGTTGATGATCGATGCGCCGTTGTGCAGATGAGGCAATGCCGCCCGCGCCATTCGGACATAGCCCAGGAGGTTTGTCTGCAGGGTTTCCTCGAACTGCTCGTCGGGGAGCGTCTCGAGCGAGTCGCTGTGCTGCTGGTAGGCGGCATTGTTGACGAGTATGTCGAGTTTGCCGAACGCAGCGATGCTGCGTTCGACTGCATGCCGGCAGAACGCCGGGTCCTTGACATCGCCGAGAACGAGCTCGCAGCGACGGCCTTCGGCCTCGACCCGTCGGCAGGTTTCTTGCGCATCCTCCCCGGAGGAAAGGGCGACGATGGTAACGTCGGCGCCCTCGCGGGCGAACAGCACCGCGACGGCTCGGCCGATTCCCGAATCCCCGCCGGTGATCAGGGCGGCCATGTCCTGGAGCTTGCCGCTGCCGAGATAGTCGGGCGCCATGAACCGGGGCGCGAGCTCGAGGTCCGACTCCCGGCCTGGCTGGTCGAGCGATTGCGGCGGCATGTCGGCCGGCTGCGGGCGGGCTCCGGCCTGCACGGCCCCCGCGTCGGATCCGCCGGACTCCGCCTGCTGGGAATCACGGGCGCTCTGCCGATCCTGCAGGCGACGACGGCGTTCGACTGTGTGGCCGGGTGTATCGTCCGGTCCCGGGCTGGATCTGTTGGCTGTGTTCATGGTGTACTCCTGCGATGAGAATCCGAACCCTCTTCGAATTGCTGCTTGAAGCGGCCCGTTCCTTCGGCCGGGACCGGGCTTCCAGCATGGGCGCGGCACTCGCCTACTACACCATGCTGTCGATCGCGCCGACGGTGCTGATCGTCGTCTCGGTCGCCGGCCTCGTGTTCGGCGAGGAAGCCGCCCGCGGCGAAGTCGTCGAGCAGCTCAGGCAGCTGATGGGTGACAACGGCGCCAATGCGGTCGAGGCCTTGCTCGCACGCGTCAATCGTCCGGCCAGCGGCATCGTCGGCACCGTCGGTGGTCTGATCGCGATGGTCATCGGAGCGACGACCGTGTTCTCCGAACTGCAGGCCTCCCTCGACAAGGTGTGGCGCGTGCCTGAGCAACCGAAGGCGGCGGGGATCATGGGTTTCGTCCGGACCCGCCTGCTGTCGCTGTCGCTGGTGCTCTCGCTCGGCTTTCTTGTCATGGTGTCCCTGCTGGCGAGCGCCGCGCTGGCGGCGCTGCAGCGTTGGTGGCTGCCCCTGGTGGGCTCCTTCGCCTGGATCGCGCGATACGCGGATTTCATTACCAGCTTCCTGATGGTCACCGCGGCCTTCGCGATCATCTACAAGGCGATGCCGCGGGTGCGCATCGAATGGCGCGACGTCTGGTTCGGCGCGGTGCTGACCGCCTTGCTGTTCACCGTCGGCAAGACCCTCATCGGGGCGTATCTCGGCACCAGCGGCGTGGCATCCCCCTTCGGGGCGGCTGCCTCGCTGGTGGCGTTCGTGATCTGGGTCTACTGGTCGACCCAGATATTCCTGTTCGGCGCCGAACTCACCCGGGTCTACGCCGAACACAAGGGTCGGTTCCCGCCCCGGGAGGAGGAAGGGCCCGCAGCGTAGCGGCCGGCCATCGTGACGTCGGCTCCTGCTTTGCAGGTTCCTATTTCTCGTGGCGATGCTTGCCGACCTGGTTGCCGATCACGCCGCCGACCGCGGCGCCGCCGACCGTGCCGAGCACGCCGTCGGTCATGACGGCGCCAGCTGCGCCACCGACCGCCGCGCCGACCGCGGTGTCCTTCTCGCGGGGCGTCATGCCCGAACAGGCACCGAGCGCCATCGTCGCAACGATGGCCAGGGTGCCGAGGCTTCGTTTCGTGGTCGTCTTCATGAGTATTCCTCGCATGGCGCCCATGCGCTGCGCCGGTGACAGCATCGGGCCTTGCCGTTGAGGTGCAAGCCGCATACCCGGGCATGGACGGGGGCGCTCGCGGGTTCCCGCGGTCGGGATCGAGCGGCCCTTGTGGATGCCCGGGCGTTCAGGCGGCCTGGCGCAGGCGCGGCACCAGCAGGCTGCCGAGGAAGAGCAGGAGGGCGGCCACCACGATCGAGGGGCCGGAGGGGGTGTCCCATTGCAGCGAGCCGAACAGGCCGCCGACCACGGCCGCCGCTCCGACGACCGCGGCGATCAGCGCCATCTGCTCGGGGCTCGCCGCGAACCGGCGCGCGGTTGCCGCCGGGATGATCAGCAGGGAGGTGATCAGCAGGATGCCGACGATCTTCATCGCGATCGCGATCACCAGGGCCATCAGCAGCATGAAGGCGAAGCGGGTGCGCTCCGGCTGCAGGCCTTCGGCCTGCGCCAGCTCGGTGCTGACGGTATCGGCGAGCAGCGCCCGCCACAGGCTCGCGATGCCCGCGAGGACGAGGGCGCCGCCGCCGTAGACGATGCCGACGTCGAGCCGGGACACCGCGAGGATGTCGCCGAACAGCAGGCCGAGCAGGTCGACCCGGATCGAACTCATCAGCGCGACCATGACCAGGCCCGCCGCGAGGGTCGAGTGCGACAGGATGCCCAGCAGCGCATCGGTCGAGAGGCCGCCGCGCCGGGCGAGCAGCAGCAGCGCGATCGAGACGAGCGCCGCGACCGCGAACACCCCGAGCATCGGGTTCGCGCCGAACAGCAGCGAGAGCGCGATGCCCAGCAGGGCCGAGTGCGCCATGGTGTCGCCGAAGTACGCCATGCGGCGCCAGACGACGAAGCAGCCGAGCGGGGCCGCCGCGATCGCGATGCCGATGCCGGCGAGGACCGCCCGGACGAAGAAATCATCGAGCATCGTCGTGGCCGTGGGGGTGGTCGTGGCCATGATGATGGCCATGGGGCTGATCGTGAGGGGTCTCGCCGTCGGTGATCGAGCCATCCGCATGCCTGACCCGGCCGTCGGCGAGATGGGTGTGGTCGTGGTGGTGCGAGTAGATGGCCAGGGTCCTGGCGGCGCGCGCGCCGAACAGGGCGAGGTACTCGGGGCTGCGGCTCACGCTCTGGGGCGTGCCGCGGCAGCAGACATGGCCGTTGAGGCAGACGACGGTATCGGTCTGCGCCATCACCACATGCAGGTCGTGGGAGACCAGCAGGATGCCGCAGCCGGTCTCGGCGCGGATGCGCACGATGAGCTCGTAGAGCGCGACCTCGCCGGTGAAATCGACCCCCTGCAGGGGTTCGTCGAGCACCAGCAACTCCGGTCGCCGGGCGATCGCGCGCGCGAGCAGCGCGCGCTGGAATTCCCCGCCGGAGAGCCGGTGGACCTCCGCATGCGCGAGTTGCGCGATGCCGACCAGTTCGAGGGCGGCGCGGCGTTCGGCCGTCGGCAGGGGGCCGGTCAGGCGGAGCAGGCGGTCGACGGTCAACGGCAGGGTGGGGTCGATGGCCATGCGTTGCGGCACATAGCCGATGCGCAGGGACGCATTGCGCCGGACCCGGCCTTCATCGGGCGCATGGACGCCGATCGCCGCCTTGGCGACCGTCGACTTGCCCGAGCCGTTGGGCCCGATCAGGGTCACGATCTCGCCGCGCCGGACCTCGAGATCGACGTTGCGCACGAGCCAGCGACCGGCGCGGGCGACACCGACCCCGGTCATGTCGACCAGGGTTTCGGCGTGATGGCCTGGGGACGGAGCGTTCATGGGTGACGATCGGAGCCGGGGCGTGAATGTAATATATTAACGTCCTTTGCCCGATCCGCCGATGCCGATCTCGATGCCGACCCTCCGCTGGCCGCGCAGCTTCGCGGCGCTGCTTGCCGTCGCCGCCCTGGCTTTCTGCCCGTTGGCGATGGCCGCGCCGACCGTGGTCGCCTCGATCGCACCGGTCCATTCCCTGGTCGCGGCGGTCATGCATGGCGTCGGCGAGCCACGCCTGCTCGTGCCCGGCGCCAGTTCGCCCCATTCCTGGACGCTGCGTCCTTCGGATGCCCGCGCCATCGAGTCGGCCGGCCTGGTGGTCTGGGTCGGGCCCGGGCTGGAGAATTTCCTCGAGCGGCCGATCGCCAGCCTCGTGCGCGAGGGCGAGGTATTGCGGCTCGCCGATACCGACGGATTGCGGCTACTGCCGCTGCGCGACGACCACGACCACGGGGATGATCGTCGGGGTGAGGGTGGCCATGGCCACGGCCGTGCGCACGACGGCGGCCGCGGCACCGCGGGCGTCGACCTGCACGTCTGGCTCGATCCGGCCAATGCGCAACGGATGGTCGCGCGCATCGGCGAGGCGCTCGCGCGCATCGATCCCGCCCATGCGGCGACCTACCGACACAACGCGGCGGTGCTGCACGAGCGGCTCACCGCGCTCGACGCGCGCATCGCCGGCGAATTGGCGCCGCTTGGCCGGCACCGCTTCGTCGTCTTCCACGACGGTTTCCAGTACTTCGAGAAGCGCTACGGGCTGAGCTCGGCCGGCGTGCTGACCGTGAACCCGGAAGTCTCGCCGGGCGCCGAGCGCATCCGCCGCCTGCGCGCGCGCATTGCCGCCACCGGTATCGGCTGCGTCTTCGTCGAGCCGCAGTTCCCGATCGCGATCGCCGAGACCCTGGTCGAAGGGACCGGCGCGCGGATCGGCCGCATCGATCCGCTCGGCGCCGGCATCACGCCCGGGCCGGAGCTCTATCCTCGCCTCATCGAGAACCTGGCGGCGTCGTTCCGGGAGTGTCTTGCGACCCCTCTTCACCTCAGTCCGGATTCGCCTTCATGAACATCTTCTGCATGCCGCCGAGCCAGCGGTCGTAGTCGCGGGTCTTGGCGCGCATGTAGTCGAGCACCTGCGGATGCGGCAGCACCAGGAAGCGGCGCTCGCGCATCGTGGCGAGGACTTCCTCGGCGACCGTTTCGGCGCTCAGGATGCCGTCGCCGCCGGCCGAGCCGCCGTCGCCAGGGACCATGCCGGTGCGTACCGCTTGCGGGCACAGGCAGGCGACGTCGAGCCCGCGACGACCATAGGCGATCGACAGCCATTCGGCGAAGGCCACCGCGGCATGCTTGGTGACGCCGTAGGGGGCCGATTCGATGATGTTGAGCAGGCCCGCGGCGGAAGCCGTAATGATGAACTGGCCGCCACCGCCGGCGAGCATCGGCTCGACCACGGCGCGTGCCGCCCAGACATGGGCCATCAGGTGGATGCGCCACATGGCGTCCCAGACCTCGTCGGGCGCCTCGGGCCCGCCTTCGGCGATGATGCCCGCGTTCGAGAAGTAGACATCGACGCGGCCGTAGCGCTTGCGGGCGGCCTCGACGAGGCGCTGGATCTCGTCCTCGCGTCCGACGTCGCAACGCACCGCGAGGCCGTCGACCTGCGCGGCCACCTTGGCCAGTTCGGCCTCGTTCAGGTCCGCGAAGACGACGCCGGCGGCCCCCTCGGCGGCGAATTTCAGTGCGGTCGCGCGCCCGATGCCGCTGGCGGCCCCGGTGACGATGGCGACCTTCCCCTTGATGTCCATGGCTCCTCCTTTGGGCCTGTCCGGCCCGTCTGCTCTTGGCGCTGCGTCAGGCACACTGTAGCCGAAGCCGGCCAGGCGCCAGGGTTCAGTCCTCGACGGGGGCGCCCCTGGCGCCACGGCCGAGGGCCATGAAGCACACCAGGGCAGCGAGCCCGGTTGCGGCGACCAGCAGGCCGAGCGATGCGGCCGAGCCCGCCGGCAGATGGGTGACGAGGCTGCTGCCGAGCGAGCCCGAACCCATGCGCATGCAGCTCGACAGCGCCGAGGCGCAGCCGACCAGCAGGGGCGCCGCGCTGATGCCGCCGATGTTCGCATTGGGCATCACCAGGCCGTTGCCGGCGCCGAACACCACCATCGGCAGGGCGATCAGCCAGGGGTTGGGTCCGAACGCGAGGGCGAGCAGCGCCATCGTCATGCCGGCGACGATGTACAGGCCGCAGCCGATCTCGATCAGCCGGGCCCGGCTGATCGACAGGGCGAAGCGCCGCGTCATCGAGGTGCCGACGAAGAAGCCCATCGCCGGCATGGCCGCGTAATAGCCGTATTCGGTGGGCGGCACCTTCAGGTCGGCGATCAGCAGCACCGGCGCCTCGGTCTGGTACGAGAAGATCGCGACCGCGCCGAAGGCGATCGGCAGGGCGTGGACCATGAACTGGCGGTTGGCGAACAGCGACACGTAGCCCCGCATCATCGCGCGCACGCCGTCGACGAAGCGCCGCGCGGGCGGCAGGGTCTCGTGCAGCCGCTGCCATGCGACGATCCACAGGAGCAGGGCGAGCACCGCGACGATCGCGAAGTTGGCCCGCCAGCCGGCGAAGTCCTGGATGTGGCCGCCGATCAGCGGCGTCACCATCGGCACCACCGAGATCGACATCGCAATGGTCGCGCTCGCCCGGGCGGCGTGGCGATCGTGGAGCGCATCGCGCACCATCGAGCGCGGCAGGACGATGCCGCCGGCGGCGCCCATGCCCTGCAGGAAGCGCGCCGCGAGCAGCCAGCCGATGCTGTCGGAGACGAGGGCGATCAGGCTGCCGAGCGTGAAGATCGTCAGCGCCAGCATCGATATCCGTCGCCTGCCGTAGCGGTCGCTCAGGGGGCCGACCACCAGCGCGCATCCGGACAGCGATGCCAGGTAGATGGTGACGGTATGCTGGATCGCCTCGGTGCCGACGGCGAAGTCGGTCGCCATCGCCTCGATCGAGGGCATGTAGACCAGCGAGGCGAAGATGCTGAGCGCGGGCATGGCCGCGATCAGCCACAGCGCGGGGGCCGGGATCGCGGGGTCGCGCAGCGCCGGGCTGGCGGAGCCGGAGAGGGCGCTCATCGTTCGTTCACGGGCTCCTGGCCGATCTCCAGCACCAGCTTGCCGAAATGCGCGTTCGCCTGCATGTGGTCGAGCGCGGCGTCGGCCTGCTCGAGCGGGAAGCGGCGATCGATCGGCATGCGCAGTTCGCCGGCGGCCAGTGCCGGGCCGAGGTCGGCGATCATCAGGCGATTGATCTCGCTCACTTCGGCGACGCTGCGGGTCCGGAAGGTGGCGCCGATGTATTCGATGCGGCGCAGGGCATGCAGGTCGAAGTCGAACTCGGCCCGCATGCCGGCCAGGCGGCCGACATTGACGATGCGACCGCGGATCGCCGTCGCGCGCAGGTTGCCGTTGGCGAATGGACCCGAGAGCTGGTCGATGACGAGGTCGACGCCGCGACCTTCGGTGAACCGGAGCACTTCGTCCGGCCAGGCGGGATCCCGGGTGTCGATGACGGCGTCGGCGCCGAACTCGTGGAGCCGGGCGCGGCGGGCATCGTTGGTGGAACTCCCGATCACCTGCTTCGCGCCGAAGCGGCGGGCGATCTGCAGGGCCATCAGCCCGACGCCCGAGGAGGCGCCCTGGATCAGCACCGATTCGCCCGCCGCAAGCCGGCCGCGCACCCTCACCGCATCGTGCATCGTCTGCAATGCGACCGGGTAGCAGGCGGCTTCGGCGAAGTCCATGGTGGGCGGAATGCGATGGACCCGGCCGCGATGCGCGATCGCGTACTCGGCGTAGCCGCCGCGTACCGGGCACATGACCCGATCGCCGATCGCGAGGTCGTCGACCCCGTGGCCGATGGCGACGACCTCGCCGGCGCATTCGAGCCCGAGGATGGTCCCGACCCCGCCGGTCGCGCCATGGGCGTGGCCGGCGCGTATGCCGAGGTCCGCGCGGTTCAGGCCGCTTGCCCGTACCCGCACGAGAACCTCGTCGGGGCCGGCGACGGGCATGTCGACATCGCGAATCTCGAGGCCGGCCTCGCCGAGCACCGCTGCTTTCATGATCTGTCTCCCCTGGTGGCGCAATCGGACGGAGAGCCGCTTGCGAGGTTGGTGCGAACCCGGCGCAGCAAGGCGACGAGCTGTTCGGCTTCGTCGGGCGTGAAACCCCTTTGGGCGGCCTTGCGCGTGGCGGCACCGGTCCGGCGAATGGCGCGCAGTCGCGGGCTCGCGAGGGGGGTGAGGTGCAGGCGCCAGGCGCGGCGGTCGGCGGGGTCGGCGCGGCGCTCGACCAGCCCGAGCGCCGCGAGCTGGTCGACGAGGCGCGCCAGGGTCATCGGCTGGATGTCGAGCAGGTCGGCCAGCGCCCGCTGGTGGCTTCCCTCGTGCCGCCAGATCCAGGTCAGTACGCGCGACTGCGCGGGTGTCAGCGCCGGGCAGAGGGGCTCGCTCGCCATGCCGGCGCGGAACCTGCGACGCATCAGGCGCGCGACGTCGGCAAGCAGGAAACCGAAACTGTCGGGGTTGACCCGCAGCGCGTTGGCATCGGCTCGATCCTGAGTCATATGGCAATCTTACTATAAGTATTACTTAGTAAATGGAAGGCCGATTGCGATCGCGACGGCTGGCGTGAGGCCAGGCGGAAAGGTCGTGCGCGAGGGGGCGGTTGGCGCCGGGGCGCCCGTATCCCGGATGCGGCCGTCAGGCGGCCCGCATCATTTCCCGGCGGCGACGCGGCTTGCGTGGCCGGGCGCCGGAGGCCTCGGGTCCGAAGATGAGGCCGCGGACCTCGAGCAGTTGCCTGCAGTAGTCGTCCCGGTTGGCCCGGAAACGGTCAGAGGGGCCGGCCAGGGCGATGGCGATCGGTTCGCCCCCGAGGGTGCCGGCGACCGCGATGCCGGCGACGCCGGCCATGCCTTCGCCATCGACCCAGGCGTAGCCGTCGTGGCGGGCCTGGGCGACTTTCATGCGCAGGCCTTCCCTGTCGATCGAGGTCGAATCGGTGAAGCCGCGTAGCTGGCGCCCGTCGAGCAGGCCCATCGCGTCGTCCTCCGGCAGGACCGAGAGCAGGGAGCGGCCGAGCGATGACAGGTGCACGGCGACCCGGGTGCCGATGCACTGGATGTAGCGCAGGGGATAGTTGCCTTCCTGGATGCCGACCACGTTGACCTTGTGCCCGTCGAGTCGGCCGCACAGCGTGGTCTCCCCGGTGCGCCGGGTCAGCAGTTCGATGGCCTCGCGGATCGCGACGTCGAGCGGGTCGTGCTCGGCGATCGCGCGCGCCGCCGACAGCAGTCTTTCGGTCGGATAGAAACGCCGGGTGCGCGCGGTGCGCATCACGAAGCCGAGTTCGTGCAAGGTGTACAGGAGGTCGGAACTGCTGCTGTCGGCGATGTCGAGCAGCGCGGCGATCTCCGAATTGCTGAGCTCGCGCTGTTCGCGCGCGAACGCCTCAAGGATGCTCAGTGTCCGGGCAGCCGCGGGGACGAAGGCTGGCATGTTGGACCTTGGTGTGAGATGTTGGCGGGAACTGTCTCGGGATTGTCATTTTCGAAGGTCCGTAGCCTAGCACGGCAGGTCGGACGATGCGATAGTATCTGGCGCACAGCACCCCGGGGCTGGCGGGGCCGATCCCGGGGTGTGCGCCTCGCATCGAAACGGAGACAGGACGTCCATGAGCAGCATGCCGTTCGACAGCCGCCTGCGGCTGCCGCTGATCGTCGGCCCGATGTTGCGGGTCTCCGGTGTCGCGCTCGTCAATGCAGTCTGCAACGCCGGGGCGATCGCGTCCTTCCCGACTGCCAATTGCCGGGATCGAGCCGAACTCGATCACTGGATGACGCAGATGGACGAGGCCCGGCGCCGGCACGAGGATGCCGGCGGGAGCGCCGCCCCGTATTGCCCGAACCTGATCATGCGTCGCAACGAGCAGACCCTCGGCGACGATATCGACCTGGTCATCGCGCATCGCTGCGAGCTGGTGATCACCAGCGTCGGGTCGCCGGTGTCGGTCCTGCCCCGCCTGCGCGATGCTGGTGTCAAGGTGTTCGCCGATGTTGCCAGCGTCCGCCACGTCGAGAAGGCCATCGCGGCCGGCGTCGATGGCCTGGTCCTGCTCTGCGCCGGCGCCGGCGGCCAGACCGGCTGGGCCAATCCGTTCGCCTTCGTGCGGGCGGCGCGCGCGATGTTCGACGGAGCGATCGTCCTGGCCGGCGGCCTCACCGACGGCGTCGGCCTGCATGCGGCGACCGCCCTGGGCGCCGACTACGGCTACATGGGCTCGCGCTTCGTCGCGGTCACCGAGAGCATGGGCGCCCCACGCTACAAGCAGATGATCGTCGAGGCCGAACTCGACGACATCGTGTTGACGCGGGCCATCACCGGCTTGCCGGCGAATTTCCTCGGTCCTTCCCTCGAAGCCTGCGGCCTCGATCCCCGGGATCTGCCGGAGAACCTGTCCACGGTGCAAGCGCGCGAGAAGTTCGGCGGCGGGTCGGACTACGCGACCTCGGCGCGGCCGCGCCGCTGGGCCGACATCTGGAGCGCCGGCCATTCGGTCTCGGGGATCCGCGATGTGCCCGGCGCAGCGCAGCTGGTCGATCGCCTGGTCGCCGAGTACGAGCAGGCGCGCGGGCGTTCACACACCGCCTGAAGCCGGGGTGCCAGGCGATATCCGGCCGGCGGTTGCGCCGGCATCGACCGGGAACAGGACGCCGGTGACCCAGCGGGCTTCGTCGCTGGCAAGGAAGGCCACCGCGTGGCCGACGTCCCAGCCGTAGCCTTCGGTCTGCAGCAGCGACCGCCCCTGGCGGGCGCGTCGCAACTCCTCGCTCATGCCGCGCTCGTAGACCATCGGCGTGTAGACCATGCCGGGTGCGATGCAGTTGACCCGGATGTTCTCGCGTCCATGCTGGGCCGCCATGGCCCGGGTCATGTTCACGACGGCGCCTTTCGTGGTCGGGTAGAGCAGGTGGGGATGCCCGCCGATCATGCCGGCGACCGAAGCGATGTTGACGATCGCGCCGGCGCCGGTGCGGCGCATTGCAGGGATGGCATGGCGCGCCATCAGCATCATCGAGGTGATGTTCACCCGCAACCCCTCGTCCCAGGCCTGCAGGTCGACGTCGACCGCGGTGCCGGCGGGCCCGCCGATGCCGACATTGTTGACGAGGATGTCGACCCGGCCCCAGGCTTCGATCGCCGAGGCGACCGCGCGTCGGCAGGCGTCGTCGTCGCAGACATCGCATTCGGCGATCCGCGCTTCATTGCCTTCGGCCTCGACCATCGCCCGGGTCCGCTCGGCCCATGGCGCATTGCGGTCGATCAGCAGCACGCGGGCGCCGCGACGGGCAAGCAGGATCGCGGCGGCGCGGCCGTTGCCGATGCCGTCGCCACGCGAGCCCGCGCCGGTCACGATCGCGACCCGGCCGGCGAGCGAGCCGGCATCGACCGGCACGCTGGTGTTCGGTTCTCCTGTCATCGATGCCTCCCGGGCATGTTCAGACGCCGAGCAGTTCGGCGAGTTCCGGCGCTTGCGCAAGGCTGCTCGCCGCCCCGCTGAGCGCGACCTGGCCCTTGCGCAGCACCACCAGCGAATCCGCGTGCGCCGCCACGCGGCGATAGTCGCGGTCGACGATCAGCGCGGCGATGCCGTCGGCGCGGATCGTCTCGATCACCCGCCAGATCTCCAGCACGACCAGCGGGGCAAGGCCTTCGGTCGCCTCGTCGAGGATGATCAGGTCGGGATGGGTCATCAGCGCCCGGCCGATCGAGAGCATCTGCTGCTCGCCACCCGAGAGCTGCGCGCCGGGATGGTCGATGCGCTCGGCCAGGCGCGGAAAGGTCGCGAGGACGCGTTCGAGCGGCCAGTCGCGCCGGCCGTCGATGCCCGGTCGCGCTGCCATGACGAGGTTCTCGCGTACCGAGAGGTTCGGGAAGATGCCACGGCCCTCGGGCACGTAGCCCACGCCGCAGCGCGCCACCTGGTGGGGTCGTGCCCTCGACAGGTCGCGCCCGCGCACCATGATGCGGCCCGAGCGCTGGGTGACATGGCCGAGCAGGCTGCGGATCAGGGTCGACTTGCCCATGCCGTTGCGCCCGAGCAGGCCGACGGTGCGGCCGCGTTCGATGCGCAGGTCGACGCCGTGCAGGACGTGGCTGCTGCCGTACCAGGCGTGGATGTCGTGCGCTTCGAGGATCGCCTCGGCCGGGGCGTTCATGCGTGCTCCCCGAGATAGGCCGTCTGGACGTCCGGATTGTCGCGGATCGCGGCGGGCAGGTCGGAGGCGATCACCTGGCCGTTGACCATCACCGTGATCCGGTCGGCGATCCGGAACACCGCATCCATGTCGTGCTCGACCAGCAGGATCGCGTGGTCGGGACGCAGCTCGCCGATCAGCGCCAGCATCCGGTCGGTCTCCTCGGCGCCCATGCCGGCGAGCGGCTCGTCGAGCAGCAGCACCTGCGGATCGGTCGCGAGGCACATGCCGATCTCGAGCTGGCGACGGCCGCCGTGCGAGAGCAGTCCGGCCGGCCGGTCGAGGTCGTCGCCGAGGCCGACGCGGCCGGCGGCGCGGCGCGCCGCCTCGACGCTCACCGGGCAACGCATCGCCGGCGACCAGATCGCCCAGGGCCGCGGATGGCCCGCCTGGGCGCAGAGCCGGCAGTTCTCGAGCACGCTGAACTCGGGAAAGATGGTGGTGCGCTGGTAGCTGCGGGCGAGTCCGGCGCGCGCCCGCCGCGGTTGTGACCAGGCGCTGACATCGCGCCCGAGCAACTCGACCTGCCCGGTCGACGGCGGGATCTCGCCGGCGAGGATGTTGACCAGGGTCGACTTGCCGGCCCCGTTGGTGCCGATGAGCGCATGGACCTCGCCGCGGCGAATCTCGATCGACACGTTGTCGAGGGCCACCAGTCCGCCCCAGACGCGGCGGATGCCGCGACCGGCCAGCAGCACTTCGCCGTCGCCTACCGGGGAACCTCCGCCCTCGCGGGCTGCGGTGCGAGCACCTTCGGGCGGCCGGGCGGTGCTCATGGTGACCCCGCCTTGCGCGAGCCCATGAGCCGCGAACGCAGGATGTGCGGCAGCCCGATCAGGCCGCGCGGCAGGAGGGCGACGCAGGCGATGATCGATGCGCCGAGCCCGAGGTGCCAGTGCTCGGAGAAGCTGCCCAGCAGTTCGCGCGACTGGAAGGTCTCCTCGAGCAGGCTGAGCGCGAAGGCGCCGATCACGGCCCCGCGCAGATGGCCGAGGCCGCCGAGGATGATCATCACCAGCGCTGCGCCAGAGAGGTGCCAGGACAGCAGCTCCGGATTGACGAAGCCGTCCTTGACGGCGAACAGGAAGCCGGCGACCCCGGCGATCGCGCCCGAGAGGACGAAGGCGGCCAGCTGGTAGGGGTAGGTCGAGAAGCCCGTTGCGCGCATCCGCTGCTCGTTCGCGCGTATGCCCGCCAGTGCGCGGCCGAAGCGCG
>CAYZBJ010000017.1:0-11407 GCA_964476625.1 uncultured Burkholderiaceae bacterium | reverse complement strand
CGAGCGCAGCACGATCGCGAGGATGCCGAAGCAGGCCACCATGGCGCCGAGCGCGACGTAGTAGAAGTGCAGGGGATCGCCCAGGTCGACCGCCTGCGTCGCGCCGATCGGCACGCTCGGCAGTACGTTGAGGTAGATGCCGTCGGTGCCCCCGCCGACCGGTGTGTCGTGGATGACGTAGTAGGCCATCTGCGAGAAGGCGAGGGTGACCATGATGAAGTACACCCCGCGGGTACGCAGCGACAGCGCGCCCATCAGGAGCGCGAAGAGCGCCGCCGTCGCGACCGCGGCTGGCAGGAGCCACCAGACCGCGGCCGCGGCGTACTCGGGCGAGAAGCGCACGGTCGCGTAGGCGGCGATGCCGAAGAACGCCGCCTGCCCGAAGCAGACGAGGCCGGTCTGGCCCACGAGCAGTTCGAGCGAGAGCGCGAGGATCGCGTAGATCAGCACCTTGGTGGCGAGGTCGATGCCGAAATCGGACGCGAACAGCGGATAGGCGGCCAGGCCCGCGAGCGCGGCGATGCACAGGGCAGCGGCGGAGCGCGAGATCGCCATCAGCCGGCCCGAAACAGCCCGGCGGGCTTCCACAGCAGGATCGCGGCCATCAGGACGTAGATCAGCACGCCGGCGGCGCCCGGCAGCAGGACCTTGCCGAAAGTGTCGACCGCGCCGATCAGCAGGGCCGCGAGCAGGGCGCCGCGCACCGAGCCGATGCCGCCGATCACCACGACCACGAAGCAGATGATCAGCACCTGCTCGCCCATGCCGGGGTACACGCTCGAGACCGGCGCGGCGATCATGCCCGCCAGCGCGGCCAGCGCGACGCCGGCGGCGAATACGAAGCGGTAGAGGATCTTGATGTCGATGCCCAGCGACTGGACCATCTCGCGATTGGTGCTGCCGGCGCGGATCATCATGCCCAGGCGAGTCCGGGTGAAGACGAAGTACATGCCGATCGCGAGCAGGATGCACACCGCCGAGATGAACAGCCGGTAGACCGGATAACTCATCAGCTCGCCGAGCGGGATGCTGCCGGCGAGCCACGACGGCGGCGACACGCCATGGACGTCGTCGCCGACGATGATGCTGCGCAGTTCGTCGAAGACGAGGATCAGGCCGTAGGTCATCAGCACCTGCTGCAGGTGCTCGCGTTCATAGAGATAGCTGAAGAATGCCCATTCCAGCAGGTAGCCGACGATCACCGACAGCACCAGCCCGAAGGCGAGGGTGGTGAAGAAGCCGCCACCGACCGATCCGGCCACGACCGGCGCCAGGCCATAGGCCATGTAGGCGCCGATCATGTAGAAGCTGCCGTGCGCCAGGTTGATGACGCCCATGATCCCGAAGATCAGGGTCAGCCCGGACGCGACCAGGAACAGCAGCAGGCCGAACTGGATCGAGTTCAGGCACTGGACCAGGAAGGTGGCGAGATCCATCGCGAGCTGGTCGGGCCCGCCTTACATGTTGCAGCCGCGGCCCGGATCGGCGAGCGCCTTCGAGGCGATGCCGATGACCGCGTTGTCGCCGTCGGTCACCTTGCGCAGGTAGAAATCCTGCACCGGGTTGTGCGAGCTCGACATGGTGAAGCTGCCGCGCGGGCTGTCGAACTTCGCCTTCAGGACGGCGTCGCGGAAGGCGTCGATCTGCTTCGCATCGCCGTTGGTGGCGGCCAGGCCGGTCGCCAGGATCTGCGCCGCGTCGTAGCCCTGCACCGCATAGACGTCGGGCTGCAGCTTGTAGGCCTTGGCGTAGGCGAGCCGGAAGGCCTTGTCCCGGGCGTTGTCGAGGTTGTCGGCGTAGTGCATGGCGGTGATCACGCCTTCGGCCGCTTCGCCCTGCGCCTTGGTGGTGCCCTCGGTCAGGAAGCCGGCGCCGTAGAGCGGGATCGAGCCCAGGCCCGCGGCCTTGTAGTCGCGGACGAACTTCACCGCACCGCCGCCGGCGAAGAAGGTGTAGACCGCGTCGGGCCTGAGCGAGGCGATCTCGGTGAGCAGCGCCTGGAACTCGACGTTCGGGAAGGGCACCGTCAGGTCCTTGACCACCTTGCCGCCGCCCTTCTCGAAGGCTTCGGTGAAGCCGCCGACCGATTCGGCGCCGGCCGCGTATTTCCAGGTGATCGTGACGACGTTCTTGAGGTCCGTCTTGGCGAGCGCCTCGCCGGTCGCATAGCCCGGCTGCCAGTTCGAGAACGAGCTGCGGAAGATGTTCTTCGCGCACATCGGCCCGGTCACCGCATCGGCCCCGGCGTTCGGGTCGATCATCAGGGTGCCGGTCTGCTTGGCGATCTTGGCCATGCCCATCGCGACACCGGAGTGCACCGTGCCGACCACCACGTCGACGTTGTCGCGTTTGACCAGCTTGTTCATGTTGTCGGCGGCCTTCGGCGGCGCGGATTCGTCATCGACCTTGAAGTACTCGATCTCGCGGCCGCCGAGCTTGCCGCCGTTCTCCTCGACGAACAGCCGGAAGCCGTTCTCGATGGCCTCGCCGAGCTGGGCATAGGTGCCGGAGTAGGGCAGCATCAGGCCGACCCGGAGCTTGTCCTGGGCGTGGGCGATCCCCGGCAGCAGGGCGATGGCGGCAACGCCGACGGCAAGTCGGAAAGTATGGCGAATCATGCGGGTCTCCTCGTGACGGTGGTTGTCGTGATTCTGCCGGAGCTCGCCGGCTTCTGGGTCAGCCCGCGTCGCGTTCGCGATCGCGCAGCCGGAAACGCTGGATCTTGCCGGTTGCGGTCTTGGGCAACTCGGCGATGAATTCGATCTTCCGCGGGTACTTGTGCGGCGCGAGCCGTTGCTTGACGAAGGATTGCAGCTCGGTCGCGAGTGCGTCGCCGGCTGCCTGGCCGGCCTTGAGGACGACGTAGGCCTTGGTGCGGGTCAGGCCGTCGCCATCCTCGACGCCGATCACCGCCGCCTCGAGCACCGCCTCGTGCTGGACCAGGGTCGCCTCGACCTCGAAGGGCGACACGTACTGGCCGCTCACCTTGAGCATGTCGTCGCTGCGCCCGGCATAGGTGTAGTAGCCGTCGGCGCTGCGCGAGTACTTGTCGCCGCTGCGCGTCCAGTCGCCGATGAAGGTCTCGCGGCTCTTGGTCCGGTTCTCCCAGTACATCAGCGCCGAGCTGGGACCGCGGATGTACAGGTCGCCGACCTCGTCGTCGGCGACCGGCCGGCCATGCTCGTCGCGCAGGTCGACCTCGTAGCCAGGGACCGGCCGGCCGGTCGTGCCGTAGCGCACGTCGCCGGGTCGATTCGACAGGAAGATGTGGAGCATCTCGGACGAGCCGATGCCGTCGATGATCTCGCAGCCGAAATGGCGGGTGAAGCGCTCGCCGATCTCGCCGGGCAGGGCCTCGCCCGCCGAGGAGCACAGTCGCAGGGCAACCTGCTCGCGGGCCGGCAACGCGGGCGACGCGAGCATGCCGGCGTAACCGGTGGGCGCGCCGAAGAACAGGGTCGGGCGCTGCTCGACCCAGCGCTTGAAGACGGCGTCCGGCGTCGGGCGTTCGGCCATCAGCACCACGCTCGCGCCGACCGCGAGCGGGAAGTAGAGGGCGTTGCCCATGCCGTAGGCGAAGAACAGCTTGGCCGCCGAGAAGCAGACGTCGTCCTCGCGCAGGCCGAGCACCGGCTTGCCATAGAGCTCGGCGGTCCACCAGGGGCTCGCATGGCAGTGCACCGTGCCCTTGGGCCGGCCGGTGGATCCCGAGGAATAGACCCAGAAGCCGATGCTGTCGCCGCAGGTGCGCGCCGCCTGCGCCAGCGGCTCGCTCGCATCGACGAAAGCCTCGAAACCGTGGGTGCCGCCGCCGACGCCGGCGACCGGCGTCGGCGGCGGCGTGTCCGCGCCGCTGACGACGAGGATGTCGATCGCATGCGGCCCGCGCGACATGGCCTCGGTGAGCGTCGGCAGGAGCGGCGCCGAGACGATGGCGCCGCGCGCGCCGCTGTGGGCGAGCACATAGGCGTAGTCGTCGGCGGTGAGCAGGGTGTTGAGGGCGACCGGCACGATGCCGGCGTACATCGCGCCGAGAAAGCCCACCGGCCAGTCGCAGGTGTCGTGGGCGAGCAGGAGGACGCGCTCCTCGCGTCGCAGGCCGGCCGCCAGCAGCGCGGCGGCGAGCCGGCGGGCGCGCTCGGCGAGTTCGCCATAGCGCAGGCTGCCGTGGTCGTCGACATACGCGAGCTTGTCGGCGCGCCCGGCGTTGGTCGCGAACAGGTGTTCCGCGTAGTTGAAGGGTTCGCCAGCCGGGCCGGGTCCTTTCCGTTCGCTCACCGTTGCCTCCTCCTGGTCGATCCGCGCCATGCCGGGAATGCCCTCGTCCGGCAGGCGGGGCCTGCGGCGAATCGTCCGCGTCGCCAGGCTGGCCGAGGGATGTCTTGTAGCTGTCCGGTTTGTGCAGTATTGTTCAAACCGGCAATATTCTTCAAACGAACCGCTGACCCGAGCACCATAAGGCGGGGGTACAAAGCAGTCAAGCACTATATTGCATTCTCTCGGTTATCCGAGAGCGCAGTCGCAGGAATGGATCCGGTGGAAAGACAACGCCTACAGGCAGGTCGAAACGACGAACCGGTCGATCACGCCGGCCCCGCCGAGCGGTCGGCCGCCGGCCGGTCCGACACCGGCGATCGCAACCTGTTCCTGTGCGCCCTGGGCGAACGGGTGCGCAGCCTGCGGGCGCGTCGCGGGCTGACCCGCAAGGCGGTGTCGGTCGCCGCCGGCGTCTCCGAGCGCCACCTCGCGAACCTCGAGTACGGCACGGGCAATGCCTCGATCCTGGTGCTCATCCAGGTCGCCCGCGCGCTCGAATGCTCGCTCGCCGAACTGGTCGGCGATATCACCACTTCCTCGCCCGAATGGCTGTTGATTCGCGAACTCCTCGAGGGGCGCGCCGAGCCCGAGCTACGCCAGGCGCGGATCGCACTGGGCCGCCTGTTCGGCACCGGCGGCGAATCCCCGGGCCGGACCGGCCGCATCGCCCTCATCGGCCTGCGCGGCGCCGGCAAGAGCGCGCTCGGCCGGATGCTCGCCGCCGAACTTGGCTACCCCTTCGTCGAACTGTCGGCCGAGATCGAGAAGTTCGCCGGCTGCTCGATCGGCGAGATCCATGCGCTCTACGGCACCAGCGCCTATCGCCGCTATGAACTGCGGGCGCTCGAGGAATCGATCCAGCTCTATCCGGAGGCGGTGATCGCCACCCCCGGCGGGCTGGTCTCGGACCCGGCCAACTTCAACCTGCTGCTCGCCCACTGCTTTGCCGTCTGGCTGCAGGCAGATCCCGAAGACCACATGCAGCGGGTTGCCGCCCAGGGCGACCTGCGCCCGATGGCCGCCAGCCGCGAGGCCATGGACGACCTGCGCCGCATCCTGGCGGGACGCACCGCGTTCTACGCCAAGGCCGACATGAGCTTCAACACCAGCGGCGCTTCGCTCGACGCGGCCTATCGCGCCCTGGCCCGGCGGGTGCGGGCGAAGCTCGGCCTCTGAAGCCGCCCCCGAGGGGGCCGGTGTTGCGGCGCCGGGCCGGAGCACGAGGCCGAACCTGGTGTGCTGGCCGACAGCCATTGCCTTGACAGGGGTGTTGACAGGAATTATGATGCATTAATCGACCGGAAAGAGCACTATATTGCAGATGGCATTCTCGCCATATCACTTCCCTTCATTCCAGTCCTGACCGGTCGCAGCGGCTCGCCACCGGCGAAGCGCCGCCTTGCAAGCCCGACATCCGACGGAGACGCCCATGTCCGCAACCCTCGAAGCCGCCGCCGCCCGGCCCGAAGCCGCCCAGTCCGACCGGGTCGACTATCGGACCGAGCCCGCGCGTTATCGCCACTGGCGACTGTCCTTCGACGGAGCGGTCGCCACCCTCGGGCTCGATGTCGACGAGGATGGCGGGCTGCGCCCCGGCTACAAACTCAAGCTCAACAGCTACGACCTCGGGGTCGACATCGAGTTGCGCGATGCCCTCGACCGGATCCGCTTCGAGCATCCCGAGGTCCGTTGCGTCGTGATGACCAGCGCCAAGGAGCGGATGTTCTGCTCGGGCGCGAACATCTTCATGCTCGGCAGTTCCAGCCATGCCTGGAAGGTGAACTTCTGCAAGTTCACCAACGAGACCCGCAACGGCATCGAGGATGCCAGCCGCCATTCGGGGCTGCGCTTCCTCGCGGCCCTGAACGGCGCCTGCGCCGGCGGTGGCTACGAGCTCGCGCTCGCCTGCGACGAGATCGTGCTCATCGACGATCGTTCCTCGTCGGTGTCGCTGCCCGAGGTGCCCTTGCTGGGGGTGCTGCCCGGCACGGGCGGCCTGACGCGGGTCACCGACAAGCGCCACGTGCGCCACGACCTCGCCGACCTGTTCTGCACCACCAGCGAAGGCGTGCGCGGCCAGCGCGCGCTCGACTGGCGCCTGGTCGACGCGCTGGCCAAGCCGGGCGTGTTCGCCGAGGCGGTGGCCGCGCGCGCCGGCGAGCTGGCGGCGACCAGCGACCGCCCGGCGCAGGCGCGCGGCGTGGCGCTCACGCCGCTGGCGCGCCGCGACGAGGCCGACGCCCTGGCCTACCGGCATGTGCGGGTGGCGATCGATCGCGAGCAGCGCACCGCGAGCTTCACGATCCTCGCGCCCACGGGCGCCCAGCCCGCCGACATCGCCGCCATCGAAGCGGCCGGCGCCGACTGGTGGCCGCTCGCGATGGCGCGCGAGCTCGACGATGCGATCCTGTCGATGCGCACCAACGAGCCCGACATCGGCACCTGGCTGATGCGCACCGAAGGCGACGCCCAGGCGGTGCTCGCCGTCGACGCCCTGCTCGCGACGCATCGCGAGCACTGGTTCGTGCGCGAGACCATCGGCCTGCTGCGCCGGACCCTGGCGCGGCTCGATGTCTCGTCGCGATCGATCTTCGCGCTCATCGAGCCCGGTTCCTGCTTCGCCGGCGTGCTCGCCGAGTTCGCCTTCGCCGCCGATCGCAGCTACATGCTGGACCTGCCCGATGCGCCCGATCGGGCGCCCCGGCTCGTACTGTCGACGGCGAACTTCGGCGCCTGCCCGATGGTCACCGGCCAGTCGCGACTGGCCCGCCGCTTCTACGACGACGAGGCCGTGCTCGACGGGCTGCGGGCGCGCATCGGCGAGCCGCTCGATGCCGCGGCGGCGCAGGAGGCGGGCCTGGTCACCGTCGCTCCCGATACGCTCGACTGGGACGACGAGGTCCGCATCGCGATCGAGGAACGCGCGGCCATGTCGGCCGATGCTCTCACCGGCCTCGAGGCGAACCTGCGGTTCCCGTCCACCGAGACGATGGAGACCCGGATCTTCGGCCGGCTGTCGGCCTGGCAGAACTGGATCTTCAACCGGCCCAACGCGGTCGGCGAAGCCGGCGCGCTGAAGGTCTACGGCACTGGCGAGAAGGCGCGCCTCGATCGCCGCCGCGTGTGACACCCATACCCTCGCCCGGCCGCGGGCGGCAGTCCGATCCAGGAGACAGACCATGAGCTCGATCAACTACAGCGAAAGGATCCCCAACAACGTCGACCTCGCCGGCGACCGGACCCTGCAGCGGGCCCTCGAGCAATGGCAGCCGAACTTTCTCGAGTGGTGGGGCGACATGGGGCCCGAGGGCTCGCATGGCTTCGACGTCTACCTGCGCACCGCGGTCAGCGTCGATCCCAAGGGCTGGGCCCAGTTCGGCTACGTGAAGATGCCCGACTACCGCTGGGGCATCTTCCTCAATCCGGCCGAGGAGGGCCGCCGGATCCATTTCGGCGACCACCTCGGCGAGCCGTCCTGGCAGAGCGTGCCCGGCGAGCATCGCGCCAACCTGCGCCGGATCATCGTCACCCAGGGCGATACCGAGCCGGCCTCGGTCGAGCAGCAGCGCCACCTCGGCCTGACCGCGCCGAGCATGTACGACCTGCGCAACCTGTTCCAGGTCAACGTCGAGGAAGGCCGCCATCTCTGGGCTATGGTCTACCTGCTGCACCGGCATTTCGGCCGCGATGGCCGCGAGGAGGCCGAGGCGCTGCTCGGGCGCCGCTCGGGCGACGCCGACAATCCGCGGATCCTCGGCGCCTTCAACGAGCCCACCCCGGACTGGCTCTCGTTCTTCATGTTCACCTACTTCACCGACCGCGACGGCAAGTTCCAGCTCTGCGCGCTGGCCGAGTCCGGCTTCGACCCGCTCGCCCGGACCACCCGCTTCATGCTGACCGAGGAAGCGCATCACATGTTCGTGGGCGAATCGGGCGTCTCGCGCGTGATCCAGCGCACCTGCGAAGTGATGAACGAACTCGGCACAGACGACCCGGCGAAGCTGCGCGCGGCCGGGGTGATCGACTTGCCGACGATCCAGCGCTACCTGAACTTCCACTTCTCGGTGACGATCGACCTCTTCGGGGCCGACCAGTCGAGCAATGCCGCGATCTTCTACAGCACCGGGCTCAAGGGGCGCTTCGAGGAAGGCAAGCGCGGCGACGACCATGTCCTCAAGAGCGATACCTATCGGGTCCTCGAGGTGGTCGACGGCGCCCTGGCCGAGAAGGAAGTGCCGATGCTCAATGCCCTCAACGAAGTCCTGCGCGACGATTTCATCAAGGATTCGGTCGGTGGCGTCTCGCGCTGGAACAAGGTCATCGAGAAGTCCGGCCAGTCGTTCCGGCTGCAGGTGCCGCACAAGGCCTTCAATCGCCGCATCGGCGGCCTGTCGGGCATCAGGGTTTCGCCCGCCGGCGAGGTCGTGAGCGAGGCACAATGGCGCGAGAACGAGGACAGGTGGCTGGCGAGTGACGAGGACCGCAAGTACGTGGCCTCGCTGATGGGCCGCGTGGTGGAGCCGGGCAAGTTCGCCAACTGGATCGCGCCGCCGGTGATCGGCATCAATCGCCAGCCGGTCGATTTCGAATACATCCGGTTCGATTGAGGGCCCCATGGAGGGGCCGATCGGGCCGACAGCGGGCCGCGTCGCCGCGGAATAGAGCATGGCAGCCATTGACGGTCTCATCGAGTCGCAGGTCATCGACCAGCACCTGATCGATCCCGAGATCTGCATTCGCTGCAACACCTGCGAAGCGACCTGCACGATCGGGGCGATCACCCACGACGATCGCAACTACGTCGTCGATCCGTCCATCTGCAACCTGTGCATGGACTGCGTACCGCCGTGCCCGACCGGCGCGATCGACAACTGGCGCAAGATGCTGCGCGTGCGCGCCTACTCGGTCGAGGACCAGCTCGGCTGGGACGAACTGCCGGCGCAAGTGGCGCTCGACGAGGGTGTGCCGGCCGATGACGGGGCACAGGTGCAGGCGCCGGCGCCGCGCGCCACCCCGGTTGCGGCCACCGAGCCCGGCGAGCAGCGCATCCTCGCATCCGAGTACGGGGCGAGCCTGCCGCCCTGGTCGGCGGCGCACGCCTATACCAACCTGTATCCGCCCAAGGCGCCGACCGAGGCCACCGTGGTCGGCAATGTGCGGGTCACCGAGGCCGGGCGCGAGAGCGAGACCCACCACATCGTGCTCGACTTCGGCACCATGCCCTTCCCGGTGCTCGAAGGCCAGTCGATCGGCGTCATCGCGCCGGGCGTCGACGCCGGCGGCCGGCCCCATTTCGCGCGCCAGTATTCGGTGGCGAGCCCGCGCAACGGCGAGCGCCCGGGCTACAACAACCTGTCGCTCACCGTGAAGCGGGTCACGGTGGATCACCAGGGCGCGCCGGTCGCCGGGGTGTGCTCGAACTACCTGTGCGATCTCGCCGTCGGCGAGCGGGTGAAGGTGATCGGCCCCTTCGGGACCTCGTTCCTGATGCCCAACCACCCGAAGTCGAACATCGTCATGATCTGCACCGGCACCGGCAGCGCCCCGATGCGGGCGATGACCGAATGGCGGCGGCGCCTGCGCGCGAGCGGGAAGTTCCAGGGCGGCCGGCTGATGCTGTTCTTCGGGGCGCGCAGCCGCGAGGAACTGCCTTATTTCGGGCCGCTGATGAACCTGCCGAAGGATTTCATCGACATCAACCTCGCCTTCTCGCGCGTGGCCGGCCAGCCGCGCCGCTACGTCCAGGACCTCATGCGCGAGCGCGCCGCCGACCTCGGCGCCCTGCTGGCCGATCCCGACACCTACCTCTACGTCTGCGGCCTCAAGAGCATGGAGGACGGGGTGGTGCTGGCGCTGCGCGACATCGCGCGAGAGGTCGGCATCGACTTCGAGTCGCTCGCCGGCGAACTGCGCGAACGCGGGCGGCTGCACCTCGAGACGTACTAGGGCGCCCCTGCGCCTGCTCGGGCGCCGTGGTCGAGTCCCAGCAGGCGGATCGCGTTCTGCTTCAGGATCAGTGGCCGCACCTCGGGCTTGAACGCCGCCTTCTCGAAGTCGGCCAGCCAGCGGTCGGGAAGGATCACCGGGTTGTCGCTGCCGAACAGGACCCGGTCCTTGAGCAAGGTGTTCGCGTACTGGACCAGCTTGGGCTCGAAGTACTTCGGCGACCAGCCCGACAGGTCGATCCAGACGTTCGGCTTGTGCAGCGCCACCGACAATTGTTCATCCTGCCATGGCACCGCGGGATGCGCCATCACGATCGGCATGTCGGGAAAATCGGCGGCGACGTCGTCGAGGCAGAGCGGGTCGGCGTACTTCAGCCGCAGCCCGCCGCCGCCTCGCATGCCGGCGCCGATCCCGGTCTGGCCGGTATGGAACACCGCCGGCAGCCGGGCTTCCGCGATGACCTCGTACAGCGGGTAGACGTCGCGATCGTTCGGGAAGAATCCCTGGATGATCGGATGGAACTTGAAGCCGCGCACGCCGAAATCGCGGATCAGCCGGCGCGCTTCGCGCACGCCCATCTTCCCGCGGGCCGGGTCGATGCTCGCGAACGGGATCGCGACGTCGGCGTGCTCATGGGCCGATTCCGCGACCTCCTCGTTGCTGATGCGCCGGATCCCCATCCCGCGCTCGTGGTCGACGGTGAACACGACGAAGCCGATCTTGCGGCTGCGGTAGTAGTCGGCCATCTGCGCGATGGTCGGATGCCTGACTTCGTAGCGGAAATACTTGCCACGCGCCTCGAGCGCCTCGGTCTCGGCTTCGTCGGGCAGGATGCGGGTCGATACCTCGGCGTGCGTGTGGATATCGATGGCAACCAGGTCGTCGACATTCATCGGTGGCTCCTTGGGCTGGGCAGGTACGGCGGCGGTGAATGCAACTGTGCCATGCCGGCCGGGTAAACGGAACGGCAAGCGGCTACTGGAACGCGACTTCCGCGAAACTGCGCAGCTTGCGGCTGTGCAGCCGGTCCACGCCCTGCTCGCGCAGCAGCTCGAGCGCCCGGACGCCGATCCGCAGGTGCTGGTCGATGCGCTCGCGGTAGAAGTGGTTGGCCATGCCGGGCAGCTTGATCTCGCCGTGCAGC
>CAYZBJ010000016.1:7147-59897 GCA_964476625.1 uncultured Burkholderiaceae bacterium | reverse complement strand
CCTACGACATGGTGCTCAACGGCTGGGAGATCGGCGGCGGCTCGATCCGCATCCATCGTGCCGAGGTGCAGAGCAAGGTGTTCCGGGCCCTGAAGATCGATGCCGAGGAAGCGGCGAACAAGTTCGGCTTCCTGCTCGATGCGCTCCAGTACGGCGCGCCGCCGCACGGCGGGATCGCCTTCGGGCTCGACCGGATCGTCACCATGATGGCCGGCGCCGAATCGATCCGCGACGTGATCGCCTTCCCGAAGACCCAGCGCGCCCAGTGCCTGCTGACCCAGGCGCCCTCGCCGGTCGACGAGAAGCAGTTGCGCGAACTGCATATCCGTCTTCGTACGCCGGCGCCCAAGGACTGACGTGAAACGGCCCCCGCGCTGGCTGTCGCCCGCTTCGGCCGCGCTCACGGGCGCGGCCGGGCGCCACTGAAGGGGGGCGGGGCAGGGTGAAGATCCCGGAGTCGGTGCTGGTGGTCGTCTACACCGCACAGGCGGGGGTGCTGCTGCTCGAGCGGACCGATCATCCCGGGTTCTGGCAGTCGGTGACCGGCAGCCGGGAGCCGGGTGATGCCGACCTGCGGGCGATCTGCCTGCGCGAACTCGGCGAGGAAACCGGCCTGCGGCCCGCCGACGGGCGCCTGGCCGACTGGGACCGAACCAACCGATATCCGATCTATCCGCACTGGCGGTCGAGGTATGCGCCCGGCGTGACGCACAATACCGAGCATGTCTTCGGATTCGAACTCGAACGGGAGTGCGATATCGTCCTGGCGCCCGCGGAACACACCCGGTATTGCTGGCTCGACTGGCGGGCGGCGGCCGAGCAATGCTTCTCCAGCACCAACGTCGCCGCGATCCGCGAAATCCCGGCGCGACTGGCCGCGCGGGGGCGCCCATGAATGAGCCCACGGTCGACGGTGGCGATCGCGCCGCGCCGGAATCCGCCCCCGACGCTCTGGCCAGCGCCATGCCGGATACCGGCCCCGAGTCGGCCACGCCGACCGGCGCCCCGGTCAGGAACCCCAAGCGCCTGCGGGTCGCGACCTACAACATCCACAAGGGTGTGTTGCGCGACGTCTTCGGCCTGCGCCGGGTTCCGGTCATCCATGACTTGCGGGCGCGGCTGCACGAACTCGATGCCGACCTGATCTTCCTGCAGGAGGTCCAGGGGCAGAACTCGCGCCACGCCACCCGCTTCGAGTCCTTCTGGCCCAGCGAGCCGCAGGACGTCTTCCTGTCGCGGTCACCCTCGCTCAAGAATGTCTTCGAGACGGCGTACGGCAACAACGCGAGCTACCTGCACGGGCACCATGGCAACGCGCTGCTGTCGCGCTTCCCGATCCTGCACCGGGAAAACCGCGACGTCTCCGACCATGCCCTGGAAAAGCGCGGCGTCCTGCACTGCATCGTCGATGTCGCCGGCCTCGAAACCCATTGCTTCGTCGTGCACCTCGGGCTGTTCGCCCGCAGCCGCGAGCGCCAGGTCGATGCGCTGATCGAGTGGATCGATCGCCTGGTGCCGTCCAGCGCGCCGGTGCTGATCGGCGGTGACTTCAACGACTGGCGCGACAAGCTCTCGGATCGCCTTTGCGAGGCGCTCGGCACCCAGGAAGTGTTCGACGCATGCCGGCCGCGGCGCACCCAGCAGGTGATGTACTACGTCCGCGATCGGCTCGCGGGGCTCGGCCTCGAGATGGAACCCGAGGCCATGCGATTGCCGCGGCGAGTCCGGGCCGCCCGGACCTATCCCGCGCTGGTGCCCTGGCTGCGCATGGACCGGATCTACCAGCGCGGCTTCGATGTGCGCGCCGCCCAGGTCCTGGCCGGGCCCGAGTGGGCGCGCCTGTCTGACCACAGCCCCCTCGTCACCGACCTGGGATTGCGGAGCTAGCGCATGCGCAGTCCGGACGGGCCGGATATCGCCCCGGTCCATGTCACGCTGCCGCTCTACGGAAGCCTCAAGACCCGCCTCGAGGATGGTCACGAGATCGTCCTGCTCGAATCGGGCGATGCGTATTTCACGGCGCTCGCCGCGGCGATCGACGCTGCACGCAACACGGTTTTCGTCGAGACCTACATCTTCAACGACGACGCCTCGGGCCGGCGCATCGCGCGGGCGCTGGTCGACGCCTTCGAGCGGGGCGTGCGGGTCCACCTGGTGGCCGACGGCTTCGGTACCCGGCGCTTCGATGGCGAGATCGGTACCCTGCTCGATGCCTGCCCCGGCGCGGTCGAGGTCTTCCGCCCCGAGCGTGGCGCCCTGATGTTCGATCGCCGCCGCCTGCGCCGGCTGCATCGCAAGCTCGCGATCATCGATTCACGGCTCGCCTTCGTGGGCGGCATCAACCTGCTCGACGACCATGTCGATCCGAACCACGGCTCGCTCGATGCGCCCCGGCTCGACTTCGCGGTGCAGGTTCGCGGGCCGCTGGTCGCGCATGTGAATGTCGCCGCGCAACGGCTCTGGCACGAACTCAAGCTGGTCAACAGCTCCCTGCATCGCGGCCGGCGCGGCCGCGCTCGCATCGGCGGCGAGGCGCCGTCGGCTGGGGGTGCTGCGGCCGGCGCGGGCGATGCCCTGCAGCAAGCCTGGTCGCAGGCGCGCACCGTGACCAGCGAGGTGACTCCGGTCGGCCACATCCGCGCCCAGCTGGCGGTGCGGGACAACCTCCGCCATCGCCGGACGATCGAGCGCTGGTATCTGCGGCGCATCGCCCAGGCTCGCGAGGATGTCCTGATCGCCAATGCCTACTTCCTGCCCGGCACCCGCTTCAGGCGGGCGTTGACGATGGCGGCCGCGCGGGGGGTGCGGGTCCGGCTGTTGCTGCAGGGCCGGGTCGAGTACCGGCTGCAGCACTATGCCACCCAGGCCCTGTACGAGCAGCTGCTGGCCGCGGGCATCGAGATCTACGAGTACCGCAGCAGCTTCCTGCATGCGAAGGTCGCGGTGATCGACGACCATGCGACCGTCGGCTCGTCGAACATCGACCCGTTCTCGCTGCTCCTGGCGCGCGAGGCCAACGTCTTCATCGACGACGCCGAGTTCGCCGGCAACTTGCGCGACCGCCTCGACCACGCGATCCGCAGCGGCAGCAGCGTCGTCGCGATCGACGCCTACCGGCGTCGTCGCTGGTACCAGCGCCTGCTGCACTCCCTCACCTTCGCGTTGCTGAGGTTCGTCGTGTCGCTCAGCGGCGAGCGTTACTGAGGCATGCGCCGGCGGACTGCCCTGCTTGCCGCCGGCGGTCTTGCGATCGCGGCGATGCTTGCGCTCGCCGGGGTGCTGTCGGTCGGCTTCGACTGGCGCGAGCCCGCATGGCGCGGACTCCTCGAGCGGGAGCTGGCGACGCTTGCCGGACGCCCCGTCGCGCTGGCCGGGCCGATTCGCCTGCGGGTCTCGGGCCGGCCGGTACTGGTGCTCGAGGACGTCCGGATCGGGCCCCCGCCGGACGGGGCCGATACCGGCCTCGCCACGGCCCGCATCGGCCGGCTCGAGCTGAAGGCCGGCCTGTTGCCGAGCCTGGCGGCGGGCTGGCCGCACATCGAGGATTTCGTGGCCGACGCGATCGAACTGCGCGTCGCCGGTCGGTCCGCCGAGGCGGCGCCCCTCGCGATTGCCGTCGACCGGGCCGAGGGCAGGGCGCCGGCCGCCGGCCCGACCGAACTGGCGGCCAGCGGCTCGGTCGAAGGCCATCAGTACCGGGTGCAGCTCGAAGGCGGTGCGCTGGCCGTCCTGGCCGACCCCGCCGCGGCCTGGCCGGTGCGGTTATTCGTCGAAGCGCTTGGCGCCAGCCTCGTGGTTGCGGGGACGCTGGAGTCGGCCGGGCAGACGGGCGAACGTGCGCTGGCGGGCCGGTTCGATTTCGGGATCGGCGCGCTCGACGCGCAGGCCTCGGCCCGCCTGCTCGAGGCGGAGCTGCCCGGAATCGGCCCGAGCGCCCTGGCGGGCCGCCTGCGCCTTGCGCCGGACCGGATCGAGCTGCGGGAACTGGTCGGTTCCGCCGGTGCCAGCCGCTTCGACGGGGAGCTCGACATCGTCCCGGGCGGCGTCCGGCCGCGGATCGACGGCCGGATCGGCGCGGCGGTCCTCGACATGCGGCCCTTCCTTGGCCAGGGAGGGGATCAGGATGCGGACGCAACGGCGCCACCGCCGCGGACGCTGGTCGACTGGTATCGAAGTCTCGGCGACGCCCGGCTGCCCGTCGGCGGCCTGCGGCTCGCCGATGCGCGCATCGCGCTGGCGATCGACGAATGGATCGGGATGCCCGCCGATGTCGGAGCGGCGAGCGCCGAGGTCGCCGTGGCCGATGGCCGGCTCGACGCCCCCCTGCGGGCGCATGTCGCCGGCGTCGCCCTGGCCGGCGAACTGCATGTCGCAGTGGACGCCGACGGTGCGCTGCGCGCCGACCTTGCCCTGGGGACCGCCGACACACCGCTCGGCGGACTGGCGCGCTGGCTGTTCGGCATCGAGGACCTGCGCGGCGCCCTCGGTGGCTTTTCGATGCGGCTCGTCGCTCACGGGGCGTCGGTGCGCGAGATCGTCGATACCACCGAGCTGCGCCTCGTCGCGGCGCGTGGCGGGCTCACCTACGGCAATGCGCCCGGCGAACGCCCGGTGGTTTTCGAACTCGGCAGCTTCGCCATGGCGGGCGGCGCCGGCGAGCCCCTGACGATCGAGGCGAACGGCTCCCTGCTCGACGAGCCGGTCGAGTTCACCCTGGTCACCGACCCGCCACACCGGATCGTGCGCAGCGGCACCTCCTCGCTGGCGCTGCGCGCCAGTTCGCGCAGCATGCATCTCGCGCTCGACGGGCGGGTCGCCGCCGATGCGGTGGGCGCCGCCCGCGATGCGGCCGACCTCACCCTGCAACTCGAAGCCGGCGATGTGCGCGACCTCGCCCGCTGGCTCGGCACCGGGATCGCCGAAGCGATGCCGCTGGCCCTCGGGGCGCGCTTGCGGGGCACCTGGTCGCGCTGGCGGCTCGAGCCCATCTCGGCATCGCTGGGCGGCCATCGCGTGAGCGGCATCGTGTCGCGCCAGGCGCAGGACGATGGGGCGGGCCTGGCGATCCACCTGGAGGCGCCGCGCGTCGACATCGACGAGCTCGGCCGGCTGTTTGCCAGTGCCTCGGGGGAGGCGACCCCGTTGCTGCTCGACATCCCGATCCTGCCCGCCCGGCTCGATCTCGCCGATCTCGACCTCGACCTGCGCATCGGCGAGGTCAGCCGCAGTGCGCTGTCGATTCGCGACCTGCATTTCGCCGCCCGAATCCGGGATGGCTACATGAGCGCCAGCCCGCTTTCGCTGGTGGCGCTCGGCCTGCCCCTGGCCGGCGCGCTCGAAGTCGACCTGCGCAGCGAGGTGCCGGCGGTGAACTGGTGGCTGGCCGGCAGCGATCTCGATGTGGGCGGGCTGCTGCGCCAACTCGGGTTCGGCGAGCGCGTCGACGCCGGCTTCGATTCGCTGAGCCTGCACCTGGCTGCGCGTGGCAGCCGCCTCGGGGACCTGCTCGACGCATCGGCCATGACCGCCGAAATCGAGGGTGGACGGGTGCGATTGCTCGATCCGGGTACCGGCGGCGCCGCGGGCTTCGAGCTGAGCACCGGCAGCGTGGTGGCGGCGCCGGGGCAGCCGGTGCGTGCCGCGGTGGCGGGCCGGGCCGGGCCGGATCCGGTCGCCGTGGCCCTGCAGGCCGCCAGCCTGCGCGAGCTGGTCGATCCGCGGCGGGGCATCCCGATCGCGGTCGAGGCCGCGCTCGGCGGCGCGCGGATCCTGCTGTCGGGCGACATCGAGCGACCGCTGGGCGCCGGCCTGCGCCTGGCGATCGACGTCGCTGGCGATCGGGTCGATGCCTGGTCGCCACTGACCGGCGTCGACCTCCCCGGCTGGGGGCCCTATGTCGTTGCCGGCGACCTCGTCGTCGATGGATCGGGCTATCGGGTCGAGGGCGCCCGGGTGTCGGTCGGCGAGTCGAGTGCGACCGGCAGCGCCCGGCTCGACACCACGCGCACACCGCCGCGGCTCGACTTGCGGCTCGATGCGCCGATGCTGAGCCTGGATGACTTCGAGGATGCGGACTGGTCCCCCTTCGGCGCGGCAGGCGAGGAGGCGCCGGCGACGACGGGCGAGGCGGCGGCCGGGCCCGGCGCCTCGCTCGTCGAGGTCGGCGAACAGGCGGCGAGGGCGAGCGACGACCTGCAGCAACTGCTCGGCGCCGATACCCTGGCCCGGCTCGATGCCGAGGTCGGCGTCGAGGTCGGGTCCCTGCGCGCGGGCGACATCCGTCTTGGCGACGCGCGCCTGCACCTGTCGGTCGCTGATGGGCGGGCGCGCTTCGACCCGGTCGAGGCCTCGGTCGGCGAGGGCAAGGTCCGGCTGGTGCTCGACTATGCCCCGCTCGCTTCCGGGGCGGTCGAGACCGCGATCGACCTGGTACTCGAGCGCGTGGACTACGGCCTGCTCGCGCAGCGCGTCGATCCGCAGACCGAGGTGGCCGGCGAGATCGACGCCCGGCTCGACCTTCGTGCGCTGACCCCGACCTTGTCGCAGGCGATGCGCCATGGCGACGGTTCGCTGCGCTTCCTGCTGCGGCCGCAGCGCATGCCTGCGAACGTCTTCGACCTCTGGGCCGGCAACCTGTTCATCGCGCTGGTCAATCGTCTCGACGCCGACGGCGGAACGCGGGTCAATTGCGCGCTCGGGGAGTTCGCGCTTGCCGATGGGGTGCTGCAGGCGCAGCGCATGCTGATCGACACCACCCGGGTGCGGGTGCTCGGTGGGGGAGAGGTCGACTTCAACGACGCCAGCCTGTCGCTGCGCTTCGATCCCTGGCCCAAGCGCGCCGAATTCTTCAGCCTCGCGACGCCGATCGAGGTCGGCGGCAGCTTCGACGACTACACGATCGGCCCACGCGCCGGCGACGTGTTCATGACCGGCCTGCGCCTGCTCGGCTCGGTGATCTGGGTGCCGGTGATGAAGCTGGCTGGCGCCCGTTCGCCAGCCGACGGCTCCGACGTCTGCGGCGAATCACCGCTCGCGGCGCCCGGGCCGGAAGCGTCCGCGCCGGATGCCCCCACGCCGAAGGCCTCCGCATCGAGCGCTTCCGCTCCGAATGCCCCCGCGCCGCCGGCCGCGCCCCCGCCGTCGCTCGCGCCCGTTCCCGCGCTGGATGATCCCCTCTTCTATGGCGGTCCGTGAGGCCTAGGACGAAGGCCTGGCGCAGCGCTGCCGCTGCCGCCGCGGCGGTGCTAGATTGGCCGCACGAGGAGGAAGCAGGGTATGCGCCGTCCGTGTCATCGCAGGAGCCATCCGCGCCAACCCTTCCCGGCCGGCAGGCCGGCCCGGGGCCGGTGCGCCGCCCTGGCGTCGTGCGCCCTGCTGGCTGCCTGCGCCACCGGGGCAAGGCCGCCGGGCGCCGCGCCGGCCGCCTTCGAGCTCGCCTCGCCGGTCCGTGAACTCGCGGCGTCGGCATCGGCGTCGGGGCCGGTGCCGCCGCCGCGAGCCTTGCGCGCCTACGCCCTGCGTATCCATACCGTCGGCGCCGGCCCGCAGACCCGGGTCGACGTCCTCGGCCGCCACGCCCGGCTCCCCGGCGGCGCGCTGGTCGCCATCACCGGCAGCCAGGGCGCGGGCATCTTCGGCATGACCCGCTCGATCGGCCTGTGCGGGCTGGTGTCGCTTCGGCTCGACACGGCCCTGGCCGACCGGGCCTACCTGCCGGGCGATCCCGCCCGCATCGACGATATCCGCTTCACCGACCAGGCCTCCCTTGAAATCGATACCCGCATGCAGGTGACCGAACTGGAGGTCGAGGGTACGCCCTGCGCGCCACGGCCCGCCGCGGGATTCACGCTGGTGCTGCAGACCCGTCACGCCATCGCCGCCCGGGGGATGGCCGATGCGCAGGCCGCAGCAGAGCGCCCGGCCCTCGCCGGCGAGGTGCGCTACGAGTGCCGGGCAGCATCGGCGTTCGAGCCGGCGAGCCGGCTGCATCCGGACCTGCCGGGCGACATGCTGCGGGTCGACTGCCGGCGCGGCGCCTCCGCGGCGGCCGCCGGCGGGTATCTCGCGTACGCATGGATCGCCAGCAGCGGCGTCTACCTCCTGACCGGGCATCGCGGCCAGGACATCGCCCAGCACTACGTCTACACCGACGTGGTCCTCGGCCCATGAGGCCGGTCGCGCCCGACGCCCCCGGGGGCCACGACGCCGAAGGAGCGTCCGCAAGGGGCGCGACCACCGCGGATGCGGCGGGCGATGTCCTCGGGCAGGCCCTGCTCCATGGCATCGACTTCACTTCCTCGCCGTCGCGGCGCAAGCAGATCGTCATCGCCAGCGGCCGGCCCCATGGCATTGGGCTGCGCCTGGAACGCATCGAGCGGATCGCGGACTTCGCCGGCTTCGACGCCTTCCTCGCGCGGCCCGGCCCATGGCTGGGTGTCTTCGACCTGCCTTTCGGGTTGCCGCGCGAGTTCATCCTCGCCCAGGGGTGGCCGGCCGACTTCGCTCGCGTCGCCGCGATCGTCGCGGCCAGTGGCCGGCCCGCGCTGCGCGCGCGCTTTGCCGCCTATTGCGACGCCCGGCCCGCCGGCCGCAAGTTCGCCCATCGGGCGACCGATCGTCCGGCCGGTTCGAGCCCGTCCATGAAATGGGTCAATCCGCCGGTGGCCTGGATGTACGAGGCCGCCATGCCTCGCCTGCTGGCCGCCGGGGTCCACATCCCGGCGCTGGCCCGCGGCGATGCCTCCCGTGTCGCCCTCGAGGGCTACCCCGGCCTGCTCGCGCGCAGCTTCGGCCGGCTCTCCTACAAGAGCGACGAGCGGTCCCGCCAGAGCCCGGCGCACGAGGCGGTACGCCGGCGCCTGGTCGATGCCTTGCGCACCGGTGGGCTGCGGCTCGGCATCGCGGTCACGATGGACGACGACCAGGCCCGCGCGATGGTCGCCGAGCCCTCGGCCGACGCGCTCGATGCCGCGCTCTGCCTGAGCGCGGCCGGCTGGGCCTGGCGGCGCCGCGCGAGCGGGTTCGGCCTGCCGGCCGATGTCGATCCGCTCGAAGGCTGGATCGTCGGCGCCCAGGACTCCATACGGTTTCAGTAGGACTTCGGCAGGCCGAGCACCCGCTCGGCGATGAACGACAGCACGAGCTGCGGGCTGATCGGGGCGATCCGCGGAATCATCACTTCGCGCAGGTAACGCTCGACGTGGTACTCCTTGGCGTAGCCGAAGCCGCCGTGGGTCATTACCGCCTGCTGGCAGGCGTTGAAGCCGGCTTCGCCGGCCAGCCATTTCGCGGCGTTCGCCGAGGCGCCGCAGGGCAGGCCCTGGTCGTACTCCCAGGCGGCCTTCATGGTCATCAGCCACGCCGCCTCGAGCTCGATCCAGTTCTGGGCGAGCGGATGGGCGATCGCCTGGTTCTTGCCGATCGGCCGGTTGAAGACCACCCGCTCGCGCGCGTAGTTCGCGGCGCGGCGCAAGGCCGCCTGGCCGAGGCCGACCGCTTCGGATGCGATCAGGACCCGCTCGGGATTCATCCCGTGCAGGATGTACTCGAAGCCGCGGCCTTCCTCGCCGATCCGGTCCTCGACCGGGATCTCCAGCCCATCGATGAAGAGCTCGTTCGAATCGATGGCCTTGCGGCCCATCTTCTCGATCTCCGTGACCCGGACCCGCGAGCGATCGAGCGCGGTATAGAAGAGGCTCAGCCCATGGGTCGGCTTCTTCACCTCCTCGAGGTCGGTGGTGCGGGCGAGCAGCAGCATCCGGTCGGCGACCTGGGCGGTCGAGATCCAGACCTTCTGGCCGTTGACGACATAGCGATCGCCCTTGCGGACCGCCCGCGTCTTGAGCTGGGTGGTGTTGAGCCCGGTGTTCGGTTCGGTGACGGCGAAGCAGGACTTCTCGCTGCCGTTGGCGATCGGCGGCAGCATCCGGCGCTTCTGTTCCTCATTGCCGAAGACCACCACCGGATTGAGCCCGAAGATATTCATGTGCACCGCCGACGCGGCCGACATGCCGCCGCCGGTATTGGCCAGGGTGTGGGCGAGCACCGCCGCTTCCTGGATGCCGAGCCCCGAGCCACCGTATTCCTCCGGCATGCAGATCCCGAGCCAGCCGGCATCGGCCAGCGCCCGATGGAATTCGACCGGATAGCCGCCGACGCGATCGCGTTCGAGCCAGTAGGCATCGTCGAAGGGCTCGCAAAGTCGACCGACCGAATCGGCGATCGCCTGCTGGTCACGGGTCAGGGCAAATTCCATTTTCAGAGTGTCTCCATCGAGAGAATCCCTGGTGGCAGGGAGGTTTCCGGTCCGGTGGTCCGGGCCCAAGTCTCGGCACGACTCGGGCTCGGGCCGACGCTTCGGCATGACTGGGGGATTGTCCGTCAAATCGGGCGATGCCAGCCACTACCGGCGCCGGACCCCGGCCCGTGGCCGGTGGCGATTCCGGGCGGGAAACTTGCGTCGGGCTGCGTTGTGAAATCCAAACGCACGGCTTGCGGGGGCATCCTGTTGCCGGAAGAATCGACTTCCGGTCGCCCCATGCCTGGTCGCGACCCCGACCGGCGTCCAAACGCCGGAGGAGCAAGGACTGCATGATCGACCTTCACGGACACTACCTGCCCTGGGTGGATGGCGGCGCCAGCAGCCTCGAGGAGGCCCTGCAGATGCTGCGCATGGCCGAGGCCGACGGCGTGCGTTTCGCCGCGCTGACCCCGACCATCGATCCCGCCCGTTCGCCGGTCGCCCGTGTCGAGCTCGAGAAGAAGTTCGCCGCGTTCGCGCAGCTCGTGCAGCGGCGCGGAATCGATGTGCGGCTGCGCCTTGGCGCGGAACTCGTCCATGGCCCGGGCGCCATCGAGGCGGTCGATCGCCGGGAGATCCCCTTCATCGGCGAATGGGAAGGGCGCCGCGTCGCGCTGCTGCGCTGGGCCGAGGACTTCATCCCCATCGGCGCGATCAGTGCCGCCCAGCAGCTGATCGCCCGGGGCATCCTGCCGATGCTCGCCCATCCCGAACGCAATCCGGGCGTGATCCGCTCGCCGGGCGCCCTCGACCTTTTCCTGTGCGACGGCTGCCTGGTCCAGGTCGATGCCGGATCGGTACTCGGCTGGCATGGCCCCGAGGTGCGCGAGACCGCGTTCCGCCTGATCGAGGCCGGCCGGGTCACCGTGCTGGCGAGCGGCGCCGCCGACACGTCCACCCGGCCACCCATGCTGCGCGCCGCGCGCGACATCGTCGCGCAGCGCTTCGGCGACGAGATCGCGATTCGCCTGACCGAACTGAATCCCTCCCTGGTCGTCGCCGAGGATCTCTCCCGCGGCTTCGATGCGCATGTGGCTCCCGCCGGTGGGGCGGTCGGTGACATCGCCATCGCCAGCCCGGATCCGCAGCCCGCCGGCCTCGGCTCGCCGTTCGCTGCCGGCGGCATGGCGGAAGCCGCCGACGCCGCGCTGGTGCTCGCCGATGCCGTCGACCCGCGGCTCGCTCATTCGCGGCCCCTCGGTCCATTGGGCATCCGGGGCGAGGCCCGCAGCGCCGCCCCCGGCCGCGATGACCGGCCGGTACCGGCCGATACCGCCGGCGCCGGGCGGCGGCGCTCCCTGCACCAGCGCAGGGGCGGTCGCCCCGACCAGGAGCCGGTCATCGCGCCGCCGGACTCGCGCCTGCCGCTGATGCGGTTCTAGACGGGCGTTCCCGCCGGCCTCTCGCAACAGGAATCGGTTGACACCGCGCGCGAATTCATAAATAGTACGATCGTTCGTTTATTGTGATCGTTCGCTTCCAGAACCGTTCGTTTTCCCCGACTTCCTGTCCTGCCTTGCGGAGACCGCCGGATGCCCAAGGGCGCGCAGCGCTTGCGAAAAGGTGAACAGACCCGCGCGGCCATCATCGATGCCGCGCTCGAGCAGGCCGCCCGCGACGGGCTCGAAGGCCTCACCATCGGCTCGCTGGCCGAGCGCATGCGCATGTCCAAGAGCGGCGTGTTCGCCCATTTCGGCTCGCGCGAGGACCTCCAGATCGCCGTGCTGAAGGAGTACGAGCGGCGCTTCGCCGCCGATGTCCTCTCCGCCAGCCTCGATGCGCCTCGGGGCCTGCCGCGCCTGACGGTCATGCTGGGGCGCTGGATCGAGAAGTCGACCCGCGAGGCCGAGCGCGGCTGTCTCTGGATATCCGGCGCCGCCGAGTACGACGATCGCCCCGGTGCGGTGCGCGACGAACTCGTCGCCATGATCCACGCCTGGAAGAGCGCCCTGTCGAGGGCGATCCAGCTCGCGATCGAGACCGGCGAGCTGCGCGCCGATACCGATGTTTCCGAGATGATCTTCGACATCTACGGTGTCATCCTCGTGCTGCACCATGATTCCCGCCTGCTCGCGAGCCCCTCGGCAGGCGAGCGGGCCCGCCTCGCGATCGCCCGGGTCATCGATTCGCGGTGCGGCGAACAGCACCCCGCCGCATCGACCGTCGATTCCCTCGCCACCGATCGCCGCGTCGCCTGAGCCGGCCCGATTGCAGGCAAGCGATTCGAAGCGAATTTCCCAAGCATCCACGGAGACGACATGCCCCAGTACCAAGCTCCCCTGCGCGACATGCAGTTCGTCCTGCACGAACTCCTCGATGTCGAGCGCGAACTCGCGCAACTGCCTGCCCATGCCGAGGTCAATCGCGAACTCGTCGACCAGGTCCTCGAGGAAGGCGGCAAGTTCTGCAGCGAGATCCTGTTCCCGCTCAATCGCAGCGGCGACGAGGAAGGCTGCCACTATGAGGGCGACGGCGTCGTGCGTATCCCGGCCGGCTTCAAGGCGGCCTGGGACCAGTTCCGCGAAGCCGGCTGGCCGACCCTGACCTGCGATCCCGAATTCGGTGGCCAGGGCATGCCGGCAGTGGCCGGTCTCGCCTTCCAGGAGATGCTCAATTCGGCGAACCAGGCCTGGGCCATGTATCCGGGGCTCACGCATGGCGCCTACGAGGCGCTTCTCGCGCATGGCACCGACGAGCAGAAGGCCACCTACCTGCCGAAGATGGTATCGGGGGAATGGACCGGCACGATGTGCCTGACCGAACCCCACTGCGGCACCGACCTCGGCATGCTGCGCAGCCGCGCCGAGCCCCGGGCCGACGGGACGTATCACATCACCGGCAACAAGATCTTCATCTCCTCGGGCGAGCACGATCTTGCGGAGAACATCGTCCATCTCGTGCTCGCGCGCCTGCCCGACGCGCCGCAGGGCACCAAGGGGATCTCGCTGTTCATCGTGCCGAAGTTCCTGCCCGACGCCGACGGCAAGCCCGGTGCGCGCAACGGCGTGAAGTGCGCCCGCATCGAGGAGAAGATGGGCATCCACGGCAACGCGACCTGCGAGATGAGCTTCGAGAACGCGGTCGGCACCCTGGTGGGCGAGCCCAACCGCGGCCTCAATGCGATGTTCGTGATGATGAACGCGGCGCGCATCGGCGTCGGCATGCAGTCGCTCGGCCTGATGGAGGTCGCCTACCAGAACGCGGCCGCCTATGCGAAGGATCGCCTGCAGATGCGCTCGCTGTCGGGGCCCAAGGCGCCGGACAAGCCGGCCGACCCGATCATCGTGCATCCCGACGTGCGCCGCATGCTGCTCACCCAGCGCGCCTGGATCGAGGGTTCGCGCGCCTTCGCGCTGTGGCTCGCGCTGCAGGCCGACATCGCGCATGCCCATCCCGACGAGGACCGGCGCAGCGAGGCCGAGGACACCCTGGCCCTGCTCACCCCGGTGGTCAAGGCCTTCCTGACCGACAACGGCTACCAGGCGGCGACGCTCGCCCAGCAGGTCTTCGGCGGCCATGGCTACATCCGCGAGTGGGGGATGGAGCAGTACGTGCGCGACGCCCGCATCAACATGATCTACGAAGGCACCAACGGGGTGCAGGCGCTCGACCTGATCGGCCGCAAGGTGCTGGGCGACGCCGGCGCGAAGCTGCGTCGCTTCGGGCAGCTGGTGCGCGACCTGGTCGAGGCCGAAGGCACCAACGAGGACATGGCCGAGTTCATCGATCCGCTCGCCGAGCTCGCCGGCAAGGTCGAGAAGTTCACGATGGAGATCGGCATGAAGGCGATGCAGAACCCGGACGAGGCCGGCGCCGCCTCGGCCGACTACCTGCGGGTCATCGGCCACCTGGTGCTCGGGTATTTCTGGGCCCGCATGGCGAAGGTCGCGCTGGCCCGGCAGGATTCGGGCGATCGCTTCTACGAGGCCAAGCTGCATGTGGCGCGCTTCTATTTCGCGCGCCTGATGCCGGAGACCGCCGCCCTGATGCGCTCGGCGCGCTCGGGCGCCGACAAGCTGCTGGCGCTCGACGCCGAACTGTTCTGAGCGAGGCGACGATGCAGGCCACCGATTCGAGTGCTCCCGCTTCGCCCGGGGTCTCACCCCGTGTTCCTCCCCATGTCTCGCCTCCCGTTGCTCGCACCCGTGGTGCCGGCCGGGGCGCGCGGCTGCCCGCCATGGCGGCGGCGCTGGGCATCGCCTTTGCCTTCGCCTTCGTGACGCCGGCGACGGCCGGCCCGGATTCGCCGGTCGGCCTGTGGAAGAACATCGACGACAGGACCGGCGAAGCCAAGGCGCTGATCCGCATCGACGAGGTCGACGGGGCGCTGCGCGGGCGCATCGAGTCGGTGCTCACGCCGGGCCGCGCCGATGCGGTCTGCGAGCAATGCGAAGGCGAGCTCAAGGACAAGCCGATCCGCGGCATGCAGATCCTCGCGGGCCTGCGCAAGGCCGGCGACTGGTGGGAGGGCGGCACCATCCTCGACCCCAACAACGGCAAGAGCTATCGCAGCCAGCTTCGCACGATCGAAGGTGGCGGCAAGCTCGAAGTGCGCGGCTTCATCGGCATGCCGATTCTCGGCCGGACCCAGACCTGGGTCCGCCAACCCTGATCCACTTCATCGAACAGGAGGACCGTCGTGTCCAATCCGATCATCAGGAAAGTCGCGGTGCTGGGCGCCGGCGTGATGGGTGCGCAGATCGCGGCGCACCTCGCGAGCGCGCGCGTCGAGGTGCTGCTCTACGACCTGCCCGCGAAGGAAGGTCCGCCCAACGCCGCCGTCGAGCGGGCGATCGCCGGCCTGCGCAAGCTCAAGCCGGCGCCGCTCGCGCACCCGGACCTCGCCGACTGGATCGTCGCGGCCAACTACGACGAGGATCTCGGGAAGCTCGCCGGCTGTGACCTGGTGATCGAGGCGATCGCCGAGCGCATGGACTGGAAGCATGCGCTCTACGAGAAGGTCGCGCCGCACCTGGCGGCCGACGCGATCTTCGCGACCAACACCTCGGGGCTGTCGATCGGCGCGCTCTCGCAGGGGTTCGATGCGAACCTGCGCAAGCGCTTCTGCGGCGTGCATTTCTTCAATCCGCCGCGCTACATGCACCTGGTCGAGCTGATCCCGACCGCGGACACCGATCCGGCCATCCTCGACCGGCTCGAGACCTTCCTCACGACGGTGCTCGGCAAGGGCTGCATCCGCGCCAAGGACACGCCGAACTTCATCGCCAACCGGGTGGGCATCTTCAGCATGCTGGCGACGATCCACGAGGCGGAGAAGTTCGGCCTGCCGTACGACGTGGTCGACGACCTGACCGGTGCAAAGCTGGGACGCGCGAAGTCGGGCACCTTCCGCACGGCGGACGTGGTCGGCATCGACACGCTCGCGCACGTCATCCGGACCATGGAGGACAACCTCGCCGACGATCCGTTCGCGGCGTCCTACAAGACACCGGCCGTGGTCGCGAAGCTGGTCGAGGGCGGGGCGCTCGGCCAGAAGAGCGGGGTCGGCTTCTATCGCAAGGACGGCAAGGCGATCCTGCGGCTCGATCCGGCCACGGGGGAATACGTCCCGGCCGGCGGCAAGGCCGACGATACCGTTGCCCGCATCCTCAAGAAGAAGACCTGGGGCGAGCGGCTCGCCCTGCTGCGGGAGTCGAAGAATCCGCAGGCGAACTTCGTCTGGGCCGTCCTGCGCGACAGCATGCATTACGCGGCGACCAAGCTCGATGAGATCGCCGACAATGCCCGCGACCTCGACCTCGCGATGCGTTTCGGCTTCGGCCAGCAGCAGGGGCCCTTCGAAGTCTGGCAGCAGGCCGGCTGGCAGCAGGTCGCCGAATGGATCCGCGAGGACATCGCCGCGGGCGAGGCGATGGCGCCGGTCGAGCTGCCGGCATGGGTGTTCGAGGGACCGGTCGCCGAGCGCGGCGGAGTGCACCAGCCCGAAGGTTCCTGGTCGGCCTCGCGCAGCGAGTTCGTGCCGCCGCGGCAACTGCCCGTCTATCGTCGCCAGCTGTTTCCCGCGAGCGTCGTCGGCGCGGCGGCCCCGAGCGGCCATACCGCCGGCACGACCCTGTTCGAGGACGAATCGATCCGCCTGTGGACGCTCGACCAGAAGGGCCTCGACGAGGTCCTGATCGTCTCGATCCGCACCAAGGTCCATGCGATCGGCCCCGGCGTCGTCGAGGGCCTGCTGCGGGCCGTCGACCTGGCCGAGGCGCGTTGCAAGGGCCTGGTGGTCTGGTCCCCGGACGAACCCTTCTCGGTCGGCGCCGACCTGCAGGCGATGCTGCCGGTCTTCATGAGCGGCGGCGCCAAGGCGATCGGGCCGCTCGAGGAGAAGCTCCAGCAGGCGATGATGCGGCTGCGCTATGCGCAGGTGCCGACGGTGGCGGCGGTCTCGGGCATGGCGCTGGGCGGCGGCTGCGAGCTGGCGATCCACTGCGCGCGCCGGGTGGCGAATCTCGAGAGCTACATCGGCCTGGTCGAGGTCGGGGTCGGCCTCATCCCGGGCGCCGGCGGCCTGGCGCACGGCGCGCGGCGCGCCTCCGAAGAACAGCAGGCGGCGCCCGATGCCTACCTGCTCGACTTTCTCAAGAAGTACCTGATGGCGGCGGCGACCGCGCAGGTCGCCACTTCGGCGATCGAGGCGCGCCGGATCGGCTACCTGCTCGACTCGGACCCGGTCGTGTTCAATCCGCACGAGCTGCTGTACGTGGCCGTGCGCGAGGCGCTGGCGATGCACGAAGCCGGTTACCGTCCGCCGCGGCAGGCCCGCATCCGGGTGGCCGGGCGCAGCGGCACTGCGACGATCATGGCGCAGCTGGTCAACATGCGCGATGGTGGATTCATCTCGGCGCACGACTTCCATCTCGGCCAGACGATCGCGGCAATCATGTGCGGCGGCGATGTCGAGGCCGGCTCGATCGTCGATGAAGCCTGGCTGCTGCGGCTCGAGCGCGAGGCCTTCGTCGGCCTGATCGAGCACCCCAAGACCCAGGAACGCATCATGACCATGATGCAGACCGGCAAACCGGCGCGCAACTGAAGCGCCAGCGGAGGAATATCCATGACCCGTCAAGTCCAGGACGCCTATATCGTCGCCGCCCGGCGCACCCCGATCGGCAAGGCGCCGAAGGGCGTGTTCCGCAATCTGCGGCCCGACGACCTGCTGGTGCACGCCATGCGCTCGATGCTCGCCGACGTGCCGTCGCTCGATCCGGCGGTGATCGAGGACGCCATCGTCGGCTGCGCGATTCCCGAGGCCGAGCAGGGCCTCAACGTGGCGCGCATGGCGGTGCTGCTCGCCGGCCTGCCGAACTCGATCGGCGGCGTCACCGTCAACCGCTTCTGCGCCTCCGGCCTGACCGCGCTGGCGATGGCCGCCGACCGCATCCGGGTCGGCGAGTCCGACGCGATCATCGCCGCCGGCGCCGAGTCGATGAGCATGGTGCCGATGATGGGCAATCGCCCATCGATCAACATGCGCGCCTTCGAGTCCGACGAGAACGTCGGCATTGCCTACGGCATGGGCCTGACGGCCGAGAAGGTGGCCCAGCAATGGAAGATCGGCCGCGAGGCGCAGGATGCCTTCGCCCTCGAATCGCATCGCAAGGCGATCGCGGCGCAGGCCGCCGGCGAGTTCGCCGACGAGATCGCGCCGATCGAGGTGGTCGAGAAATTCCCCGACCTCGATGCCGGCCGGATCGATGTGCGCAGCCGGCGGGTGGCGCTCGACGAAGGGCCGCGGCAGGATTCATCCGCCGAGGCGCTCGCGAAACTGCGCCCGGCGTTCGCCGCGCCCCGTTCGCCGCAGGGCAAGGCCACCGGCATGGGATCGGTGACCGCCGGCAACAGTTCCCAGACCTCGGATGGCGCCGGCGCCCTGCTGGTGGTCTCCGGGAAGATCCTCAAGCAGTTCGATCTCACGCCGCTTGCCCGTTTCGTTTCCTTCGCGGTGCGCGGCGTGCCGCCCGAGATCATGGGCATCGGCCCGAAGGAAGCAATCCCCGCCGCCTTGCGCAGCGCCGGACTGAGCCTGGCCGACATCGGCTGGATCGAGCTCAACGAAGCCTTTGCCGCGCAGTCGTTGGCGGTGATGCAGGACCTCGACATGAACCCCGAGGTGGTCAACCCGATGGGCGGCGCGATCGCGCTCGGCCACCCGCTGGGCGCCACCGGCGCGATCCGCGCCAGCACCGTGGTGCATGCGCTGCGCCGGCGCCAGCTGCGCTACGGCATGGTGACGATGTGCGTCGGCACCGGCATGGGCGCCGCGGGCATCATCGAGCGCGTCTGATTCTTCACGACGATATTCGTGACAACACAGGGAGACGGAATGACGATTCGCATCGAGGCGAGCAACGGGGTGATGAGCCTGGGCTTCGACCGGCCCGAGCGCAGGAACGCGATCACCGCCGCGATGTACGCGCAACTCGCCGAGGGACTGGCGCAGGCGGCGGCCGATGACTCGGTGCGGGTGGTCCTGGTCCATGGCGACGAGAATGTCTTCACCGCCGGGAACGACCTGGCGGATTTCCAGAACAATCCGCCCCAGGGGACGGACACCCCGGTGCAGCGCTTCCTGCAGGGCCTGCTCGAACTCGACAAGCCGCTGGTCGCGGCGGTCTGCGGCCACGCCGTCGGCATCGGCACCACCATGCTCCTGCATTGCGACCTGGTCTACGCCGGCGACAACGCGAAATTCGCGCTGCCCTTCGTCAACCTCGGCCTCTGTCCGGAGGCGGCATCGAGCCTGCTCCTGCCGCGGCTCGTCGGCCACCTGAAGGCCGCCGAGACCCTGCTCTTCGGCGAGCCCTTCGGTGCTTCCGAAGCGCTCGCGATGGGTCTGGTCAACGAGGTCCTGCCGGCGGCCGGCACGATTGCCCGTGCGCGCGAGCGGGCCGCCGCGCTGGCTGCGCGACCGCTGGGTTCGCTGGTCACCACCAAGCGGCTGATGCGCGGCCCGGTGCGGCAGGCTTGCGCCGAGCAGATGGCGGCCGAGGGCGAGCACTTCCGGCGCATGCTCCACGAGCCGGCGGCGCGCGAGGCCTTTGCTGCCTTCATGGAGAAGCGCAAGCCCGACTTCAGCCGCCTCTGATCTCCTTGCGCAGGACCGGTTCGATCGAGACCGAGCCGTCCTCGGTGCCGATCCACCAGAGGCCTTCGCTCGCGTTCGCCTGCACCCGCATCGTGCGTCGCACGAGCGCCGCGAGCTCGAGGGTGGCGGCCACCGGCAGTTCGAGGACCGTGAGGCGATCGAGCCGTTCGAGCGACGGCAGCTGGCGCCACCAGAGCGCCGCGTTGCGGCCGTAGCTGATCGCGACCACCCGGTCGGCGCGCCCGCAGGCGCGGCGCAGCCGGCGTTCGTCGGGCAGGCCGACTTCGATCCAGAGATCGATCGCGCCGGTGTCGTCGCGCAGCCAGAGATCGGGCTCCTCGACATCGGACAGGCCGGCGCCGAAGGCGAGCGCCGGATCGGCATGCATCGCGAAGGCCAGCAGGCGCACCATCATCCGTTCCTCGGTCTCCGAGGGATGGCGGGCGAGGGTGAGCGAGTGGTCGTGGTAGTAGCCGCGATCGATGTCGGCGATCGAGAGCTCGATGCGGTGGATGGTGGATTTCAGGGCCATGGCCGGTACTTCGTCACGAAGGGCGGGGAGAGTCTCCCACAGTCGGGTGTGATGCGTGGCATCATCCTTCCTGCTTCATCCTTGTCCGTTGCACCGGCCTTGCCTTTCGGCGGCCGTCCCGAATCCCGACTGATCCCGCCATGCCCGCCCTGACCGATGCAGCGCTCGCCGCGCATTCCTCCGGGCCCAGCCGGCCGGGCGACCGCGTTGCGCTGGTCGCCGGCGTGGTCGGGCGCCAGGGCGAGGCCCTGCTCGGCGCGGTGCTCGCGCGCGGTGGTTATTCCCGGGTCCATGTCCTGTCCGAGGCACCGATGGCGCTCGGCATCGACCGGCTCGAACTCTGCACGCTCGAACGACTGCCCCGGCTCGACGATGTGCTGATGCTGGTCGGCCAGGGCAATGATCCGGGCGAGCGTTCCTTCCATGGGCGCGACGCCCCCTTCGTCCAGCTCACCGGCCCGGACGCGCCCAGGGTGGCGAGCGCGGCCTGCGCCGCTGGGGCACGGCGCTTGCTGGTGATTCGCCCGAGCCCGGCCTGGCAGCAACTCGGGGATCTGCAGCGTGCCCTGGGCGGCGGGGACGAACTGGCGCTGGCGCAATTGCCGTTCGAGTCGGTGCTCATCCTGCGGCCCGTCCGGGTCGGCGGTACCCCGGGTGGCGACTGGCTGCGCCGGCTGGTGAATGCTTACATGAGTGTGCAGTTCCTGATGACACCGAAATCGATTCCGACGCTGACATCCGAACAGGTGGCCCGGGCCGCCCTGCGGGCCTTCGGGGCCGCGGCGCCGGGCATCCGGGTCATGCTGGCCCGCCAGCTCGCCGAACTGCTCGAACCGGCCGGCAAGGCCGGCGCCAGCCGTTGACCGGGCCGCGTATGCCGTCGGCCGACCGTATCTTGACCGGCGCCCGGGCGCTCGCCATGGTGGGGGCCGAGGCGCCGACACCAGCCGGCCGGTCCAGCGAGAGGTAGTGTGCGAGTCCTGTTCTTCGTTCGCGAACGACATCCGACCTTCCGGGTCGACGTCACGGTGCTGTTCGGAAAGTTCCTGTCCAGGCTCGGCGTCGCCTCCGACCTGGTGACCTTGCGCGAGCCCGACCGGCCGGGCGACTGGGGCGGTGGCGAGGTGTTCGGGCCGGTCGCCGCCGGCGGCCGGCTGCGGATCAACCTGGCGGCGCTGCTCAATGATTTCCGCGCACTGGCGCGGATCGGGCCCGACTACGGCATGGTGCTGGTGCGCGACAAGCCGCTGTTCACCCTCTGGGCCTGGCTGGTGGCGCGCCTGCGCGGCGTGCCGTTCGCCTACTGGATGTCCTTTCCGCTGCCCGAGAGCGCGCTCGAGTTCGCCCGCGAACGCGGTCCCTCGATCGGCCTGCTGCGCTGGCTGGTGGTCTATGGCCGCGGCCTGCTGGCCTACTGGGCGCTCTACAAGGTGGTGCTGCCGCGCGCCGACATCGCCTTCCTGCAAAGCGACGAGATGGTACGGATCCTGCAGGAGCGTGGCATCCGGATGCGTCATCCGGTGGCGGTCCCGATGGGGGTCGATCGCGAGGCGATCGAGCTGATCACGGCGCGCGACGATTCGAGCATCGATCCGGCGGCGGCCGACTGGCTGGCGCGGGCCCGCGCGGCCGAAACCGTCGTCTATCTCGGCACCGTCGAGGAGAATCGTCGGCTCGAACTGGCCCTGCACGCCTTCACGACCGTGCTCCGGGTGCGGCCCGACGCCTTGCTGCTGATCATCGGCGACGCCGACGAGCCCGGCGACATCGAGAAGCTCAAGTCACTGGCGCGCGACCTCGGCGTCGCGCAACGGGTCATCTTCACCGGCTGGCTCGACATGGCCACCGCATGGCAACTGGTGCGCGCGGCACGGGTCGGGTTTTCGCCCTGCCCGCGCGGGGTGCTCTACGATGTCGCCTCGCCGACCAAGGCGGTCGAGTACATGGCGCTCGGCCTGCCGGTGGTGGCCAACGACCTGCCCGACCAGGCCTTCGTGATCGGCCGCAGCGGCGGCGGCCTGTGCACCCCGCTCGATCCGGACGCGTTCGCCGCGGCCATGATCGAGCTGCTCTCGGATCCCGAGACGGCCCGCAGGCGCGGCCAGGCCGGGCGACTGTGGGCGCTGGAGAATCGCAACTACGAAAGCCTCGCGAACCTGGTTCGCGACGAGATGCTGGCGGTGGCGCCGGCCGGGGAGGTCGAGCGTGCGTGAGGCGGGGCCGATGCGTGCGGTCGACACCGGGGGCGGTGCCGGCGCCGGGGACGGACTCGAGGTCCGGCATGGCGCCGAGGCCAGGCCCGGGCCCGACCAGGGCGCCGGCGCGCTGGCCGGCAAGACTGGAAAGGGAATGGCGAAACGGGTATTGATGGTCTGCACCGCCGGGCGTGGCGGCATGTTGTCGGTGATCGAGAGCTACCGCGTCGATGGCCTGTTCGACCGCTGGGGCGTGCGGCTGTTTTCTCCCCACGACGAAGGCAGCCTCGCGCGCCGCCTCTATCTCGCCGCCGTCGAGATCCTGCGCTTCATCGTCGAGATCCTGACCCATCGGGTCACCCTCGTGCATTGCCACGCGGCGGAGCTGGGCAGCTTCTGGCGCAAGTCGATCTTCGGGCTGCTCGCGCGCGCGCGCCGCATCCCGGTGCTCTTTCACCTGCATGGCGCCGAGATGAAGGACTTCTACGATGCCCAGGCCGCGCCGATCCGACGCCTGATCAGCTGGATCCTCGAGCGCTATTCGGCGGTGGTGGTGCTCTCGCCGAGCTGGGCGGACTGGGTCCGGTCGGTTGCGCCCGGGGCCCGGGTCTTCGTGCTCCACAACTATGTCCGCATGCCCTCGATCGAGAGCCGGCGCGCCGGCGAGGGCGCGATCAAGGTGCTCTTCCTCGGCATCATCGGGCATCGCAAGGGCGTCTACGATCTCCTGCCGGCCTTTGCCGAAGCGCTCGCCGCGAGGCCCGGGATGAAGCTGCTGATCGGCGGCAACGGCGAGGTCGAGCAGGCCCGGATGCGCGCCGCCGAGCTCGGCCTTGGCGACTCGGTCGAGTTCCTCGGCTGGGTGGGGGGTGAGCGCAAGAACGAGCTGCTGGCCGCCGCCGATGTCTTCGTGCTGCCTTCCTACAACGAGGGGCTGCCGATCAGCCTGCTCGAGGCGATGAGCTGGGGTGTCCCGGTCGTCTCGACCACCGTCGGCGGCATTCCCGAGCTGATCCGTGACGGCACCGACGGTTTCCTGATCGAGGCCGGCGATGTCCCGGCGCTCACCCGGTCGCTCGTCGACCTCGCCGGCGATGCCGGGCTGCGCGAGCGCATGGGGCGCGCCGGCCGGGCGCAGGTGGCCGAAGCGTTCTCGCGCGAGGCCGTGCTGCCGCGGCTCGAGCAGCTCTACGCCGACATCTCCAGGGGTGAGGCATGAGCGCCGTCGCCCGGCAGCCCGAAGGCGGCGCTCCCCCCTCCCTCGGGGAGGAGGTCGCGCTTCGCGACAGGAGAGTAGTCCGGTGAGCGCGTCGCCACGCATACTCGCGGTCGCCTCGGGCGGTGGCCACTGGACCGAGCTGATGCGCATCCGCGAGGCCTTCGAGGGTTGCGACATCGCCTATGTCAGCGTCAAGGACATGTATCGCGACGACGTCGCGCCGCATCGCTTCTACGCCATTCCCGACGTCAGCCGCCTGCACAAGTGGAGGATCGTCGCGACCGTCGCGCGCCTGGGCTGGATCCTGCTGCGCGAGCGTCCCGCGGTGCTGGTGACCACCGGATCGGCGCCGGGCATGCTGGCGCTGCGCATGGCGAAGCTGCTCGGTGCGCGCACCGTCTGGATCGACAGCGTCGCCAATATCGAGGAGATGTCCCTGTCCGGCCTCAAGGCGGGCCGCGCCGCCGATCTCTGGCTCACGCAGTGGTCGCACCTCGCGAAGCCGGATGGACCACACTACCGGGGCAGCGTGCTGTGAAGCTTTTCGTCACCGTTGGTTCGATGCTGCCCTTCGATCGCCTGGTACGGGCGATCGACGGATTCGTCGCCGCGCGTCCCGACATCGAGGCCTTCGCCCAGGTCGGCGAGACCCGCCATCGGCCGAGCCACATGCAGAGCCGACCGATGATGACACCGGCGGAATATCGTCGCATGTTCGAAGGGGCCGACATCATCGTCTCGCACGTCGGCATCGGCACGGTGATCACCGCATCCGAACTCTGCAAGCCACTGGTGATGCTGCCGCGGCAGATGGAGCTGCAGGAAGTCACCAGCCGCCACCAGCAGGCCACCGCCCGCTGGCTGGCCGGGCGTCCCGGGGTGCACATCGTCGGCACCGAGGCCGAGTTGCCCGCGAAGATCGACGAGGTGGTCGGTTCGCATGGCGTGGGCGACTTCGAGTCCGACACCCGCACGGCCCTGATCCGGGCGGTTCGCGAGTTCATCCACGCCTGACCTGATGCGCCGCCTCTGGCAGGCGCGAGGGCAAGGGCGGTCGCCCGTGTGACCCGAGGGTTCAGCCTGACCGTTCGGCGAAGCGGGTGCGCCAGGCGATCAGGCCGAAGACCAGCCCGGCGAGCACCTGGCCGCTCAGGATGCCGCTGAGCGAGGCGTTGTAGACGAGGCCGACCCCGAGCACCACGACCGCGATGACCAGGCTGCGATCGAGCGCCCGCCCGTAGCCCGGGGCCGAGCGCCCCAGCCTGCGTACGCCGGTGGTGAAGGCGTTCCACCAGGCGAGCAGGTAGAGCGCGGTCCCGACGATGCCGATCTCCCAGAGATACTGCGATACGGTCGACAGGCCGAGGCTCTTGCCGCCGTGGCGGATGGCGAGCACCGGTACGGCATCGTCGCCGAACAGGTTGGTCGACCCGACGCCGTGGCCGAAGGCCCATTCCCCCGGGTTGTGCAGGCCGTGGTTGTCGGCCCAGTAGGTGAAGACCGTCTTGCGGTTGAGGTCGCCCTGGTTGTTGTAGCCGGTTTCGCCGAAGTTGTAGGCGATGATGTTCTCGAGCCGCTTTTCCATCGAGATCTGCTGCCCGCCGGCCCAGGCCGACTGTTGCCAGACCAGGTAGGCGCTGCCGAGCGCGATGAAAGCGGCGGCGAACGCGCCGAGGCCGAAGACCAGCAGGATCGGCCGCTTGCGGATCAGGTCGGCGTAGGCGGCGATCACGACCAGCGGCATCACGATGAAGATGACGTTGGTTTCGGAGAACAGCAGCGGCGCCAGCACCAGGGCGATCAGGAAGAAGGCGACCGGCCACTTGAGGAGGGATTCGCGGGCAAAGGCGATGATCCCGCCGGCGACCAGCATCTGCATCAGGGCGAGGACGCCCGAGGCGCCGCGGCCGCGGTGGTCGAGTTCGAGCAGTCCGACGATCGCATCGGCTCCGCCCTCGAGCACCTGGCTGAGCTCGAGGCGCTGGTAGAGGGCGAGCGGCAGGTGGGCGATCGAGATCACCAGGACCAGCAGGATCCAGCGCCGCACGACCTTGCTGGCGAAGGGATAGGTGGCGAGGGCGAACATGACCCCCGTGCCCTGTGCGACCCGCTTGAGCCCCGAGACGCCCTCGTCGAGCATGCCTTCGCTCCAGAGGATGGAGGCGGCCGCATAGACGACGAAGGCGGCGAACAGGGGAATGAACGCCGGCAGGCGTTCGCTCGCGGAGCGGGTCAGGGTCGCGGCGTAGATCACCGAGGCGCCGGCCAGGAAGATCGTCAGCAGCGCGAACAGCCAGGGGAGCTTTTCGAGGGTCGGGACGAAGAAGGCAACCGGCCCGGAGATCGCGAGCGACCCGACCAGCACCAGCCACATCGCGATGACCGGTTTCTGCAGCAGCACCAGGCTGAGCAGGACGCCCACGGCGATGGCTACGTTGGTGACCTTGCCGCTGGCGATTGCCAGGCCGCAGACGGCCGCCGCTGCGGCAAAGCCGATCGGAACGAGGAGGTCGGCCCAGGACTGGAACCTGGCGGCTTGTCTGATCGCGGTCATCGCGGCGATATCCGATTGGTCGGATTCGGGAGCATCGGTCCGGGAGGTGGCGTGAATCCGGGCTTACGGTACACGCCTTGTTCCTATGGTCCACCCAAAAGTATCACGGATGCCGGACGAAGACGCACGCGCCGCGACGGGCGGCGCGTGCGGAGGGCTGGGGAGCCTATTCGACGACGGTGAGCAGGCTCTGCAGCAGCGCCACCTGGGACCGGTTCGCGTTGAGCGCATTGCCGTCGGCCTGGGCCTCGAGGCCTTCGGCGTACATGCATGGCGAACCCGACTTGTCGACCACGATCAGGCCGTACTTCTGCAGGGCCCGGGCCAGGCGCAGGTGCGCCGGCGACAGGCCGAGGGATTCGACGTTGACCGAAGGCGGGATGGCGAAGCGGGTACCCATCGGGATCACGCCGGCGTAGTCCGACGACTGGTCGTCGCTGGTTGCCGGCCAGACGGCCCGGCCACCGAGGTAGCGCGCCGGGATGGCGACGGCGATGGCGTGCTCGATCGATCCCTGGGTGACCTCGCCCTTGCGGATCAGGCCGCCGAGCTGCGACCCGCCATAGGCGCGGGTCGCGCCCCAGCCATAGGTGAGGTAGTCGGAGTTGTGCGAGGCATAGCCGCTGACGTTGACGCCGCTGCCGTCGAGCGGAATCTTGGCGTAGGACACCGCGGTGAACGAGCCGCCACTTTTCTTGGCGTACCAGAACTCGTGGGCATGCTTGCCGTCGGGATCGAGGATCGTCATGTGGGAGTCGAGTTCGGGGTCGGCGTGGGCGTTCGCCGGCATCCGGATCGTGACCTTGCCGGCGTTCGCATTGCCCGAACTGGTGAGGTGGCGCACCGAGACGTCGACCGTGACCAGCGGGTCGCTGGCCTTGGCCTGCCAGACCCAGATGGTCCATTGGCTGCTGTTGACCCCGAAGGTCCCGGCGCTGCGCAGCGAACTGGTGCGCGGATCGCTGGCGCGATAGGTGGCGTTGGCCGGAATCGGCTGGTTCCAGGGCGAATCGGCCGCGAAAGGCCGATTGGCATGGGCCGTCGCTACGGGGGCCGGTGCCGGTGGTGCGCCGGAGGCTTCGGACGCGCCGCTGTCGTCCGCCGAATTGCTCCGCTGCGGCTGGTCGCTAGCGTTCGCCGAGTCGCTGGACCCGGACGAATCGCGCTCGGTGCTCGTCGCATTCGAGCCTGCGCTCACCGGGGTGTTGTCGGTCGATTCGGCGCTCACCGGGGTGCTGTTCGGCCCGGATGAGCTTCCGGTGGGCCGGGCGGACCGGCGCGCCTTGCTCGGCGTGCCCGACGATGACGAAACCTGGGCGGTGGCGCTGGCGTTGCCGCCGCCACCCATGGCGACGGGGGGCGCGGGGTTGGCCGGCGCCGGGTCGGCGACAGGGGATGCGGCGCTCGCCGGGTTCGAACCGTTGGCCGCTAACCGATTGCTCGAGGTGGTGTCCGGGCGGTTGTCCAGATTGTCCATTCTGGCGACGGTCGTGGCCTTCGATGGGATGGCCGATCCGGGGCCGGCCTGGCGAACCGAGGCCTCGCCCAGTTCGAGGGCCATGCCCGATTCGAAGACGACGGGGGCGGTCGCACTGCCCGCCTCGGCCACCACGCCCGGATCGTCGCCGGTGCCGCAGGCTGCCAGGCTCGCGCAGGCGATCGCGACGAGCGAGAGACGGGAAAGGAACCGGGACCGCGGGCCGGTGGGTGCGCACGCGTTGGCGTTGGCATGCAGGGCGCTGGCTGCGCCCGGAGTTTCTGCTGTTGTCGTCAACGGTGTCTCCAATGAGGCAAGGGCGTGTTCATCTGGCTGGAGACATGGATGTGTCGCGATCCATCCTTTGTGACTTTGTTCACGGCAGATCAGGGGCGCGGATGATAGTTGCCGAGCACCGAGGCGATGGTCGGCAGTTGCGGCGGGACGGACGGCGGGATGGTCGGCGCACCGCGTTCGCGTCCGAGGCTCCATGGAAAACGGCGCCCGCAGGCGCCGTTGGCAGGGTGGCGCGCCGCGACGGGCGGCGCGCGCGGGTAGGTAGGGGCCTATTCGACGACGGTGAGCAGGCTTTGCAGCAGCGCCACCTGGGACCGGTTCGCGTTGAGCGCATTGCCATCGGCCTGGGCCTCGAGGCCTTCGGCGTACATGCACGGCGAACCCGACTTGTCGACCACGATCAGGCCGTACTTCTGCAGGGCCCGGGCCAGGCGCAGGTGCGCCGGCGACAGGCCGAGGGATTCGACGTTGACCGAAGGCGGGATGGCGAAGCGGGTACCCATCGGGATCACGCCGGCGTAGTCCGACGACTGGTCGTCGCTGGTTGCCGGCCAGACGGCCCGGCCACCGAGGTAGCGCGCCGGGATGGCGACGGCGATGGCGTGCTCGATCGATCCCTGGGTGACCTCGCCCTTGCGGATCAGGCCGCCGAGCTGCGACCCGCCATAGGCGCGGGTCGCGCCCCAGCCATAGGTGAGGTAGTCGGAGTTGTGCGAGGCATAGCCGCTGACGTTGACGCCGCTGCCGTCGAGCGGAATCTTGGCGTAGGACACCGCGGTGAACGAGCCGCCACTTTTCTTGGCGTACCAGAACTCGTGGGCATGCTTGCCGTCGGGATCGAGGATCGTCATGTGGGAGTCGAGTTCGGGGTCGGCGTGGGCGTTCGCCGGCATCCGGATCGTGACCTTGCCGGCGTTCGCATTGCCCGAACTGGTGAGGTGGCGCACCGAGACGTCGACCGTGACCAGCGGGTCGCTGGCCTTGGCCTGCCAGACCCAGATGGTCCACTTGCTGCTGTTGACCCCGAAGGTCCCGGCGCTGCGGATGGCGCTGGTACGCGCATCGCTCTTGCGATAGGTGGCGTTGGCCGGGATCGGCTGGTTCCACGGGGAGTCCGCTGCGAACGGCCGGCTGGCGTAGTCACGTTGCCCGGCGGACGATGAACTGGTTTGGCCGAGGCCCGCGGACGTCGAGTCCTGGGCGTTGGAGGCGCTGTTCGCCGAAGAGCTCGCCGGCGAATCCGCGCTGCCGACATTGGTTGCCTTCGGCGGAATGATCGCATTGAGCCCGCTCCCATCGACGGACGTGCCGATCAGGTCGAGCGATGTGCCGGATTGCTCACCGGCAATCGGAGCGGTCTGGGTGCCGTCGGCCGTACCGAGCGAGCCGCCACCACCACCACCGCAAGCCACGAGGGCCGCGCATGCCATCGTGATGAAGGATAGTGAAAAGAATCGATTGAACCGCGCGTTGGCGTGTCCGTGTGCGTCCGCTGCGTTTGCAACGCACTGAGTTACTGCTTTCGTCGCCAATTTGGTCTCCAGTGAAGCAGAGGAGGTTGCTCACCTGGCTGGGAGACATGGGCGTCATGTGAATTTGTTCACGGCAGATTAGCGGCGCGGGTGGTACCGACGCAGGCCCGAAGTCATGAACGGTCGGGGCGGGGGGACTGGCGGCAACCAGTGACGCGCCGGGCATACGCATTGGCCGCAGTCGGGCAGTTGCCGGCGCGATCGTCGCCTATGCAGGCAAGGGGATGTCGTCCGGGGGCGCCACGGAACGACGCATCGGGGCGCTGGCGAACGGTGTGGGGGCGCCAATGAAAATGGCGCCCGCAGGCGCCATCAGCAATCGTGTCGACGGCCGCGGCAGCGGCCGCCGCCGGGCCTGCTCAGCCGAGCAGGCGCGCGCGGGCCGCGGCGTACTGGGCGGCCAGGGTGTCGACGAACTCGGCGGCCGGCCGGACCGCGCCGACCACGCCGATGCCCTGACCGCAGCCCCAGATCTCCTTCCAGGCCTTGGGCTTGCCGCTTTCGAAGTTCATCTGGCTCGGGTCGCCCGACGGCAGGTTGTCGGGATCGAGGCCGGTCGCGGCGATGGACTCGCGCAGGTAGTTGCCATGCACGCCGGTGAAAAGATTCGAGTAGATGATGTCGTGGGCGGCGGCATCGACGATCGCCTGCTTGTGCGGATCGGTGGCATTGGCTTCCTCGGTCGCGATGAAGGCCGAGCCGATGTAGGCGAAGTCCGCGCCCATCGCCTGCGCCGCGAGGACCGCGCCGCCGTTGGCGATGGAGCCCGACAGGGCGATCGGCCCATCGAACCATGCGCGGGTTTCCTGCACGAGGGCGAAGGGCGATTGGGTGCCCGCATGTCCGCCGGCGCCGGCCGCGACGAGGATCAGCCCGTCAGCGCCTTTCTCGATCGCCTTGTGCGCGAACTTCTGGTTGATGACGTCGTGCAGGACCATGCCGCCGTAGCTGTGCACCGCGTCGTTCAGTTCCGGGCGCGCGCCGAGCGATGTGATCACCAGCGGCACCTTGAACTTGACGCACATCTCGAGGTCGTGCTCGAGCCGAACGTTCGACTTGTGAACAATCTGGTTCACCGCGAACGGGGCGGCCGGGCGATCGGGGTTGGCCTGGTTGTAGGCGTCGAGTTCGTCGGTAATGCGCTGCAGCCACTTCTCGAGCATTTCGGCGGGTCGGGCATTGAGCGCCGGAAAGGAGCCGACGATGCCGGCCTTGCATTGCGCGATGACCAGGTCCGGGTTCGAGATGATGAACAGAGGCGATCCGATGACCGGAATGCGCAGCCGCGATTTGAGTTCGTGGGGTGTCATGGGCGATCGATGCTGGATATGGATTGGCCGGCGGCGACTTGCGCCGTGAACGGCAGAGCATACACAAAGTCCGGACGGCACACGGCCCGCGCATCCGCCTGGATGCGTGGGCCGTATTGCCGGGGGTCGGGGAGAAGCGGCTCAGGCCGTCTCTGCCGCCACCGGGGCCGCTTCCGTGGCTGGCGTGCGGATCAGGTAGTCAAAGGCGGAGAGCGCCGCCTTGGCCCCGTCGCCGGCCGCGATGATGATCTGCTTGTACGGCACCGTGGTGGCGTCGCCGGCGGCGAACACGCCCGGCACCGATGTCTGGCCTCGCTCATCGACGATGATCTCGCCATGGCGCGACAGCTCGACCGTGCCCTGCAGCCAGTCGGTATTGGGCACCAGGCCGATCTGCACGAATACCCCGGCGAGTTCGATCTCGTGCGCGGCTTCGGTGGCCCGGTCGACGTAGCTCAGGCCGTTGACCCGCTGGCCGTCGCCGTCGATCGCAGTGGTGCGGGCATTGGTGATGATCCGCACATTGTCGAGGCTGCGCAGCTTGGCCACCAGGACCGCGTCGGCGCGCAACTCGGGAGCGTACTCGATCAGGGTCACGTACTCGACCAGGCCGGCGAGGTCGATCGCCGCCTCGACGCCCGAGTTGCCGCCGCCGATCACCGCCACGCGCTTGCCCTTGAACAGGGGGCCGTCGCAGTGCGGGCAGTAGGCGACGCCGCGGTTGCGGTACTCGGCTTCGCCGGGGACGTTGATCTCGCGCCAGCGTGCGCCGGTCGAGAGGACCACGGTGCGCGCGCGCAGCGTGCCGCCGTTGGCGAATCGCACGGTGGCGAGGCCGCCCGGTTCGGCGGCCGGCACCAGTTCGACGGCGCGCTGGCTGTTCATGATGTCGACGTCGTACTCACGGACGTGCTGCTCGAGGGCGAGCGCGTAGGCGGGTCCGTCGGTATGCGGGACCGAGATGAAGTTCTCGATCGCGAGGGTATCGAGCACCTGGCCGCCGAAGCGCTCGGCCGCCACGCCGGTACGGATGCCCTTGCGGGCGGCGTAGACCGCCGGCCGGCGCGGCGGCCGGCCCGCCACCGATCATCAGCACATCGTAGGGCGCCTGCGCGTCGAGTCGCCTGGCCTCGGCCTCGCCGCCATCGGTCGACAGCTTGGCGAGAATCTCCTCGATGCCCATCCGGCCGCTGGCGAAGAGTTCGCCGTCGAGGAACACGGAAGGGACGGCCATGATGTCGCGGCCCTCGACCTCCTGCTTGAACAGGCCGCCGTCGATCGTCACCACGCTGATGCGCGGATTGATCACCGCCATCGTGTTGAGCGCCTGCACGACGTCCGGGCAGTTGTGGCAGCTCAGCGACATGTAGACCTCGAAGGCGAGGTCGGTGTCGATGGCCCGAATGCGTTCGATGACCGAATCCTCGACCTTCGGCGGATGGCCGCCGGCCCACAGCAGGGCCAATACCAGCGAGGCGAATTCATGGCCGAGCGGGATCGCCGCGAAGCGGATCGCCGTCGCCGTGCCCTCGCCGCGCAACGAGAAGGACGGCCGACGCTCGTCATCGCCGCCGGTGTCGAGGCTGATAAGGGTCGAGGAAGCCGCCACGACGTCGAGCAGTTCGCGCAACTCGTCCGACTGCTTGCTGTCGTCGAGCGAAGCGACGATCTCGACCGGCCGGGTGAGCCGCTCGAGGTAGGCTTTCAACTGGGCTTTGAGGTTGTCATCGAGCATGGTTCCATCCTGTTCGTGAAGCGCCTGGCAAACGGGCCGGCTGTTGCCGGCCCGCTGCACGGGAGCTCCGCCTCATGGGCGAGCCGCCTGGCGCCGGGCGCTGGTAGTGCGCCCGGGGCCGACCTGCCGGGGTGCTGGTCAGATCTTGCCGACCAGGTCGAGCGACGGGGTCAGCGTCTTGGCGCCTTCCTGCCACTTGGCGGGGCAGACTTCACCCGGGTGCGCTGCCACGTATTGCGCGGCCTTGACCTTGCGCAGCAGTTCCTTGGCGTCGCGGCCGATGCCTTCGGCGGTGATCTCGACGGCCTGGATGACGCCGTTCGGATCGATGATGAAGGTGCCGCGGTCGGCCAGGCCCTCGTCTTCGCGCATGTTCTCGAAGTTGCGGGTGATCGTGCCGGTCGGGTCACCGATCATGGCGTACTTGATCTTGCCGATCGTGTCGGAGGTGTCGTGCCACGCCTTGTGCGAGAAGTGAGTGTCGGTCGACACGCTGTAGATCTCGATGCCGAGCTTCTCGAAGTCGGCATGATGATCGGCCAGGTCCTCGAGTTCGGTCGGGCACACGAACGTGAAGTCGGCCGGGTAGAACACGACTACCGACCATTTGCCCTTCAGCGTTTCGTCGGTGACTTCGATGAACTTGCCGTTCTTGTAGGCCTGGGCCTTGAAGGGTTTGATTTCGGTGTTGATAACGGACATTGAGCGCTCCTGGTCTTGTGTCTCGTGGAATCGGTCGGTTTCTTGCATCCGATGGAGGAATAATAGCCGACGGCTATCAGATATTCCATTAGTATATTTCAATACTATGAATAGCCTGTCCCTATTCATCCCCTGACGCATCCGCCACCCCATGGCGCGGCCCGCTCCGGTGGCGTGGGGCCTGTGGACCGAACGAACAGGTGGGGACGAAATATTGCGGTGCAACCGGCGAGCCCGGCCCGCTGTGTGATTCCCGGGGCGCGATACGCGTTGCGGATCAGCCCTCGTGGTGCCGGGGCAGGCACAGAATGACCGATGTGCCCCGACCCGGCTCGGACTCGATGCGGACGGTTCCGCCGGATTGGCCGACGAATCCGTAGATCTGCGCCAAACCGAGCCCGGTTCCATGGCCGGGTTCCTTGGTGGTGAAGAACGGCTCGAACGCGCGGGCCGCCACTTCGGCCGGCATGCCGGCCCCGGTATCGGTCACCACCATGCGCACTTGATCACCGGCGCGGCCGTCCGGTTCGCGATCGTCGTCGCCGATATGCTGGTTCGTCGCCGAGATCGAGAGCCGACCGCCATCGGGCATTGCATCGCGCGCATTGATCGCGAGGTTCAATAGCGCGCTTTCGAGCTGGGTCGCGTCGATCCAGGCGGGCCAGAGGTCTGGCGCCAGCCTGATTTCCAGCTCGATGCCCTTGCCGAGCGACTGTCCGAGCATGTGACGCATGCCGGTGACGAGATTATGGATGTCCACGCGTGCGGGCTCGAGCGGCTGTTTGCGAGCGAATGCCAGCAGGCGCCCGGTCAGTCTGGCCGCGCGCTCGACCGCGTCGCGCGCCGTCGCCAGGTGCCGGGCGGCGTCGGCGGGCTCGGTCGCCAGCTCGCGCATCGCCAGCTCGATGTTGTTGCCGATGATCTGCAGGATGTTGTTGAAGTCGTGCGCGAAGCCGCCAGTGAGCAGGCCGACCGCTTCCATCTTCTGCGCATGGTGTAGCTCGGAGCGTGCCTGGTCGAGCGAGCGCTGCGTTTCGCGCCGCTCGGTGATGTCGCGGGTGATCTTCGCGAAACCGACCAGCGTACCGTCGTCGTCGTGGATGGGGTCGATGACGACGCTGGACCAGAATCGCCCGCCGTCCTTGCGAACCCGCCAGCCTTCGGACTCGAACACGCCGTCGCGTTCGGCAATCTCCAGCGCCCTGGCCGGCAGGCCGGCGGCGCGGTCCTCCTCGGTATAGAACCGGGAGAAATGCTGTCCGATGACCTCGTCGGCCGTGTAGCCCTTGAATCGCTGCGCGCCGACGTTCCAGCTCGTGATGATCCCGTCGGGATCGAGCAGGTAGATGGCGTAGTCGCGGACCCGGTCGATGAGCAGGTGTTGCAGGATACGGTCGCCCACCGGCGATTCGGTGCCACGCCCGCGTCTGGAGATCATCGGTACCCCCGGTCAGGTTCCTTGTCTATTGGAGCTGATCGGGGGTCACCGGTCAAACGACCGCGCCCGGCGCGCGCCGGGCGCCAGCTCAGCCGCAGGCGCCGACGTGGCCACAGGCGGTGCAGAACTCGCAGCCGTCCTTGCGAATCAGGCTTCGGTTACCGCATTCCGGGCACTTGCGCCCCGGCAGGATGCGGTGGGAAGCGTCGGCCTCGCGTTCGCCCGCCGGGACGGCGAGGATCCCGGCGTTGGCCAGCGGATAGCCGCGCTCGTCCAGGATGCCCAGCATGGCATAGCGGTGGATCACCAGCCGGGCGATATAGGCGATCGTCGAAGGCCAGCGCTCCGAGCGATCCTGGCCAGGCACCGGGGCGAAGAAGTCGCCATTGGGCTCGGCGTAGTCGAGCAGCTTGCGCAGCTTCATGCCGATCCAGGCGGGATCGAAAACCCGCATGTCGAGGCTCAGCAGCTTGCACAGGCCGTCGAGCACCCGGGGATACTCGCCTGCCAGCCAGATCGAGTAGGGCCGGCGCTCGCCGTCGGGCAGGGTGAGTTCCTTGAGGAACAGGACGAAATCGTCGCCCGTGACTGCATTGGCGATGTCGACCGTCCAGGCGAGGGTGCCGTTGGTGCCGGCCTTCGGCTCGCGCAGGCCGATCAGGGCATCGATGACCGGCGTGGGGGCGCCGTCGTCGGCCAGGGCGCCGAGCACGTCGCAGCGATGGCGGACCAGGCGGGCGAAGCCGGCCACCAGGCTGGGCATGTGCTCCGTCGTGCCGGCCGGCGGCATCGGCATGTCGAAGCGGTCGTCGCCGCTCGTCTTCTCGAGGGCGGCGAGCTTGATCCCGAGCCATTTCCGGTCGGCCGCCCGCATGTCCATCGACAGGGTCTTGGCGACCGCGCCGAGGCCGCGGGGCTGTTCGGCGCCATTGACCCAGACCTCGAAGGGAACCGGCTGCGGGCCGTCGACATGGCCGATGAAGACGGCGAAGCGTCCGAGCGGATGGCGTATCGCATAGGTCCAGCTCGGGTTGCCGTCGGGCAGGGTGGGGCGCCCGGGCCAGCGCAGGCTCGCCAGTGGCGGCGAGGGCGTGTGCTCGAGGCTTACCCGCCGATCGGCGTCGAAGAGGTCGGCGTCCGGCCGGGCGGCCGCCGCGTCCTGGCTCGAGGCCTCGAGGACGGAGCCGAGCACCGCATTGGGCCGGTAGGTGGTGATGCCCTTGAGGCCCGCCTTCCAGGCTTCGGTGTAGAGGTTCTCGAACTGCTCGAAGGGATAGTCGGCCGGGACGTTCACCGTCTTGCTGATGGCCGCGTCGATATACGGCTGGACCGCGGCGCTCATCGCCATGTGGTCGATCGCGCGCATCTCGAGCGCCGTCACGAAGGCCGGGGGCAGCACGATGCGGCGGGTGCCGTCGGGGTCCGACAGGATCGTGCCGGGCGGCCGGCCGGCGGCGGCTTCGGGGCTTGCCGGCAGCACGTTTTCGTCGGCGCCGTGGCGATGCCGGAACATCCGGAACGCATGGTCCTCGACCGGGTAGACCTGGACGCTGTCGTCGGGCATGCGCTTGCGGCGCTGGTAGGTCCAGGAGAACGGCGGTTCGATCCCGTTGGACGCGTTGTCGGCGAAGGCGAGCGAGATCGTCCCGGTCGGCGCGATCGCGAGCAGGTGGCTGTTGCGGATGCCGTGCTCGCGGATCGCGGCGCGCAAGGAATCGGGCAGGCGCGAGGCGAACCCCGGCGTCGCGAGATAGCGCTCGGCATCGAAGAGCGGGAAGGGGCCCTTCTCGCGGGCGAGTTCGACCGAGGCGGCATAGGCGGCGTCGCGCATCCGTTCGGCGATCCGGGCGGCGCAGGCCCGGCCCTCGTTGCTGTCGTAGCGCAGGCCCAGCATGGCCAGCGCGTCGCCCAGTCCGGTGAAGCCCAGGCCGATGCGTCGCTTGGCCATCGCTTCGGCCCGCTGCTGGGGCAGCGGCCATGCGGTGACGTCGAGCACGTTGTCGAGCATCCGGACCGCCACCGCCACGACCTTGGCGAAGGCATCGAGGTCGAGGCTGGCGTCGTCCTCGAAGGGGCGGCGCACGAAGCGGCACAGGTCGATGCTGCCGAGGTCGCAGCAGCCGTAGGGCGGCAGCGCCTGCTCGCCGCAGGGGTTGGTCGCGTCGATCCGCTCGCAGTAGGCGAGGTTGTTGTCGCCGTTGATCGTGTCGATGAACAGGACCCCGGGCTCGGCATGGTCGTAGGTGCTGGCCATGATGGTGTCCCAGAGCTCGCGCGCCCGCACGCTGCGGTAGACCCACTTGCCGTCGGCGCGGCGCGGCACCGGCTCGTCGCCATCGCGCCCCGGGCGGGACTCGTGGACGAGATCCCAGGATTCGTCGCCGATCACCGCGCGCATGAACGGATCGGTCACCGCGACCGACAGGTTGAAGTTGCGAAAGGCGCCGCCGTCCTTGGCGCGGATGAAGGCCTCGATGTCGGGATGGTCGCAGCGCAGCACGCCCATCTGGGCGCCGCGACGCGCGCCGGCCGATTCGACCGTTTCGCAGGACCGGTCGAAGATCGACATGTAGGACAGCGGGCCGCTGGCGCGGCTGTCGGTGCCGCGCACCCAGGCGCCGGCCGGCCGGATGCGCGAGAAGTCGTAGCCGACGCCGCCGCCGCGACGCATCGTCTCGGCGGCTTCGGCCAGCGCGTCGTAGATCCCGACCTCCCCGTCCTCGCCACGGATGCAGTCGTCGACCGGCTGGACGAAGCAGTTGATCAGGGTGGCGACGAGTTCGGTGCCGGCGGCCGAGTTGATCCGTCCGCCGGGAATGAAGCCGGCCGCCATCGCCTGGCGGAACTCGTCGGTCTGGCGGGCGCGGGCCGAGGCCGGCTCGGCCGCCGCGAGCGCGCGCGCAACCCGCTCGCGCACTTCCTCGATGCTGCGCTCGCCGGCTTTCGCGTATTTCTCGAGCAGGACGTCGGTCGAGATCGACTGCGGTGCCAGGCCGGCCAGGCGGCGGGTCGGGCGGGATCGGGCGGCGGTATCGTCGGTCATCGGCGGAGCACTCCGGGCATCCAGGGCGAAGCGGTCTACGATACACCCCGGGGCTGTTTCGACACGCCGATACACATCAAGAAAATGCGAGTTTCCCGCCCGATCGACATGTCGGCGTCCGAGGCCGGCGACAGGCCCGCCTACGCGGGTGGCTGGGCGACGATACGCAGCCTGCTGCCCTACCTCTGGGCCTGGCGCGGCCGCGTCCTCGCGGCGCTCGCCTGCCTGGTCGCCGCGAAGCTCGCCACGGTTGGCGTACCGATCCTGCTCAAGCATGTCGTCGATGCGCTCGATCCCGCGCTCGCGGGGCCGGCGCTGGTCGCGCCGGTCGCGCTCGTCGTCCTCTATGGCTTGCTGAGGTTCGCGACGACCTTGTTCACCGAGCTGCGCGAGGTGGTCTTCGCGAGCGTGACCGAAAGGGCGGTGCGACGGATCTCGGGCCAGGTGTTCGAGCATCTGCACAGCCTGTCGTTGCGATTCCACCTCGAACGCCGCACCGGCGGGCTGACCCGCGACATCGAGCGCGGGACCCGGGGCATCACGGCGCTGGTGTCCTACACGCTCTACAGCATCCTGCCGACCCTGGTCGAGATCGGTCTCGTCCTCGGCTACCTGGTCCTCAACTACGACGTCGATTTCGCGCTGATCACGATCGTCGCGCTGGTGCTCTACGCGGCCGTCACCTTCGCGATGACCGAATGGCGCACCCGCCTGCGCCGCGAGATGAACCGGATCGACTCGGAGGCGAACACCCGGGCGATCGACTCCCTGCTGAACTACGAAACGGTCAAGTACTTCGGCAACGAGCATTGGGAAGCCGGGCGCTACGACGAAGCCCTGGTGCGCTTCGAGCGTGCCAAGCTGCGCAATCGATGGTCCCTGTCCGCGCTCAACGTCAGCCAGGCGCTGGTCATCTCCTGCGCGGTCGCGCTGATGATCTGGCGAGCGACCGTCGGGGTGGCCGAAGGCCGGATGAGCCTCGGCGACCTGGTGCTGGTCAACGGCTTCATGATGCAGCTCTATCTGCCGCTCAACTTCCTCGGCTCGATCTACCGCGAGATCCGCCAGAGCCTCACCGATGCCGAGCGCATGTTCGGCCTGCTCGGGCAGCATCGCGAGGTCGACGATGCCCCCGGCGCGCCGGCGCCGCGCTGGGACGATGGGCCGCCGGCGATCGTCTTCGACCGGGTCTCCTTCGGCTACGCCGCCGATCGGCCGATCCTGCACGAGATCGACTTCGAGATCGCCCCCGGCACCCGGACGGCGGTCGTCGGCCCGAGTGGCGCGGGCAAGTCGACCCTGGTGCGGCTGCTGTTTCGCTTCTACGACGTCGACGGCGGCGCGATCCGCATCGGCGGCCACGACCTGCGCAGGATCACGCAACGCAGCCTGCGCGACGCCATCGGCATCGTCCCGCAGGACACGGTCCTCTTCCACGACAGCCTCGGCTACAACGTCGCCTACGGGCGTCCCGGCGCATCGGATGACGAGGTCATGGCGGCGCTGCGCGATGCCCGCCTCGACGCCCTGGTGGCGCGCCTGCCGGCGGGCTTGCGCACCGCCGTGGGCGAGCGCGGGCTGAAGCTCTCGGGCGGCGAGCGCCAACGGGTCGCGATCGCCCGCGTCCTGCTGCGCAATCCTCCGGTGCTCCTGCTCGACGAAGCCACTTCCTCGCTCGATTCGGCGAACGAGCAGGCCATCTCCGAGGCGCTCGCCCGGGCGAGCGCCAGGCGCACGACCCTGGTGATCGCGCATCGCCTCTCGACGGTCGTCGATGCCGACCAGATCCTGGTGATGGAAGACGGCCGGATCGTCGAGCGCGGCCGCCACGAGGAACTGGTCGCCGCCAACGGCGCCTATGCCAGGCTCTGGGCGATGCAGCAGTCGGCGCCCGCCGGCGGCGAGGAAACGGGCCCCTGAGGCGCGGGCGGGCCTGTGTTACTAGCTGACGCTAACGCGAGGGCTTCGCCGGCGCCGATCCGCCGGGCCGGGGGGCCGGGCTCACCGGTTTCGCCGCGGGGCGATTCACGACCGGCGGGCTCATGCCCGGCGTCGGCGACTGGCGCGGGCTGTACCGGTTCGGCGTCGGCTGCCGCGGTGGTGGCGTCGGCCGGGTGTCGGGCGGGCGCTGCGGCCGGTTGATGCCGCCCGGGCCGGGGCGCCCGGGGTGCGGGCGGACCCCGGGCGGCGGCCGATGCGGCGGATGGATACGCTGCGGTGGCCGGTACCGGTGGCCGGGATAGTGGTAGCTGGGGTAGTAGGGCCAGGGGTCGACGATGTATGGCACGAAGGCGGGCTCGCGGATGATCACCACGTTGCCGGCGCTGTCGGTGCTCGCCAGCGGCGCATCGTAGATCGCCTGCAGCAGGGCGGGGCTGGCGCCCGCGCGGCGCAGCAAGGTGAGGTCGCCCGCGCTCGCCGGCGCGGCCAGGCCGCGATCGAAGAGCTCGGCGACGATGTCCTCCTCGGGCCGGTTCGATTCGAGCTGAAGTACGATGTCGCCGATGCTCATCGGAGCCGCGACATCCATGGTCGAGTAGGTGCGATCCGTGGATTGCGGCCGGGCGTCGACCTGCGGGCCGGCGCAGGCGGCCATGAGCAGGACCGCGGCGAATGCCGCGATCACGCGGGGGCGGGCGGTCGGTCGTATCAAGCCGTGGGCTCCCTGGAATCGCCGGCAAAATGCCGGCCCGGGGTATTCAACGCCCGGGATGGCTCGATTGTTGACCGGCGCCGTGTCCGGTTGCAGCGGCCGCCCCGGGCCTGGGGGATGGATCGATGAGTGCATTGCGGATTGCGGTTATCGCCGGCGACGGTATCGGCACCGAAGTCATGCCCGAGGGCATGAGGGTTCTCGAGGCGGCCGGCAATCGCTTCGGCATCGGGTTCGACTGGCGCCATTTCGACTTCGCCAGCTGTGAGTATTACGCGCGCCATGGAAGGATGATGCCCGAGGACTGGAAGCAGCGCCTCGGGGATTGCGATGCGATCTATTTCGGCGCGGTCGGCTGGCCGGACACGGTGCCCGACCATGTGTCGCTGTGGGGCTCGCTGCTGCTGTTCCGGCGCGAATTCGACCAGTACATCAACCTGCGGCCGGTGCGGCTGCTGCCGGGGGTCCCGTGCCCGCTGGCCAACCGCAAGCCGGGCGACATCGATTTCTACGTGGTCCGCGAGAACACCGAGGGCGAGTATTCGTCGATCGGCGGGCGGATGTTCGAGGGCACCGAGCGCGAGATCGTCATCCAAGAGTCGATCTTCACCCGCCATGGCGTCGACCGGGTGCTGCGCTATGCCTTCGAGATGGCGATGAGCCGGGGGCGCAAGCTGACTTCGGCCACCAAGTCCAATGGCATCTTCATCTCGATGCCCTACTGGGACGAACGCGTCGCGGCGATGTCGGCCGAATACCCGGACGTCGAGGTCGCGAAGTTCCATATCGACATCCTCACCGCGCATTTCGTGCGCAACCCCCATCTGTTCGATGTGGTCGTGGCGTCGAACCTGTTCGGCGACATCCTGTCCGACCTCGGGCCGGCCTGCACCGGCACCCTCGGGATCGCGCCCTCGGCGAACATCAACCCCGAGCGTCGCTTCCCGTCGCTGTTCGAACCGGTCCACGGTTCGGCGCCCGACATCGCGGGCAAGGGCATCGCCAACCCGATCGGCCAGATCTGGTGTGGCGCGATGATGCTCGCGCACTTCGGATTTCACGAAGCCCATGACGCCATCCTCGCGGCGATCGAGGCCACCACCGCGGCCGGGCCGCGTACCCCCGACATGGGCGGAGAGGCGCGTACAGCCGACGTCGGCACAGCAATCGCGGAGCGCGTCGCGACCGCTTGAGCGGGCACGGTCGCTGCGTTTGCGCGGCCGTGGCGGCATGGCCGTTTCGGGTTTCCACGACGGTGATTGGGCGGGGACTCGGCTAGAGTGAGCGGGCCGATCTGTCCACCGTATCGACCCGCGCCCGATCGAAACGCCTGCGAGTCGCCGGTTTCATGCTCCATTCGCCGCCCCGGGGAGGAAGATGTCCAGGCGACTGCTCGCCTACGCGCTGGCGGTTTGCGCATCGTTGTCCGTGATTCCGGCGGCGGTGTTCGCATTCCCCGTCGCGCCGCTCACCATTGTCGTGCCCTATGCCGAAGGCGGGCCGACCGACGCGCTCGCCGAGGTGCTGGCGGTATCGCTGCAGCGGACCCTGCGTACGCGGGTGCATATCGAGCACGTCGCCGGCGCGGGCGGCACTGTCGGCGCGGCGAGGGTCGCGCGCGCACGGGCCGATGGCCATACCCTCCTGCTGGCCGACAACGCGATCGCGACCGCGCCTTCGCTCTATCGCAAGCTGCCCTTCGAGCCGTTGCGCGATTTCGTTCCCATCGGCCTCGCCGACCGGATGCCGCTGGTGCTGGTCGCGCGCGCCGGATTGCCGTTGCGCGAGACCGATTCGCTTGCTTCGTTCATCCGCACCCGGGGTCGTCGCCTGACCATCGCCGATGCGGGTCACGGCTCGCCGTCGCAACTGTGCATGTTGCTGCTGGCCGCCGGAACCCGGGGAGAACTTGCCACCGCCAGCTACAAGGGTTCGCCGCAGGCACTGGCCGATGTCATCAGCGGACAGGTCGACCTGATCTGCGATACCGCCAGCCAGGCCTTGCCCCATATCCGCAGCGGCAAGGTGCGTCCGATCGCGATCACCGTCGGGCGTCGCCATGCCATGTTGCCCGGCGTGCCGACGCTCGACGAACTCGGCTTCAAGGGTTTCGAGTTCGCGGTCTGGCACATGCTGCTTGCGCCGGTCGCGACCCCGCAGTCCGTGGTTGACAAGCTCAAGGGCGCCCTGCAAACTGCCTTGCAGGATCCGGATGTCGTGAAGCAGCTTGACTCCGTCGGATCGACAGTAGCGGCGCCCGGCCAGGCGACACCGGCCGCAGCCAGAGTCCTGCTCATGCAGGAACTGTCGAAGTGGTCCCCGATCATCCATAAAGCCGGCCTCACGGCCGACTGAATAAAGCCGGCCTCACGGCCGACTGATATTCGGCGGCAATTTGCCCGTAGGGCCGATCTGCCGCGCGCGAGCCGAAGCGGCAAGCGCATGAAGCCCGGCCCTGGTGGTCGGGCTTTTCTTCTTTCCCGACCCGTGCCCACGATGCTGCCAAAAGAATTGCTGCTCGAGAGTTTCCGTACCGCCGTCGCGGCGGCCGATCCGGCGCGAGTGATCGGGCCGTGCATCGGTCCTGTCGCTGCCACCGGTGCACGCCGGGTATTCGTCGCCGGCGCCGGCAAGGCCGCCGCCGCGATGGCGGCAGCGTTCGACGCCGCCTGGCCGGCCGCCACGCCCCTGGCCGGCCTCGTCGTCACCCGCTACGGCCACGGCCAGGATGCCGGCCGCATCGAGGTCGTCGAGGCCGGCCATCCGATGCCCGACGAGGCGGGCATGGCGGCCGCCGAGCGCATGCTCGGCGAGGCCGCCGGGCTCGGCCCCGAAGACCTCCTGGTGGTGCTGCTCTCGGGCGGCGGTTCGAGCCTGCTTGCCTTGCCGGTGTCGCCGCTGTCGCTCGCGGGCCTGCGCGAACTCACCGCGGCGCTGCTCGCGAGCGGCGCGCCCATCGACGAGATGAACATCGTCCGCCGGCACCTCTCGCGCATCCAGGGCGGCTGGCTCGCCGCATCGACACCGGCGCGGGTGATTGCGCTGGTCATCTCCGATGTCGCCGGCGATGACCTCGCCGCGATCGCGTCCGGGCCCTGCTCGCCCGACCCGAGCACCCATGCCGATGCGCTCGAGGTGCTGCGGCGCTGGCGGATCGATCCGCCAGCGGCGGCCCGCGAGTGGCTCGAAGCCGGCCAGCGCGGCGATGCGCCCGAGACGCCCAAGCCCGGCGATCCCCGGCTCGGCCGCACCGAGGCGAGGCTGGTGGGCAGCGCCCATGCGAGCCTCGTGGCGGCCGCGGGCTGGCTGCAGTCCGAAGGGTTCTCGACCATCATGCTTGGCGACACCCTCACCGGCGAAGCCCGTGATGTCGCGCGCGTCCACGCCGGCATCGTGCGGGAACTGCTCGCCCATGGCGAAAGCTCCTTCGGCGAGCGTGGCCGCCGCCCGCTCGCGCTGCTCTCGGGGGGCGAGTGCACCGTCACCCTGCGTGGCGGCGGTCGCGGTGGCCGCAACACCGAGTTCCTGCTCGCCCTGGCCGAGGCGCTCGGGCCGCTGCCCGAAGTCTGGGCGATGGCCGCCGATACCGACGGAATCGATGGCGTGATGGACAATGCCGGGGCGATCCTCGCGCCCGATACCCTGGCGCGGGCCGCGGCCGCCGGGCTCGACGCGCGGGCGCGCCTGGACGACAACGATGCCTATGGATTCTTCGAGGCGCTCGGCGACCTGGTGGTCACCGGGCCGACGCGCACCAACGTCAACGACTTCCGCCTGATCCTCCTGCCATGAACTTCCTCGCATGAACGATGCTGCGGCCGGTGATCCGGCGACCCGACTCTCGATCAGCCTGCCCGATGACTGGCACCTGCACCTGCGCGACGGCGAGGCCCTGCGCGCGGTGGTGGCAGCGAGCGCCGCCAGCTTCGGCCGGGCGATCGTGATGCCCAACCTGCGCCCGCCGGTGGTCACGGTGGCGCAGGCGCTCGCCTACCGCGCCCGCATCGAGGCGGCGCTGGCCGATGCGCTAGCGCAGGGCGAACTGGCTGCCGAAGCGGCCGCGGGCTTCCATCCGCTGATGACCCTCTACCTGACCGACCGGACCAGCGCCGACGAGATTCGCGGCGGCGTCGAAGCGGGCGCGATCAGCGCCGTGAAGCTCTACCCGGCGGGGGCCACCACCAATTCCGATGCCGGCGTCACCGACATGGCGCGGGTCGCGCCGGTGCTCGCCGCGATGGAGCGCCATGGCCTGCCGCTGCTGGTGCACGGCGAGGTCGCCGACCCGGATGTCGACGTCTTCGATCGCGAGCGGGTGTTCATCGAGCGGGTGATGGCGCCGATGCGGCGCGACTTCCCCGGCCTGCGCGTGGTGTTCGAGCATGTCACCACCGCCGAGGCGGTCGACTACGTCCGCGATGCGACCGGCCCGGTGGCGGCGACCATCACGCCCCAGCACCTGCTCTACAACCGCAACGCCATCTTCAGCGGCGGCTTGCGGCCGCACTGGTATTGCCTGCCGGTGCTCAAGCGCGAGCGGCATCGGCTCGCGCTCGTCGAGGCGGCCACCAGCGGCAATCCGCGATTCTTCCTCGGCACCGACAGCGCGCCGCATCCGGCCCGCCTGAAGGAGCATGCGGCCGCCTGCGCCGGTTGCTACACCGCGCCCCACGCGCTCGAACTCTATGCAAGCGTCTTCGAGGCGGCGGGCCGCCTCGAGCGCCTCGAGGGCTTCGCCAGCTTCCACGGCGCCGATTTCTACGGGTTGCCGCGCAACCGGGAGCAGGTCGATCTCGTGCGCGAGGACTGGAGCATCCCGGCCTCCCTGCCCTTCGGCGTCGATTCGATCGTCCCGCTCGCCAGTGGCGAGACCCTGCGCTGGCGACTGTACCGTCCGGGGACGCAGGGCAGGGTCGCGTAGCGCGCGGCATGGTCGTCGTCGATGTCGCCGGGTTCGGCGCGGCGCTCGAGGCCGCGCCCTGGGGCGGCCCGATCCGCGCTGCCTGGCGCCGAGTCGCCAGGCATGCGACACCGGCCGGCATCCCGCTCGCCGCGCTCGATGCCCTTGCGCGCGAGCGGTCGTTGCGATCCGGATCGGGCCGTGCGTTGCGCTTCGTCGCCACCGGTACGCCCGCCGTCGATGCCTACGAGGCCCACATCGACCGGACCGGCGAGGTGCCGACGCGGCTCGAAGGCGCGGGCGCCGTGCACGACCTGCTCAACGCGCTCGCCTGGCTGGCATTCCCGCGGGCGAAGGCGCAACTCAATGCGGTGCAGGCGCGGGCCATCGCCCGCGAGGGCGTTGGCGCGCGACGCGGCGCGGCGCGCGATGCGGCGACGGTGTTCGACGAGAACGCCGCGATCTTCGTCACCACGGACGAGGCATTCGCCCGGGCCTTGCGCGAGCGCTGCTGGCCGGCGTTGTTCACCGGCCGCCGCGAGGCCTTCGCGCGCGAGGTGTCGGTGCGCCTGTTCGGCCATGCCCTGGTCCAGAAGCTGCTCACCCCCTACAAGGCGATCTGCGCACACGCCTGGGTCGTGCCCCTGCCGGCCGATGCCGCCACCGGGCAGGTCGATGCCTGGCTGGCGGCGCGACTCGCGCAGGCGGCGCCGTCGCTCGACGATGCCCATCCCCTGCCGGTGCTCGGCGTGCCGGGCTGGTGGCCCGCCAATGCGGACCCTGGTTTCTATGCCGACGAGGCGGTCTTCCGGCCCGCGCCGGTGCGGCGCTAGCGTCGTGGCGAGCGCGGGGCCCGCGGGTCTGGCGCCGGACCCGGGCGCGGCCGCGGAATGACGATGTCGTAGGCGGCGCCGGTGGCTTCGCCCTCGGGCCCGCTGACCGACACCACGATGCGCAGCCGATCGAGTTCGACCGGCCGGTCCGAGCGCAGGTACACCACGTTGCGGCGCTCCGGTTTGGAGAGGGTGAAGCGGCGCGGGTCGGGTGCGTCACCCCCGGCACCGAGGGCTTCGACCGACACCACGCTGAAGCGGGTCACTGCCACCCGCTCGCCGGGTTCCGAGCCGAAGGGAATCGCGACCTGCAGCCGCTGGCCCTGGCGCGACAGGATGCTGGCGTCGCCGAGGTCGATCGCGGTGGCGACGCCCGGCAGCGCCAGGGACGCCAGCAGGGCGATCGCGGTGGCCAGCCGGGCCGGGCCGCGCGACCGGGGCCGCTGCGTGGCATCAAGCGGGGCAGGATGCGGAAAGCGGCGCAGGACGCGGCCCGGGCGGTGGGTTTGGCCGACGGGGGCGGGACGCATGGTTCGACTCCTTCCGGGGATGCGGGAACGGGCACCGGATACCGGGTACCGGGGCGCCGTGAATCGGGCATTACGCTAAGGCCTGCGCCAGCTCGAGCCAAGCCCCGCCCGATGGGCGGGGCGCACTATCGGTACAATCCGGATCGGAAGCGGGCTGGACGGCCGCTGGCCCGGTCGGCAACGGCAGGGCGGGAGGAAGGTCCGGACTCCGCAGGGCGGGATGCTGGCTAACGGCCAGGCGCGATGGTGCCCAAATGCCGTCGCGACGGAAAGTGGCGCAGAAAACATACCGCCGACGGCCGCGCAAGCGGTCGGGCAAGGGTGAAAAGGCGAGGTAAGAGCTCACCGCGGCCGTGGCGACACGGCTGGCAGGCCAAACCCCATCCGGAGCAACACCAAATAGGCACGCGTGCGGTTCGCCGCGCAGGTCGGCCCGGCCGAGCGTGCGGGTAGGTGGCTTGAGCGCACCGGGTAACCGGTCGCCTAGAGGAATGGTCGTCGTGCCGGTTCGCCGGCATTACAGAATCCGGCCTACAGGCCCGCTTCCACTTTCGCTGCCGGCACTCGGCTCGCATGAAACCCGGTATATCTCCGGTAAGACATCAGCTGCCGGCGGCAAGCCATTAATTTCCAAGAGAACTTCCGATATTCAACATGCCTTGGACGGCTTTCGGCCGACTAAAGCTAAGTCATTGTACTGAATAGAAAAACAGTGGTTTCGCCTTGACGTTTTCCCGATAGCCGTCGTACAGTGCCGGACCGGGCCATTTAGTGCCTGTGAGTGGCAGTCGGGGCCAAAACAAGCCTCGCACCGATTGGGCTTCCTACGTAGGGCGACGGGGAAATGTTTCAGGGCAGCTCGGCACAGGCGCTGGATGCGAAGGGGCGGATGACGATTCCGCAGGCCTTCCGCGATGTGCTGCTGCGCGAGCATGGCGGCCAGATCACCCTGACGCGCCATCCCAAGGAGGACTGCCTGGTCCTCTATCCCCGCACCAACTGGCTGCCGATGCGCGATCGCATCAACGCCCTGCCGGCGGCCCATGCGCTGTTCAAGCGCCGCATGATCGGCGCGGCCGAGGACATCGACCTCGACGATGGCGGCCGGATGCTGGTGTCCCAGTCCCTGCGCGATTTCGCCGCCCTCGGCCGCGAACTGACCGTGCTTGGCCAGGGGAACTACCTCGAGATCTGGGACCGGGCGGCCTACTTTGCCTATGAGGCGCAGGCGGCGGCCAGCGCGGATTACGGCGTCCTCGCCGACCTGATCATGTAGGCCGGGCGTTGCGCAATGACGAGGAAACCGGATCCGATGCCATGTCCGCCCCATCGCCCCACCTGCCAGTCCTGCTCGAGCAGGCGGTCGCGGGTCTCGCGATCCGGGCCGAAGGCGTCTATGTCGACGGCACCTTCGGTCGCGGCGGGCACAGCCGGCGGATTCTCGCCGAGCTCGGCCCGGCGGGCCGGCTGCTCGGGATCGATCGCGACCCGGAGGCTGCCCGCGAAGCCGAGGGGATCGCGGATGGGCGGTTTCGCTTCGTCGCATCGCGGTTCTCGGCGCTCGGCGAAGTGCTCGATGAACTCGGGATCGAGCGCATCGACGGGCTCCTGCTCGACCTGGGCGTGTCCTCGCCGCAGTTCGACCGGCCCGAGCGCGGATTCAGTTTCAGGTCGACCGGGCCGCTGGACATGCGGATGGATCCTGGTGCGGGCATGTCGGCCCGCGAATGGCTCCTCGATGCATCCGAGGCCGAAATCGCAGACGTATTGAGGAGGTACGGGGATGAACGGGCTGCTCTTCCGATTGCAAAGGCGATTGCTGCTCGCCGCCGGGACGCCGGCGCCGCAGCGCTACAAACAACCACAGAGCTTGCCGGCCTCGTGGCAGGTGTCCTCCGGCGCCGTGGTGCGACGCGGTCGACGCTGGGCAAGGACCCGGCAACCCGCACCTTTCAAGCTGTACGGATTTTCGTCAATCAAGAGCTTGCGGAGCTCGCGGACGTCCTGAGGATGGCGGTGGACCGGCTGGCCATCGGGGGGCGGCTGGTGGTCATCGGTTTCAACTCGATCGAGGATCGACTGGTGAAGCGCTTCATGGCCGACGAGGCCGGCCGCAATGCGCCGCGCGATCCGGTTCGGGGCGATGTATTGCCGGGGCACGCGCCACGACTGCGGATCGTCGGGCGGGTGCTTCCGGATGAATCGGAGCGTGCACGCAACCCCCGTGCTCGCTCCGCGGTATTGCGGGTTGCGCAAAGGGTTCAAGACTGATGTTCCGGTCGAGCATGCTCAACGTCCTCCTGGCGATCGCTTTGCTGGTGAGCGCCCTGGCGCTGGTCACCACGCAGTATCGCGCGCGCAAGGCCTTCGTCGGCCTGGAGATCGCGCGCGGCCAGGCCGATGACCTCGCTGCCCGCCAGCGTCGCCTCGAGTCCGACCTGGCGAGCGCCGCCCAGCCGGCGATGATCGACAAGAAGGCCCGCAAGGTCCTCGACATGGAGTCGCTGCCCGCCGAACGCACCCTCTACCTGACCCTGCGCGCCGGCGAGGGCGCTGCCCGCCTCGCCGAACTCGACGCCGACCGCCTGCGCGCCGGCGATGGAGGCGGACGTTGATGGCGGCGTCGCTGGCCGCGCGCACTTCCCGCGCCTCACGCGTCTCGCGCGCTTCCCGTGCCTCCCGTGCCCATGGCAATCCGCTGCTCGATGCGCGGATGCCGGCGTGGCGCTCGCGCTTCGTCGTCGCACTGGTGGCGCTGGGCTTCCTGGGGCTGGTCTCCCGCGCCGTCTACCTGCAGCTGTTCAGCCATGACTACCTCCAGCGCCAGGGTGAGCTGCGCTACGGGCGTACCCTCGAGCTGCCGGCCTCGCGCGGCTCGATCTACGATCGCAACCGGGTGCTGCTCGCGGCCAGCCGGCCGGTGCGCGCCATCTTCGCGGTGCCGAAGAACCTGCAGGCGAGCCCGGCGCAGCTCGTCGAACTCGGTCGGCTGCTCGGGATGTCGCCGACGGTGCTCGAGGAGCGCCTGGCCGATCGTGAGCGCCAGTTCGTCTATCTCCGTCGCGGCGTCGAACGCGATGTCGCCGACCAGGTCATGGCCTTGCGCATCCGCGGCATCTCGACCCTGGCCGAGTACACCCGCGAGTATCCGATCGGCGAGCGCGGCGCCCACCTGATCGGCTTCACCGGCTTCGCCGAGAATGCCGCCGACGGCGAGCAGCTGCAGGGTCGGGCCGGCGTCGAGCGGATGTTCAACGAACGGCTCACCGGTCGGCCGGGCACCCGGCGGGTGATCCAGGATGCACGGGGCAATTTCGTCGAGGCCGTCGGCGACGAGCAGGCGCCGATCGACGGCGCGGACGTCGTGCTGTCCATCGACAATGAACTCCAGTTCCACGCCTACAATGCGATTCGCGAGGCGGCGATCGCCAACAAGGCCAAGGCCGCTGCCGCCGTCGTGATCGACGTCCGGACCGGCGAGATCCTCGCGCTCGCCAACTGGCCCTCGACCAACCCCAACGACCGCAACGAACTCGACGTCGCCCTGCTGCGCAACCGCGCCGCGCTCGACACCTTCGAGCCGGGCTCGACGATCAAGCCCTTCACCATCGCCGCCGCGCTCGATTCGGGCCGGTTCTCGACCGGGTCGACGATCGAAACCTCGCCTGGCCACATGAAGATCGGCGGCTGGCGGATCGGCGACCACGGCAAGGACTACGGGCGGCTCGACCTCACCGGCATCGTCGCCAAGTCCTCGAACGTCGGCACCGCCAAGCTGGCGCTCGCGATGGCACCCGAACGCATGGGTGTGCTGTTCTCGGAACTCGGCTTCGGGCGCGCGCCGGCGCTCGACCTGCCGGGTGCGGCAGCCGGCCGGGTGCGGCCTTACCGCTCCTGGCGGCCGATCGAACAGGCGACCATGTCCTACGGCCACGGCATGTCGGTGTCGCTGCTGCAACTCGCCCGCGCCTACACGGTGTTCGGTCGCGAGGGCCACATCGTGCCGCTCACCCTGCTGCGCCAGGATGGCCCCCAGGCCGGCCAGCCGGTGATCTCGCCGACCACCGCGAAGCAGGTGCTCGGCATGCTGGAAGCGGCGGTGGGCGACGAAGGCACGGCGCGCTCGGCCCGGGTCGCCGGCTATCGTGTCGGCGGCAAGACCGGCACTGCCTACAAGGTCGAGAACGGCAAGTACGTCCGGAAGTACGTCTCGAGCTTCGTCGGCCTCGCCCCGATCTCCAATCCGCGCATCGTCATCGCGGCGATGATCGACGAGCCGCGCGGCAAGCAGCACTACGGCGGCATCATCGCGGCGCCGGTGTTCGCGCAGATCGCCACCCAGAGCCTGCGCCACCTGCACCTGACGCCCGATGCGCCGCAGCCCGAGGTCGTGATTCCCGCGGACGAAGTCCAGGGGAGGCGTCGGTGAGCCCGGTGGCAGCCACCCTGGCGCGCGACCCCGCCGAGGCGGGGCGCTGGCTGCGCGGCCAGCTGGCCGCCGGCGCCGAGCTGAGCGCCGACAGCCGCGGCATCGGCCCCGGCGACGGCTTCATCGCGATGCCCGGCGAGCGCCACGATGGGCGCGACTACATCGCGCAGGCGCAGGCGCGCGGCGCCGCCGCGATCGCCTACGACCCGGTCGGCGAGCGACGACCCGTCGCCGACGTCCCGGCGATCGCCGTGCCCGGCCTGCGTCGCGATGCCGGTATCGTGGCCGCCGAGTACTACGGGCAGCCTTCGTCGCGACTGCGCGTGGTGGCGATCACCGGCACCAATGGCAAGACCAGTTGCAGCCAGTGGGTCGCGCAGGGCTGGGCGGCGATGGGCCGGCGCGCCGGCGTCGTCGGTACCCTCGGCCCGGCGGTGTTCGGCGATGCCGCCGCGGAGTTCACCGCGCCCTCGCTGACCACGCCCGATGCGGTATCGATGCAGCGCCTGCTGGCCGCCTTCGAGCGCGGCGCGGTCGACGTGGTCGCGATCGAGGCTTCCTCGATCGGCATCGAGCAGCGCCGCCTCGCGGGTACCGGTATCGAGGTCGCGGTCTACACCAACCTGACGCGCGACCATCTCGACTACCACGGTGACATGGCCGCCTATGTGGCCGCCAAGCGTTGCCTGTTCGCCGAGGCCCGCGCGCGGGCCGCGGTGGTCAACGGCAACGATGTCCACGGCGCCACCATGCTCGAGGCCTTTGCCCGCCCGGGCGACGCGATCGTCTACGGGGAAGCGCCGCTGGCGGTGCCGGCCGGCGCCCGGCGCCTCGAGGCGATCGGCGTCGTCGAGCGCGGCGAGTCCATCGACCTCGCGATCGATGGCGACTGGGGCCGTTTCGATGTCCGCCTCGGCCTGCTCGGGCGCTTCAACGCCGCCAACGCGCTGGCGGTGGCGGGAACCTGGCTGGCGCTGGGCATCGGGGTCGATGCGGTCGCCGCGGGCCTGGCCAGCCTCGCGCCGGTGGCCGGCCGGATGCAGATGCTGCGCATCGCCGACGCGCCGCTGGTGGTGATCGACTACGCGCACACGCCCGATGCGCTCGGCCAGGCGCTCGGCGCCCTGCGGCCGGTGGCCGACGCTCGCGCCGGCGCGCTGGCTTGCGTCTTTGGCGCCGGCGGCGATCGCGACGCTGGCAAGCGGCCCCTGATGGGCCGCGCCGTCGAGGCGGCCGCCGATCGGGTGGTGATCACCAGCGACAATCCGCGCTCCGAGTCGCCGCAGACGATCTCCGACGCGATCCGCGCCGGGCTCGCGAACGATCCCTGGCTGGTCGAACTCGATCGTGCCACGGCGATCCGGCTGGCCATTGCCGCCGCCGACCCGGCCGACGTGGTGCTGATCGCCGGCAAGGGCCACGAGCAGTGGCAGGAGATCGACGGCCGGCGGCAGCGCTTCTCGGATGCCGAGGTCGCCGCCACCGCGCTGCGCGAGCGGGGGGGGCAGTCATGAGCACCGCCCGGCCGCCCGAAGGTGCTCGCACCGCAGCCCGCAAGGGCGAAGGTTCCACAATTGTCACCGCCCGGCCGCCCGAAGGTGCTCGCACCGCAGCCCGCGAGGGCGAAGGTTCCCCGGTGAGCGCCTTCACCCTGCGCGATGCGCTCGACTGGCTCGACATCGGCGTCATGCACGGCCGGGGCGACGAGCGGCTCACGGGCGTCTGCACCGATTCGCGCTCGCTCGCCGCCGGCCAGTTGTTCGTCGCGCTGCGTGGCGAGCACTTCGATGCCCACGATTTCGTGGCGCAGGCGGGCGAGCGCGGCGCGGCGGCGGTGATGGTCGAGCGTGCCGTCGCCGGACTCCGACCGCCCGCGCTGCGCGTGCCCGATACCCGGCGCGCGCTCGGCGAGCTTGCCCGCGGCTGGCGGCGCCGATTCGACCCGCTGGTGATCGCGGTGACCGGCAGCAA
>CAYZBJ010000016.1:1753-7137 GCA_964476625.1 uncultured Burkholderiaceae bacterium | reverse complement strand
GGTTCGCTGCTGGCCGGTCTGCGCTTCATCTGGACGCGCAAGGTGATCCTGGGGATGGAGAGTTTCGCGCTGCCGACGATCGCCGTGACCGGCACCAACGGCAAGACCACGGTCAAGGAGATGCTCGCGGCCATCCTCGCGAAGGCGGTAGGCCGCGAGCACCGCCTGGCGACGACCGGCAACCTCAACAACGAGGTCGGCGTCCCCCTGACGATCTTCGGCCTGCGCCCGGAGCATCGCGCGGCCGTCGTCGAACTCGGCATGAACCGCCCGGGCGAGATCGCCTGGCTGGCCGAGATCGCCCAGCCCCGGGTGGCCCTGGTCAACAATGCGCAGCGCGAGCACCAGGAGTTCATGGGCTCGGTCGAGGCGACGGCTCGCGAGAACGGCAGCGCCTTCGCCTGCCTGCCCGCCAACGGCGTCGCGGTGTTCCCGGTCGATGACGCGCATGCGCCCATCTGGCGGAACCTCGCGGCCGGGCGCCGGGTGGTCGGCTTCGGTCTCGGCGACGCGGGCGATCCCGTCGTGCACGCCGCGGCCGATGCGGCGCCGGCGCGGTTCCCGATGCGCATCGGCGCGACCGAGGTCACGGTCCGGCTCGCGGTCGACGGCCGCCACAATGTCCGCAACGCGCTGGCCGCGGCGGCCGCCGCGCACGCTGGTGGCATCGACCCCGGCACGATCGCCGCGGGCCTGGCCGCCTTCCGGGCGCCTTCCGGGCGGCTGCTGCGGGTCGCTGCGCGCGCGGCCGCCAGCCTGATCGACGACAGCTACAACGCCAATCCCGATTCGGTGCGCGCCGCGATCGACGTGCTCGCCGGCGCGCCCGCGCCGCGGCTGCTCATCCTCGGCGACATGGGCGAGGTGGGTTCGGAGGGACCGGCCTTCCATCGCGAGGTCGGCGCCTATGCCGCCGAGCGCGGCATCGAGCAACTGTTCGCGCTCGGCGAAGCGAGCGTCGCCACCGTCGCGGCCTTCGGCGCCGGCGGGCGCCACTTCCCCGATCTCGACACCCTGCTGCACACGCTCGACGAAGAACTGGACGGGCGCCAGCACGTGCTCGTCAAGGGCTCGCGCTTCATGCGCATGGAGCGGGTGGTCGCCGCCCTTGCCGCCGTCCCGGTCGGGGAGGCGCACTGATGCTGCTCGAGATATCCCAATGGCTGGCGAACGACATCCGCGCCTTCGCGGTGATCCAGTACATCACCCTGCGCGCGGTGCTCGCGGCGCTGACCGCGCTCGCGGTCGGGCTGATCTTCGGGCCGCTGGTGATCCGCAAGCTGGCCCAGATGAAGATCGGCCAGGCGGTGCGCCCGGACGGGCCCCAGACCCACCTCACCAAGAGTGGTACGCCGACCATGGGCGGCGCGCTGATCCTGATCTCGGTCGCCTGCTCGACCCTGCTCTGGGGCGACCTGAGCAACCGCTTCATCTGGATCGTGCTGCTCGTCACCCTCGGCTTCGGCTTCATCGGCTGGGTCGACGACTACCGCAAGGTGGTCCACCGCAATCCGAAGGGCATGTCGGCGCGCGAGAAGTACCTCTGGCAGACCCTGATCGGACTGGTGGCGGCGATCTACCTCGCGTTCTCGGTGCCGGCCGACTCGAACGCGAAGGCGATCGAACTCTTCGTCGGCTGGGTGGGCAGCGGCTTCCAGGCCGACCTGCCGGCGCGCGCCGACCTGATCGTTCCCTTCCTGAAGGACGTTGCCTATCCGCTCGGGGTGTTCGGCTTCATCGTGTTGAGCTACCTGGTGATCGTCGGCACCAGCAACGCGGTCAACCTGACCGACGGCGCCGACGGGCTGGCGATCATGCCGGCGGTGCTGGTGGGCGGGGCCCTCGGGATCTTCGCCTACGCCAGCGGCAACGCCGTCTTCGCGAAGTACCTCCTGATCCCGAACATCAGCGGCGCGGGCGAACTGACCGTGTTCTGCGGCGCGATCGTCGGGGCCGGGCTTGCCTTCCTGTGGTTCAACGCCTACCCGGCCCAGGTGTTCATGGGCGATGTCGGCGCGCTCGCGCTCGGCGGTGCGCTCGGCACCGTCGCGGTCGTCGTGCGCCAGGAGATCGTGCTGTTCATCATGGGCGGCGTCTTCGTGGTCGAGACACTCTCGGTGATGCTGCAGGTCAGCTACTTCAAGTACACCAAGCGCCGCTTCGGCGTCGGCCGGCGGATCTTCCGGATGGCGCCCCTGCATCACCATTTCGAGGTCGGCGGCGTCAAGGAGTCGCAGGTCGTGGTCCGGTTCTGGATCGTGACCATGGTCCTCGTGCTGTTCGGTCTCTCGACCCTGAAGCTGCGATGAGTGAAGCCGCCGCCATGCAGTTGCCCCTGTTCGACCTGCGCGATCGCCGGGTGCTCGTGCTCGGGCTCGGCGGGTCCGGGGCGGCGATGGCGCGCTGGGCGCTGCGCCAGGGCGCGACGGTCCGGCTGGCGGATTCACGGGCCGAGCCGCCCGGCCTGGCGAGCCTGCGCGCAAGCGGGGTGGACCTGCCCGTCGAGCGGACCGACTTCGACGCCCGGGTGCTCGACGGCGCCGACCTGGTCGCCTGGAGTCCCGGCCTGTCGATCGAGACCGGCGCGACCGGGGCGCTGCATGCGCAGGCGCGCCAGCGCGAGCTGCCGGTGGTCGGCGAACTCGAGCTGTTCTCGCAGGCGATCTGTTCCCTGCCGGGCGACGCCGGCCCGCCCCGGGTGCTGGCGGTGACCGGCACCAATGGCAAGACGACCGTGACCGCGATGGCGACCGCCCTGTGCCGTGCGGCGGGGCAGTCGGCGAAGTTCGCCGGCAACATCGGGCCGTCGCTGCTCGAGGCCCTCATGGCGTCGATCGATGCCGACGACCTGCCTGCCGTCTGGGTGGTCGAGCTCTCGAGCTTCCAGCTCGCGCTCGCCCAGCGCTTCACCGTCGATGCGGCCTGCATCCTCAACGTCGCCGAGGATCATCTCGACTGGCACGCCTCGCTCGAGAGCTACGCCGACGCGAAGCATCGAATCCATGCGCCCGGTTGCGTCGCCGTCTACAACCGGGACGATCCGCGCACCGCGCCGCGGCGCCAGTTGCCTGCGGTGAGCTTCGGCCATGATGCGCCGGCCCGCATCGGCGACCTCGGCATCGTCGAGGATGGCGGTATGCCCTGGCTGGCCGAGGCGATCGCCGCCGACGATGCGCCGGTGCGCCGCCGCGGCGCGACTCCCGAGGCGCGGGTGCGCCGCCTGATGCCGGCCGATGCGCTCCTGCTGCGCGGCGCCCACAACCACCAGAACGCGCTGGCGGCGCTCGCCCTGTGCCGCGCCATCGGCGTGCCGATGGCCCAGATGCTCCACGGGCTGCGGCACTATCGCGGCGAGTCGCATCGCTGCCAGTTGCTCGGCATCCTCGACGGCGTCGAGTACTACGACGACAGCAAGGGCACCAATGTGGCGGCGACGGTCGCCGCGATCGAGGGCATCCGCCGGCCCTGCTGGCTGATCGCCGGCGGTGACGGCAAGGGCCAGGACTTCGGCCCGCTGGCCGACCCGGTGCGCCATGGCGCGCGCGCGGTGGTGCTGATCGGCCGGGATGCGCAGCGCATCGCCGACGCGCTCGCCGATACCGGCGTCGAGATCCTGCGCGCGGCCGGCATCGAGGAGGCGGTCCGGCTGGCCGCGTCGCGCGCAAGCGCCGGCGAGGCGGTGCTGCTCAGCCCGGCCTGCTCGAGCCTCGACATGTTCTCGGGATATCCGGAGCGCGGCCGGGCCTTCGGCGCCGCGCTCGCGCGCATCGCCGACGAGCGCGGGCAGCCGCTGGAGGCCGCATGCTGAGCCTGCGCCTGCCTTCGGGCTCGCGGCGGCCGACCCTGCCGATCGCGCGCCGCCTCGACAAGACGCGTCTGGCGGTGATCGACGAGTCGCTGCTGTGGGTCGCCGCGATCCTGCTCGCCTTCGGGCTAGTGATGGTGTACTCGGCATCGATCGCGATGCCCGATTCGCCGCGCTATGCCCGGCTCGACAGCACCCATTTCCTCCTGCGCCACCTGCTGGCGATCGGCATCGGGGTGACGGCGGGCGTACTCGCCTTCGCCACGCCGATGCGCCAATGGCAGCGGCTCTCGCCCTGGCTGTTCGTCGGCGGCCTCGTCCTGCTGTTCACGGTGCTGGTGCTCGGCCACGTCACCCTGGGCGCGACCCGCTGGATCCGGCTCGGCCCACTGTCGCTGCAGCCCTCCGAGCTGATGAAGCTCTTCGTGGTCCTCTACGCGGCCGACTACACGATCCGCAAGCAGGACTACATGCAGCGCTTTCGCAAGGGCTTCCTGCCGATGGGCACCGCGGTGGTGGTGGTGGGCTGTCTGCTGCTGCTGCAACGCGACCTCGGCGCCTTCGTCGTGATCTGCGGCATCGCCATGACCGTGCTGTTCCTCGGCGGCATCAGCGGGCGCCTGTTCCTCGGCCTGATCCTTGCCGCGCTGTCGACGATCGTCATGCTGATCTTCGCCCAGCCCTACCGGCTCGCCCGCCTCGAACTCCTGCTCGACGACCCGTTCTCGCCGGAGAACGCCTTCGGCGCCGGCTACCAGCTGACCCATTCGCTGATCGCGTTCGGGCGCGGCGAACTCTTCGGCGTCGGGCTCGGCGGTTCGATCGAGAAGCTCAACTACCTGCCCGAGGCGCATACCGACTTCCTGCTCGCGGTGATCGGGGAGGAACTCGGCCTGGTCGGCGTGCTGGTGGTGGTCGGCCTGCTGTTCTGGCTGGTGCGCCGCGGCTTCGAGATCGGCCGCCAGTCGATCGCGCTCGACCGGCCTTACGCAGGCCTGGTCGCCAAGGGGATCGCGGTCTGGATCGCGATCCAGGCCCTGATCAACATGGGCGTCAACACCGGGGTGTTGCCCACCAAGGGCCTGACCCTGCCGCTGATGAGCTACGGTGGCTCGAGCATCCTCGCGGCCTGCCTCGCGATCGCGATCCTGCTGCGGATCGATTTCGAGAACCGCCAGATGATGCGCGGGGGGACCACATGAGCACCGCCCGGCCGCCCGAAGGTGTTCGCACCGCAGCCCGCCAGGGCGAAGGTAACCTGGTGACCCGAACCCTGATGATCATGGCCGGCGGCACCGGTGGCCACGTGATGCCGGGCCTGGCGGTCGCCGACGAGATGCGCGCGCGCAGCTGGCAGGTGGTCTGGCTCGGCGTCCCCGGCGGGCTCGAGGCCGATCTCGTGCCGCGCCATGGCATCCCGATGCGCTGGGTGCGCATCGGCGGGCTGCGCGGCAAGGGGCTTGCAACCCGCCTGCTCGCGCCCTGGCGCCTCGCACGGGCGCTGTGGCAGGCCCTGCAGGTCCTGCGCGAGGTCCGGCCCGCGGTCGCCGTCGGCGAACCAGTACTCGGCGACGTCGAC
>CAYZBJ010000016.1:0-1743 GCA_964476625.1 uncultured Burkholderiaceae bacterium | reverse complement strand
GCGAGGTGCTCAGCATCGACCTGCTCTCATCCGGCTACGTCGCCTTCCCCGGCGGGCTGGTCGCGGCGATGCTGGGCCGGCCGCTGGTGATCCACGAGCAGAACTCGGTCGCCGGCCTGACCAATCGGGTGCTGGCGCGCTTCGCCCGCCGTACCCTGGTCGCCTTCCCGGGGGCCTTGCCCGATGCCCAATGGTGCGGCAATCCGGTGCGCACCACGGTGGCCGGCCTGGCGCCGCCCGAGCAGCGCATGCGTGGTCGCGAAGGCCCGCTGCGCCTGCTCGTCGTCGGCGGCAGCCTCGGGGCGAAGGCGCTCAACGATGCCTTGCCGGCGGCGCTGGCGATGATGCCGGCGCCGCGCCGTCCGCAGGTGGTGCACCAGAGCGGTCGCGCGCATGTCGCCGCCCTGCGCGAGGCCTACGTCGCGGCCGGGGTCGATGCCGATGTCCGGGCCTTCATCGACGACATGGCCGACGAGTACGGACGGGCCGACCTGGTGGTCTGCCGCGCCGGCGCGATGACCGTGTCCGAGCTCGCCGCGGTCGGCCTGGCCAGCATCCTGGTGCCGTATCCGCATGCGGTCGACGACCACCAGACGGCGAACGCCCGCTTCCTGGCCGATCGCGATGCCGCGATCCTGATGCCCCAGTCCACGCTCGAGCCCGCGGCGCTGGCCGCCGTCCTCGACGGCATGGACCGGGGTCGCCTGCTGGCGATGGCGCAGCGTGCGCGCGAACTCGCCCGGCCCGATGCCGGCCGCGAACTCGCCGACGCCTGCGAGGCGGTCGCGAAGGAGTCGGACCGATGAAGCACAAGGTCAAGCACATCCACTTCGTCGGCATCGGCGGCGCCGGCATGAGCGGCATCGCCGAGGTGCTGCTCAACCTCGGCTACCACATCAGCGGCTCGGATCTCGCCGCCAGTGCCGCCACCGGCCGGCTCGCGAAACTCGGGGCCGACGTGCGGCATGCGCACTCGGCCGACAACATCGAGGGCGCGGACTGCGTCGTGACCTCGACCGCCGTCGGCAGCGACAACCCCGAGGTGATCGCCGCGCGCGCGCGCCGCATCCCGGTGGTGCCGCGCGCGCTGATGCTCGCCGAGCTGATGAAGATCAAGCAGGGCATCGCCATCGCCGGCACCCATGGCAAGACGACCACGACGAGCCTGGTGGCATCGATCCTCGCCGAAGGCAATCTCGATCCGACCTTCGTGATCGGCGGGCGGCTCAACAGCGCCGGCGCCAACGCCCGCCTCGGTACCGGCGAGTACATCGTCGTCGAGGCTGACGAGAGCGATGCGTCCTTCCTGAACCTCTCGCCGATGATCGCGGTCATCACCAACATCGACGCCGACCACATGGAAACCTACGGGCACGACTTCGCCCGCTTGCGCCAGGCCTACGTCGAGTTCACCCAGCGCCTGCCGTTCTACGGCGCCGCGGTGATGTGCATCGACGATCCGCATGTGCGCGAGATCATGCCCTTCGTTTCCAAGCCGGTGGTCACCTATGGCCTGTGCGCCGAAGCGCAGGTGCGCGCCGTCGACCCGGTGGCCGATGCGGGCAGGATGCGTTTCACGGTGGTCCGCGAAGGCCTCGACGCGCTCGACGTGGTGCTCGATGCGCCGGGCGTGCACAACGTGCAGAACGCGCTGGCGGCGATCGCGGTGGCGACCGAACTGGGCGTGGGCGACGCCGCGATCGCCGCCGCGCTGGCCGGCTTCAAGGGCGTCTCGCGGCGCTT
>CAYZBJ010000015.1:12902-61643 GCA_964476625.1 uncultured Burkholderiaceae bacterium | reverse complement strand
CCGCCCGCCGGCGGGTGATGTTCATCAACACCGGCGGGCGGCGCGCACGCATTCCTTGAGGTTCACCGTGGTGCGGCGCTCCTCGTCCATGATGCCGATCTTGACGGTGTCGGCCGGCAGGCCGAGGGCCTGCTCGACCCGGGTGAAGGTCTCGTCGGCGAACGCGACCTCCTCGGGGCCATGCATCTTGGGCTTGACCACGTAGACCGAGCCGGTCGTCGAGTTGCGGATGCCGTCCTGCTTGCGCAGGTCGTGGCAGGCGACCAGCGTGGTGCACATCGCGTCAAGCAGGCCTTCGGGGATCTCCTTGCCGTCGCGATCGAGTACCGCCGGGGTCGTCATCAGGTGGCCGACATTGCGCACCAGCATCAGCGAGCGGCCTTTCAGCTGCAGTGGCTTGCCGTCGGCGCCGGTGTAGTCGCGATCCGGGTTCAGGCGGCGGGTGAAGCGGCTGCCGCCCTTGGCGACATCCTCGGCGAGGTCGCCCTTCATCAGGCCGAGCCAGTTGCGGTAGACGAGTGCCTTGTCCTCGCCGTCGACCGCGGCGACCGAGTCCTCGCAATCCATGATGGTGGTGATGGCCGCTTCGAGCAGCACATCGGCGACGCCCGCCGCATCGGTCGCGCCGATGTCGTGCTGGCGGTCGATGACGATCTCGGCATGGAGTTGCCGGTTGCGCAGCAGGACCGCCGTCGGCGCAGCAGCGTCGCCGCGATGGCCGACGAAGCCGGCCGGGTCCTTCAGGCCGGTCTCGCCGTCCTTCGTCTTCGCGACCAGCTTGCCGCCGGCCACCGAGTAGCCGGTGACGTCGGCATGGCTGCCTTTGGCGAGCGGCGCGGCCTGGTCGAGGAAATTGCGCGCCCAGGCGATGACGCGCGCGCCACGGGCCGGATCGTAGCCGCCGGCGCTGGGTGCGTCGCCCATCGCATCGGTGCCGTAGAGCGCATCGTACAGGCTGCCCCAGCGGGCGTTGGCGGCATTGAGCGCATAGCGCGCGTTCATCACCGGCACCACCAGCTGCGGGCCGGGAATCGATGCGATCTCGGGATCGACGTTGGTGGTCTCGACGGCGAAGTCGGGCCCCTCGGGCAGCAGGTAGCCGATCTCGCGCAGGAAGTCCTGGTAGGCGGCCTGGTCGATGGGCTCGCCCTTGCGGCGCAGGTGCCATTGGTCGATCTGGCGCTGGAGTTCGTCGCGCCTGGCGAGCAGGGCCCGGTTCTTCGGCGCGAGATCGTGGACCAGCGCCGAGAAGCCTTGCCAGAAGGCGTCGGAGGCGACGCCCGAGCCGGGCAGGGCCTCGTTCTCGAGCATGTCGTGCAGGGCACGGTCGACGGCGAGGCCGAATTTGTCGATGCGTTCGCTCATGATGGTTTCTCCTGGGTTCGGGTTGATCGGGGCGGCGCGTCAGCCACGCGCGACGGCGAGCACGTCGGTGAGCAAGGTGCCGGTGAAGTCGGGTTCGGTGCCGAGTTCCTCGAGTGGGGCGCCCTGGCGGTTGATCCAGAAACTGGTGTAGCCATGCCAGCGGGCGCCGATGGCATCCCAGCCGTTGGATGATACGAAGAGGATGCGCCCGGCCTCGCAGCCGAAGGCGGCCGGGCCGAGGGCGTAGACCGCATCGCTCGTCTTGAAGGTCCTGGCCTGGTCGGCCGAGAGGACCGCGTCGAACAGGTTCGTCATTCCGGCCGAGCGCAGCGATACCGCGATCATCTCCGGATCGCCGTTGGTGAGCACCCCGAGGGCGAGGCCGGCGGCCTTCATCTCGCGCAGCGCCGCGAGGTTCTCGGGGAAGACCGACAGGCAGGCGTACTGGCCCATCAGCTTCGCCTCGGCCGCCTCGTCCATCGCCAGGCCGAGGGAGCGCGCCGAGAAGCGCAGCGCGTCGCGGGTGATCTCGAGGAACGGCGCATAGCGGCCCGAGAGTGCCCGCAGCCAGGAGTACTCGAGCTGCTTGCGACGCCAGAGCCCGGCGAGCGCCTCGCCCCGGCCACGGAACAGCTGTTCGGCGAGGCTCGCGACCGAGTTCACGTCGAACAGGGTGCCGTAGGCGTCGAACACGACCGCATCGAAGCGGCCGGCGGGCGCCGGCGATGGCTGGTCGTGGGAGGACATTGGCCGTCTACTGCAGGTGGAACAGGCCCTTGACTGTACTCGAAGCTGTGATGCAATAAAACCGGAGTGAAATCAATTCACTTTTGCGTTTTTTGCAAAAATCCCGATCTCAGAGATCCTTCGCGTAGCGCTCGAGCATCGTGGCCTGGTCCTCGGCCGGAGCGGACTCGCCGGTCTGGTCGTTGATCATCTGGCCAATCGTCGGCAGCACGCTGCGCTCGACGCGGACCTCATCGCTCCACAGCTTCGAGCGCATGAGCGCCTTCGCGCAATGCAGGTAGACCCACTCCACCGCGATCTCGATGACGACCTTCGGGCGGCGCCGCTCATCCATCATCGCGTCGAGACACTCGTCGTCGGTGCGCAGGCGGGCCGTGCCGTTGACCCGCAAGGTCTCGTCGACGCCGGGCACGAGGAACAGCATGCCGATCTGCTCGTTGGCGAGCAGGTTGGACATGCTGTCGAGCCGGTTGTTGCCCGGCGAATCGGGCAGCCAAAGGGTGTGGTCGTCGATGACGCGCACGAAGCCCGGTGATCCGCCGCGCGGCGAGGCATCCAGGCCGCTGCCGTCACCGGTGGCGATCACGCAGAACGGCGAGAGTGAGATGAACTTGCGACTGTGCGGCTCGAGCGCCGTGATCGCCTTGGCGACGGCCCGGGGGGTCGGTGGCTTGTAGAGCGTTCTCAGGGAGTCGACTGCCTCGATCATCGGGGGCTTCCTGGTCGATGACGCCGGCGCGGTCGGCGAGCGTCGTTTGCCGGATGGTAAGGGAAGCGGGCGCTCTGGGGATGAGCGTCCGCGTTTCGTGACAAGGCGCGGCCACTCCATGGCGGGAAGCTGCTACGGCAGGTCGTGATAGATTCGGCTTGCGTCGGCCGCGAGGCTGGCGCTGTTCTCGGGGCGGGGTGCAATTCCCCACCGGCGGTATGGCGCAATCGCGTCGAGCCCGCGAGCGCCTCGGTCGCCGGATGTATCGGTCGACCGGGGGTCAGCAGATCCGGTGAGAGGCCGGAGCCGACGGTAACAGTCCGGACGGGAGAGAACGAGCCATGGCCGCCGGGCGCGTGCGCCGGGTGGCCGCGCATGCGCGCGCCGCGCATGCTGCTCGCGATCGCCATCGGCGGTCCGCTGCCGTCGTCCCCGTCGTGTCCGTAGACAAGTCCGTTGCCGCCCGCGCGGCGGCGGCCCCAGATACGCAGGAGGCGTACATGATGATCGATCGTTCTCCGGCGGTGCCCGCCGGCCCCGCGGCGGCTGGCCGCATCGCCTTCGTCCAGTCGTGCTGGCATCGCGACATCGTCGATGTCGGGCGCGATGCCTTCCTCGCCGCCATGGCGGAACACGGCCATACCGCCGATTCGATCGACTGCCTCGAGGTACCCGGCGCCTTCGAGATTCCGCTGCGCGCGAAGATGCTCGCCGCTACCGGCCGGTATGCGGCGATCGTCGCCGGCGGCCTGGTGGTCGATGGCGGGATCTACCGTCATGATTTCGTGGCGAGCGCCGTCATCGACGGCCTGATGCGGGTCCAGCTCGATACCTGCGTACCGGTCTTCTCGATGGTGCTGACGCCGCATCATTTCCATGAGCATGGCACCCATCGCGACTTCTTCCTCGCGCATTTCCGCAGCAAGGGCCGGGAGGCGGCCGAGGCGGTGGTCGGTACGCTTGCCGGCCACGATGCTATCTTGCGGGCTGCGTCGGCAGCGTGATGCCGCCGGCGACGAACCACAGCTTTCCGGAGACACTCATGAATCTTTTCGACCTGAGCGGCAAGGTGGCGATCGTCACCGGCTCGAGCCGCGGCATCGGCCGCGCAATCGCCCTGCGGCTGGCCGAGCACGGCGCGAAAGTCGTCGTCTCGAGCCGCAAGCCGGACGCCTGCGAGCCGGTTGCCCAGGCGATCCGCGACGCCGGCGGCGAGGCGATCGTCGTCGAATGCAACATCGCCCACAAGGAAGCGCTGCAGGCGCTGGTCGACAAGACCATCGATACCTGGGGCCGGATCGACGTGCTGGTCTGCAATGCCGCGGTCAATCCCTATTTCGGGCCGGCCGCCGGGATCGACGACGCGGCCTTCGACCGGATCATGGGCTCGAACGTGCGCAGCAACTTCTGGCTCGCCAACATGGCCCTGCCGCACATGGCCGACAAGGACGACGCCTCGGTGATCATCGTCTCCTCGATCGGCGGGCTGCGCGGCTCGGCGACGCTGGGCGCCTACTGCATCTCGAAGGCGGCCGACATGCAGCTCGCCCGCAACATCGCGGTCGAATGGGGGGCGCGGCGGGTCCGCGCCAACTGCATCGCCCCGGGCCTGGTCAAGACCGATTTCGCCAAGGCGCTGTGGTCGGATCCGGCTCTGCTGAAGCACCGGGTCAAGGACAGCCCGCTCAACCGCATCGGCGAGCCCGACGAGATCGCTGGCGCGGCAGTGTTCCTCGCCTCGCAGGCAAGCGGCTTCATGACGGGGCAGACGATGGTGATCGACGGCGGCGTGACCGCCGGGGTGCCGCCTTCGGCCCTCGAAGCCTAGGAGCGGTCCTGCGCGGGCCAGGGGCGCGGCCGCTCGCTGGCGCCGCCGAGCGGCAGGCCCCTCAGACCGGCGCCCAGTTGCGATTGGCCAGGCTGGTGTCGGAGGACCCGGTGCCGGGCTGCAGGTCGATGAAGAACGCGTACCGGTTCTTGCCGCTGCGCTTGGCCTCGTACATCGCCAGATCGGATGCGCGCAGCAGGCCGACGGCGGAATCGCCGTCCGCGGGGTGGAGCGCAATGCCGATGCTTGGCGTGACGCCCAGCGCCTGTCCGTTCATGTGCAGGGGCTGGCCTACCAGCAACCTGATCTTCTCGGCGACTCGCGCGACTTCGGCGCGGTCGGCGATGTCGCGCACCAGCACGATGAACTCGTCGCCGCCGAGCCGGCCGACGACATCGTTGGCGCGCAGGCAGCCGCGGATCCGCGCGCCGATCTCGCGCAGCAGTGCATCCCCTGCTTCATGGCCGAGCGAATCGTTGACCGGCTTGAAGCCGTCGAGGTCGATGAAGAGTACGGCGAAGGCGCAGGCCTGCGTCCCGATCGCCTGTTCCAGCTTCTCGATGAAATGGGCGCGATTGGCCAGCCCGGTCAGGCTGTCATGGGTTGCCATGCGCTGGATGCGTTGCTCGGCAAGCATGCGGTCGGTGATGTCGCGCCCGATGCCGCGATAGCCGGTGATGCCGCCGGTCTCGTCGGTCGTCGGCTCGCCGCTGATCGCATACCAGGCGATGGCGCGCCGGCGATCACGGCGGAATACCTCGATGTCGCGGATGGGCTCGCCCCGGCGCATGGTGTCGGCGACGGCCTGCCATGAGCGGCCGTCGGTCAATCGCAGGCCGATCTGCCAGGGATGGCGACCGAGGGCCGCCCCGCCGGCCTGGCTGCGGGCGAGGTCGCCGCGCGCGCCGCCGATCCGGGTGAAGCGCAGATCGGTGCCGAGTTCCCAGTACCAGTCGGTCGACAGGTGCGTCAGCGCCCGGAACCGCGCCTCGCTCTCGCGCAGGATCCGCTCGGCCGCCTTGCGGCGCAGGAACTGCGCGACCTGGTCGGCAACCACGTGCATCGCCCGCTGCAGGCGTTCATCGGGTTCGCGCATCGACCGGCTGGCGAAGGTGAAAACGCCGAGCGTGCGGCCGTCTCCCTGCATCGGCACGATGAACAGGGTACGTTCGCCGGTGTGCATCAGGAGCTCTCGCCATGCGCTGCCCGGCGTCAGCGCATCGGCGACGTCGGCTATCCAGCTGGTGTCGCCGGTCCGCGCTGCCTGGGCGAGGACCACGGGCCTGGCGATGGTCGAGCCGACGCGGGCGCGATGCTGCTCGGCGGTCTCGGCCGGTACGCCGGGATCGCAGTAGCTCACCAACAGTCGCGCGGCGCCGGTTTCATTGCAGAACTCGAAATAGGCGCCCGTGTCCCAGCCTTCGGACCTGGAGATCGCCTCGATGACGGTGGCGAGCACGTCGTGCTCGCTCGCGGGCAGTGACAGGGCATGGGTGACCCGATGCTCGAGCTCGAGCAGGCGCTGTTCGCGCTTGGCGCGGGTGACATCCCGGGAGGTGCCGCGATAGCCGGTGAAGCGACCGTTGGCGTCGAAGATCGGCGCGCCGCTGATGCTGACGTAGTAGCGCTTGCCGCTTGCGCTCAGATAGGCGTACTCGAACTCCCGGAAGGTTTCCCGGGCTTCCAGCTTCGCCCGGTGCTCGTCCCATTTCGCTTCATCGAGCAGCATGCGCGGAAGCTCCCAGAGGCGCTGCCCGATCACGATCTTCGCAGGGTCGTAGCGCAGAACGGCTCGCCGGCCCTCGAAGCGCACCATCCGGTAGTCGGCATCCTGCTCCCAGTACCAGTCCGTCGACAGGCTGGTCAGGGCGCGGAAGCGTTCCTCGCTCTCGCGCAGCGCTTCCTCGGCGCGCCGCCTCTCGGTAACGTCGCGGATGATGCCGCCGAAGCCCACCGCTTCGCCGTCGGCATCGCGCACCAGGGCGACCGAGCCCTCGACCCGGCGGCTGGTGCCGTCGGGCCGCACCATGATCCATTCGGCGGAGCGCGAGGGCTTTCCCGTCTCGTAGACCTCGCCGAAAAGCACCTTGACCTGCTCGGCGACCGCCGGCGGCATGTATTCGCGGTAGTGCTTGCCGACGAGCTCGGCTGGCGGATAGCCGAGGATCTCGCTGGCGGCGGGATTGAAGCGCAGCATCCGTCCGCCGAGGTCGACCTCGTAGTAGGCGTCCTCGAGCAGGTCGAGGTCGAGCATCCCGTGCCGGGATTCGTCGAAGCCACTGCTGTCGCGCCTTGTCGATGCGACGGGTCTCGCTGGCGTCATTCGTGCGCCCCTGCCGGGGATCCGTTGGCTGTGTCGACTCCGGCGCCGGCGTGAATCGGCCCGCACCCGAATCGCTTCCACCGCCGGTTCGCCGGCGTCGTCCTGCACAACGATCCAGCCTAGTGGCTGGCGTACGCCGCGGCGCTGGTCCGCAGGCATAAGGTGCGCCCGAGCCGACGAGCGGACGGGGCGCCGCCGCAGCGAGGGGGAATCAGGCCGTGCTGCGTGAGTCGCCGGGGTGGGATCCGCCGGGCACCTGGCCGGCCTGGTCGGCGGCGGCGAGCAGCAGTTCACTCATGCGGACGATCGATTCGGGCGAAAAGCGGTCGAGCGGCCCCGAGAGCGACAGCGCGCCGATCAGTTCGCCCCGGGCGCCGAACACGGGGGCGGCGACCGCTCCGCACAGGGGGTCGCGTTCGCCGCGCGAGACCATCGTCCGGGGCACCTCGGGCGGGGTCGCGGCGCCATGCTCGCCGTAGGCCAGCAGGATGCGGCCGGCTGCGCCGCGGTCGATCGGCAGCAGGTCGCCGGCCCGCACCCGGTCGAGGGTCGAATGCCGCGAATCGAGGCGCATCAGGCACAGCCGCCGGGTGGCATCGTGCCGGACATGGAAGGATGGGCTTTCGGTGCCCTGTTCGACGAGGGCGCGCATGATCGGCGCGAGGCGCTGCTCGATCGGATTGTGCGATTCGAAGGACTTGCCGAGGCGGAAGGCGAATGGCCCGAGGCCATAGCGCTGATCGGCGCGACGGACCACCAGCGCGCCGCGCTCGAGCGAGACCAGCAGTCGCAGCAATGTGCTCTTGTACAGCAGGGTGGCGGCCGCGAGTTCGGCGAGCGAGAGCGATCCGGTTTCGGCGGCCTCGATCGCGACCAGGATGGACAAGGCCCGATCCACCGCCGCGACCCCCTGCATGTTGGCCGCGTACCCGGGCGAGAGCTCGGCGGGCGAGCGTTTCGGAGGCGTGGATTCGGGCACCGTGGCTCCTTGCGCGTGGGGCGGGAAGCGGTCGAAGGCGAGCTCGGGCTTGCCTTGACAGCACCCGGGAATCTTCTGATACTGCCAGAAAAAGAACAAGTGTTCTGCATGGCAGAATCCGCAATCCGACTCCCGAGAACCCGGGTCCATCCTGCCCGGCCCTTCGCGGGTCCCCGCGCGCCGCCTGCGGCGCGCCATCGCATCGGGAGACAGTTCCTTGGCCTGGGAAAAGCAACTCGAAGAACTCGCGCATCGCCATCGGCTCGCCGAACAGATGGGCGGCGAGGAGAAACTCAAACGCCATCGCGACAACGGCCGGCTACCGGTACGCGAGCGCATCGACAAGCTGCTCGATGCGGGCAGTTTCCAGGAACTCGGCAAGTTCGCCGGCACTGGCCTGTATGACGACGAGGGCCGCCTCGACGGCTTCGTGCCCTCGAACCTGATCACCGGGCGCGGCCGGATCGAGGGGCGTCCGGTCGTGGTGATCGGCGACGACTTCACGGTGCGCGGCGGCGCCAACGACGGTGCGGTGGGCGACAAGACGATCGCCGGCGAGCAGATGGCGCACGACCTGCGCCTGCCGCTGGTGCGCCTGGTCGACGGTACCGGGGGCGGCGGCTCGGTCAAGAACATCGAGATGAAGGGCCATACCCTGCTGCCGAAGCTCAAGGGCTGGCCGTTCATCACCCGCAACCTGATGACGGTGCCGGTGGTCGGCCTCGGGCTCGGCTCGGTGGCCGGCATGGGCTCGGCGCGGGTCGCCGCGAGCCACTACTCGATGATGGTTCGCGAGACCTCGCAACTGTTCGTCGCCGGTCCCCCGGTGGTCGCGCGCACCGGCCAGGACCTGAGCAAGGAGGAACTCGGCGGCTCGAAGATCCACACCCGCAATGGCGTGGTCGATGACGAGGTCGATTCCGAAGAGGAAGCCTTCGAGCGCGCCCGACGCTTCCTGTCCTACCTGCCGAACTCGGTGCACGAACTGCCGCCGCGAGCGGCGCATGGACGCGAGGCCAAGGCCGACCAGGCCAGGCTGCGCGATGCGATTCCCGAGGACGCCCGCAAGGTCTACAAGATCCGCGCCATCGTCGACACCCTCGTCGACGAGGACTCCTTCTTCGAGATCGGTCGCGGCTGGGGCAAGGCGCTCGCCTCGGGGCTTGCGCGCATCGACGGCTGGCCGGTGGTGGTGTTCGCGAGCGACCCGTACCACTATGGCGGCGCCTGGGATCGCGCCACCACCGAGAAGTTCATCCGCCTGCTCGACATCGCCGAACTCTTCCACCTGCCGGTGCTCAACCTGATCGACGTGCCCGGCTTCAAGATCGGGCTCGAGGCAGAGGTCGAGGGGGTGATGCGCGCCGGTGTGCGCGCGGCCACCGCGGTGGCGCAATCGACGGTGCCCTGGTGTTCCGTGATCATCCGCAAGGCCTTCGGTGTTGCCGCCGGCGCCCACCAGCATCCGGGCCGCTTCTGCTTCCGCTATGCCTGGCCGAGCGCGCAATGGGGCTCGCTGCCGATCGAGGGCGGTCTCGAAGTCGCCTACAAGGCCGACATCGAGGCCGCGGCCGACCCGGACGCGAAGCGCGCCGAGATCGAGCAGCGGGTACGCTCGCTGACCTCGCCGTTTCGCAGCGCCGAGGCCTTCGTCGTCGAGGACATCATCGATCCTGCCGATACCCGCGCCCTCGTGACCGAGTTCGCCAACCTGGCCGCGCCGCTGCGCACGGCGGGTGCGACCGCTTTCGGTTATCGGCCATGACGCCCGCAAGCCGCACCCATCCCGGCAGGAAGCCATGCTCGACAAGGTAACGGCCTCGGTGGCCGATGCGCTCGCCGATGTCCACGACGGCGCCACCATCCTCATCGGTGGCTTCGGGATCGCGGGCATACCGACCGAGCTCGTCTGCGCGCTGCTCGACCAGGGCGCGCGCGAGCTGACGATCGTCAACAACAACGGCGGCGACGGGCCGATCGGCCTGTCGCAACTGATCGCCGCGGGGCGGGTGCGCAAGCTGGTGAGCTCCTATGCCCGCTCGGTCGGCAAGACGGGCAATGCCCAGGCCTTTGCCGATGCCTGGGCGGCCGGGCGCATCGAGCTCGAATGCGTGCCGCAGGGGATCATGGCCGAGCGCATGCGCGCGGCGGCCGCCGGCAATGGCCCCTTCTTCACCCCGACCGGCTACGGCACCCTGCTCGCCGAAGGCAAGGAGACCCGGGTGATCGATGGTCGCGGCTATGTGCTCGAGCAACCGCTGGCCGGCGACTTCGGCCTGGTCAAGGGACTGCACGGCGATCGCTGGGGCAACCTGACCTTCAACCGGGCCGAGCGCAACTTCAATCCGGTGGTGGCTATGGCCTCGCGCGTCGCCGTCGCCCAGGTCGAGTCGATCGTCCCGCTCGGCGCGATCGACCCCGAGGCGGTGCAGTTGCCCGGGATCTTCGTGCAACGAGTGGTCCGGAGAACGACCGATGAGTGATGCCTTTCGTCCGCTCGATCGCAACGGCATGGCGCGCGCGGTTGCCGACGACCTGCCCGACGGCGCCTACGTCAACCTCGGCATCGGCATCCCGACCCTGGCCGCGCGCCACCTGCCGCCCGATCGCGAGGTGATCCTGCACAGCGAGAACGGCATCGTCGGCATGGTGTCCGCGCCCGCCGACCAGGCGCCCGACCCGGGCCTGCTCAATGCGAGCCGCGAGGCCATCGTGCTGGTGCCGGGCGCCTCGCTCAGCGACCACGTCGTCTCCTTCACCATGATCCGCGGCGGCCATCTCGACATCTCGGTGCTGGGCGCCTTCGAGGTGGCGAGCAACGGCGACATCGCCAACTGGGACACCGGCGAACCCGGTGCGATCCCCGCCGTGGGCGGCGCGATGGACCTCGTCGTCGGCGCCCGCTCGATCTGGGCGGTGATGTCGCACAACACCCGCGCCGGCGAACCGAAGATCGTCGAACGCTGCCGCTATCCGCTCACCGGCCAGGGGGTGGTCGATCGGGTCTACACCGACCTTGCGGTCCTCGAGGTTGATCGCGCCGCGCAGCAACTCACGGTGCGCGCCATGGTGGCGGGCCTGTCGTTCGAGGAGCTACAGCGCCGCACCGGCGCGCCGCTGCTGCGCGCCCCGGACTGCCGCGTCATAGATCCTTGAGCGGCGGGTTGCGTCGCAGCCAGAGCGTGATCACCACGCCGAGCACGGCCGAGAGCACGCCGAGCCCGGCGATCGTGGCGCCGTAGCCGGCCCGTTCGATCACGGTCGCGGCGCCGGCCACCCCGGCCGACTGGCCGGAAAACAAGGCCAGCGCCATGCAGGCCAGGCCGATGCCCCGGGTCGCGGGCGCGATCTGGGTGCCGCGTGTCTGCACCGTGTTGTGCATCATGTAGAAGCCGAAGCCGGTCAGCAGGCAGGCGGCGATCGCGCCCGCCAGCACCGGGCTCGACACCACGGCGAGCAGGCCGATCGCCAGGCCGGTGCTGCCGGCCACCACCAGGCCGCGCTCGCCGAGGCGGCCGATCAGGCGCCGCGAGAAGATGGCGAATGCCAGTCCGCCGCCGCCGAAGCCGCCGACGATCAGGCCGGCCTGCCAGAGCGGGATCTCGTGGCGCAGGTGCAGGAAGCTGGGGATGAACGCGAGCGCGCCGAAGCCGAGCGCGCCCTCGAGCGCAACGAAGAGCATCACCGCGCAGGCGCGCGGATCGGTGAAGATCGCCCGGTACGCAGCGAGTACCCCGGCCAGTCCGGCGGTCCCGGCGACGGGCACCGGGGCCCGCCGCGCGGGGCCGCGCAGCATCAGCCCGGTGCAGAGCAGGAGCAGGCCCGGGATGAGGAAAGCCGTGTTCCAGCCCAGGGTGTCGGCGAACAGGCCGCCGGTGGCCTGTCCGAAGACGCCGCCGGTGGTGGCCGCGGCGGTGAAATTGGCGAGCGTTGCCGGGCGTTCGGTATAGGCGACGTTGTCACCGATCCAGGCGAGCCCGAGCGGCATGACCGCCCCGATCGCGGCGCCCGAGATGAAACGCATCGCGACCAGCCAGCCGTAGGAAAGGGGCAGGGCTGCCGCGAGGCTCGCGGCGGCGGCGACCAGGGCGGCCACGGACATCACCGCCAGCTTGCCGCGGCGGTCCCCCAGCGGGCCGGCGACGAGGCTGAACAGGGCGTAGGCCATCACGAAGGCCGTCACCACCAGCGAGACGTCGGTCGGCGAGCGGCCGAACTCGGCGCCGAGCAGGGGCAGCATCGGGTCGCAGACCCGGATCGAGAGAACGCCGGCGAAGCCGGAGATCCCGATCAGCCACAACGTACGGGCGTGCTCGCGCGCAGCCCCCGGGTTCGGCGCCATCGCGCGCGATCAGGCGAGGTGGTAGCGGTCGACCCCGTCGGCGTCGGTGCGTCGCGCCACCTCGCCGCGACCGACGAGGTAGTTGAGGTGGGCAAGGCTCTCGCCGGTAGCCAGGCCGAGGAGATCGCGGCCGATCGGCCGGGAGAACAGCGCGGGGAAGACGTCGACCACCCGGCGCGGTTCGGCGGCGATCAGCTCGCGCAGCTTGTCGAGGTTGTGCCGGTGCTCGGCGGCGAGGTAGCGCAGCCGGCCATGCAGGCCGCGAAACGGCAGGTTGTGCGCCGGCAGCACCAGCACGTCGTCGGGAACGCTCGCGAGCAGCTTGTCGATCGACCCGAGCCAGTCGGCCAGCGGGTCGCCGTCGGGTTCGGTCGGGAACACCGAGACGTTCGACGAGATCCGCGGCAGCACCTGGTCGCCCGAGACCAGCAGCTTGCGGGTGGGGCAGTACAGGCAGGCATGCTCGGGCGAGTGCCCGGTGCCGACGACGACCTGCCAGTCGTCATCGCCGATGCGCAACCGATCGCCGTCACGCAGGCGCTGGTAGCTTTCGGGCAGCGCGTAGACGTTGCGCCCGAAGCCGCCGAAGCGGGCGCGGTAGGCATCGATCGCTTCTTCGTCCCAGCCGGCGCGCCGGTAGAACACTTCGCCCTCGTCGGGGGCTTGCCGGCCGGTGTCGGCGACCAGGACCCGGCAGCTCAGGTACTCGAGCCGGGTCATCCAGAGCCGGCAGCCGAACTTCCGGGTCAGCCAGCCGGCCATGCCGACATGGTCGGGATGCATGTGGGTGACGATGACCCGGGTCAGCGGACGGCCGCCGAGTTCGTCGCCGAGCAGGCGGCGCCACTGCGAGGCCGACTGCGGCCCCTGGATGCCGGTGTCGACCAGCGACCAGCCATTGCCGTCGGCGATCGCCCACAGGTTGATGTGGTCGAGCGAGAAGGGTAGCGGCATGCGCAGCCAGAGCACCCCGGGGGCAACCTCGAAAGCGTGGCCGGCCTCTGGGGGTTCGGCGAAGGGATAGTCGAGTTCGGGGCGAACGGGTGCAGCGGTGGTCATGGGCAGGCGCTCTGGCGAGGGAGACCCCGCATTGTCGCACTGCCATCGCCGGCACGGCGCCGGGCGCTGCCGGGCGCCGTGCGGCGTCCTGCCGTCAGCAGGTGTAGGCGTCGTTCGGATCGGTCTCGTGCAGCCGCAGTGGCCGGCGATGCTTGCCGGCGCTGCGCGCCTGCATCTTCGACCAGGCAAGCGGCACGGCGGCGATCGCGAATCCCGCAAGCAACATCCAACCGAGGATTTCCAACTCTTCGTTCATCGCTCCACCCCATTCGGTGAATTGGCGTGAACCGAGTATCCGGCTGCGACGGGTCGGATGCTGTGCGGTATGCCCGCAGGAGGCGGCTTTCGCCGGACTGGCGGCGGTGGCCGCTGCGGCGGGATCGTCGTCGTGCCCGGCGGGTCAGAAGCCGGACAGGCCGCGACCGTCGTCGACCAGGGCGCCTTCCAGGTGGCGCACACAGTTGACGAGGGTCGACTGGTGGGGCGGCTCGGCGCCGACGATCGACAGGCCGGTGTTGGCGAGCGGCCCGCACTCGACCACGCCTTCGGGCAGCCTCGCGAGCTTGTTGAGCAGGACCCGGATCACGAGGCCGTGCGAGACCACCGCGATCGGCCCGCCGAAGGCGTCGCGGTGGGTCCGGATGGCGGCGAGCGCCTCGCCCACGCGCAGGGTGAAGTCTTCCCAGCTCTCGCCGCCGGGCGGCACGTAGTCGAGTGCCATCGGGTCGAAGCCGAGCGAGTCGTAGCTGCGACCGCGCAGGTCGCCGAAGCTGCGTTCGCGCAGCAGCGGATCGTGGCGCACCGGCAGGCCGGTGGCCGCGGCGATCGCCTCGGCGGTCTGGGCGGCGCGGGCCATGTCGCTCGCGACGATGCCTGCCAGCGGTTCGGCGGCGAGGCGCGCGCCGATGGCCCGCGCCTGCGCGAGGCCACGTTCGGACAGCGGCGTGTCCGGCGGTTGCAGGACCCGGGTCGCGTTGAGCGCGGTTTCACCATGGCGGACGAGGAACAGGGACATTGCGAGGAGCTCCGAATGCGGTGTGCCGTTGCGGCCGATCGCGGCGACGGGCGGATCCCGCGTCGAGGCCTGGGCGGGACCGCAAGTTAAGATGGTGCGCCATCCGTATGACGATCCTAACGCCATGAGCCAGTCCCCGCAGCCGAAGACCCCGATCGACACCTTGCTCGCGGAGGCCGGCCGCGGTATCGAGCTGGCCATCCGCACCGCGAACCCGCCGGTGGTGCGGGCCTCCACCGTGTTGTTCGATTCCCTCGAGCAGGCCGCCGAGATGGGTCGGCAGACGACGCTCGGGGCGCGCCACGCGAGCACCTACGGCACGGTCGGCACCCAGACGACCTTCGCGCTGATGGATGCGCTTGCCGCGATCGAAGGCGACGGCCATGCCTGCCGGGCGGCGCTGATGCCCTCGGGGCTGGCGGCGATCTCCACCGCGCTGCTCGCCTTCCTCGCGCCGGGCGACCACCTGCTGATGACCGACTCGGTCTACGGGCCGGCGCGGGTGTTCGCCCAGGGGATGCTCGCGAAACTCGGGGTGCGCACGACATTCTTCGATCCCGGCGTCGATGCCGAGGGGCTGGCCGCACTGGTCCGGCCCGAGACCCGGGTGCTCTACCTCGAGAGCCCGGGCAGCTATACCTTCGAGCTGCAGGACGTGCCGGCGCTCGCCGCCGCGGCGCGCGCGCGCGGCATCGTCTCCATGATCGACAATGCCTGGGCCTCGCCGGTGTTCGCGCGGCCTTTCGACTGGGGCGTCGACATCTCCATCCTGCCGCTGACCAAGTACTGGTCCGGCCACGCCGACCTGCTGATGGGCGCGGTGGTCGCCCGCGAGGAGGTCTGGCCGCGCCTGTGGGACGCGGTGCGCCAGCTTGGCATGTGCGTCGGTGGCGACGATGCCTGGCTGGTGTTGCGCGGCCTGCGCACGGTGGGCGTGCGCATGCGCGCCCACCAGGCGGCCGGCCTCGCGGTGGCGCACTGGCTCGAGGGCCGGCCCGAGGTCGCCCGGGTGCTCCATCCGGCGCTGCCCGGCCATCCCGGCCATGCCCTGTGGCAGCGCGACTTCAGCGGCGCGAGCGGCCTGTTCGCCTTCGAGCTCGAGCATGCGCCGTTCGAGGGCGCCGCCGGTGTCGAACGGCGCCAGCGCGCGCTCGCCGCGCTGTGCGAAGGCCGGCGCCTGTTCGGCATCGGCTATTCCTGGGGCGGCTTCGAGAGCCTGATCATGCCGGCGTCGATCGACCACCTGCGCACGGCCCGGCCGTGGGGCGGCGGGCCGCTGGTGCGCCTGCATTGCGGCCTGGCCGACGCGGCGGACCTGGTCGCCGACCTCGAGGACGGATTTGCCGCGATGAACGCCGCCCTCGGTTGAGCGCATCGCGCCGGCATGCGCCTTCGCCAGGCGAAGCGCAGGCGGCGCCGGCCTCAGCCGTAGGTGGTGCCCGGCGCGTCACAGGCCGCGCGGATGCCGGGCGGCGGTGGGACCGCACGGATCCGGTTCGGGTCGTCGGGGTGGCGGATCGCGAAGATCCGCACGCCGGTCGCGGTCGCCAGCAGGTCTTCGCCACGGCGCAGTTCGTGGCGCAGCACGAAGCTCTTGTCGCGCCACTCCTCGACCGAGGTGTGGACCTCGACATCGTCGCCGTAGCTGCAGGGCAGCCGGAAATCGCACTGGGTGGCGACGATCGGCGTGCCGATGATGCCGCTGGTCTCCCGGGTCTCGCGCCAGTGCGGCATGCCGGCTGCGCGCAGGAAATGTCGCGAGCCGGCGTCGAACCAGGCGAAGAAGTTGGGATGGAAAGCGATGCCGCTCGGGTCGCAGTCGCCGAACTCGACGTGGATCTTCAGGATGTTCTTCATCGGACGACCTGGTTCGAGCGCGACCGGAGTCTCGGTCGGAATAGCCACCAGCGCGCCTCGTGTTTCCTGGCCCATGGCGTTTCCCCTTGGGCCGCGATCCGGGCCGCGGGCCCCGGGGGTTCCCTGTCGAATTGATTATGGCAGGTAACTAATCTCGAGAATACCCGGGGCCGGGCCGGCTGCCTCGTGTTCAGGCCTCGTCGGCCTCGTCGTCATCGGCGCGAAACGGCTTGGCATCGGCGCGGATCGCCGCCATGTCGAGCCCGCGCACCTGGCCGATGAGTTCGTCGAGCATGCCCTTGGGCATGGCCCCGGGCTGCTGGAACACGATGACCTGCTCGCGAAAGACCATCAGGGTCGGGATCGAGCGGATCCCGAAATGGCCGGCGAGCGCCTGCTGCTCGTCGGTATTGACCTTGACGAAGCGGATGTCCTCGTTCTCCGCGGCCGCCTTCTCGAAGGTCGGCGCGAAGGACTTGCAGGGGCCGCACCACGGCGCCCAGAAGTCGATGATGACGATCTCATTGTCGGTAATGGTCTCGTCGAACTGTTCGGAAACCAGTTCGGTCACTGCCATGCGGTGTCCTCCGTAAAAGGGACACTCTACGCGTTTTCGCGCCGACCCGAGGCCAAGCCCCCGCGAGCGAGCGGTCGGGCACTGCACGCCCGGCGCCGGCCGTGCCTACAATCGGCGACAGAGGAGGTGCGCCAGGGCACCGCCGAGGAGACCAGCAATGCCGACCCGACCGAACCCCTACCGCCAGGACCTCGACCGCAATCCGGCCAACCATGTGCCGCTCACCCCGATTTCCCTGATCGAATGGGCCGCCGACGTCTATCCGGAGCGCTGCGCGCTCGTGCACGGGAACCTGCGCCGTAGCTGGGCCGAGCTCTACGGGCGGTCGCGCCGGCTTGCCTCGGCGCTGGTCGCGCGCGACATCGGCGACGGTGACACCGTGGCGGTCATGCTCCCCAACACCCCGCCGATGGTCGAGGCGCACTTCGGGGTGCCGATGTCGGGCGCGGTGCTCAACTGCATCAATACCCGCCTCGACTCGGTCGCGATCGCCTTCGTGCTCGAGCACTCGGCCAGCAAGATCCTCATCGTCGACCGCGAGTTCGCGCCCCAGGTGGCGGTGGCGCTCGCCAGCCTGCGCGAGGCCGGCAAACCGACCCCCTTCGTGATCGACGTCGACGACCCGGTCTACGACGGCCCCGGCGAGCCGGTCGGCGAGCAGGACTACGAAGCCTTCGTCGCCGGCGGCGATGCCGGGTTCGCCTATGCCCTGCCCGGGGACGAATGGGATGCGATCGGGCTCAACTACACATCGGGCACGACCGGCAACCCCAAGGGAGTGGTCGTCCATCATCGCGGCGCCTACCTGAATGCGCTCGGCAACGTGGTGGCCTGGAACCTGCCGCGCCACCCGGTCTACCTGTGGACGCTGCCGATGTTCCATTGCAACGGCTGGTGCTTCCCCTGGACCCTCGCTGCCGTGGCCGGCACCAGCGTCTGCCTGCGCAAGGTCGACGCCGCCCTGATCTTCGGCCTGATGCGCGAGCACCGGGTCAGCCATTACTGCGGCGCCCCGATCGTCCATTCGACCCTGATCAACGCCCCCGCGCAGCTGCGCGAAGGCATCGACTGGCAGGTCAAGGCGATGGTGGCGGGCGCCGCGCCGCCGGCCGCCATGATCGAGGGAATGGGCCGGATGGGTTTCGAGGTCACCCATGTCTATGGCCTGACCGAGGTCTACGGGCCCGCCGCCGCCTGCGCGAAGCACGACGAGTGGGACGGATTGCCGCTGGCCGAGCAGGTGGCGAAGAACGCCCGCCAGGGGGTGCGCTACGCGGTACAGCAGGGTTGCACCGTCATCGACCCGGCGACCATGCAGGAGGTGCCGCGCGACGGCACCACCATGGGCGAGGTCATGTTCCGCGGCAACATCGTCATGAAGGGCTACCTGAAGAACCCGACGGCGAGCGCCGAGGCCTTCGCCGGCGGCTGGTTCCATACGGGCGACCTCGGTGTGCTCGAGGCCGACGGCTACGTCCGGATCAAGGACCGCGCCAAGGACGTCATCATCTCGGGCGGCGAGAACATCTCCTCGATCGAGGTCGAGGACGTGCTCTACACCCATCCGGCGGTGCTCGCCTGCGGCGTGGTGGCAAGGCCCGACCCGAAGTGGGGCGAGACCCCGCTCGCCTTCGTCGAGTTGCGGCCCGATGCGGCGGCCAGTGCCGAGGAACTGATCGCGCACTGCCGGGAGCGCCTTGCGCACTTCAAGTGCCCGCGCGAGATTCGCTTCGAGGAGATCCCCAAGACATCGACCGGCAAGATCCAGAAACATGTGCTGCGCGAGCGGGCTCAGTCCGCATCGGCGATCGGCTGATCCGCCGGGGACGGGGGCAAAACGGGGTCACGAAAAATGGGGTCAGACTCCATTAATTAATTAATGGAGTCTGACCCCATTTTGCTAGTCGAGTTCCACCGCTCCGGCCGGAGAGTCGATCCTGGCGGCCAGTTCCACCGTGTCGGACACCTCGATCCGGATGCGCGGGTCGGCGGCCAGCGGCGCGAGGATGCGCGCGGTGGCCGCCGGGACGCCGATGCGCAGGCCGCGCAGGCGCAGGCCGCGATCGGGCAGGGTCGATGACGGGTTGGGGCTGTCGCCCCATTCGATGAGGATCGGCGTGCCCCGCGGCTGCTCGCGCGCCGGCAGCGAGATACGCCATTGCAGGTCGCCGCGGCGCATCGTGTCGATGCGGCCCGCCGGCAGGCCGAGGGCCTGGCGCGCCGCGGCGATGTCGTCGGTGCGCACCACATACGAGAGCAGGCGCGGGCGCTGCGTGACGCGCTCGATGATGGCGGGCTCGTCGAGCCCGAAGGGCCGGGGCCGGGGCGGCGCCGGCTGGTCGGGATCGGGCGCCATCAGCTCGAGATAGGTCTGCGGCCCCATCGAGAGCAGGCGGTTGTGGGTGCCGACGCCGTCGTGGCGTCCGCCGGCTTCCGGCTCGACGCCGACGAGCGCGGCCAGCGCGGGTGTGCCGGCCGCCAGCGAGGCGGCGCCCAGCACCAGGTGGTCGAGCTCGAGTATCGGCATGCGGGCTCCTTGGCGACGAGCGGCGGTGCGGCAGCGGGTGGCTGCAAGGCGCGCGGGCAGGGACCCGCCCGTCGCTGGCTGCCTCGCGACGCAAGTACAATGCGGCCACATCATGTTACGCGAACAGAAACAGGCCCTGGCCGCGCTCGTGCGCGCAGCGGCGGCCAGCGCACTCGGCGATTCCGACGCCGACCTCCCGGCGATCGAGCTCGACCGGCCGAAGCAGCCCGAACATGGCGACCTCGCGTCGAACATCGCGCTGCAGCTGGCCAGGGCGGCGCGGCGCAATCCGCGCGAACTCGCCCAGGCGATCTGCGATGCCTTGCTGGCGGCCGACGGCGGCCAGCTGCTCGAGGCGGCCGAGATTGCCGGGCCCGGCTTCATCAACCTGCGGCTGACGGCGCCGGCGCGGCGCGCCGTCATCGGCCGGGTGCTCGCCGAGGGCGCCGCCTTCGGTCGCACCGCGGCCGACGCCGGGCGCCGGATCCTGGTCGAGTTCGTCTCGGCCAATCCGACCGGGCCGCTGCATGTCGGCCATGGTCGACAGGCCGCGCTTGGCGACTCGTTGTGCGCGCTGCTGGACCTTGCCGGCTGGTCGGTCACCCGGGAGTTCTATTACAACGACGGCGGCGCGCAGATCCGCAATCTCGCCCTGTCGGTGCAGGCCCGCGCCCGCTCGATCGAGCCGGGCCATCCGGATTTCCCCGCCGACGGTTACCGCGGGGACTACATCGGCGACATCGCGCGAGCCTATCTCGGCCGCGAGACGGCCGGCGCCGAGGACATGGCCCCGGTCGTCGCCGCGGGCGACCCCGACGATCTCGAGGCGATCCGGCGCTTCGCGGTCGCCTACCTGCGCCATGAGCAGGACCTCGACCTGCGCAGCTTCGGGGTGGAGTTCGACAGCTACTTCCTCGAGTCCTCGCTCTACGAGACCGGTCGGGTCGACCGGGTGGTCGCGGCGCTCGGCGAGGCCGGCGTCACCTACGAGCAGGACGGGGCGCTGTGGCTGCGCAGCACCGCCTTCGGTGACGACAAGGACCGGGTGATGCGCAAGTCGGACGGCGGCTACACCTACTTCGTGCCGGACGTCGCCTACCACGTGGACAAATGGCAGCGCGGCTACGGCCGGGCAATCAACATCCAGGGCTCGGACCACCACGGCACCGTCGCCCGGGTCCGGGCCGGCCTGCAGGGGCTGGGCCTTGGCATCGCCGCCGGCTTCCCGGAGTACGTGCTGCACAAGATGGTCACCGTCATGCGCGGGGGCCAGGAGGTGAAGATCTCCAAGCGCGCGGGCGCCTACGTGACCTTGCGCGACCTGATCGAATGGTCCGGGGGCATTTCGTCGCCCGACGCTGCCGCCCCGGCGATCGCGCCCGACGACCCGGGCCATGCCGACGCCCTGCGCCGGGGCCGCGACGCGGTGCGCTTCTTCCTGGTCTCGCGCAAGGCCGATGCCGAGTTCGTCTTCGATGTCGACCTCGCGCTCGCCCGCACCGACGAGAATCCGGTCTACTACGTCCAGTACGCCCATGCCCGGATCTGCTCGGTGCTCGCCCAGTGGGTCGCCGGCGGCGGGCAGGTGCCCGCCGGCAGCACGCCGGAGGCGTTGCTGGCCGATGCCGACCTCGATCCGCTGGTCCATCCCCGCGAGTACGGCCTGATGGCGCGCATCGCGGCCTGGCCGGAGATGGTTTCGAGCGCGGCAGAGGATCTGGCGCCACACTCTATTGCGTATTATCTCAAGGACTTAGCCGCGGATCTTCATAGTTACTATAATGCGGAGCGCGTCCTCGTCGACGACGAGGCGGTGCGCCGCGCCCGGCTCGCGCTCCTGCTGGCGGTGCGCCAGGTCCTGCGCAACGGGCTCGGCATGCTCGGGGTATCGACCCCAGAAAGGATGTAATGGCAACCAGGAAATCCCGTCGCCGCACGACACGCCGCTTCAGCGCCGGCGGTACCCTGCTCGGCTTCATGGCCGGGCTGATCGTCGGACTGACCATCGCGGTCGTGGTCGCCATCTTCGTGACCCGGGCGCCGGTGCCCTTCCTGAACAAGGCCAAGCGTTCGGCCGATCGGCTCGAAGCGCCGGCGTCCGCGGCGCAGGTGCCCGACCCGAATACCCCGCTCTACAGTCGCCCGGCGCCGGGCGCCCCGGTCGCGCCAGCGGCGGCGGCTTCGCCGGTCGCGCCGGTGTCGCCGGCGCCGCCCGGGACCCTCGACGCCGCCAGCAGCTATGTGCTCCAGGCGGGGGCCTTCCGCGACCAGGACGACGCCGAGGGGATGCGCGCCAAGCTCGCCCTGATCGGCTACGAGGCCCGGGTGGTGGAAGCCCAGGTCGACGGCCAGCCCATGTTCCGGGTGAGAGTGGGCCCTTACGCTGATCTCAATACCATGAATGATGTCCGCGCTCGTCTCGCGCAGAGCGGCATCGAGGCGTCGGTCGTCCGGCGCCGCTGAGGCCACCGGCGCGGCCTCCCCTGGCCGGGCCCGCATTGGCCCCGCGGTCAACCAGGCGGGGCCTTCGGTGGTTTCCTGAACCGGTCCGAGAACTCCAATCGACAGGATTGCCCGATGATTTCCCTCCGTCGCCACCTGATCACCCTGCCTTCGGCACTCGTCCTGGCCCGCTTCGCCGGCGTCGGACTGCCGTCGGCGCATGCGCAGCCGGCCCTGCCTCCCGAAGGCCAGGGCTATCGCCGGATCGCCACGCCAGTACGTACCGATACGCCCGCGGGCAAGATCGACGTGGTCGAGTTCTTCTGGTACGGCTGCCCCCATTGCCACCGGTTCGAGCCGGTCCTGCGGCGCTGGGTGGCGCAATTGCCCGACGACATCGTCTTTCGCCGGGTCCACGTGCCCTTCCAGGAGCGCAAGCACCAGCAGCTCTACTACACCCTGGCCGCGATGGGCGAGGAGGAGAAGCTCGGCCTGGCCGTCTTCCGGGCGCTGCACGAAGAGCGCCGCCGGCTCGACTCCGACGACGAGATCATCGACTGGGCGGTGGCCCAGGGGCTCGACCGCAAGGCCTTCACCGACCACTTCAAGTCCTTCGGCGTGCGCACGGCGATGACCAAGGGCACTCGCGAGATGAACGACTTCGGCGTGGACGGAGTGCCGATGATCGGCGTGGCCGGCAAGTACCTCACCGCGCCCTCGATGGCCGGTTCGAACCAGGCGGCGCTGGATCTCGTCGACAAGATGATCGCCAACGAGCGGGTCGCCGCGCGCAAGGGGTGAGAACCTGACCCGGGGTCGATGATGGATCGCGACGGGCCACTGCGCGTCGTCGTCACCGGCGCATCGAGCGGGCTGGGCGAGGCGATCGCGCGCGAGTACGCGCGACGCTGCCTCGACCAGGGGCGCGCGCTGGTGATCGGCGTGGCGGCACGCCGGGCGACGCGACTCGACGCACTCGCCGCCGGACTCGGGCAGGGCGCCGGCCGCGGGCCGGCGCGGGTGCGCGTGGTGCCGATGCCCCTCGATGTGCGCGACCGCGACGCGCTTGCCGCGGCCGCCGCGGCCTTCGTCGCCGCGCACGGTGCGCCCGACGTGGTCGTTGCCAATGCGGGCGTGAGCGTCGGCACCCTGACTGGCGAGCCCGGTGACGCGGCCGAGTTCGAGCAGGTCGTGGCGACCAACCTGTGCGCCATGCACGACACCTTTGCCGCTTTCCTGCCGGCGATGCGCGCCGCTGGCGCCGGCGCGCTCGTGGGGATCGCGAGCGTGGCCGGTTTCCGGGGCTTGCCGGGGGCCGGTGCCTACAGCGCGTCGAAGGCGGGCGCCATCGCCTATCTCGAGAGCCTGCGGGTCGAGTTGCACCGCTCGGCGATCGCGGTGGTGACGATCGCGCCCGGTTACGTGCGTACGCCGATGACCGAGGGCAACCCGTATGCGATGCCGTTCCTGATCGACGCCGATGCCTTCGCGCGTCGCGCCGTCGATGCGATCGAGCGGCGTCGCCGCTTCGTGGTGATTCCCTGGCAGATGGGCATCGTCGGCGCGATCCTGCGCATGTTGCCGCGTCCGCTCTACGATGCCCTGTTCGCCCGCGCGCCGCGCAAGCCCCGGCGCGGCGCGGTGGCGGAGCCCTGAATGCGTGGCCCGGCCGCTGCGTATCGACGGGCCGCGCGCCTTGCGTCACTGGCCGCGCTCGCGCTGCTGCTCGCTGCCTGCTCGGGGACCCGCAGTGGCGCGGGCGGCGGTGGCGGCGGCTACTACATGGACGACGGGCCCGGTACCGGCGAGCCGGCCGACATCGCTTCCATCGTCGACGCGGTGCCGCGCGACGAGCCGGTGCGCGCGGCCAACAGCCGTCCCTACGAGGTGTTCGGCCAACGCTACGTGCCGATGCGCGCGCGCACGCCGTACCGGGAGACCGGCATCGCCTCCTGGTACGGGCGCAAGTTCCATGGCAACGCGACCGCCAGCGGCGAGCGCTACGACATGTACGCCATGACCGCGGCCCACCGGACCCTGCCGCTGCCGAGCTACGTCCGGGTGACCAACCTGTCGAACCAGCGCTCGGTGGTCGTGCGGGTCAACGACCGCGGCCCCTTCGTCAAGAACCGCCTGATCGACCTGTCGTGGACCGCGGCGAAGAAGCTCGGCTTCATCGACCACGGCCACACCCGCGTGCTGGTCGAACTGGTGCTGCCGGGCGAAGGTCCCGCGGCGCAGGAAGCGCCGCTGGCGGCGACGCCGACGCCGACGCCTTCGCCGCCGGTTGCCTCGAGCGCTCCGGCGGCTGCGCCGCCGTCGGTCGAGCCGCTCGCGTCGGCCGCGCCGCCCCCAACCGACGAACCACCGCGGGTGCCGCGCGGATTCGTCCTGGTCGACGCCGAGCCGGCTGGCGGCGAGGTCTACCTGCAGCTCGGCGCCTTCCAGTCGCGCGACAGCGCGATGGCCGTCGTGACCGAACTCGGCCGGCGGCATGCGTGGCTGGGCGATACCCTTTCGATGCGTACCGAGAACGGCCAGTTCAAGGTCCAGGCGGGCCCCTGGGCCGATGATGCGCGAGCCGCACAGATCGCCGCCCGGATCCGGGCCGAGACCAGCTTCGTCCCGTTCACCGTGCGCCGCGAGGCTGCGCGGTGAAGCGCCGGAATCAGTCCTCGTCGTCCGGCGTCGCGCCGGCGAGCGCCAGCAGGCGCTCGTACAGCGCCCGCCGCGGCCGGCCGGTGAGCGACTGGGCGAGCCGGCTGGCGCGGCTCGGCGGCATGTGCTCGAGCAGCTTCGCGAGCAATGCATCGAGCGGCATCTCGAGCCGCACCGCTTCTTCGGGCGCCGCTGCGCGCACGGGCGCCGCATCGATCGCGATCACGAACTCGCCGCGCGCGCGGTTCGGATCGGCGGCGAGCCAGGCCGCCGCTTCGCCGGCGCGCATCGCAGCCGATTCCTCGAACCGCTTGGTCAGCTCGCGACCGACGACGATTTCCCGATCCTCGCCGAGCACCGCCGTGATGGCCGCCAGGGTGGCGTCGATCCTGTGTGGCGACTCGTACAGCACGACGGCCTCGTCGATGTCGCGCCAGGCGGCGATCCGCTGCGCGCGCGCCTGCGCCCGGGTCGGCAGGAAACCGATGAAGCGAAAGGCCTCGGCGCGCAGGCCGGCGATCGACACCAGCGCCGCCGCCGCCGATGGGCCGGGCACCGCGCGCACCGTGATCGCCGCCGCTCGCGCCGCGCGCACGATGCGCGCGCCCGGGTCGCTGATGCCCGGCGTGCCTGCATCGGAGATGAGGGCAATCGCTTCGCCCGCCGCTGCGCGGGCGACGATCTCCTGGGCTGCCGCCTGCTCGTTGTGTTCATGGGCGGCGATCATCGGCGTGGTGGCGCCGATCGAATCGAGCAGCACACGGCTCGTGCGCGTGTCTTCCGCGGCGACCAGGTCGGCCTGGCGCAAGACATCCGCAGCCCGCCGGCCTAGATCGGACAGATGACCGATCGGCGTGGCGACTACATATAATCCGGCTTCGAGCCGCCCGGAGGGTCTCTCGTTCATGAAGCGTCGTTCGCTACTTCGAATCCTGGGCTCTGGCGCTTCGGCACTCGCCGCCGCGCGGGCCCCGGGCGTGACGGGATTGTCGGCGCTCGCCAGCGGCGCCGCAAGCGCGGCCACCCGTTTCGGCCGGGGCGACACCCGGATCGCACTGCTGCTGCCTGACGATGAAGGCGCCTACCGACGCGCGGCCGACGCCTTGCTACTGGGTGTGCGGGCTGCGCACGAGGTCGACGGCGCCGGTGTCGCGGTCGAATCCTTCGAACTCGACGACGAACGCAGCGACCTGCCCGGCCTGCTGCAGCGAATCGCCGGCCGCGGCTTCGCGATCGCCATCGGGCCGATCACCCGCGCCGGGGTCAACCGGCTTGCCGAGATCGACACCTTGCCCTTGCCGGTCCTGACGCTCAATGCCCCCGAGCCGGGCTACATCCTGCCGGCCGGCTGCGTGCAGTTCGGGTTGCCGGTCGAGGACGAAGGCGCGCAGATCGCGCACTTCGCGATCGACCGGACGATCCGCCAGGCCGGAGGCACGGTGCCCCGGGCGCTGGCCATCGCCGACCAGGCCTCATCGCTGGCGCAGCGCAGCGCCAACGCCTTCCTCGACACCTGGCGCGCGCTCGGCGGCGAGAGCTACGACATGCTCGCCCTCGACACCCGCATGCTCTACGACCTGCCGCGCGTCCTGGGCGGCGTGCGCGTCGATGCCGCCTTCATCGCGCTCTCGCCGGAGGCGGTGCCGGCGGTGCGCGAAGCGCTCGGGCCGCAGACGCCCCTGTACGGCACTTCGCGCCTCGACATCGGCGCGATCCCCGATACCAAGGCGGGGGAACTGCTCGCCAATCCGGCGCTCGATGGCCTGCACATCGTCGAGATGCCCTGGCAGGTCGAGCGCAATCATTCGACGGTGCTGGCCTATCCTCGTTCCGAGAAGATCCCCCACCTCGAACTGCAGCGTCTCTACGCCCTCGGCATCGATGCCTATCGCGTCGCCCGCGAGCTCGTCCTCGGTCGCCAGCAGATCGAACTCGACGGCGTGACCGGCTGGCTGCGGGTCGACGTGCCGGTCGATCCCCGCATCCAGCGGATCTCCACCGTCTCCGTCTACCAGGGCGGCATGCTGGTGCCCGCCGAGATCCCGGCGCCGGCGCCAGCGCCGACCGAACCGGCGCCCGTCCTGCCGGGTGATCCCGCGCAGCCGCCCGCGCCCACCGACCCGACGGCGCCGCCCCAGCCCTGGTCGCCAGGCCAGCCGCCGGCGCCCGTGCAACCCTCGGCGCCGCCGTCGCCGGGCTTCGTGCCGGTGCCGGCACCGCCGCCGGCACCCTCCGGTTTCGCCCCGATTCCCGCACCGACACCGCCGCCGGCGCCCACCGGTTTCGTGCCGGTCCCCGCGGCGCCGCCGATGCCCTCGTCTTCCGGCTTCGTGCCGGTGCCCGCGACATCGGCGCCGGCCGCGAGTTCGGGTTTCGTTCCGGTGCCGCCACCGGCCGGGCCGCGATGAGGGACGCGTCGGCCTTGCCGCGGCGCTCGCCGGCGCAGCGCCGCGGCGACGAAGCCGAAGACCTCGCCCTGCGCCACCTCGAGCGCGCCGGCCTGCAGCTGGTGGTGCGCAACGATGCCAGTCCGCTCGGCGAAATCGACCTCGTCATGATCGACGGCGCCGAATGGGTGTTCGTCGAAGTGCGTCGACGCGCCAGCGCGGCCTTCGGCGGCGCGGCGGCGAGCGTCACGCCGGCCAAGCAGCGCCGCATCCGCCTGCAGGCGCAGCACCTGCTCAAGCGTCGCTTCGGAGACCGGCCCTGGCCTGGCTGCCGGTTCGACGTGTGCGCGATCGACGACGGGCACATCGACTGGCTGCGCGATGCGTTTCGCTGAGCGCGAGCCGTATAATCCGGGGCGATGACGCCAGCCTCCCGCATCGACGCCCATTTCGCCGAAAGCCTGGCCACCAAGGCGGCTGCCCGCGCCGTCCTCGTCGAGCCGACCGAGCGCGCCGCGCGCCTGCTCGACACCTGCCTCGCGGGCGGCGGCAAGCTCCTGATCTGCGGCAACGGCGGCTCGGCCGCCGACAGCCAGCACTTCGCAGCCGAGCTGATCGGCCGCTTCGAGCGCGAGCGCGAAGAACTCGCCGCGATCGCCCTGACCACCGATTCGTCGATCCTGACCGCGGTCGCCAACGACTACGCCTACGATGAAGTCTTCGCCCGCCAGGTGCGTGGCCTCGGCCGCGAAGGCGACGTGCTCGTCGCCTTCAGCACCAGCGGCAATTCGGGCAGCATCGTGCGCGCCGTCGAGGCCGCGCACCAGCGTGGCCTCCGGGTCCTCGCCCTGACCGGCCGCGATGGCGGTCGGCTCGCCGCGAAGCTCGCCCCCGACGACCTCGAATTGCGGGTTCCGCACACCCGCACCGCCAGAATCCAGGAAGTCCATCTCCTGCTCATCCATTGCCTGTGCGACGCGATCGACGCGATGCGTGATCTCGCGCCAGGCACCGAACCCCGGGAGTGAATTGAAATGCAACTGATCGCACGCGCCGCGCTGGTGGCAACCCTGGTCGGCATGAGCGTCGGCCTCGCCGGCTGCTTCACTGCAGCCGCCACCGGCATCATCGCGGGCGGCCTCGCCGCCGTCGACCGCCGCACGATCGGGGCCCAGACCGAGGACCAGGGCATCGAGCTCAAGGCCTACGAGGCCTTGCGCGCGAACAAGGTCCAGGGCGGCGGCATTTCGGTGACGAGCTTCAATCGCCGGGTCCTGCTGACCGGCCAGGTCGAAAGCGAGGGCATCAAGGCGCGCGCCGCCGAGGTCGTTGGCGCCGTCGAGAACGTGAACCAGGTGCACAACGAACTGGTCGTCGCCGGCCGGGCTTCGTTCGGCTCCTCGGTCACCGATACCTCGATCACCACCCGGGTCAAGACGGCGCTGCTCAACAGCTCCGAAGTCCCCGGCAACTCGGTCAAGGTCGTGACCGAGAAGACCACCGTCTACCTGATGGGCATCCTGACCAGCACCGAAGCCGAGGCGGCGGCGCGCATCGCGAGCCGGACCTCCGGCGTTGCCCGCGTGATCACCGTGTTCGAGGTGATTTCGGCCGAGGAAGCGCGTCGGCTCGACGGCCGGACCTGATTTCGGCGGCGGCGCCCGGCCCGCGGGGCGGGCGCCGTTGGCAGGCGGGCGGACGGATCCGGCCGCCATCCGGCGGTTCGCGAAAACATGCCGGACGGATGCGATGCTGTGTCCGACGGGCGGCATGTGATCCGCGCCTCAGGACGCGCGTTTGACCCGACAATTCGACATCCCTCGGCAATTCTGGCGGTGTCGACGATGAACTCGGTGAACGGCCTCGCGATTCTTGCTGTACTCCTCGCGGCCGCGGTCATCTGGGCGGTCGTGAAGTACAACGAGTTCATCGCTTCGCGCAACCGTTTCCACAACGCGTTTGCGCAGATCGACGTGCAGCTCAAGCGTCGGTACGATCTCATTCCCAACCTCGTCAAGGCGACCCGGGCCTACCTCGCGCATGAGCGCGAGACCCTCGAGGCAGTGGTGCGGGCGCGCCAGCAGGCGGTGCTCGCGCATGCCGCCGCCCATGAGCGGCCAGGCGACGGCGGTGCGCTCGCCGCGATCGAGATGGCCGAGGCGGCGCTCGCCGGTCCCCTCGGCAAGCTGTTCGCGCTGGTCGAGTCGTATCCCGAGCTGCAGGCCGACGAGACGGTCGCCCATCTCGTCGAGGAGCTTTCATCGACCGAGAACCGGATCGCGTTCGCTCGCCAGGCCTTCAACGACGACGTGATGCGCTACAACACGTCGATCGAATCCTTCCCGGCGTCGATCGTCGCTGGCGCCTTCGGGTTTCGCAGCGCGAACTCGCTGCGCGCCACCCGGGCCGCGCGCGAGCGAGAGCCGGTTGCCGTCGAGCTTTGAGAACCTGTGAACGAACCATCCACAGGTCCTGAAACCCTGGCGCGCGGGATGAATCACCGAAAGCGGTCGATCCGCCGGGTTCGCTGAACATGGACTTCTTCGAGCGGCAATCCCGGACACGGGCGTCCTCGCGGCGGCTGGTGCTGCTGTTCGGGCTCGCGGTTGCGCTCGTGCTGCTGGCGGTCAACCTCGTGGGTGAGGCCATCTGGAGGCTGAGCACGGCCGGCGCGCCCTTGCCGCCGTACTTCGTGCTGACCAACAGCTTCGTCGTGCTGCTGTTCGTGATCGGCGGCGCCTGGCTCGAGTCCCTGCGCCTGGCCGACGGTGGCGCCGCGATCGCGCATCGGCTCGGCGCCCGGTCGCTCGACGAGTACGACCTGCGCCATCGTCGCCTCGCCAACGTGGTCGACGAGATGGCGATCGCCGCCGGCATCGCGGTGCCGGAGATCTTCGTGCTCGACGACCCGACGATCAATGCGCTGACCGCCGGCGACGAACCGACGCGCTGCGCGATCATCGTCACCCGGGGCGCGGTCGAGCGGCTCGACCGGGCCGAGCTGCAGGGCGTGGTCGCGCACGAGATCGCGCATGTCGTGCATGGCGACGTGGCGCTCAATACCCGGGCCGCCGGCGCCCTCTACGGCCTGATGTCGCTCTCGGTGATGGGGCACGGGATGATCGGCGCCTCCCTGCCGCGTGAGGCGGGCCGCTGGCATGGTCGCGGCTCCGTGATCCCCTGGCCCGGCCTGTGGCTGGCGGGTGCCGCGCTGGTCGGCATCGGCTGGATCGGACACCTGGCCGGGCGCCTGATCCAGGCGGGCCTGAGCCGCCAGCGCGAGCTGCTCGCCGATGCGCACGCGGTCGAGCTGACCCGCGATCCGCAGGGTCTCGGGCGGGCCCTGCGCAAGGTTGCCGGGCAGCGTGGCCGCCGACTCGAGTCGGAATACGCCGAAGTACTTGCCCACTTGTTGCTTGCGGGCCAGAACCGCCGCCATGGCTGGCTCGACTCGCATCCCTCGCTGGCGCTGCGGATCCGCAGCCTCTATGGCCGCTACATGCCGGCGATCGAGTCGGTGGTCGAAGCGCGGGTCGAGGTTGCGCCCTCGCCGATCCCGGCACTGGCGCCGCTGGAGTTCAACGCCGGTGATTCCTGCCTGGTGCCGATCATGGTTCCGCTCGACGAGCCGCCGGGCTCGGGCATCGGCGCGGCGTTGTCGGTCGAAGCCCTGGTGGGCGCCTCGATGTCGGCGGCCGACCATGCGGGAGTGCTGCTCTCGGCCGTGCGGAGCCTGTCGCCTTCGTTCGACCAGGCAAGCCGCCTGCTGCGCGGGCTGGTGGCGACGCCCGCCCGCCACGACGGCGACGACCCGGTCGAGGAGAATCCCGCCGATGATTCGCTCACGGCGGCGCTCGCCTGGGTCGCCCGACCCGAGGCGCTCTGGTTGCGCCTGCCGCTGCTCGAAGTGCTCACCGCCCGCCTGCGGCCCTGGCCGCGCGAGCTCCACGAGCGCCTGCTCGATGCCTGCCGCGCGGCGGTGGAACTCGACGGGCGCATCGACAAGACCGAATGGATCTACTTCACCCTGGTGCGCCACCGATTGCTGCCGGTGGAGCCGGGCAGGGAGCCGGGCCCCGACGAGTTGCGCCGTGCGCTCGCCGAGCTCTTCGGGCTGGCCGCCGCGATCGGCGAACAGTCCGCCCGCGGCACCCGCGAGGCGGTCTCGCGCGCCGCCGACGGCCTGGGCATCGCGCCACCGGTGTCGACCTCCGATCGCACCGATGCGGCTTCCCTCGCCCAGGCGCTCGAAGTCCTGGCGGCGATCGCGCCCCTGCAGAAGCCGTCCCTGCTGAAATCGCTTGGCGCGCTGGCGCGCGACGTCGACGATCCGCACTTCCAGGCCTTCCTCGCCGCCGTTGCGGCGGCCATCGACTGCCCCCCGCTACGGGTCCGGGGCGGCGAGCGCTGGAACTTCGCCATGGAAGTCGGCGACGAAGAAGTACCGGCGCACTGAGCCGGGTACCCGGGCGCCGCGCCCGATGGTTCCCGGCACGGTTCGCCGCGACGGGCGACAATCGGGGATCGAGCAGGAAACCATGTCGAAAGCGAATCCCCTGGTCCGGCCGCGCATGCGCGCCGCCCTCCTTGTCGTGCTGCTGCTGGTCGCGGGCCTTGCCGCCTGGACCGGCTGGCAGCGCCTGACGACCCCGAAGCCGGCGCCGGCGGTGATGTTCAACATCATCGATGGGCGTCGCATCGAACTCGCCGACCTGCGCGGCCAGGTGGTGATGGTCGAGTTCTGGGCCACGAGCTGCGTGATCTGCGTGCGCGAGATGCCCGAGATCGTGGCACTGTCGCGCGAACTCGCCCCCGAGGGCCTGGCCACGATCGCGGTGGCGATGCCCTACGACCGGCCTGACCACGTGATCGCCTATGCCGGCCGCAACCGGCTGCCGTTCGCGGTCGCCCTCGATCCGATGGGCAAGGTGCTCGAAGCCTTCGGTCCGATTCCCGGCACGCCCACCCGATTCATCGTGGCGCGCGACGGCACCATCGCGGCGACCCTGGTCGGCGCGGGCAGCAAGCGCCTGCGCGCGCGCCTGCAAAAGGAGCTTGCCCGGCCGGCGCCCGCTGCCGGCTGAGCTTCACACGGCTGCGGATTCGGCCGCAGGACAAGGTCGGGTGCCGCAGGCAGTGCGGGTTGCACGGCAAGGGCCCCAACGCCTCATGAGGTCGAATCCACGGCCGTGATTCAGCCCCGGCCGACGAAGGGCATCTTGGTGGCCATGATGGTCATGAACTGGATGTTCGACTCGAGCGGCAATGCCGCCATCTGGGCCACCGCCTGGCCGACCTGGTCGACATCCATCAGGGGTTCCGGCGCGATGCGGCCGTCGGCCTGCGGCACGCCCCTGGCCATGCGCGCCGTCAGTTCGCTGGCGGCATTGCCGATGTCGATCTGCCCGACGGCGATGTCGTGGGGGCGGCCGTCGAGCGATGCGGACTTGGTCAGGCCGGTGACCGCATGCTTGGTCGCGGTATAGGGCGCCGAATGCGGCCGCGGCGCATGCGCCGAGATCGAGCCGTTGTTGATGATCCGTCCGCCGCGTGGATCCTGCGCCTTCATGACGCGGAAGGCTTCCTGGATGCAGTAGAACATTCCCGAGAGGTTGACGTCGACCACTTCGCGCCATTGCTCCGCGGTGAGTTCCTCGAGGGGCAGGGGCGGCGCGCCCATGCCGGCGTTGTTGAAGAGCAGGTCGACCCGGCCGAAGGCGTCGCGGGCGCCGGCGAACAGGCGCGCGACCGCTTTCGGGTCGGCGACATCGGTCGGCAGCGCGAGCGCCCGGTCCGCCCCGGCCTGCGCCGCGAGTTCCTCGAGCGGGGCCTGGCGGCGCCCGGCCAGCACGACCTGCCAGCCGTCGGCGAGCAGGGCGAGGGCGGCCGCCCGGCCGATGCCGGTGCCGGCGCCGGTGACGATCGCGACACCCGCGCGATCGGTTCTGCTTCCTGCCATGGTGTTTTCTCCTGGGGGCGCGTCCGTCATTCGGCCGCTTCGAGTTCGCGCAGGTCGAGGCCGGCGACCACCGCCGTCACCTCGTCGAGGCTCATGCGCCTGCCGCGGGCTTCGACGACGATGCCGTTGGGCAACAGCAGCTTGTACTCGGCCCGACTGCCATCCTTGTCGGATCGCACATTGATCACCCGGTCACCACTGCGCCAGGTCTTCTCGATCGCGGTGTCGGTTTCGCGATCGACCAGTACGTTGGCCCAGCCGGCCACGCCCGACAACAGGCCGGCGGCGCTGCCGGTGTCGATGATCTCGAGCTTGAGCGAACGATTCGCATCCTGGTAGGTCGCCTCGGCGGTCGACATGTTCAGGCCCATCATGCTGCGCGACTGGGCTTCGTAGCCGCCGCGCTTCATGCCGCCGACCGATTCGGGCAGCACCGCCTTGAGGCGGGCGGCTTCCACGGGCGTGCGCCCGCCGGCGCCGCGCGCCATCTCGCCGACCGCTTCACGGCTTGCGCGGGCGAGCTGCTCGGCATCGCCGCTGCGCCCGGCGGTCTCGAGCCGGCGCCCCATCTCCTCGATGCGCCGGCTGAGCTCCTCGACCTTGGCGGCGGTCAGGGCGGAACCGTCCTGCGGGGCGCCGATGCCGATGTCGGTCTGGCCCGGGCGGGCCGGGCCGGGCAGGAACCAGCCCACGATCATGGCGACCAGCAGGTTCACCACGAAGGCGCAGACGACGACCGCGATGGTGTAGAGCACGGTCCGGTCGGGCGGATTCTTCATCAGCACCGGCAGGCCGAGGTACAGCAGGTAGATCGAATAGATCGCCGCGAGCAGCCCGAGCAGGCCCAGCAGCGGCACGATCGCGAAGATGCCGCCCACCAGCGCCGCGGTGGATCCGTAGGCGACCAGCTTGAAGGCGGCGAGCCGGTTGGCTGTCCCGCCGAACTTCGGTGCCAGCCAGTCGACCACGAGGCTTACGACATAGACACCGACGAGGGTCAGGACGAGGCCGACCACGAGCTGGACGAGACCGGCGCCTAGCCCGAGGCGGCCGCCGAAGCCAAGGCTCTGGTAGCCGATGATCGATGCGCCGATGAAGCTCGCGACGGCCGGCACCAGCGCAAGCCAGACCAGGTACTGCCGGTAGATGCCCCCGATCGTGGCCGGCTCGCGCTCGATCTCCGGCCATGCCTGGGCGGGCGAGAACAGGATCTGCCTGACGCGTCCGACGAGACGCCTGCCGTCCTCCTTGCGAATCATCCGAAATCCCCGGTTTCCCTGGGGCGCCGCCTCGATGGCGCCGGCCCGTTTTCCTGTCGATTCGCTAGTGTAGCCGCGCGCCCGGCGCGCTGGCAGGTGCGCGTGCGGTTCGTTCGCGGGTTCCGTTCATGGCAGACTTCGGCGATGACGACATCGGCCGCCGCAGACGGCATCTACCTGTTCTCGCCGGCGGGCGCCATTCCCGCCGGCGATCCACGCATCGAGCAAGGCCTCGCGAACCTGCGCCGGCTCGGCTACGCGCCCCGGCTCGACCGGGCCGCGCTCGCCCGCAGCACGCGCTTCGCGGGCACCGACCGGATGCGCATGGCTGCCTTCGAACGCGCCGCCGCCGCCGCCGAGCCAATCGCGATGATCACCCGTGGCGGCTACGGCCTGAGCCGGATCCTGCCCGAGCTGCCCTTCGAGCGGCTCGCCGAATCGGGCAAGCGCTGGGTCGGCTATTCCGATTTCACCGCGTTCCAGCTCGCGATGCTGGCCCGGGTCGGCGCGCCGACCTGGTCGGGGCCGTCGCTGCTTGCCGATTTCGGCGCCGATTTCGATGCGCTCGACGAGAACACCGTCGCCACCTTCGACGACGCGATGGCGGGTCGCCTCGAAGTGCTCGGGTTCCGGGTCGCGGGGCCGGCCGGGATCGACGAGCGGGGCGTGCTCTGGGGCGGCAACCTCGCGCTCGTGTGCGCGATGCTCGGCACGCCCTGGTTTCCGAAGATCGACCGGGGCATCCTGTTCCTCGAGGATGTCAACGAGCATCCGTATCGCATCGAGCGAATGCTCATCCAGTTGCTCCACGCCGGGGTCCTCGACGCGCAACGGGTGATCCTGCTCGGCGAGTTCAACGGCTATCGCGCCGTCGAAGCCGACGGCGGCTTCGACATGGCGGCCGTGGTGCGCTGGCTGCGCGCGCACACCCGCACACCGGTGCTCACCGGCCTGCCCTTCGGCCACGGCCGCACCCGACTGTGCCTGCCCCACGGCGCCGAGATCGGCTTCGCCACCGAGGGGCGCACCGCCTGGATCGTCCTGCCCCACTCAGCACACTAGGCGGCTGCGCATGCGGGCGCCTTGCCCTGCGCCCGAATGCGCAGCCGCGGCTCAGGCGGCCGGCTTGTAGGTGTCCAGCGCGATCCGCTCGCGCGCCAGTGCGGCGGCGATCGGTTCGGCCGTCATCTTGCCTTCGACATGCGCCTTCAGCCCCGGCAGCGAAGCGGGGTCGATGCCGGCGTAGCCGGCCCAGCGCAGCAGGGTGAAGGCGTAGGCATCGTGCAGGCTTGCCGCCGGCTGGCTCCAGATCGGGCCACCCGCCGCGACCTGGTCCTGGATCCGCTCGAGCAGCCCCCGGTACGTCCCGACCGCATGGCTGCGGATCTTCTGCTGGACGTCCTTGTCGTCGCTGTACTTGTGCGGCATGAATACATGGGTGAAGGTCGGATGCACCGTGTTGTTGAACCAGGCCAGCATCGACAGCGACTGCGCCCGTTCCCACGGATCGGTCGGCAGCAGGCCCGCCTGCGGGAAGCGCTGGTCGAGGTAGTCGGCGATCGCGACGATCTGGGTCAGGGGCTTGCCGTCGACCGTGATGACCGGCACCTGTCCGTTCGGGTTCATGGCGAGGTACTCGGGGGTGAGATGCTCGCCCTTGTGCAGCTTGATCATCCGGGGCTCGAAGCCTTCACCGGTTTTCTGGCGGACGATCTCGAGCCCGACATGCGGCACGAACGAGCATGCGCCGGGCGCGAAATAGAGTTCGATCATCTGGGTCTCCTCGACGGGTTCACGGGGTTAGGCGAATTCCTGGGGCAAGGATAACGCGAGAGTCCCCGGTGGGCCGTGGCCCCAGTCGTCGCCGATTCGGGGCTGGTTCGTGGCTGATCGACGGCGCGTTGTCCGCTATATTCCCGTAGCGCCGGCGCGGGGACCGCGGCTGGCCAGGAGCCCCGGCGATGATCGGGCGGCCATCCCTCGGAGTGATCGAATGAAGCGTCTTGTCCTCGTGTGCGTCGCCGGCGTGGCGGTCCTGCTCGCCGCCTGCTCGTCCCGGCCGGTGGCGCCCGATGGCGCAGTGCGCGGCTCGTCCTGGAGCCATTCCAATGCGTCGGCCCGGGCCACCGTCGAGCAGGCCTGGGTCGCCATTCCGGCGCGCGCGACCGGCGGGGCGGTCTACACCGGGCCGCTCGTTGGCGTGCAGGGGCGCGCGGTCGCCCGGGTGCCGGTCGTCGTGGTGATGCATGGCGCGTCCGGTGTTTCGCCGGCGCTCAAGGAGTGGCAGCAGTGGCTGGCCGAAACGGTCGGCATCGGCAGCATCGCCACCGACAGCATGCAGCTCCAGAGCCGGCTCACCTATACCTCGCCGGTCGACAAGGACACGTACGAGCGCATCCACGAAATGCGCCGGAGCGAAGTCGTCTTCGCCCTGCAGGCGGCCGGCGCGGCCGACTGGGTCGACACCAGCCGGATGGCGCTCGCCGGCTTCGAGGAGGGCGCGGTCGCGGCGGCGCGCTACGACGGCCCCGAGTTCAACGCTCGCCTCCTGTTCGGCTGGAGTTGCGAGAACAATTTCTTCGTCAAGGAGCATGGCACCCGGTTGCCGCCGGGGCGTCCGGTGCTCAACGTGATCAGCGCGCGCGATCCGCTCTTCTCGTCGGCCAATTCCTGGGTCGGCCTGCCCGATCCGGTCGGCCATTGCGGTCCCCTGCTGCGCAACAACCCGCGCGCCGAGGTGCTGTTGCTGGGCAATGCGCCGCAGCGGGTGATGAACATGCCGCCGGCGCGCAGCGCGACCCAGCGCTTCCTGGTCGAGGCGCTGCAGCCCTGATCAAGTGCGGGGCTTCCGGCGCTGCCGGGCGTTCTCCTGCGATCATCGTGTCCAAGGCGCCAGCGCGGACTACGTCGTCAGCTCGGTTCAAAGTCGCCTGCGACCACGTCGCTGCGCTCCAGTGTGGCGGCCGGCTTCGCCGTCGTCCTGCGATGCTCGCGAGCCAGCCCCGCGCCTGTCGGCGCGCGTCAGTCTCGCTGCGCTTCTCGGCGCCACACCAGTCGCTGCGCGCCGCGGCCGCAGTCGCCTTTGCTGTTGCGATTGTGGTGCGCGGGCGGCACTGCGGAGGATCAAGTGTGACGCCGGCTGCCCGCCGCGACACCGCGAAAGATCAAGTGCGACGCTGGCCGCCCGCGGCGGCGCCCTCCGGATCGAGGGCGGGCCTCAGAGTTCGAACAGCAGCGACAGGCGCGCCGCCCGAGGCTCCACCGGATGGACATGGCGGTCGAAGACCGGGCCGGCCTCGCCGGGCAGCCGCGACTCGTACGCATACTCGATGTCGTTCGCCTCGCGGTCGAACAGGTTGAAGACGTCGAGCTGCAGGCGGGTGCTGCGGTTGAGCCGCCAGCCCAGGCGCAGGTTCACCAGGGTCATCGAGCCGGCGCGTACCGAATCGTCCTCGACCAGCGGGCGCGCGCCGAGGTGGCGCAATTGCAGGCTGGCGAGCCAGCGGTCGCGCTCGCGCAGCGTGACGGCCAGCGAGGCGACCCGCTCGACCGCGCCCGGGATGCGATCGCCGGCCGGGTCGCCGTCGTTGAAGCGCGCGCGGGTCCAGGCGAGGTCCGCATCGATCAGCAGCCAGGGGCGGGGTGTGTAGCGGTTGCTGAACTCGATGCCCCGGCGGCGGGCGGGCCTGCCGGCTTCGGTGGTGCCCGCATCGCCGACGAACACGAGTTCGGAGTCGGTTTCCAGCTGCCAGACCGAGAGCGAGCTCTGCAGGCCCGCGATTGCTTCGCTGCGCATCCCGATTTCGAATCCATCGGCCGGCACGAGGCCGGGAACCGGTTCGGCCGGATCGCCGGTATTCGGGTCGAGGCGGGTGACGGTGCCACGGCCGTCGTTGCTGTGGAAGCCGCGCCCCCAGTTGAGGAAGAACTCGGTATCGGACCAGGGCCCGAGGATCGCCGAGAGATTCGGGGACATCCGGCCCGCACTGGTCGCGCCCGAATTGGCGGCCTGGCTCGCTTCGACGTCGAACCAGTAGCGATCGAAGCGCAGGCCGGCGACGGTGCGCAGCCAGGGTTGCCAGGCCACTTCGCTCCGGGCGTAGAGCGCGGCGCTCGTCTGGCGCACCGAATCGTCGCGCACGGTGTCGAGCCGCTCGCCTGCCCGGGTCTTGCGCAAGCCGAGATCGATGCGGTCGTGGCGCCATTGCAGGCCGACCGAATTGAGGATCGGCAGGCCGCCGAGGCGGGCGCGCCAGAGTCGTCGCAGCTCGCCGCCGGTCGCGCGGCGCCAGTCCGTCTGCTCGAACTGGTCGCCGTCGACCGGATCGTCGAGGAAGTAGGTGAAGTTCGACAGCAGGTTCATCCGGTAGGCGAGCACCCAGGCGCGCGCCTCGAAGGCGCCGTCGTCGAGGTGGCGGTGCAGGTTCGCCGACAGGCTGGCGCGCCGGGTCCGGCCGCCGTCGGTGGGATCGAGCGATCCGAAGCGGTCGATCAGGCCGGCGTCGATCGCGCGCAGCGGCACCTGGTCGGTGGCCCGCCAGCGCGAGTCGTGGAACATGCCGGTGACGCTCAGGCGGTCGGCGCCGCGGCGGTCGCTGTAGCGCAGCAGGGCATTGTTGCGGCGTAAGTCGGCGGGCTCGACCCACGGGCCATCGCGCACCTGGTGCTCGAAGGCCGCGAGCCAGTGCCCGGTGCCGGTGGCGACGGACCCTGCGGCGAAGAGGCGGCCGAAACCGTGCTCGCCCAGGGTGATCGAGGCGAGCGGCCGGGCGAGGCTGTCGCGCAGCCAGATATCGGCCGATCCGGCGGTGGAGAAGTCGCCGTTCTCGGCGAAGTAGGGGCCCTTGCGATAGTCGATCCGCTCGACCAGTTCGGGCATCAGGAAATTCAGGTCGGTATAGCCGTGGCCATGGCCGTGTGTCGGCAGGTTCACCGGGACGCCGTCGACGCGGGTCGCGAAATCGGTACCGTGGTCGAGGTTGAAGCCGCGCAGGAAATACTGGTTGGCCTTGCCGTCGCCCGAGTGCTGGGTGACGATCATGCCGGGGACGTACTCGAGAATCTCGCCGGTGCGCAGGGCGGGGCGATTCTCGAGCAGTTCGGCGCCGATCACGCCCTGCGATGCGGCATCGGACGAACCCACCGAATTGTCGTAGTGGCCGCTTACCCGGACTTCCTCGAGCCGGGTCTCGTGCGCGGCTGCCGGCACCGCGGCCAGCATGGCCGCAAGCCCGGGCAGGATCGCCTGCAATAGCGGCCGCCGCGGGCCGCGTCGCCCGCGGGCGTAGATCGTCGTCATCGTCTTCGTTCGTGGAAAGGGAAGTTCAGTCGGTCGCGACGCCCGCGGCGTGCGCCTGCTCGTCGGCATGGTACGAGGAGCGCACCAGGGCGCCGACCGCCGCATGGGTGAAGCCCATCGCCCGGGCCCGCGCGCCGAACATCGCGAAGGTGTCGGGATGGACGTAGCGCCGCACCGGCAGGTGGGCCGTCGAGGGCGCGAGATACTGGCCGATGGTCAGCATGTCGATGTCGTGCTCGCGCATGTCGGCCATCACCTCGAGGATCTCCTCGTCGGTCTCGCCCAGGCCGACCATCAGGCCCGACTTGGTCGGCACGCCCGGCACCCGTCGCCTGAACTCCTGGAGGAGCCTGAGCGAATGCGCGTAGTCGGACCCCGGCCGGGCTTCCCGATAGAGCCGGGGCACCGTCTCGAGGTTGTGGTTCATCACGTCGGGTGGCGCCGCCTCGAGGATCTCGAGCGCCCGGTCGAGCCGGCCGCGGAAATCGGGTACCAGCACTTCGATACGCGTGGCCGGCGACAGCTCGCGGACCCGGCGGATGCAGTCGACGAAATGCGCGGCGCCGCCGTCGCGCAGGTCGTCGCGATCGACGCTGGTGATCACCACGTACCGCAGGCCCAGCGCCGCGATGGTGCGCGCGAGGTTGAGCGGTTCCTCGGCGTCGAGGGCATCGGGCCGGCCATGTCCGACGTCGCAGAAGGGACAGCGGCGGGTGCACTTGTCGCCCATGATCATGAAGGTCGCGGTGCCCTTGCCGAAGCACTCGCCGATGTTCGGGCAGGCGGCTTCCTCGCAGACGGTGTGCAGCCGGTGCTCGCGCAGGATCCGCTTGATCTCGTAGAAGCGGCTGTCGACCTTGGCGGGCTTGACCCGGATCCATTCGGGTTTGCGCAGGGTCTCGGTCGGCCATACCACCTTGATCGGAATCCGGTCGGTCTTGGCCGCGGCCTTCTGCTTGATGCTCGGGTCCTGGGGCGGGCGGATCGGGTCGGGCGGATTGTTCATGGTTCGGCTTGCAGGGGCTGGGGCGACGCTATTGTCGCCGATGGGGAAGCGGGCACTGCGCCCAGGCGGGACAGCAGCCAGCCGGCGAGCTCGTCGCCGGCGGCCGCGACGCTGCGCGTGACGCCCTGGCTGCGCATGTCGGTCACCGCGAGCCCCGGCATGCCGCAGGGGTCGATGCGCCCGAAGGGGCCGAGGTCCATCGCGACGTTCAGGGCCAGGCCATGGTAGCTGCGGCCGTGGCTGACCTTCAGGCCGAGCGAGGCGATCTTGGCGCCTTGCGCCGAGCCGGCGTCGGTCGCGGTCGCGGTCGGCGCAGCGGGTGCGCCCGCTCGATCCGGCGGCGGGCCCGCCTCGCGCAGGTAGACGCCGGGCGCGCGCTCGCGTCGGCCGGCGGCGATGCCGACCGAGGCGAGGTAGTCGATCAGCGCCTGCTCGATCAGGCAGACGAAGTCGCGCACCCCGAGCCGGCGCCTGCGCAGGTCGACCAGGAGGTAGGCGATGAGCTGGCCCGGGCCATGGTAGGTGGCCTGGCCGCCGCGTTCGGTCGCCACGACGGGAATCGGACCCGGGTCGTGGATGAAGGCCGCCTGGCCGGCGACGCCCTGGGTGAACACCGGGGGGTGCTCGAGCAGCCAGATCTCGTCGATGCTCGATGCGTCGCGGCGACGGGTGAACTCGCGCATCGATTCGAGCGTCGGCAGGTAGGGGGCGAGGCCGACCTGGCGGACCAGGATCGGGTTTGGCGGGGCATCCATCGGCAGGCCGGGCAGGGGGCGGGGTCCGGCCCCGATCATGGCATGATCGGGAATCGTCCTGCCCGGAGCCCCTTCCGATGACCAGAATCCAGTCCCTGTCCCGTGTCGTCCAACCCGCAATCCTGCGCCGCACCCTGCTCGTGTTCGCGATCGCGGCGCTCGCCGGCTGTGCCCAGCCCGGCGGGGGCGGCGGGGAAGGCGCGCCGCGCGGGGGCGGCGGTGTTTTCGGCGGCCTGTTCTCGAGTGGCATCTCGGGGAGCCAGTGGAGCTTCGCCGAGGTCCTTGGCAAGCCGGTGCCGGCAGCGGTCCGCGCCGAGGCGAACCTGCTGAGCTTCGAGAAGGAGCAGGATGGCCGCGGCGGGTTCTCTGCCGGTGTCGGCTGCAATCGCATGGGCGGCCGCTTCCGCGTCCAGGGCGAGGAGCTGCAGTTCCGGATCGAGCAATCGACCAAGATGGCCTGCCCGGGAGAGGCCGGCATGGCCGAGCGGCGGATGGTCGCGGCCTTGAGTTCGACGACCGGTTACCGGCTCGAGCGCGATCGGCTCGAGCTGCTCGCCCAGGGGCAGGTGCTGGCGACCCTCATGCGTCGCTGAGCGGGTGGCCCGCAGTCGCGGCGGCTACAGGACCATCCGCACCAGCGGATGGTCCGCCAGGGCGTCGTGAAGCGCCTGCAGCTGCGTACGCGACTGCGCCCTGATCGTCACCGATACACTGAGCCAGGCGCCCTTCGAGGACACCCGCATCCGCGCGGTGGCCGGGTCGAAGTCGGGCGCATGCGCGAGGACGATCCCGGTCACGGTGTCGGCGAACTCGTCGACGCGCGCGCCGATGATCTTGAGCGGGAAATCGACCGGGAACTCGAGCAACTGCTCGAGCCGGTCGAACGCCCGCTGGTTGGCGGGGTCGCCGGATCCGTTGGCGTCGTCGTTCATGACCAGTCGGCGATGGCCGGGTCCGACTTGGCGCGCTGGTAGGCCGCGTGGAGGCGCCGATGGAGCGGCCCGGGGCGGCCGTCGCCGACCTGCGCGCCGTCGAGCAGGGTGACCGGCAGGATCTCCTGCGTCGCCGAGCTGATCATCAGTTCGTCGGCGCGCGCCAGCTCCTCGCGGTGGATGCGGCGCCGCTCGAAGGCGATGCCCTCGGATTCGCACAGGGATTCGATGAGCCCGACCCGGATGCCCTCGAGCGCGAGCGGCCCGGCCGGCACGCCGCGCACCACGCCATCGCGCGCGACCCAGACATTGCTCGCTGCCCCTTCGGTCAGGAAGCCGTCGCGGAACATCACGCATTCATGGGCGCCGGCCTCGATCGCGGCCTGGCGGGCAAGCACGTTGCCGAGCAGCGAGATCGACTTGATGTCGCAATGCAGCCAGCGTTCGTCCGGCAGCGAAGCCAGCGAGACGCCTTTCTCGAGCAAGGCTTTCGCCGGGGGCTTGAGCTCGCTGCTCATCGCGAAGATGGTCGGCTTCGAATCGGCCGGGAAGGGATGGGCGCGCGGCGCGACGCCGCGGGTGACCTGGATGTAGACGAACTGGTCGGGCCAGGGATGGCGATCGACGAGGTCCGCGACCAGGGCGTCCCAGCCGGCAGCCCCGAGCGGGTCGGCGATCCGGATCGCGGCGAGGCTGCGCCCGAGCCGCGCCCGGTGCTGGCGCCAGCGAAACGGCCGGCCCGCGTATACCGGCACCACTTCGTAGACACCGTCGCCGAACACGAAGCCCCGGTCGAGCACCGGTACCCGCGCCTCGGCCAGCGGCATGTACTGCCCGTCGAGATGGACGATCTGTTCGCTCATGGCGCGCTCCCGGTCGCAGGACTCACTGGCGCAGGATCAGCATCTTCAGGCTGTCCCAGAGTCGGCCCACGATGCCGGCTGCGGCGACATCGTCGCTCGCCAGCAGGGGCCGCTCGGCGAGCAGGTCGCCGTCGAGCCTGACCTTAAGGGTGCCGATGCGCTGGCCCTTGGCGATCGGCGCGACCAGCGGCTGGATGTGCTCGATCTCGGCTTCGATCTTTTTCGCCTGCCCCTTGGGCACGGTCACTCGCACCGCCTCCCCGAAGCCGGCGGCGACCTGGTCGGCCTCGCCCTTCCAGACCTTGTAGCTGCCCGCCGCCTGGTTGGTCGCGTAGACCTCGACGGCGTCGAAGTTCTGGAAACCGTAGTTGAGAAGCTTCTGCGACTCGATCGCGCGGGCCGCCATCGACGCGGTGCCCAGCACGACCGACACGAGGCGGCGCTGGATGCTGGCGCCCGGCTGGGGCCGCAGCGCCGAGGAGATCAGGCAGTAGCCCGCCGCTTCGGTGTAGCCGGTCTTCATGCCGTCGACGGTCGGGTCGACGTAGAGCAGGCGATTGCGGTTGCCCTGCTTGATGTTGTTGTAGGTGAAGGATTTCTCCGAGTAGAGCGGATACCACTCGGGGAAGTCGCGGATCAGGTGGATCGCGGAGGTGGCGAGGTCGCGCGCCGTCGAGTAGTGCTCGGGCGACGGCAGGCCCGTCGAGTTGCGAAACTGGGTGTTGCTCATGCCCATCCGCTCTGCGGTCTGGTTCATGATCTGCGCGAAACCCTCTTCGGTGCCGGCAACCGCTTCGGCGAGCACGATGGAGGCATCGTTGCCCGACTGGACGATCATGCCGCGCAGCAGGTCCTCGACCCGCGCCGGCTGGGTCGGCTCGACGAACATCCTCGAGCCGATCGCCTTGTAGGCGCGGTCCGACACGGGCGGGCGCTGTTCGAGGTCGATGCGCTTCTCGTTCAGGGCGCGGAACACGACGTACGCGGTCATCACCTTGGTGAGCGAAGCCGGTTCGAAGCGCTCGTCGGCGTTGTGCTCGGCGAGCACCTGGCCGGTCGTCATGTCGACCAGGATCCAGGCCTTGCCCGCGATTTCCGGCGGGCTCACCTGCGCATGGGCGCTCCCGGCGCCAAGGCCGAGTGACAGATACAGGGAAATTGCTATAAAAGACAAGAGCTTGTACATCAATGCTCCTCTAAAACCTCGCATTATAGGGGTGTCCGCCAGCGAGGGCTCGGAAGCCGCGCTCAGGACGGCGGCTGGCGAAACAGCGGCTTGACCAGGGCCACCACTCGCCGGGCCGGTTCGCCGCCGCCGCGGAAATAGAGGACGTCGATCGCTTCGCGCAGCACCTGGCGCAGGACCTCGATGCTGACGCAGTCCTCGACCCGGGCCTCCCATACCGCACCCGCGTGGCCGAGTTCACGATTGAAGACGCCGCGCAGTTCGCCCTTCATCCGTTCGAGCATCGCACGCTCGCTGGCGAGTTGTTGCTGGCGCGCCTGTGCGTCGGGCAGGTCGGCCTGGCCGCGCTGCGCGACCAGGCCGCGCTCGCGCAGCATCCCGACGATGCGGTCGAGTTCGCCGGCGCGGGCGAAGCGGGGCAGGTCGGCGAGGCTGCGCTGGCCGTCGATCAGGGTGAGCAGGCGCAGGCTCGCCCGATCGAGCCCGGGCGGCGGCGCGGCGAGCGCGGCGTCGCCTGTCTCGGTGCGCTCGAATACCGTCAGCTCGTCGAAGTCGTCGGGGGCGGGCTGGACGCTCATAGCGGTTCGATCCGATGACGCAGCGCCTGGGCGCTGTCGTCGCCGCGAGTCGCGGCCACCGCGGCCATCATGGCCGGCACCAGGCGGCGCAGTTCGGCGCGCGACCGGGCGCGGCCGATGCGCTCGACGAAGGCCTCGCCGGCTTCACCGAGCGCGTCGGCGCAGGCCTGCACCAGTCGCCGGCGCAGGGTGCCGAGTGCGGCGTCCTCGGCAGCACTGGCGAAACCGTCGGCAGGTACCACCGGCGGCGAGGACTGGCGCACGAAGCCGAGCGCCTCGAGCGCGGCGAGTTCCTCGCCGAAGCCGGGTTCCGGGAAGCAGCGCGCCAACGCCCGGGTCGGCCGTCGGCCGTCGCACAGGATGAGGATCTGCCGCTGGCGCGCCGACAGGCCTGCGCGGCCGGTACGCAGTTCGGCCGTGCCGAGGACGGTGCGCACCGGACGATCATCGACGGTGTCCATCAGTGCTCCCCGGCCGGGTCGTCGGTTGCGCCAGCGCCCGGTGGCGAGCCCGCGATCGACTCGCGCACGAGTCGCTTGAGTAGGCCGAGGCGTCCATGGAAGAAGTGGCCGGTACCCGGGACGACCACGACCGGCAGTTCCAGCGGCCGCGCCCAGTCGAACACCGCGGCGAGCGGCACGACGTCGTCGACCTCGCCGTGGATCACCAGGCTTTCGGCGGGCACCGGCTCGACCGTGAAGCGCGAGGCGGCCACGCCGACGAGGACCATCCGGTCGGCGGGCCGGTTCTCCTGCGCCAGGCGTTGCGCTACCCGCGCCTGCACGAAGGAGCCGAAGGAGAAGCCCCCCAGCACGAGCGGGAGATGGTCGCCGGCGGCGGCGCGCGCATGGGTCACGACCGCGAGCAGGTCCTCGGTCTCGCCGTTGCCGTCGTCATGCGCACCCTCGGATTCACCGACGCCGCGGAAGTCCGGCCGCCAGCAGGCATAGCCTTCGGCAAGGAGCGCGCGGGCCAGGGTCTGCACCACCTTGTTGTCGCGGGTGCCGCCGTACAAGGGGTGCGGATGCGCGATCACCGCAATGCCGCGTGGCGGGCCGGCGGGTGCGTCGTACGCGGTCGATATGCGGCCGGCCGGGCCGGCGATGGCCACCGTTTCGGTGGCGGCGTTCATTCGAGTCGCAGGCGTTCGACCGGTTCGCCGCCGACGAGATGGGACTCGACGATGTCGTCGATGTCCTGCCGGTCGAAGACCCGGTACCAGACGCCTTCCGGATAGACCACGGCCACCGGGCCGAGTTCGCAGCGGTCGAGGCAGCCCGACTTGTTGACGCGCAGCTTGCCGGCGCCGAGCAGGCCGAGCTCCTTGCAGCGTTGCTTGGCGTATGCCTGCAGGTCCGCGGAGCCCGCGCCGGCACAGCAGGGGCGCGTGTCATCGTCGCGCTGGTTGACGCAGAAGAAGATGTGGCGCTCGTAGTAGCTCAGTGGACTGCCCTCCCTCCCTATCGCGAAGCGCGACATCCTCCCGGGGAAGGATGCCGCCTTCGGGCGGCCGCGCGAAGGCGCTCATCGCGCGTCGATTATAGTCGGCGCGTCGACAGTCGCGCGGCGAGGAAGGCGATCGCGGCATAGGGCCATGCGAATCCGATTGCGGCGATCAGCGCGGTGATGTTCGCCCACTCGCCCTGGTCGGCGGCCGCCATCATGGTGCGCAGGTAGTCGTTCGCCGGCGTCAGGTTGTGCAGCGCCGTGGCGGCGACGAGCGCGACGAGTCCGATGCCGACGACCTGGCGGCGCGTGAGCCATCCGCAGGCGAGCAATGCGGGCAGGGAAACGAGGAGACCCCCCTGGGGCGCGGCCGACAGCCAGCCGAAGGGCGCTTGCGTGCCCGGCAGCCAGTAGGCGCCGGCCGCTCGCGCCGCTGCCGCGGCGAACAGGCAGGCGACCGTCATCGCGAACCATCGTGCGCCGGGCCGCGCGATGGCGCGCACCAGCGCGCCGATCGCGATCACCGTCAGGAATACGCCGAGCCCTTCGGCGAGCCGCGCGAGGCTCGGCGACAGTCGCCATGCGTCGATGGCCGCCGGCTCGATGCCGATCGCCGCGAAGGCGGCGTCGCCGAGCCGGCCGGTGCCGAAGCCGATGACTTGTGGCGCCGCCTGTGCGACCAGCCAGGTGAGCAGGAGGACGAGGCCGAGCCCGGTGCCCTCGTCGAAAGGCAGCCGATGGCGGTTGGCCGTGGTCCAGCGGCCCCAGCCCGCGGCGGCGAAGCGCTCGAGGCCCAGCGCCAGTACGATGCCGGCGAGTGCGCCCGCGGTGTTCGCCACCCAGTCCAGCCGCGAGGGCACGCGGCCGGGCAGCAGGGTCTGCAGCCATTCGAGCAGCAGCGAAAGCACGGTGGCGGCCAGCAGGGCGAGCGCGGCCGCCAGCCAGGCCGGCAGGCGCCTGTGCAGCAGCATGGCGAGCAGGATGCCGAGCGGCAGGTACATCGCGACGTTGAGCGCGAGGTCGAAGCGCGTCCAGTAGCGCGGCCAGGGTTCGAAGACGAAGCCGAACCCGACGGCCGCGAGCGAGGACCATGGCCGCCACCCCGAAAACGGGTAGAGGGTGGCATAGACGATGGCCGCGACAACGGCCAGTGCCAGGATCGCGAGGCCGGCCGGGCGTCGTGGGGACCGATGGCGCGGGGTCAAGATGGGCGGGCCGACTGCGCCCGGATGTTGGACATGAACGGCGACAGGATATGATTCCGCGGTGAACACCACAATCGACGTTTCGCCGGACGACGGGGTGGGGAGAGTGTCGGGAATCGAGTGGCGCCATGTGGCCGAGATCGGCTCGACCAACGATGCACTGCTCGCCGGGGGTTTCAGCACCGCGCCGCAGGGCCCGATCGTGCTGCGCGCCGATCGCCAGGTGGCCGGCCGCGGTCGGCGGGGCCGACGCTGGGTCTCCGATCCGCAAGGCGCGCTGACCTTCTCGCTGGCGCTCGAGCGCCGTGTCGGCAGCGGCGATGCGCCGCTCGCGGGCTTTTCGCTCGCGGTCGGCGTTGCGCTCGCCGAGTCGATCGTCGGCCTGGTCCCGGACATCCGCCTGAAATGGCCCAACGATCTCGTGCGCGATCATGGCAAGGCCGGCGGCATCCTCGTCGAGACCCGGCGCGAGAACGGCATCGAGCGGGTGGTCGTCGGCATCGGCCTGAACCTGCTGGCGCCGCCGCCGGTCGACGATGATGCGCAGCGCGCGGGCGCCCTCATGCCGGTGGGCCTGTTCGACGGTGGCGCGCCGGTCGACGCCGGCGACCTGATGCGCGCATGCGCCCTCGGCGTCTGCGTCGCCTTCGAGGACTTCGTCGCCGAGGGCCTTGGCCGATTCGCGGAACGCTGGCGGCACTTCGATGCGGTGGCGGGGCGATCGATCGTCCTGCGCGACTCGGCCCGCGAGATCGCTCGCGGCACGGCGCTGGGCATCGATCCGCAAGGCGCCCTGCTCATCCGTGACGCGCAGGGCGAGCGCGCCTATGCCATCGGCGAAGTATCCCTGCGTTTCGATGCCGCCGGCTGAGAAGGGGGGCGCGATGCGCGTGGCCTTGCTGTTGCTGGTTGCGGCCAACCTGCTCGCCTTTGCCTGGGGGCAGGGCTGGCTCACCCCGATCATCGGCGATGTTCGCCAGCCGGAGCGCATGGGCCGCCAGGTCGGGCCCGATCGCCTGCGTGTCCTGGGACCGGGCGATAGCGCCAGGACGGAGCGGGCGGTGGCCGGCCGCGTCGAATCCGACGAGTCGACCGGCGCGCCGGCCCGGCCTGCAGCGAGTCCCGCGCGACCGGCTCCTCCCCAACGCGCGGCGGCGGCCCCGCGCGGCGAATCGCCCCCGTCCGCCCGGGCTTCGTCGCGGAGCACGAATGCCGGCGACGGCGACCGCGACCGCGACCGCGACCGTGGCGAGGATGGTGGCGAGACGGGCGGCGGCCGGGCCCGCGGTGCTGACAGCGACCGCGCGGAGAGCAGCAGCGCGGGCAGCAACGGCACAGGCGGCAACGGCGCACGTGGCAACGGCGCGGGTAGTCCGGGTCCGGGGCTGCCGTCGCCGTCGACGATCGACTCGGTCGGCGTCGGCGCCTTCCGGGGCTG
>CAYZBJ010000015.1:1114-12892 GCA_964476625.1 uncultured Burkholderiaceae bacterium | reverse complement strand
ATGGCCGGCTCGGCCGCCGCGGACACCGCGGTGACGCCGGCATTCTCGCCACCGCCCGCGCCGGATACGTCGTCGGCGAATGGCGCATCGGCGCCGCAACCGACCGCAGCCCCCGCGGTTCCGTTCGGGCTGGCCGAGCCGCCGCTGACCGACGCGCTCGCGAGCGAGCGCGGTCAGGGCGCTCCTGCCGCGGGCGCGACCACCGGGCAGGATCCGGCGGCGGGCTCGAGCCCGCCCGCGCCCCCGCTGCCGGCCAACGTCGAGACCGGGCTCTGGCCTCCGCTCGCCAGCGCGGCCACGGCGACACCGGCCTGCTTCGACCTGCGCGGCCTCGACCGCGTGCGGGCCGAAGCGGCTCGCACCCAGCTCGAGGAAATGGGCGCGACCAGCATCGAGGATTTCAGCACCGAGAACCGCAGCGGCTACATCGTCTTCCTGCCCCCGTTCGAATCGGCCGAACTGGCCCAGGCGCGGATCGAGCAGCTGCGCGAACAGGGGGTGCGCGACATCTACCTGATTCTGGACGGTACCTATCGTTTCGCCGTCTCGCTCGGGGTGTTCAACCGGATGGACAGCGTCGAGCTCCTGCTCGAGCGGCTGCGCGCGCGCGGCGTCGAGGATGCCGAGGTCGGCTTCGTGAACCCGGCGGCGACGCGGATCACCCTGCGGGTGCGCGGCCCGGAGGACCGGCTCGACGAGGCGCAGATGCGCGCCATGGTGAACCTGCTGGGCGTACAGCTGGCCCGCTGCCGCTGACGCGGCCCTTCCCCCGGGACTGAGCCGCCCGACCAGCGACCCTAGCTGCGGATGCGGCCGAGCAGCTCGGTCGTCGAGCGTTCGTAGCGAAACGGAATCGAGTGGACGCTGCCGCCCCGGGCGCGGACTTCGTCGGCGCCGACGATCTGCTCGATCGGCCAGTCGCCGCCCTTGACCAGCACTTCCGGCTCGATGTCCTTGATGAGCGCGAGCGGGGTGTCGTCCTCGAACCAGGTGACGCACTGGACCGACTCGAGCGCGGCGATCACCGCCAGCCGGTCGGCCAGTGCATTGATCGGGCGGTCGGGATCCTTGCCGAGGCGTCGCACCGATGCGTCGCTGTTGATCGCGACCACGAGGCAGGCGCCGAGGGCGCGGGCTTCGGCAAGGTAGGTGACGTGGCCCCGGTGCAGGATGTCGAAGACCCCGTTGGTGAACACCAGGGGCCGGGGGAGGTCGGCGAGCAGGGCTCCGATGTGCGCCGGATCGATGATCTTGCGCTCGAAGGGGACGAATGCGCTGGTCATGGAGGACTGGTCGGATGCATCGGCTCAGTATGCCATTCTCAGCGCACGAACAGGCTCAGGACGCCGCTGTGGCCGTGGACCCGCCCGCCGGAGATCTCGCCGTTGGCGAAGAAGCCGAAGACGGGGATGTCGCCGAGATTGTGGCGCAGCACCTCGAGTTCGGCCGCGGTCGAGCCGAACAGGGCCGGGCGCGATGCGCAGCTCACGTAGTGGGCCCCGATCACCGTGAGCCCTTCGCTCTCGACCTCCTCGCGCAACTCGGTGCAGATCCGGATCAGGTCGGCGTGGGCGGCGCGCAGGTCGCGCGTGCAGAACACCGCATGGTCGCCGCTGCGCGGCGTGGCGGCGATCGCGAGGATGCGGTGCATCGGGTCGATGCCGACCAACTGGCGTACGGTGTAGTCGCCAAAGCCCACCCGGCCGCGCTCGGACTGATCCGACAGGCCGACCAGCAGGCCCCGGCGCAGTTCGTGCGCCGGTAGCGCCCGCAGGATCTCGTCGCCGTCGGTCGAGCGGCGGACCTCCTCGGGAACCCCGAGGTCGGACAGCAGCACGTCGAGCGCCGGTTCGCCGTCGAGGGTCTGGATGTAGTGCGAGGTGCAGTGCGAGATCACATGCTCGCGGGCGAGCGGCCGACAGCCCTGGGTCAGCCGGGAGCGTATCCGGACGTCGCCGCCCAGCGCGAGGCCGGCGCAGGCGCTGTCGAGCACGCCGTTGTTCACGAACTGGACGGACTTGCCGCTGGCTTCGTCGATCGAGATCAGGCCGCCGACGATGCCCTCGAAGCGGGCCGCGCAAGTGTCGATCCGCTCGCTCAGGTTGTCGAGGTCGGGCGCGACATGCAGCAGTGCGCTGCCCGAGACGCCCCGGCGGGCACGCCCCGGGGCGATGGCATGCCATTGTCCGGCGGGTACGGGCAGCAGCGCGACGACGAGCGCTGGCGAGTCCGGCTCGAGCTCGCCCGGGGCGCCGAACACCGCCGGCGCCACCGCGCCATACCAGTCGACCCTCGGCAGCAGCTCGCGCGCATGGGCGAGCGCCAGTCCCGCCTGGCCCGCGAGCGCCGGCGACAGGTAGAGCAGCCCGGGCATCGCGGCATCCTCGGCCGCGGCGCCGGTTTCGCCGAGCATGGCGACGGCCTGCTCGAGGCCGTCGCAGGCATCCGGGAGCACCGCATGGCCGACCGCGACGCGCAGCATCGTCAAGTGGCCCGGCGGGCGCGCTTGCGCCCGCCCGTGGCAGCCGGGGCCGCCGGCGCGGCGCCGCGCCGGCTGGCGGGTTTCGCCCCGGTGGCTGGTGGCGCGGCATCCGGCGCGGCCTTGCCGGCTTCGCCGGCGCTCGCCATCCCGCCCAGGGCGGCACTGGTGACCTGCTGGAACTGCTCGTTGAGCATGTTCCACCAGGCCTGGGCCAGCTGGGTGGCATCGCCCTGTCCCGCAGCGGGCGCGCTGTCCCCGCGGGGCGTGTCCGGCGCCGGGTTGGTCCTGGCCGCCGCCGCCGGCGCGTTCTCTTCGGCGCCCGATGGCGCCGGGCCATCGTTGCCGGCCGGGGCGCCCGTTTGCTGCATTGCCGCGAACAAGGCCGCCAGCCGATCGGGGTCGAAGGCCTGCGCGCCCGCTTCGGGCGAGCCCATGGCCTTGCCGAAGGAGTGCAGGGTCGCGATCGTGCCGCGCTGGACCTCGAGGCCCTGGATCGTGCTGCGCAGCATGTTCTGGTTGAGGGCGAGCCACTGCTCGATCGCGCGCAGGTCGCCGATCCGCTTGTCGAGCTCTTCGATGCTCAGGGTGGGACTCATGGCGGCGGGCAGGGCCATGGCCGACCAGGTCTTGCTCATCATGTCCATGGTGTCGAGCAGCTGTCCGACCTGCCCGAATCCGAGCGACGCCAGGTCGCTGATGCCGAAGCTTTTGGCCACGCTGCTTTCCTCGCTTTCGCTACTGGCGGGAGGGGCTCAAGCTCCGACGATAGCAGAAGCTCGAAGGCCCGGCTCGACGAATGGCCGGGTCGTCGCGATCTCGTCTCACGGACCCGCTCGAACCCCGTGGCGGTATATGCTCGGGAGTCCGGTACACGCACGAGACGAAACGACGAGCGCATGACAGCCGATATCGAGACCCTGCGCCGGGTTCTTTCCGAATGTCGCAGCATTGCCGTGGTGGGCCTGTCGGCCGACTGGTATCGGCCCAGCTACTTCGCTGCCAAGTACATGCAGGAGCACGGCTACCGGATCATTCCGGTCAATCCCCGCTATCCGGAGATCCTCGGCCAGACCTGCTATCCCTCGCTGGCCGACATTCCGGTGCCGATCGACATGGTCGACGTGTTCCGGCGACCGGCCGACGTCGAGCCGATCGCGCGGCAGGCGATCGATGCCGGCGCCCGCTGCCTGTGGCAGCAGCTCGGTGTCGACAACGCCCGCGCCGATGCGATGGCGCGCGAGGCCGGCCTCGATTCGATCATGGATCGCTGCGTCAAGATCGAGCACGGCCGGCTGTTCGGCGGACTGAACTGGGTCGGCGTGAATACCGGCGTGATCTCCGCCCGGCGCCCCCGGGTGCTGCCTTACTGAGGTTCGCGGGTCCTGCCGGACCGTCCGGACCCGCGGGCCGGGCTTCGGCTACTTCGCTACTTCGTTGGCTCGGGCGCCGGCCGGAGCGCGTTCGGCTGGTAGTGGCGCCCACCGCAGTTCGCGTTGTAGCGCTGCGCCACCGCCTGCTGCGCACGGCGGCTGGCCTCGAGCGAGGCGAGCCCGGCATTGTGGCGCCGGACCTCGGCATCGATCCCGGCGGCCCGGGTGTTGTAGCGCTCGACGGCGGCGGCGTCGAGCGGATCGACCGAAGCGCGCAGTGCCGCGAGTTCGCGGCGCTGCGTATCGAGGGCATGGCCGGATGCCGAGACGGCTTCGCTTTCCTGCCGATACCGTTCGAGCAGTGCGCGTGATTCGCGTTCGTCGGCCACGCATCGCAACAGCGCTTCGCGCTCGAGTTCGGGGCGCGCTCGCTCACCGGCATCGGGGCGCGGCGGTTCCCCGGCTCGAGCGACGGCATCGATCGGCGGCACCAGCAGGACCAGGGTCGCCAGCAGCGCGGCGCCGGCCGCGGATCGGATCGCATCCATGCGCCGATTGTAGGGTGCCCGGGGCTGCCGTGGCGGTGTGCTAGCCTCGCAACGGGACCGGCCCTCGCGGGCCGCTCCAGACTACGGAGGCGCCGTGAGCGATCGTCAGTTCGATATCGAGACCCTTTGCCTGCACGCCGGGCAGATCCCCGATCCGGCCACCGGCGCGCGGGCGGTGCCGATCTACCAGACGACATCCTTCGTCTTCGATTCGGCCGAACATGCCGCAAGCCTGTTCAACCTGCAGACTTTCGGCAACGTCTATTCGCGGATCTCCAATCCGACCGTCGCCGTCCTCGAGGAGCGGATCGCCGCGCTCGAAGGCGGTCGCGCGGCGCTCGCCGCCGCCAGCGGCATGGCCGCCGAGATGCTCGCCCTGCTGACCTTGCTGCGCAGCGGCGATCACCTGGTAGCCGCCAATACCCTGTACGGCGGCTCCTACTCCCAGTTCTCGGTGACTTTCGCCGGCTTCGGGATCGAATGCACCTTCGTCGAGCCCGACGATCCCGCCAACTTCGCCGCCGCGATGCGCCCGAACACCCGCGCGGTGTTCGCCGAGACGATCGCCAATCCGCGCCTGAACGTGCTCGACATCGAGGCGGTTGCCGCCGTCGCCCATGCGCACGGCGTGCCGCTGGTGGTCGATAACACGCTGGCCTCGCCCTACCTGTGCCGTCCGATCGAGGCCGGCGCCGACATCGTCGTCCATTCGGTGACCAAGTACCTCGGCGGCCACGGCACGACCATGGGTGGCGTGCTCGTCGAATCGGGCCGCTTCCCCTGGGACAACGGCCGGTTCCCGCAGATGACCGAGCCGAGCGAGGGCTACCACGGGGTGCGCTTCTACGAGACCTTCGGCGATTTCGGCTTCACCATGAAGGCCCGCATGGAGACCATGCGGACCCTCGGGCCCACCCTGAGCCCGATCGCGGCCTGGATGCTGCTCCAGGGCATCGAGACCCTGCCGGTGCGGATGGACCGCCACGTGGCCAACGCGCAGCGGGTCGCCGAGTTCCTCGAGGCGCATCCGCAGGTGGCCTGGGTCAACTACCCCGGCCTGCCGTCGAGCCCCTACCATGCGCTCGCGCGACGCCTGATGCCGCGCGGCGCCGGCGGCATCCTCAGTTTCGGGGTGCGTCCGGCCGCCGGCCGCTCGGGCGCCGCCGCCGCGCAGGCGGCCGGCGAGCGCTTCATCGAGGCGGCGACCTTCATGAGCCATCTCGCCAACGTGGGCGACGCCCGCACCCTCATCATCCATCCGGCCTCGACCACCCATCGCCAGCTCGACGAAGCCCAGCAGGCCGCCGCCGGCGTGCGACCGGACATGGTCCGGCTCTCGGTCGGACTGGAGTCGATCGACGACCTGCTCTGGGATCTCGACCGTTCCCTCGCCGCCGCCGCGAAGGGCTGACAGGTTGCGGGCCGCGGTCTTGCTGGCCGACGGCGACATCGGGTGCTCGAGCCCCGGATACCGGGAACGACGGTCCGTCCGTCGGTCGATAGGGTCCGCAGGGAGGGACTGCGGTCTATCGTGGTGCTTCCGCCCGGGGCGACCCGGATCCGATTGCCCGGCGGCGCGGCCGTGATTCGGGCCCGACAATGACAGGGATATGCAGCACACGACCCAACCCGGCCATCTTTCCCCTGCCCATCTCCTCCTCCTGCTGTTGCTTGCCAGCCTGCTGGGCGCTTGTGCGGGGCCGAACCCGCACTGGGTCGCCGATCGCCGCGAGGAACTCCGACGGGCGATCGTCGAGGGCCGGGTCGATGATGCCGAGCGGCTTGCCGACCAGCATTCGGGCGTACTCGGCCCGGCGCTCGGTCTCGACCTGAGCGTGCGCCACGGCGAGATCGCCGCGATCCGCCGCTTCCTCGGCGCCCATCCGGTGAACGAACCGATCGACGATGGCGGGACCACGGCGCTCATGCGGGCTGCGACCGATACGCCCGTCGAGCGTGGCCCGGCGGTGATCGCCCTGCTGCTCGAGGCCGGCGCCGACGCCGAGCAGCCGGACTTCACTGGCCGCAGCGCGATCGACTATGTGCGCGACCGGCGCGACGACCCGATGATCACGGCGATGCGCCGCGGCAGCCCGGCCGCTGCCGCAGCGCTCATCGAGCCGGTGACGCCGGTGCGCTGGCTGCCTTCACTCGAGGCGACCCCGGCGGAGCCCGCGGCCACCGGTGGCAAGCGCCCGATCGCCCGGGCCGAGCGCGCCCGCCGCGATGACTGGCAGGCGCGGGTCACCGCGGCCGGCCGAACCGGTGCGCCCCACTGGCTCTTCGGTGGCACCTGGCTGCCCCTTGGCGAAGAGATGCCGGCGCCCGACAGCGTCGAGCGGGCGGATGGCAGCCGCGATCCCTGGATCTGGTCGGCCCTGCGTTTCCACGCCGACCACACCGGCGCACTGCTGCGCTACGACGTTCGCGACGGCTCGCTCGCGCCCCTGCCCGATACCTACGTCGCCTGGGATGCCTGGCGTGGGGCGGTGTCCATCCTGGTACTCGCGCCGCGCTTCGCCGCCTATTGCAGCACCACCGATCGCGCGACCGGCCGCGTCGTCATCCGTTGCGAGGAGTTCGGCATCCGCGGACCCGCCTGGCAGCCGCCGCCCGCCGGCCGGCTGTCGCAGCGCGGCGCCTGGGAACTGCTCACCAACGCCGGCGAGCGCAGCCGCCTGCCGTCGAGCGGCCAGACCCGCGCAGTGCTCCGGCTCGAGGACCAGGCGGGGGCCTGCACGGCCCGCGACTCGCGGCCGAAGGACCGCAAGCGCGCCGGCCCGGTCGTGCGCGGCGCCGGCGACTGGAACGTCCTCGACTCCAGGCGCGGCATCGTGTATTCGCCGGGCCTGCCGGCGGTCTGCTCGCAGGCCCGGGCGCGCAGCGCGGCGCGCCGCGACTGCTCGCGCGGTGGCGGGCGCTGCGTCGACCTCGGCGGCTGCCCGGTCGGACAGGCGTCGGCGGTCGCCGGGCGCAACGACCACGACTGGGCCTGGCTCGCCTGCGGCGAGACCGAGGAGGCCGCGCGGGCGCAGGCCCTGGCGGCCTGCCGCGAGAGCGCCGGCTGCGACTGCCAGTTGCTGGCGGCGACGCCGCGGATCGATCCGCTCGACTGCGGCGGCCGACGCTAATACGGCGGGCGCCGGCCGTCCCCCGAGCGGGCGGCCAACGCAAGCTCGGCTCGCGTTGGCGGGCCCGCGGGCCCGCAGGCCCCGGGATCAGGACTTGTCCTGCGGCCCGGCCTGTCCGGTCTCGCCCACCTGCAGTACGCCGCGCCGGACCTGGTCGAGCTCGATCGATTCGAACAGGGCCTTGAAGTTGCCTTCGCCGAAGCCCTCGTCGCCCTTGCGCTGGATGATCTCGAAGAAGATCGGACCGATCACCGTCGTGGTGAAGATCTGCAGCAGCAGGCCGCCGTCGGGGCCGCCGTCGAGCAGGATGCGGTTGGCCGCGAGGCGGGCGGCATCCTGGCCGTGCTCCGGCAGGCGGGTATCGAGAAGCTCGTAGTAGGTGTCGGGCGTATCGAGGAACTCGACGCCGGCCGCGCGCAGCGCCTCGACCGTGGCGAAGATGTCCCTGGTCGACAGCGCGATGTGCTGGATGCCCTCGCCCTTGTACAGCTCCAGGTATTCCTGGATCTGGCCGCGGACATCGGTGCGCTCTTCGTTGATCGGGATCCGGATCTTGCCGCAGGGCGAGGTCATGGCCTTCGACCTGACGCCGCTCACCTGGCCCTCGATGTCGAAGTAGCGGATCTCGCGGAACTCGAACAGGCGTTCGTAGAAGCCCGCCCATTCGTCCATCCGTCCCCGGTGCACATTGTGGGTGAGGTGGTCGATTCCGACCAGGCAGGCGCCAGCGGGGGCGATCGTGGCGCCCTCGAGCGGCTCGAAGTCGACGTCGTAGATCGAGATGTCGCCGATCGACCCCGGCGCGGCGCCGTTCTTGCCTCGCCAGCGGTCGACGAAGTAGATCAGCGAATCCCCGATGCCCTTGATCGCGGGGATGTTGAGTTCCATCGGGCCGCTGTGCGAATCGTAGCCCCAGGCGCCGAGGTCCACCGCGCGCCGGTAGGCGGCCGCGGCATCGGCGACCCGCAGCGCGATGGCGCAGATCGACGGCCCGTGCAGCCGCGCGAAGCGTTGCCCGAAGGAGTCGGCTTCCGCGTTGACGATGAAGTTGATGTCGCCCTGGCGATAGAGGGTGACCTGCTTGTGCCGATGCCGGGCGATCGCGCTGAAGCCCAGGCGCTCGAACAGGGCGCCGAGCGCCGCCGGGTCGGGGGCCGCGTACTCCACGAATTCGAAGCCGTCGGTCCCCATCGGGTTGTTCCATGGTTCGAAGCTCATCGTCGTCCTCTCGTCCGCTCGTTTCCTCAAGGGTATTCCCGCCCCTCGACTCCGGTCCATCCCGGCCGGGCCCCGGCGCGTCCTTCGCGCCCTTCTTCGTGTCCCTCCCGGCGCAGCCCGTCGAGCCAGAGGTCGACCACCATGTCGGCGTATTCCTCCGGGCCCATCGCGCCGTCCGGTCGTAGCCAGGCGAAGGTGAAGTTCAGGCTGCCGAGCATCGCCATCACCAGCGGCTTGCGTCGCGGGCCTGCCATGGCGCGGGGCGCGGCGGCGTCGAGGGCGGCGGCGAAACGCAGGACGATGCGCCGCTCCTGCTCGCGGATCCGGTCCGCCTGCGCCTGCCCGAGGTACTTCACGTCCTGCAGCAGCGAGACATGGACGGCGTGCGAATGCCGGTATTCCAGCATCAGCGCGCGCACCAGCGCGCGCAGCGCCGGCTCGCCCGGCGGTTCGGCCGCCAGTGTCCGGTCGGCAATGTCGAGCAGCTTGCGGGTATAGCGGTCGAGCGCCTCGAACAGGAGCGCTTCCTTGTTCGGGAAGTAGTGGTAGAGACCCGCCTTCGATGTCCGGCAGGCGGCGGCGAGGCGCGACATCGACGCGTTCGCGTAGCCCGATTGCGAGAAGGCGTGGACGGCGGCATCGAGGATGCGCTGGCGTTGCGCATCGTGGTCGGGGGCTCTGGGCCGGGCCATGGGTCGCGGGCTGCCGTCGGGCCCGTCAGCGCTCGTCGTAGCTCAGGCGCACCACCGGGGTGAGCGGATGCGCCTGGCAGGTGAGCACGAAGCCGCGTTCGATCTCCCAGTCCTCGAGGGTGTAGTTGCGCTCCATCCGCACCTCGCCCTCGAGAACCCTGGCGCGGCAGGTGCAGCACACGCCACCCTTGCAGGAGTAGGGCAGCGACGCTCCGGCGGCAAGACCGGCATCGAGGATCGAGCGACCCTCGAACGGAACCCGCAGGCGCCGCTCCTTGCCGTCGACCTGGATCGAGACTTCCGCGGCGGGTCCGTCGTCGGCCGCGGCCCCGGGGGTGGCGGGGGGCGCCGCCGGGGGCGGCGCCGGCGTGCCGAAGCGCTCGATCGAGATTCGTTGCGGCCCGACGCCGCGGGCGGCGAGCGCCGCTTCGGCCGCCGCCATCATCGGCTCCGGTCCGCAGACGAAGACATGGTCGAGACCGTCGGCCGGCGCCAGCGAGTCGAGCAGTTCGCCGCAGCGGGTTTCGTCGAGCAGGCCGTGGAACAGCGCAATCTCGTGGACCTCCTCGGACAGCACATGGATCCGGGCGAAGCGGGTCATGTAGCGGTTCTTCAGGGCTTCGATGCGCTCGAGAAACATGATCGAGGCGCAATCGCGATTGCCGTAGACGAGGGTGAACCGGCTGGCCGCCTCGGTGGCGAGGATGGTCTCGACCAGCGAGAGCATCGGGGTGATGCCCGAGCCGCCGGCGATCCCGAGGTAGTGGCGCCCGCGCGCCGGGTCGAGCGGCACGAAGAAGCGGCCGTCGGGCGTCATCACGTCGATCGAGTCGCCGGCCGCGAGCGCGTCGTTGGCCCAGTTCGAGAAGCGCCCGCCCGCGACCCGCTTGATGGCGACCCGCAGCTCACCGTTGCGGTCGTAGTCGCCGGTGCCGACGCAGACCGAATAGGCGCGGCGGACATCCTCGCCGTCGAACAGGTGGCGCAGGGTCAGGAACTGCCCCTGCACGAAGCGATAGTCCTCGCGCAGCGCCGGCGGGACCTCGAAGGCGACCGACACCGAATCGGCGGTTTCGGGGCTGACCTCCCGGATCCTCAGGCGGTGGAAGCGTGGTGTGCTCATCGTCGGTGGCGGGCCCGGCCCTGCGCTCAGTGGGTCTTGAACCAGTCGAAGGGCTCGCGGCAGGCGAGGCAGCGATACAGGGACTTGCAGGGTGTCGAACCGTAGGCCGACAGGGTCTCGGTGCGAGCCGAGCCGCAGCGCGGGCAGCGGATCGCGTCCGGCGAGGAAGCGAAACGCAGCACCGCGACATCGGCCGCGGCGGCCCGGCCGGGCGGCGCGATGCCATGGCGGCGCAGCTTCTCGCGCGCCTGCGGCCCGATCCAGTCGGTCGTCCAGGCCGGCGACAGCACGATCCGGACATCGGCCTGCGGCTCGCCCTCGTCCGCCAGCGCCGCGCGCACATCGGCGGCGATCACCGCGGTGGCGGGGCAGCCCGAGAAGGTTGGGGTGAGCTCGACCACCAGGCGGCCGGCTTGCTCGCGTACATCGCGCAGGATGCCGAGATCGGCCAGCGTGAGCACCGGGATCTCGGGGTCGGGTACCGCGCCGACCCGCGCGCGCAGTCGTTCGATGCGCCCGGACGCCGCCGCCGCTGCGGTTGCGGGTGCTTTCGTGGCGGATCCGGGTGGCGCACTCACCAGCTGGCCCCGGGGTGGGCGCGGGCGAGCGACTGCATCTCCGCGAGCAGGAGGCCGAAATACTCGGTATGCCGCCCCTGCTTGCCGCCCGATACGAAGCGCGAATCGGCCGGGCGGGTGAGTCCCGCCTCTTCGAGCGCCGGGTCGATGCGCGCGCGCCAGGCGGCCTGCAGCGACGAGGGCAGGCAGGCGAGCCCGGCGCGATGGGCCGCGACATCGACCGCATCGTCGACCCAGAATTCATGGGTATAGGGCCAGAGGCGTTCGAGCGCCGCCTGGGCGCGCCGGTGCGACTCCTCGGTGCCGTCGCCGAAGCGCACCGTCCACTCGGCGGCGTGGCGCCAGTGTCCGGCCGCTTCGCGCGCCGCCTTCGCCGCGATCGCGGCCAGCGTCGCGTCGGTCGAATCACCCAGCGCCTGCCAAAGTGCGATGGCGCGGGCCGAGCACAGCAGGTTGCGCACGATCGTCGTTGCGTAGTCGTCGTGCGGCCCGTGGCCGTTGGGCAGCTCGACGATCGAATGATTGCGGAACGCCGCTTCGTCACGGAAGTACGCAAGCCGGTTCTCGTCGCGACCGGCGCCTTCGAGCCGGGCCGCATGCGAGAGCAGCAGCCGGGCCTGGCCGAGCAGGTCCAGG
>CAYZBJ010000015.1:0-1104 GCA_964476625.1 uncultured Burkholderiaceae bacterium | reverse complement strand
GCCCATCAAGGTCTGCATGTATGGACGCGACGACAGGTCCAGGCCGATGTTCGCCATCGCGAGCTCTTCCTCGAGCACCGGGCCGTGGCCGCACCATTCGGCGAGCCGCTGGCCGAGGACCAGGGCGTCGTCGCCCAGCCGCAGCACTGCCTCGACATGCCAGGCGGGGGCCGGCGGGCCGTCCTGCCCGGGCGCAGCCAGCGCCGGCGAGCTACATGTAATCGACATCGTCGGGCAGCTTGTAGAAGGTCGGGTGGCGGTAGATCTTGTCGGCGAAGGGTTCGAAGTCCATCGCCTGGTCCTCAGGGGCGGACGCGACGATCGCCGCCGAAGGCACGACCCAGATGCTCACGCCCTCGCCGCGGCGGGTATAGACGTCGCGGGCCAGGCGCAGGGCCATCGGCGCGTCGCTCGCGTGCAGGCTGCCGCAGTGCTTGTGCTCGAGCCCCTGGCGCGAGCGCACGAAGACTTCCCAGAGCGGCCACTGGCCGCGATCGCTGGCGCTGTCGTCCATCGTTCGCTCCCTCGCGTCGGTGGTTCAGGCGGCGCGCCGGCCGCCGGCGCGCTTGCGGGCATGTTCGGCGGCGGCCTCGCGGACCCAGGCGCCGGCCTCGTGGGCCGCCCGGCGCGCGGCGAGTCGCTCCCGGTTGCAGGGCCCGTCCCCCGCGATGACCCGCTTGAACTCGTCCCAGTCGATCGCGCCGAAGTCGTAGTGGCCGCGGTCCTCGTTCCAGCGCAGTTGCGGATCGGGCAGTGTGACGCCGAGCACGCCGGCCTGCGCCACCGCGGCATCGACGAAGCGCTGGCGCAGATCGTCGTTGGAGATCCGCTTGATCCCCCAGGCCATCGAGTCGGCCGAATGCGCCGACTCGGCGTCGCTCGGGCCGAACATCATCAGCACCGGCCACCACCAGCGATCGACCGCCTCCTGGACCATCCGTCGTTGCGCCTCGGTGCCGCGCATCATCGCGAGCAGCAGGTCGAAGCCCTGGCGCTGGTGGAAGGATTCCTCGCGACAGATCCGGATCATCGCCCTGGCGTAGGGGCCGTAGGAGCAACGGCACAGCGGGATCTGGTTCATGATCGCGGCGCCGTCGACCAGCC
>CAYZBJ010000014.1:51451-62845 GCA_964476625.1 uncultured Burkholderiaceae bacterium | reverse complement strand
GTGGCGGTGGCTAATGGCAGTCGGATGATCGTCTCGGCTGTTCTCCCCCCGTCCGCACACAGGTCGCCAAGGCATCCGCTGGAGAAACTAGCTTTCTGGAGGTACCGCGTGTCCCAGGAGATGGCCGGCCGCCCCTCCCGAATTGCGCGCCCCCTGCCCCGCTATCGCTGTTTCACGTGAAACAAGGCCACTGCAGCGTCCTGCAGCCTTCCGCCCGCCAGTCGGAGCCTGCCAAGGGTTCCGCCCTTGCAGGTACGCGCCGATCCTCCTCATGACGACCCCCCAACGAGGCGAGCCTCTCAAACCTGTCCAGGCCCAGTCCGATCTGCGGTCTGCGGTCCGTGGCCCGTGGCTTGAATCGGCTTGGCCCTGACATGTCCGACATGCCCTGTCCCAGGTCTGGCGGCCCCAAAAGGCATCCTCCATCGGTATTCGCAAGAGCTCATCCACACCAGAAGAAAGCCTTCCGAGGTCCTGGCCATAGCCCCGGCGATCTGCTCCAGGACGCTTGCGCTGGATTCCCTACCTTGCCAGGTTCCTACGCCCACGAGGTTCCAGGACTCCCAACCCTCGTCTTGCCTCGCCCCCCGGGTATCCACGCCTTCATCCTCTCGACCATGTGAGGCGCTGTCTTGCCTTCTTGCCTGGACACGGCCTGCGATGCGATCGGTCGATCCTGTCTGAATCGAACGCGAAACCGGCAAGATGAGCTTGGCTCGCAGCCCTGTCTTGGCGTGGGACTACTGCTTACCCAGGGCCGGACGTTTCACGTGAAACAACGCCCGCAACAAGAGCATCGCGTTCACGATCGCCGTCTTCCCGCAAGCCCCACTCCCTGGCATCGGGCGCATGCACCCGGCCTTGGCGATCGAACAGGTACCGCCTCCTTCAGGCGGGCCAAGCTCACTCCCCCGCCAGAATCCACTCAGCTGCGCGCTCGGCGATCATCAAGGTTGGCGAATTGGTGTTGCCAGAGGTGATCGTCGGCATCACCGAAGCATCCGCGATCCGCAATCCCTCCAGGCCGATCAACCGGAGCCGGTTGTCGACCACCGCTTCCGGATCCGAAGCCGCACCCATTCGACAGGTACCGACCGGATGGAAGATGGTGGTCCCGATCTGTGCGGCCGCTTCGGCCAGCTGGTCGTCGGTCTGGAAGTCAGGTCCGGGCAGGTACTCGGCCGGCGCGTACTTCGCCAGCGCCGCCCCGCCGACGATCCGACGGGTCAGCCGAATGGCGCGAGCGGCGGTCAGCTTGTCCGATTCAGTCGACAGGTAGTTGGGCGCGATCCGCGGCGCTTCACACACATCGGCCGACTGGATGTGGACGCTCCCCCGGCTCTGCGGCCGGATATGGCATACCGACGCGGTGAACGCCGAAAAGCGATGGAGTGGATCGCCGAACTTGTCGAGGGACAGGGGCTGGACATGGTATTCGAGGTCCGGCGTCTCGATTTCGTCCGAGGAACAGGCGAAAGCGCCCAATTGGCTGGGCGCCATGGTCATCGGCCCACGCTTGGCACCGAAATACTGCACACCCATCCAGGCGCGGCCCCAGAGCGAGTTCGCCGCCTGGTTCAGGGTCCGCACCCCCTGGACCTTGTAGATCGTTCGCAATTGCAGGTGATCCTGCAGGTTCTCGCCGACGCCGGGCCGGTCCAGCCTGACCTCGATGCCGAGATCGCGCAGCCGGCCGGCCGCACCGATACCCGAGCGCTCGAGGATCTGCACGCTGCCGATCGAGCCCGACGACAACACGACTTCCCGTCGCGCCCGAACCTGCGTCGCCGGGCCGAGCCCACCCGGGTTCAGCGCGCGATTCGGCTCGCAGGCCTGGAACTCCACGCCGACCACCCGGCCTGGCGATGCTTCATCGAACACCAGCCGCGACACATTGGCCTGGCTCTGCACTTTCAGGTTCGGCCGCCCGAGAACCGGGCGCAGGAAGGCGCTGGCCGCATTCCATCGAACCCCTCGGCGCTGGTTCACCTCGAAGTAGCCACAGCCGAAGTTGTCGCCCCGGTTGAAATCCTCGGTTTTCGGGATACCCGCCTGGGCCGCCGCCTCCTGGAAGGCATCGAGGATCGGCCAGCGCAGGCGCATCCCCTCGACCCGCCATTCCCCGCCATGGCCATGGACGGGGTCATCCCCGCCGCCATCGAGCCGGTGGTAGTCCTCGTGTCGCTTGAAGTACGGCAGGACCTTCGACCACTCCCAACCGGGAGCCTTCTCGGCCCAGCGATCGTAGTCGGCCGCCTGTCCCCGCATGTAGATCATGCCGTTGATCGACGAGCAGCCACCCCAGACCCGGCCACGCGGATACCTGATCGAGCGGCCCGCGAGGCCCGGCTCGGCGATCGTGTCGTAGAGCCAATCCGTCCGCGGGTTGCCGATGCAGTAGAGATAGCCGACCGGAATGTGGATCCAGCGATAGTCGTCGGGCCCGCCCGATTCGATCAGCAGGACGGAATTGGCCGGGTCGGCCGACAGCCGGTTCGCAAGCAGGCAACCGGCCGTCCCCGCGCCCACGACGATATAGTCGAAAGTCTCCATCCGTCCCTCATTTTCTCTTTATAAGTGATTGCTTGCTATCACCAATATCCCTGAATACATTGCGCTTCGACGGCGCCAAGGCTGAATGGCCATGCCGCCGGCAACCGGGGGTCGGCGGATCCAGCGGGCCGGCAGGCCGAAGGGCCTCAGAGCTCAGAGGCCGGCGAGGCAGATGTACTTGATCTCGAGATACTCATCGATACCGTAGTGGGAGCCTTCCCGGCCGAGGCCCGACTGCTTGACGCCGCCGAAGGGCGAAACCTCATTGGACAGGATGCCGCTGTTCACGCAGACCATGCCGGCCTCGATCGCCTCGGCGACCCGGAAGATCCGGCCGACATCCCGCGAATAGAAATAGGCCGCCAGGCCGAACTCGGTGGCGTTGGCCATCTCGACCGCCTCTTCCTCGGTCCGGAACCGGAACAGGGGCGCCACCGGCCCGAAGGTTTCTTCCCGCGCAACCCGCATGTCAGGGGTGACGTCGACCAGGATGGTTGGCTCGAAGAACAGGCCACCGCGCGCATGCGGCTTGCCACCGATCGTCACCCGGGCGCCCTTGTCGAGCGCATCGGCGACATGCTCGCGGACCTTGTCGATCGCGGCGGGTTCGATCAGCGGCCCGACCGTCACCCCTTCCTCGGTGCCGGCGCCGACCTTCAGGCCTTCGACCTTGGCGGCGAGCCGACGGGCGAACTCGTCGTAGACCCCATCCTGGACATAGATCCGGTTGGCGCACACGCAGGTCTGGCCGGCATTGCGATACTTCGACGCGATCGCACCGTCGACCGCGGCGTCGAGGTCGGCATCGTCGAACACCACGAAGGGGGCATTGCCGCCCAGCTCGAGCGAAAGCTTCTTGATCGTGTCGGCCGACTGTCGCAGGAGGATCCGGCCGACCTCGGTCGAGCCGGTGAAGGACACCTTGCGCACCAGCTTGCTGGTGCAAAGCTCGAGGCCGATCGCGGGCGCGTCCATCCCGGTGATGGTGTTGAACACGCCGGCCGGGATGCCGGCCTCCTCGGCCAGCACCGCCAGCGCCAGCGCCGACAACGGCGTTGCCTCGGCGGGCTTGCAGACCACGGTGCAGCCAGCCGCCAGTGCGGGCGCGACCTTGCGGGTGATCATCGCGATCGGGAAGTTCCACGGCGTGATCGCGGCGCACACCCCGATCGGCTGCTTCATCGCGAACAGGCGACGATCGTTCGCGGTGGTGGGAATGATGTCCCCGTAGGCGCGCTTGCCTTCCTCGGCGAACCATTCGATGAAGGAGGCCCCGTAGGCCACCTCGCCGCGCGACTCGGCGAGCGGCTTGCCCTGCTCGGCGGTCATGAGCTGCGCGAGGTCCTCGGTGTTGGCGAGGATCAGGTCGTTCCAGCGCCGCAGGATCGCCGCACGCTCCTTGGCCGTCTTGCCGCGCCAGGCCGGCAAGGCCCGATGGGCCGCTTCGATCGCCCGGACCGTCTCGGCCCGGCCCATGTCGGCGACTTCCGCCAGCCGCTCGCCGGTCGCCGGATCATCGACGCCGAAGCGGCCGCCCGAGTCGGCGTCGACGAAGCGCCCGTCGATGTAGCCCTGCTGGCGCAGCAGCGCCTCGTTCTTCAGTTCGATCGCCATGTCCTTGCCTCTCCGATAGCCATGATCATGCGCGCGTCTCGCGCCGCGCCGTATTCTTCGATAATAGGACAGCGGGCGGACCACCGCCGGCCAATGCCACGACGTCGACCCGGAGGCCCGCATGCCGAATCTTGCATCGATCGACCAGGAAACCCCCGCCGCCCTGCGCTGCGATGGCGCCCGTCTGTGGGACAGCCTCATGACGCTTGCGCGCATCGGCGCCACGCCGGCCGGCGGCGTGCGACGGCTCACCCTCACCGAGCTCGACGGCGAATCGCGCCGCCTCGTGATCGACTGGTTGCGCGACTGCGGCTGCAGCATCCGCATCGACGCCATCGGCAACATCCACGCCACCCGCCCCGGCACCGAGGATCTCGACCCGATCGGCATCGGCAGCCATCTCGACACCCAGCCCAACGGCGGGCGCTTCGATGGCGCCTACGGCGTCATGGCCGGGCTCGAAGTGCTGCGCAGCCTCGATGACCACGGCATCCGCACCCGCCACCCGGTCAACGTCACCATCTGGACCAATGAGGAAGGCAGCCGCTTCACCCCGGTGATGATGGGCTCGGGCGTCTATGCGGGCGCCTTCACCCTCGAGCACTGCCTCGGCCAGCGCGACCGCGACGGCCACAGCGTGGGCGATGCGCTCGAGGCGATCGGCTTCGCCGGGCGCGACGCCGCGCCGGCGCTCGCCGCCTACTTCGAACCCCATATCGAGCAAGGCCCCATCCTCGAGGCCGAGGACATCATCATCGGCGCCGTCGAAACCGCCCTCGGCCAGCGCTGGTTCGATGTCGTGATCACCGGCCAGGACGCCCATGCCGGCCCGACACCGCTGGCGATGCGTCGTGATGCCTTGCTGGGCGCCGCCCGCGTCATCGCCGCGGTGCGCCGGATCGCCGAGGAGCACCCAGACGAGGCCCGCGGTACCGTCGGCCAGCTCGACGTCACGCCCAACTCGCGCAATGTCATCCCCGGACGGGTCGCGCTCACCGTCGACCTGCGCAACGCCCGCGACGAAACCCTGTCGCGGATGGTCGAGGCGCTGCGCACCGAATGCGCGACGATCGCCGCCGAGGACAGCCTCGAGATCACGCTCGAGGAAGTCGTCTACTTCCCGCCCTGCCGCTTCGACCCGGCCCTGGTCAGCGCGATCGAAAGCGCGGCGAGCCGACTCGGCCATTCCCATCGACGCATCGCTAGCGGCGCCGGCCACGACGCGGTCTACGTCGCCCGCCGTCACCGGGCGGCGATGATCTTCGTGCCCTGCGAGGGCGGCATCAGCCACAACGAGATCGAGAACGCCCAGCCCGAGCATCTCGCCGCGGGCACCGACGTGCTGCTCGAGACGGTGCTCGCCTTCGATCGCGGCCTCGCCTGATGCCCGAGTCGATGCCCGGATCGACGCCCCCGCCGCGGTCCGCATCGGGTCGGGCCTCGACTGCATCGGCGCCCCTGACGACGCCTGCGCCGCCCCGTTCCCCGATCGCCATCTCGATGGGCGATCCCTGCGGGATCGGCCCCGAGATCATCGTGCGCGCGCTCGCCTCGCCGGCGCTCGCCGACGACTGCGTCGTCTACGGCGACCCGGGCGTGCTCCAGGCCACCGCGGCCTGGCTCCAGCTACCGACGCCACCGCGCGTCGAAGCAATCACCCGGCTCGATCCCCTGCCCACCCTTGGCCGGCCGGAGGCCAGTGCCGGCGACGCCGCCTATCGCTACATCACCGCCGCCGCCACCGCTGCCCGCGACGGCCAGGCCCGGGCGCTGGTCACCGCACCGATCTCCAAGGCCGCCCTGCAGGCGGCCGGCCATGCCTATCCGGGTCACACCGAACTGCTCGCCGAGCTCGCGGGAGGCGCCGAGGTGCGCATGATGCTCGCCAACGACGAACTCCGGGTGGTGCTCGTCACCGTCCACCTCGCCCTGCGCGCCGCGATCGACGCGCTCGATGCTCAGCGCATCCACGCCACCCTGGCGATCGCCGACGCCGGGCTGCGCCGGGCCGGCATCGCCCGCCCACGCCTTGCGGTCGCCGGCCTCAATCCGCATGCCGGCGAGGCCGGCCTGTTCGGACGCGAGGAGATCGAGCACATCGCACCGGCGATCGCCGCCGCCCGCGCCGAAGGCATCGACGCCACCGGTCCATATCCGCCCGATACCGTGTTCATGCAGGCGCGCGGCTTCGCTCGCTTCGACGCGGTGATCGCGATGTACCACGACCAGGGCCTGATCCCGGTCAAATACCTCGGTATCGACGAAGGCGTCAACGTCACCCTCGGCCTGCCCTTCGTGCGCACCAGTCCCGACCACGGCACCGCCTACGACATCGCGGATCAGGGTGTCGCCGACCCCGCCAGCCTGCTCGCCGCGATCCGCCTGGCCGACCGGCTCGCACCGGGCGCCTGAGCTTCCCGCGCGCAGCGCGCGCCGGCGCCCCGACAGTGCTATCGTCGCTGCGATGCGCTGGGCCATTCCCGTCATCGCTTTCGGCAACTTCATCATCGGCACCGGCGTAATGGTGGCCGGCGGCATGCTGCCGCCGCTCGCCACCGGCCTCGGGGTGACGATCCCGGTCGCGGCGCAGCTGATCACCGTGATGGCCTTCGCGATCGCCATCGGGGCGCCGGTGCTGGGCGCGCTCACCGCCCGCTTCGACCGCCGCCTGCTGCTCACCGCCACCCTCGTCATCTACGCGATCGGCCACCTCGGCTGCGCGCTTGCGCCCAACTACGAAGCGCTGCTCGGCCTGCGCATCCTGCTCGCGGTCAGCCCGGCGATCTTCACCCCGCAGGCGAGCGCCGCGCTCGCGCTGATCGTGCCGCCCGAGAAGCGCGGCCGCGCGATATCGCTGGCCCTGCTGGGTTGGGCGGTCGCCTCGGTGCTCGGCATGCCGATCGGCGCCTACGTCGGCGCGGTGTTCGGCTGGCGCGCCGGCTTCGCCCTGGTCGGCGCACTTGCACTCATCGGAGCCATCGGCGTCCACCAGGTCCTGCCCGCCGGTCTGAAGGTGTCGATGTCGGGCCGCTCGATGTGGGCCGAACTGCTGCGCTGGCCCTCGCTGCAACTCGCGATCGCGGTCACCGCGATCCAGGGCGCCGCCCAGTTCACCACTTTCGCCTTCTTCGTACCGGCCCTGCAGGCCTTCCTCGGCGCCGAGCCGGCCCTGGTCAGCGGCCTGCTGACCCTGTTCGGCGCGATGGGCTTCACCGGGGCGCTGCTCAGCGCCCGCTTCATGGACAGCGTCGGCCCGATCCGGGTCGCCCATGCGAGCTTCGCGGTGGTGGCCCTCGGCATGCTGCTCTGGCCGCTCGGCAACGGCTCGCTCGGCTGGGTGATCGCCGCGATGACGATCTGGGGCTTCGGTTCCTTCGCGACCAACAATGCGCAACAGGCACGTCTGGTCGCCGCGGCGCCGGCGCTCGCCTCGGTCACCATCGCCCTGAACTCCTCGGGCATGTACCTCGGGCAGGCGATCGGCATCCCGCTCGGCGCCGCGATGCTCTCGAGCCCGCCCACCACCGCCGAGTACGCGAACCTGTCGCTGCTCGGGCTGCCAATCATGGCAATCGCCTTCATCGTCTCGCTACGCGCACAGCAACTCGGCAAGCGCCGCGCCGCCTTGCGCCAGGCACTCTAGGACACCCGATTCCAGAACCTCGCATCAACCCCGGCCACGCGGGCGTCGCGCACCGCGAACCGCTGACAAGACCCTGATTGGAGACCCACATGCAGTCCGTTCCCGACCCCGGCCATTCACCAGCGGCGCCGCATCGTCGCCAGGCCACGACCTCGCTGATGAGCTTTCGCGACCTCTTCGTCCTGACCGCGGCCTACGCCGTGCTGCTGGCCCTGCTCGCCCTGTACACCCCCGGAGCCGATTTCCTCTGGCTGTTCTCCGAACAAGGCCCGTTCGAGATCCTCAGCATCGGCTTCTGGCTGCTGCTCGCGGCGTTGTGCTTCTCGCTGCCGGGTCTGCCGCGCCGGCCGTGGGGGTCGGGCATCGTCGCCATGGTGGCGGCCGCGCGCGAAGCCGACCTGCACAAGGCATTCACCACCGACAGCCTCTTCAAGACCCACTACTACCTGAAGTCGGCGGCGCCACTGCTCGAGAAACTCGTCGCCGGCGTGGTTGCGCTGCTGGCCCTGGCCGCGGTCGTCTACGTCCTCGTGGCGGGCGCCCGATACATCCGCCGCACCGAAGCCTGGCGGCACGACTGGGGCAAGACCGTGCTCTACGGCATCGTCCTGCTGGTCGCCAGCAAGTTGCTCGACCGCATGGAAGCGGTCACCGCCGACTGGTTCGGCCTCCACTTCCCGCTGATGTTGCACCGCTTCGTCGCGGCCTTCGAGGAAGGCGTCGAGTGCCTGCTGCCGGTGCTGTTCATCGCCGCCCTGCTGGGCTACCAGTACCTGAACCTGTCGAGCGCGAGCGCCACGCCACCAGGGGCCGACACGGACGCGGCCCTCGCCGCGAACACCCGCTCCTGATCGACAAGGGGCTCGCGGGCAGGCGCGGATTCATCCCCGGCGATCGGGATCGATGGCGAGCCGGATCCCGGTGAACTGCCAGCGAGCGGCGGCCGGGAAGAAGTTGCGGTAGCAGCGGCGCACATGGCCGGGCGGCGTCGCGCAGGATCCGCCGCGCAGCACGTACTGGTTGACCATGAACTTGCCGTTGTACTCGCCGATCGCGTCGTCCGCGGCCCGGAAGCCGGGATAAGGCCCGTAGCTGCTCGAGGTCCAGGCCCAGACGCCGCCATAGAGGTCCTCGTCGGCCAGCGGCATGCGCGGGTGACGGCACCCGGCCCGCGCGAACTGGCCGACCGGCACCGAGTCCGACGCCGCATGCTCCCACTCGAACTCGGTCGGCAGGCGCGCGCCGGCGAAGCGGGCGTAGGCATCGGCCTCGTAGTAGGAAACGTGGCAGACCGGCGCATCGGGATCGAGCGGCACTTCGCCATGCAAGGTGTACTCGCGCCACGCGCCGTCCACCTGCCGCCAGCAGGCGGGTGCGCGCCAGCCGCAGGCAAGCGCCCGGTCGTGGCCTTCGGAGAGCCACCACCTGGGTTGCGCGTAGCCGCCCGCCTCGACGAAGGCGAGATACTCGCGATTGCTCACCGGCCGGTCGGCGATCGCGAACGGTGCGAGCCAGGTGCGGTGGCGGGGAAACTCGTTGTCGAAACCGAAGCCTTCGCCGTCGTGGCCGATCTCCACCAGCCCGCCCTCGAAGCTGCGCCAGCCCAGCGGGCGCTGCGGCGGGTTCGGCGGCGGCGCGCCAGCGAGCGCCGGCGCCAGTGGATTGATCGACCACAGGTGCTTGAGGTCGGTCAGCATCAGCTCCTGGTGCTGTTCCTCGTGGTTGAGCCCGAGCGTGAGCACCGCGGCCCAACGCTGCGCATCGGCGCCGCGCCAGTCGGCGGGCCCGCCGAGCAGCCGCGCCATCGCTTCGTCGACATGGCGCCGGTAGGCGAGCACGGTGTCGAACGACGGCCGCGAGATGAGTCCGCGCGAAGGCCGCGGAAACTGCTCGCCGATGCCGTTGTAGTAGGAGTTGAAGAGATACCGGTAACGCGCATCGAAGGGCTGGTAGCCGGGGTCGGCGACGCCGAGGACGAAAGTCTCCCAGAACCAGGTGGTGTGCGCGAGATGCCACTTCTGCGGGCTCGCATCGGGCATCGACTGCAGGGCGCAGTCCTCCGCGCTCAGGCCGTCGACCAGTGCGAGCGACGCGGCGCGAACCGCGCGAAAGCGTGGCAGGAACTCCGGATCGGGGGTCATCCCGGCCAAGTATGCATCTTCCGGTCCCAGGCTTCCAGAAACAAGACCACCACGCTTCCCGTCCTGGGGCGGCCCGGCGACGGAAAGGGAAAGGCCGGCACAGCGGCCGGCCTTTCCTTCTTCATGCGCCTGAACGCGGAGCCTTCTCATACGGGTTCGCATTCGGGCGCAGGGCAAGGCGCCCGAATGCGGAGCCGTTCAGGCGACGATGCGCTCCTCGAGCCTTGCCTTGACCTGCCGAAGCTCCTCCGGCAAGCCGTTGCGCAGCTTCTCGAAGTGCTCGGTATGGAGCTCGAGCTCCTTCTTCCAGGCGGCCTTGTCGATCGAGGTGATCTTCTCGTAGAGCGCGGCCGGGAAGTCGAGCCCGGTCCAGTCGAGGTCCTGGTAGCGCGGCGAGACGCCGAACACGTTCTCGGCGCCGTCGGCACGGCCCTCGATGCGCCCGATCATCCACTCGAGCACCCGCATGTTGTCGCCGAAGCCCGGCCAGATGAACTTGCCGTTCTCGTCGGTACGGAACCAGTTGACGCAGAAGATCCGCGGCAGCGGCACCCCGGTGGATTCCGCTCCCGCACCCAGCTCGGCGCCGAGGCGCAGCCAGTGGCCGAAGTACTCGGCCATGTTGTAGCCGCAGAACGGCAGCATCGCGAAGGGATCGCGGCGCACGACGCCGGTCGCGCCCGCCTGGGCGGCGGTGGTCTCGGAACCCATGGTCGCTGCCATGTAGACGCCCTCGACCCAGCTGCGCGCCTCGGTCACCAGCGGCACGGTGGTCGAGCGGCGGCCACCGAAGATGAAGGCGTCGATCGGCACGCCGTCGTTGGAATCCCAGTCGGGATCGAGCACCGGATTGCGGGTGGCCGACACGGTGAAGCGCGCGTTCGGATGCGCCGCCTTGCGGCCGGCCTTGCCGTCCTCCGGGGTCCAGTCCTGGCCCCTCCAGTCGATCAGGTGCGCGGGCGGCTCCTTGGTCATGCCCTCCCACCACACGTCGCCATCATCGGTGAGCGCAACGTTGGTGAAGATCACGTCCTCGGAGAGCGAGTCCATGCAGTTCTTGTTGGTCTTCTCGTTGGTGCCCGGCGCCACGCCGAAGTAGCCGGCTTCCGGATTGATCGCGTACCAGCGGCCGTCGGCGTTCGGCTTGACCCAGGCGATGTCGTCGCCGATGGTGGTGACCTTCCAGCCGGCAAGGCCGGCCGGCGGGATCAGCATCGCGAAGTTGGTCTTGCCGCAGGCCGAGGGGAAGGCCGCGGCGACGTGGTACTTGCGGCCCTGCGGCGAGGTCACGCCGAGGATCAGCATGTGCTCGGCGAGCCAGCCCTCGTCGCGACCCATGGTCGAGGCGATGCGCAACGCGAAGCACTTCTTGCCGAGCAGCGCATTGCCACCGTAGCCGGAGCCGTAGGACCAGATCTCGCGGGTCTCGGGGAAGTGGACGAT
>CAYZBJ010000014.1:16833-51441 GCA_964476625.1 uncultured Burkholderiaceae bacterium | reverse complement strand
GGACGATGTACTTGGTCTTGTTGCAGGGCCAGGGCACGTCCTTCTGGCCGGCCGCGAGCGGCGCGCCGACCGAGTGCACGCAGGGCACGAAATGCCCGTCGGCGCCGAGCACGTCGAACACCTCGCGGCCCATCCGGGTCATCTTGCGCATGCTCACCACGACGTAGGGCGAGTCGGTCAGCTGGATGCCGACCTGCGAGATGGCGCCGCCCAGCGGCCCCATCGAGAAGGGCACCACGTAGAGGGTGCGCCCCTGCATGCAGCCGTCGAACAGGCCGTTCAGGGTGTCGCGCATCGCCTGCGGCTCGGTCCAGTTGTTGGTCGGGCCGGCATCCGCTTCCTTCTGCGAGCAGATGAAGGTGCGGTCCTCGACGCGGGCGACGTCATCCGGGTCCGACCAGGCGAGATAGCTGTTCGGGCGCTTGGCGGGGTTGAGCCGGCGCATCGTGCCGGCGTCGACCATCTGCTGGCAGAGGCGGTCGTACTCTTGCTCGGAGCCATCGGCCCAGACGACGCGATCCGGGCGCGTGAGCGCCGCCACCGAGCCGACCCAGTCGATGATCGCCTTGTGCCGGACGTAATCCGGTGGATTGACGGCGATCGCGCCGGCCGAGGCGTTCGCGGAACGGTTCATTGGTATATCTCCATGATTGAAAGCCTCGGACGGACGGATCGCCTCGGACGAGACCCGGCCCGAACCGCAGCCGTCGCGCGCGCGACTGCGAGGCCGCCACGTCGGGCGGCCGGATCGAACCGGTCTCGGATGCGTACCCCGTACACCGTCCTGTATTCCGTCGTCGCGGCCGGATCTGCGAGCTCGATTCGCGAACCCGAGCGGCCGTGCACATGAAACAAATACCGCGCAAGGAGTGTTGCGCAGTGAACCTTGAATCTTACACCGCGACGTCACCGTGCCGCCCGACGCCGAAGGGCGATCGTGCCAGCCCTGCCGCCGGATGACCGTTAAGCAAGTCACGGCGCATCGATTCCCGACAGGCCTCGCAGGATCCCTACAATGGAGGGCCATCCGACGGCAACGGCGGAGCCGCCCGACAAGCCATGCCGACAGCAACCGAGAACCGACTCGCCGACCATCTGCTCGAATGCAGCGATCGTGCCCGCCTCATCGACGACGAACTGCGCGAGCCCGAGCTCGCGATGGATGCCGCCGAGCGCATCCAGCGCGTGATCCGCGAACGCAGGATCGGCCGCGGCGAGCAGCCCGTGGGCTACAAGATCGGCTTCACCAACCGCCGGATCTGGCCGATCTACGGTGTGTCCTCGCCGATCTGGGGCCCCGTCTACGCCAGTGGCGTCGAGCGGCTCGAGGATGCCCGGGTGCGGCTCGATGCCGCCCTCCATCCGCAGCCACGCTTCGAGCCGGAGATCATCCTCGGCCTCGCGCATGTACCGGCCGACGACGACCCGGCCACGGTCGCCGAGGCGATCGGCTGGGTCGCCCATGGCGTCGAAGTCGTCCAGAGCGTCTACCCCGGCTGGCGCTTCTCGGCCGCCGAGAGCATGGCCTCGCAGGCCATGCACGGCACCCTCCACATAGGGCCCACGATCGCGCCGGGTGATGGCGCCACCCTGGCGGCCCGGCTGGCCGCGCTCGGGCTGGTGCTCGAGCGCCGCGACGGCGGCGAAGGCAAGGACGGCAAGGAAGGCCAATGGGTCCAGGTCGCCGAGGGCGTCGGCGCCGACGTGCTCGACGGACCCGTCGCCGCGCTCGCCCACCTCGTACGCTGCCTGCGCGCGCGCGGCCAGCGGCTCGCCGCCGGCGACATCGTCAGCACCGGCACCCTGGTCGATGCCCAGCCCATGGTTGCCGGCCAGCGCTGGCGCACCCGGCTGCAGGGCGTCGCCGGCCTCGACGGCCTCTCGATCGACATCACCTGATCCCCGCCCACCAGGCCTTCATGCCCATCGCCCCTGCCGACTGCTTCCCCGCCAACTATCGCCGCTCGCGCGAGATGCTGCTGGCGCGAGCCAGCGCCCTCGCACCCGCCCATGGCGTCGTCATCGATTCCCGCGCGATCGGCGCCCGTGGTCCCGAGGGCGAAACGCTCGCGATCGACTGCTGCGTCTTCGGCGCCCGCCGGCCCCGGCGCGCCGTCGTCCTCTCGAGCGGACTGCACGGCGTCGAAGGCTTCGCCGGCGCCGCGATCCAGCATCGCCTGCTCGCCGGGCGGCTCGCGTCGCTGCGCCTGCCGGCCGATGGCGCGGTGCTGGTCATGCACGCGCTCAATCCCTATGGCTTCGCCTGGCTGCGCCGGGTCAACGAGAACAACGTCGACCTCAACCGCAACTTCCGCGACGCCTTCGGCGGGCAGGCAAGCGAGGGCTATGTCGAGCTCGATCCCCTGCTCAATCCGCCCGACCTCGATCCGGCCAGTGAACAGGCGCGCTGGCAGGCGCTCGGCGCCTGGATCGACCGCCATGGCGAGCGAGGCTTCCAGCAGGTCGTCTCGGAAGGCCAGTATCTATTCCCGGCCGGCGTCCAGTTCGGCGGCGCAGGCCCCGAAGCCGCGACCACCCGGTTGCTCGGACTCGTCGCCGACTGGTTCGGCGAGCTCGAGACCCTCGCCTGGATCGATATCCACACGGGTCTCGGCCCCTCGGGCGAATGCCAGCTGTTGTCGGCGGCGGCGCCCGGCTCGGCCGCGCTCGCGTTCGAGCGCTCGATCTTCGGCGAGGCGGTGATCGCGGTCGCCGAGGGCAACGCGGTTTCGCCGCCGGTCAAGGGCATGCTCGCCGACGCGGTGGCCGCGCGCCTGCCGGCCGGCTGCCGATCCGCCTTCGTCTCGCCCGAATTCGGCACCCATCCGCTCGACCGGGTCCTGCGCGCGGTCCGGGCCGACAACTGGCTGCATGCGCACGGCCGCCCGACCGACCCTGGCGAGCCGCTGACCCGGATGATCAAGGCGGAACTGCTCGAAGCCTTCCGCCCCGAGGATCCGCGCTGGCGCGACCGGGTGGTGGCCACCGGCGAGCAGCTCGTCGCGCAGGCGATCGCGGCCGTCCTCGGCGCATAAGGCCCATACCCGCGCGTCAGCCCGCGGCCGAGTCAGCCCATGGTCGACGATCCCTCGCCCGTGCCACCGGCCTCGGGTGGCGACGCTGGCCGCGGCGGGCACTCATCGAAGATCCGGGCGGTACAAGTCGCGCAGATCGCCGGGTCAAGCCGCTCCTTGACGATGTAAGTGATCGCTTCGTTCTTGGTTTCGAAGACATTCGCACTGCCCAGTTCCGCCGTCATGCCGCTACGCTGCCATGCGGTGAGCACCGGTGTGCGCGGTCGGTGGAAGTAGAGATCGCCGCCCGCGGCACGCCGGATCCCGAGTTCCTCGCGCCAGAGCCGGTCGCCGGCCTGGTCGATGAAGTTCATGCTCTTGACCATGACCAGCAGGTGCTTCTGGCCGGGCGTACGCTCACGACAGCCGCGCAGCTCGTCGCGCACATGGGCGCTGGCGGCGAAATAGACCGACCCTTCCATGCGCAGCAGCAGGAGCTGGGGGCATTCCCGCACCGGCACGTCGATCTGCGTGATCGGGGTGAAGCGCCGGCGCGGCCCCCAGGGCACCAGCCGGCGCATCGCCGGTCGCGCGCTCTGGTCGAGGTAGAAGCCGAGGGCGAGTGCCATGCCCAGCAGGATCGCGAGCTCGATGCGGATCGTCATCGTCGCCAGCCAGGTCGCGCCGAGGGTGATCGCATCGCCGCGCGAGAACCGCGCGATCTCGCGGATCTTCGGCACGTCGACCAGCTGCCAGGCGACGTAGAGCAGCAAGGCCTCGATCGCGGCGAGCGGAATACCGGCGATCAGCGGCCCGGCGATGCCGACCAGGACGAGCAGGACGCCCGCCGAGAACACCGCGGCAAGCGGCGTGCGGGCACCCGCCTCGTAGTTGGGCAGCGATCGGTTGAGCGAACCGCAGGACACATAGGACGACAGGAAGCTGCCCGCGATGTTCGACAGGCCCTGGCCGCGGATCTCCCGATTGGTGCGCAGGATCTGGCCCGAGCGCTGTGCGATCGCCTTGGCGATCGAGATCGACTGCGCCAGCGAGATCAGGGTGAGTGCGAGCGCGATACCCAGGATCGACGGCAGTTGCTCGAGCGAGGGCAAGGGGTTGGACAGCGGCGGCAACACCTGCTGCAGCGCGCCCAGCGGCTGCGCCACGATGCCGGCCTGCGCCGCCAGCGTGGCCACGGCCCAGGCAAGCACCAGGCCGGCGAGCATCGCCGGCCAGCGCGGGCGCCAGCGGGCCACCGCGATGGTCGCCAGGAGCGTGACAAGCGCGATCACGAGTTCGATCGCCCCCCCGGCGGGCGACTCCCGGTACAGCGCGCCGAGCCCCAGGATCGCATGCCAGCCGATCAGGCAGGCGGCGCCCGCGATGAAGCCGGTGAGCACCGAGGGCGCGATGAAGTTCGCGAGCACCCCGAGGCGCAGGACGGCGACGAGCAGCTGCATCAGCCCGACCAGCAGAGTCGTCGCCAGGACGAGTTTGAGGTACTCGGCGCTGCCGACCACCGCCAGCGGCGAGAGCATCGCGAAGACCGCGAGCGACAAGGCGTTGGTGGGGCCCGAGGTGACGTGCAGGCTCGAACCGAAGAGCGCCGCCACCACGCAGGGCACCAGCGCGGTGTAGATGCCGAACTCGGGCGGCAGGCCGGCGAGCCGCGCGAAGGCGACGCCCTGCGGCAGCACCAGCAAGGCGCCCAGCAGCGCAGCGAGCAGGTCGGCGCGCAGGGTGGCCGGACCGACCGACCGCCACCAGCGGGCCGCGTCGATCGATGGCGTCGGCGCGCCGTTCATGTGTTCGCCGTCGGCAGGATCAGGGTCTCCGGGCGCGGATCGGCATCCGCGTTCATGTAATGCCGCGGCCGCCATGCCGATGGGCGTGCGCGCTGGATGTCTGGATTCTCCGTGTTCGCAACGACTGGTCAAGCCGGGCCGGCGCCGCCCTCCCGGACAGCCCCCGCCCGCGATGCCCGATCCGCTAGCATCATGGATCATGACGACAGCCCCTGCCGATCGCCGTGCTTCGCCGGCGACCACCCCGCCGGTCGACGCCGGTCCTTCCATCGCCGACCAGGCGAGCAGCCGCCGATCGCCCAGGCTGCTCGCGATCTGCGCCGGTCCGGCGGCGCGCCTGCGCGGCACCGTCACCGGCCAGGCGGTCGATGTCCTCTCGGGCATCGTCAAGCGGCCGATCAGCACGCTCGACGATCCGGTCGCGGTCGCCTTCGGACGCCTCGGCATCACCGGCGACGAACAGGCCGACCCCACGGTGCATGGCGGCATCGACAAGGCGGTCTATGTCTATCCGGTCGAGCACTACGCCGCCTGGACGCAGCGCGCGGCCCGCGCCGGCATCGACTTCACCGGCCGGCCCGGCAGCTTCGGCGAGAACCTGCTCATCGAGGGGTTGCTCGAGGCGGACGTCTGGACCGGCGACCGGCTCGAGATCGGCGAGCTCCTGCTCGTCGTCACCACGCCGCGCCGGCCCTGCTACAAGCTGGACCTGCACCTCTACGAAGGCGCCGGGCGCGAGATGGTCCTCACCCGCCAGCCGGGCTGGTACTGCGAGGTCGTCCGTCCGGGAAAAGCCGCCGCCGGACAGGCGATCCACCAGCGAGCGGGCTCGCGCGCCTATACCATCGCCGAGACCCATCGTCGCCAGTACCGACTTCCCCCGGTCGATGTCGAAGTGGAGTAGATTAAGTCCATGGCCCAGCTCAGCCCCGCGCAGCGCACCGCTTCCACCGCCCGCATCGTCCTGATGGCGGGGGTCCTGTTCGTCATCGAGGCCCTCGCCCGCGGCTCGGCGATGCGCACCGCGATCGCCGGCGCCATCGTCGCGATCGGCGGCAGCCTCCTGTTCGCGGCAAAGCGCTCCGACTGAAGCATGAAACGGCCCCCACGCTCGCCACTGTTCGCTACGGCCGGGCGCCACTGATATCGGCGGCTTGAACGACGCCGAATCATTGCGCGTCGATCGCTACCCGATCGACGACGAGTTGCGCGACGATGGCAGTGTCGGCCCCGAACTCGCCCACCTCGCACGCGCCTACATCGACAGCCCGCGCGCGCTGATCTTCCGCAACCCCTCGTCCGACTGGCGCCTGTTCGTGGTGTTGCTGCCGCTCGCCTCGCGGCTGTCGCTGATGCGCAACCCGATCTTCGCCCAGCTCACCCGGGCCTGGGGCCTGAACCTGCGCTTCCTCGGCGTCGACCGCGATCATCGCATCCACGACTTCCACGACCTGCTCACCGACCGGATGCTCGCCTCGCTGGTCGACTGGCTCGGCTCGCTCGAATCGAGCGGCGGGCGCGCCGAGCAGGGGCTCGACCTGCTCTTCGAAGCGCTCGCCGACGAGATGCTCACCATCCTCGAGCGCGCCGGCCCGGCGCGCTGCGCCCGCCTCGCGCTGGCGCAGCGCCTCGAGCCGGGCGCGCCGGCCACGATCTTCGAGCGCAGCACCCGCTATCCGGATTTCCTCGCGCAGTTGCGCCGAGCGCTGCGCGACGGCATTGTCGACGTCGCCTTCTACGGCCGCGCGCTGCGCTCGATCGACCTGCGCGAGGCGGCGATCGAGCAGCGCATCGCGGCGCAAGTGCTCGCCAGCCTCGACCCGGTCACCCTGGCCAAGCTCGAGCGCACCGGCGCGGGCCACCACCTCGGCGCCTACAACTGGCTGGCGCTGGCGCCGCGCCAGGCCGCGATGCGCGCCCATGTGCTCACCAACCTGCCGGCCTTCGCGACCCTCCTGGCCGAGGCGCTGGTCCCGATCGACCTGCTACGGGCCGAGGCTTTCGACCTCGAGGACGAGCCAGGCGGCGATCCCTCCCACGAGTATCGCGAGCATGCGGGCCGGCATGGCGACGCACCCGGGTTCGACCTCAGGCGGCTCGCGGCGCAGCACGACACCGCCCACGCGATGCACTGGCATGCGCTCCTGGCGCGGGCCGTCGATGCCGGCCAGGACCGGGCGGTGATCGACGCGATCGCCGGCCGCTTCGCGATTCCCGCCAACCTGGTGCGACGCATCTGGCGCGAGCGACCCGGCTCGCTCGGCCAGCCACCGGGCTGGCAGCTCGGCGAGATCCTGCGCGCGCTCGATGCGAGCGCCTGGCCGACCGACACCGGCGAGTGGGAAGCGCTGATCGCGCGGGCGATCCCGGCCGCGGCGCTGTAGCCGGCTTGCGGCGTACACGCTGCCGATACGGGCTGGCAGCGCCCCACGCTCGCTACAGCACGACCAGGTGGTCCGCCGTGGCGCCGGCCACCGCGGAAAGCGGTACCGCACGATCGAAGGTCACGAAACGACCGCCGTTGCACACCGCGAGCAGCAGCAGGTACGCATCGGTGATCTGGCGCGAGCCGAGAATCGATTGCCAGCGCAAGGCGTCGGCCGACAACAGGCTTGCGTCATCCGGCCAGAACACGTGGTACGGGGTATCGGCCGCGGCGCGCAGCCGTTCGGCGATCCGCGCCGGCGGCAACGCCCCCGGAAACGCGGGCTGCGACATGATCCGGATGCAGCCGTTCTGCGTGACCGGGCATGACGCCCAGCCACAGGTGATGTTCGCATCGAGCCAGGATCGCGCCACCGCGTGATGCACATGGCCCTGGTCGAGCAAGGCGATCAGGACGTTCACGTCCAGCAAGGCGCGCATCATGCGCACCGTGCCGGTTGGATCAGGCACCTTCCTGGTCACGCAGGCGATCGATGGTTTCGTTGTCGACAAGCTTCCCGCGAGCCGGAAACGGCTGAAAGCCATGGAACGAAGGCGCAGGCTCGCGCGCCACGAGCGCCCCGGCATCTCCGGTGAGGGCCTGCCGGGCAAGCTCTGACACGATGCGGCCGATCGACACCCTCCGGCGCGCCGCGAGCTCCTTCGCAGCGGCAAGTACGTCGGCGTCGATGTCGAGGGTGGTCCGCACAGTTCATTTTCCAGGGAACCCGGTGATGACATGATGCTATCGCATCATGTCATCACCTTCAAGGACTGGCCGCGACGCGTGGCGGGGCGAGAAGGCCCCAAGCGGCCGGCGACAAGGCTAGCCGGGCCCCGCTCCCCGGGTGTCCACGGCCGGCTGCGGCCGCTCGTCGACCTGCAGGCCGAATACGTCGGGCCGCGCATAGTGGCCGGTGACATCGAAGTCGAACTTGCCCCGCACGACGTCGTCGAGGTCGAGTTCCGCGCACAGGATCGTCTCGCCGGTGTAGTCGGGCCCGGCGAGCACCTGCCCGAGGGGGCTCACGATCATGCTGCCGCCGCGCATGAGCACGTCGGAAGGCTCCTCGGAGAGCAGGTTGCGCATCGTCGGCGGGAAGTCCGCGCGGGTCAGGTACTGGCAGGCCGAGAGCACGAAGCACCGGCCCTCGAGGGCGATGTGCCGCATCGTGGCCGGCCAGGATTCGCGGTCGTCGGCCGTCGGCGCGCAGTACAGGACGACCTGCTTGTCGTACATTGCCGTGCGCAGCAAGGGCATGTAGTTCTCCCAGCAGATCACCGAGCCGAGCTTGCCCCAGGGCGTGTCGACCACCGTGAGGGTGGAGCCGTCGCCAAAGCCCCAGCACAGCCGCTCGGCCGCCGTGGGCATGAGCTTGCGGTGCTTGCCCAGCAGGCTGCCATCGGGGCCGAAGAAGAGCACCGTGCAGTACAGGGTGCCGCCGGATCGCTCGATCACGCCGATCGCCACGAAGATCCGGGCCGAGCGCGCAGCCGCGCCGAGCGCGGCCGTTTCCTTGCCGGGCACGTCGATCGCGCTGTTCCAGTACTCGACGAACTCCTGGCGACCCTCGGGGGTGCGCCCACCGACGTAGATCGCGAAGCTGGCGCCCTTGGGATAGCCGCCGAGGAAGGCTTCCGGAAAGACCGCGACCTGCCCGCCACGCTCGGCGCATTGCGCGATCAGGGAGGCCGCCTTGGCGACCGTCGCGGCGGTATCGCCGCCCACTGGCGCGGCCTGGACCACGCATGCCGTCAATGTCTTCATCACTGCTCCGTCATCGCCGCGCCCGAAGCGGGCCGGACCCATCCGGGACAGTCTAGGAAGCGTGTCGCCGGCCTGTCAAACCTTGTCGACACTAAAACGAGTGTCGAGGGATTTCGACAGCAAATTTCCTTGTAAAACACCGGCAATTTGAGCAATCATCCATGTCGACACATTTCGACAACAGGCTCATCATGATCGACAAGCTGGCGGCCATCGGGCTCGACGACAAGGAGCGACGCTTCTACCTCGCCGCGCTGGAACTCGGCGGCGCCCCCGTCACCGCGGTGGCCAGCCGGGCCGGGGTGACCCGCACCAACGGCTATGACCTGCTGGAGCGGCTGGAGCGCCGGGGACTGCTGGCGCGGGTCGACGGTCCGGGTGGCGCAAGGCATGTCGTGCCGACCGACCCCGGGATCCTGATTCGCGACTGGGAGCAGACCCGGTCGATGCTCGACGACCTCGTGCCCGAACTGCGCTCGCTGCTCAACCGCAATCCCCACCAGCCGCGGGTGCGCTTCCACGCCGGGGTGGAAGGCATCCAGCGCGCGATCTGGGCAACCCTGGAATGCCGCTCCGGAATCCTGCTGGGCATCCTGTCGATGCACGAGCTGATGGAGGTGCCCGGCGCGCAATGGATGGGCCAGTACATCGCCGAACGGGTGCGCCGCGGCATCCGGCTCGATGTCGTGCGATCGCACTCGCGCGAGACGCAGACCATCTGGCCCACCAGCCGCGACGAATTGCGCGAACTGCGCTACGCGCCGCCGGGCATCGACCTGGGTATGACCGCGTACATCTGCGACGACACCGTGACCTATGTGTCGTCGCGGCGCGAGAACTACGCCCTGACCATCGAAAGCCCGGAACTCGCTTCGCTCCAGCGCGCCCTGTTCGGCTCGCTGTGGGCCGCTGCTAGCGCGGCGGCGTGAGGTCGTCCGCGCCGCTGTAGATGCGGTTCCAGGTCGGGCTGATCACGAGTTCGTTGATGCAGGCCCGCGGTGGCATCGAGACCACGAACATCAGGGCCGCGGCCACGTCCTCGGGCACCAGCATCCGGGCGATGTCCTCGTCGGGCGGCGGCTTCGGCCGCGACTTCAGGATCGGGGTCGCGACTTCGCCCGGGCAGAGCAGGGTGGCGCGAACGCCGTTGCGGCCTTCCTGGTCGTTGATGCTCTCGACCAGCGGCGCGAGGCCGAACTTGGTCGCGCCATAGGCGGCGCCGGTAAAGCCGGTGTAGCGCCAGCCCGCCCAGGACGAGACCACCACGATGGCGCCGGCGCCCGCTTCGCGCATGGTCGGCAGGACCGCGCCGACGCAGAAGGCGACGCCGTTCAGGTTGACCGCGCTCACCCGTGCGAAGGCCTCGGGGGTGAGGTCGCGCCAGTAGCGGTTCGGCGCATTCATGCCGGCCGAGCAGACCAGCAGGTCGAGCCGACCGAAGTCATCGAGGATGCGCGCGACGGTGGCCGCGACCGCGGCGGCATCCGCCACATCGACCGCAAGCGGATGGACGTCGATCTCGTCGGCGGCGAGGTCGTCGCGCGCCTCGGCCAGGGCCGCCTCGCGCCGCCCGGAGATCACCACCGTGTAGCCCGCCTTGCCGAGTTCACGGGCGCAAGCCTTGCCGATGCCGGTGGCACCGCCAGTGACCCAGGCGACCGGCCTGCCGTCCTTGTCCATATCGATCTCCTCGTATCCGGTTCAGGCCGCGGCCGGGCTGGCCACGACCGGGATGAATCGTCCGCGCCCGATCGCCGCCACGGCGCGCTCGCCGTCCTTGCGCCCGAGCCGGTACACCGCCTCGTAGAGCGCCGGGGCAGTGTAGTCCCAGCGCGAGACCGGGATCGGTCGCGAGGGCTGCATATAGGTCCGCATGCCGAGCATGAAGATCGGCGCGCGCGCCGGATAGCGACGCGAAGTCAGCACCAGGGTCGAACGATCGGGCGCGACCGCATCGACCGGCACATTGTCGACCAGGCCGCCATCGAGCGCCGGCTTGCCGTCCGCGTACTGCAGCGCGGTGAACGGCGGCGTGCAGCTCGAGGCGATGATCAGCGCGACCAGCGACTCGATATCGGGGCAGTCGGCGACCCGCGTGATCCGGGGCGTGAAACCGAGCCGGCGACCCCAGGTCGGGTGCAGGGGATTCACGAGGCTGCGCTCGAGCGAATAGGCGAGCAGGCCGAAGGCCACGGCGGTACGGGGCCCGAGCCGGGCTGGCGGCTCGGCATGGACGATGCGGATGTCGGTGCCGCCCCGGCGCAGGCGCTCGAAGCGCGCGCCGCCCAGCAGCGCGTGCAGGGCCCGGCGATAGATCGCCTCATGGGGAAAGACCGGCGCGCCACGGCGCAGCAGGTTGCCCCAGTAGGCATTGCGCGGCGAGCCGGCGAGCGCCTCGCGGTAGTAGGCAAGGCCGTTGCGCGAATCGTTCGCCAGCAGCATGCAGGCGGTCGCGGCGCCGGCCGATACCGCGCCGACCACTTGCGGCGCCAGGCCGGTGGCCGGCGCGAACGCATCCCAGAAACCCGCCTGCCACCAGCAACGCTGTCCGCCGCCGGCAAACACGACTTGTTCGAACATCCGTGCGAACCCCTTGCGGGTCTCCCCCCTCGGTCGCCATTCTAGCGAGCCGGCCGCCGGGGCATGCGATGATTCGAGCATGAGCCTGCGCCTGATCGCCATCGGTGGAACCTTCGACAAGGTCTACGACGCCCGTACCGGCAGCCTCGGCTTCGGCCGGACCTGCCTTCCCGAACTGCTGGAAGCGGCCCGCATCGACCCGCTGCCACCGATCTCGGAGCTGATGCTGGTCGACAGCCTCGACATGGGTGACGCCCATCGCCAGATGGTGGTGTCGACCTGTCGCCACTGCACCGAGGAAGCCCTGGTCATCGTCCACGGCACCGACACCATGACCGACACCGCCGCCGCGCTTGCCGCGGCCGGGCTCGAGAAATGCGTGGTGCTCACAGGCGCGATGGTCCCGGCCCGCTTCGGCAATTCCGACGCCGTCTTCAACCTCGGCTTCGCGGCGGCCGCCGCGCTGCTCCTGCCCCACGGCGTCTGGATCGCGATCGGCGGGGCAATCCACGCCTGGGACGAAGTCCGCAAGAACCGTGAGCTCGGTCGCTTCGAGCCGATCGAGCCTGCCGCGCCGGCTGGCGAGGCCGGGACACCCGGCCCGCAATAGCGGCCGGCAGCGCAAGCCGGGCAGGCGACGTGGCCACCGGCGGGCGACGCGCAGGCGCGCGGCCGGACGCGCGGGAGCCCATGGCGCATCGACGCTAGAATGGCCGGCTGGCGCCACGACGCCAGGACGTGGCCAGGCCACGAACGCCCCCTGGAGACCCCCGCAGCCCATGAACAGCCAAGTCACCGCCGAGTTCGGCCCCGTTACCGTGTTCTTCGGCGAGAAGACCGGCAAGTACCCGGACGGCAACCAGGTCATCGTCGCGGGCGGCGACATGCGGGTCGCCTTCGACACTCCGCCGGTCGCCAACCGGATCGGCCCCGCGTTCGACGAGGTCGACATGGTGATCCTCGGCCATGTGCACGAAGACCACATGGCCGGCCTGCACCGGGTGCCCGACGCACCAGTGCATGTGCACGAGGACGACGTCGCCGCGGCCCGCAGCTGGGCAGGCCTGGCCGCGCATTTCGGCTACGACCCCGACGCGATGGGGGCGTTCCGCAAGAAGATCGAGCGAGAGTTCAACTACGTGCCCCGGCCCGACGCGATCGCCTACCGCGACGGCGAGCGCTGGGACCTCGGCGGCGGCATCTCGGTGCAGGCGATCCACATGCCGGGCCATACCCGCGGCCACTGCGTGCTGCTGGTCCAGCCGGGCGGCATCGCCTTCATCGGCGACATCGACCTCACCGGCTTCGGGCCCTACTACGGCGACGCCACCTCCGACCTCGGCGCGTTTCGCCGCTCGATCGAGCTGCTGCCGTCGATCCCCGCCAGGGTCTGGATCACCTCCCACCACCGCGGGGTGTACACCGACCGCGACCGGATGCTGGCCGATCTCGCCGCCTACCAGGCGAAGCTCGACGCCCGCGAGGAGAGGATCCTCGGGCTGCTCGCCGAAACGCCGCGTCGCCTCGAGGAGCTGGTCGGCGTCGGCCTGGTCTATCCGGTCGGCTATGAAAGCCCCATGGTCGGCGACATCGAGTCGCGCACCGTAAGCCAGCATCTCGGCGAACTGCTCGCCGCCGGCCGCATCGCGCGGCGCGATGACGGCGCCTGGCGCCTCGCCGGCCACTGACAGGAATCCACCATGACCCGGCCTTTGCTGTTCACCCCGATCACCCTGCGCGAGCTGACCCTGAAGAACCGGGTCGTGATCGCGCCGATGCACCAGTACTCGGCGAAGAACGGCTTCGCCGCCGACTGGCACCTGATGAACGCCGGGCGCTATGCCGCCGGCGGCGCCGGGCTGGTCTGCGTCGAATCGACCAAGGTCTCGCGCGAAGGCTGCGGCACCCTCGGAGACCTCGGCCTGTGGCGTGACGAGCATATCGAGGGGGTACGCCGGATCCGCGAGCTAATCCACCATTGCGGCGCCAGGGCCGGCATCCAGCTCGGCCATTCGGGGCGCAAGGCGCGACTGGCGCGCCCGTGGGAGGGCGGCCGACCGCTGACGATCGAGGATGTCGACCCGGTCGCGGACGACTGGGAGACCTGGGAGCTGGTCGGCCCGTCGGCAATCGCCGCCGACCAGCATTCGCCGACGCCGCGCGCGCTCACCACGGCCGACATCCATCGCCTCGTCGAGGCCTGGGGCACTGCCGCCGAACGGGCCGATGCCGCCGGCTTCGACATGGTCGAGGTCCACGGCGCCCATGGCTACCTGATCCACCAGTTCCTCTCCGAGCACGCCAACCAGCGCAGCGACGAATACGGCGGCAGCCTCGCGAACCGGATGCGCTTCGCGATCGAGGTCGCCGAGCATGTGCGCAGCAAGTGGCCGACACACAAGCCGCTCTTCATGCGCCTGTCGGCGGTCGATGCCGCCGGCTGGGAGCTCGAGCACAGCGTCGCGCTCGCCCGCGAACTCGCCCGGGTCGGCGTCGACGTGATCGACTGCAGCGGCGGCGGCATCCACGGCGGCGCCGGTTCGGGCGCCACGCCGGGCTACGGCTACCAGGTGCCCTATGCGGAGCGACTCAAGCGCGAAGCCGGCGTGGGGACGATGGCCGTCGGCGTGATCGTCCACGCCCGCCAGGCCGAGGCGATCCTCCAGGAGGGCCGGGCCGATCTCGTCGCGCTCGCGCGCGAAGCGCTTTACAACCCCAACTGGCCGGTCGACGCCGCCCGCAAGCTCGGGGTGGCGGAACACTTCGAACTGATGCCGCCCAACTACGGCTGGTGGCTCGCCAAGCGCGAAGGCATCCCCGGCTTCGTCCCCTCGACCTTCGGCGATTCGCAAGAGGCCTGAACACCCGTCGGCGCCGCTGGTGTTCAACGCAAACCCGGAACGGAGCACCCATGTTCTTCGATGTCGAAACCCTCGACGGCGGCCTCTGCTACAAGCTGATGACCTCGCTCGTCGTGCCCCGCCCGATCGCCTGGCTGGTCACCAACAACGGGGCTGGCGGCCAGAATGCGGCGCCGTTCTCGTTCTTCAACTGTTTCTCGGGCAATCCGCCGGTCCTGTGCATCGGCATCGGCCGACCCGCCGACCGCCGCAAGGACTCGCTCGCCAACATCGAGCGCGACGGCGAGTTCGTGGTCAACATGGTCTCGGAAGAGCTCGCGCAGCAGATGAACCTGACCGCAACCGACTTCCCGCCCGACTGGAGCGAGCTCTCGGTCGCCGGCCTCGAGACCGCTCCTTCGGCGAAGATCTCGGTGCCGCGAATCGCGGCGAGCCCCGCCGCCTTCGAATGCCGGCTGCGCGAGATCATCCCGGTCGGCCAGGGCAGCGGCAACATGATCGTGCTGGCCGACGTGGTCGCGATCCACGCCCGCGACGACGCGATCACCAATGTCGAACGCTGCCACGTCGACGGCTCGAAGCTCGGCATCGTCGGCCGGATGCAGAGCCCGGGCCGTTATGTGCGCACCCACGACACCTTCGACATGAAGCAGCTCGGCTTCGCCCAGTGGCAGGAGGCCAATCCGCAGGGCGCGAAGCCGGACTGATACGGTTTCGCATTCGATGCGTGGAGCGAAATCAGGCCGACTCGATCGTCTTCGCGACATTGTCGACCGTCACCGGCACCTCGACGTAGAGGATCTCCGGAGGCGAACCGTACTTCGCCGCGACGGTGTCCTTCCACTCCTGCGTGTAGCAGGCCTGCGCCGCGGCCTTCGATTCCCAGAAGTAGATACCGCCGGCACGATCACCCGACTCCGCCAGGTAGTAGTGCTTGCGCACCAGGCCAGGCTTGCCGAGGTACTTCGGCGCCGTCGACTGGAACACGGCCGCCGCCTGCGCGACCGTCCAGACTTGCGGCAGCTTGAATGTCACGATCGAAACGATCATCGGACCTCTCCTCGGGAACAATAGGTCCGACCAAGATTAGCCGAACCCGGGAGATCATTCATGAAAAGCTGGGCATTCCTCGGCGCGGCCATCGTCGCCGAAGTGGTCGCAACCTCCGCGCTCAAGGCGAGCGAGGGCTTCTCGCGCTGGCTGCCATCGCTCACGGTCGTCGTCGGATACGCGATCGCCTTCTACTTCCTGTCGCTGACCCTGCGCACGATCCCGGTCGGCGTGGCCTATGCCATCTGGTCCGGCCTCGGCGTGGTGCTGATCGCGGCGATAGGCTGGATCGTGTTCGGGCAGAAGCTCGATCTCCCGGCGCTCGTCGGCATGGGCCTGATCGTCGCCGGTGTGCTGGTGATGAACCTGTTCTCGAAGGCCACAGCGCATTGATCCGGTGTCACTCGATCGCAGGACAGGGGCAGGCGCCGCCGCCACGCGGAGCGCGCCGGTGGCGAACCGTGCCACGGTGGGCGCCCGTAGCGGGCCTGACGCCGACCGCGGATGTCACCGACCGCTGAACTCCGGCGCGCGCTTCTCGACGAAGGCTCTTACCGCCTCGGCATGGTCGGCGGTGCCGGCCGCCTCCACCAGGCGCTCGGCCTCGCGCTCGAGCGCGACATCGAAGTCGATCACCAGCGCATCGTCGAGATTGTCCTTCATCAACCGCAGTGCCTGGCCCGGTCCATTGGCAAGCCGGCGCGCGAAAGCAAAGGCCTCGGCCTGCAGTTCGCCATCGGGGACCACGCGGTTGAAGAGGCCGATTGCTTCGGCGCGATGCGCCTCGAGCCGTTCGCCGCCGAACATCAGTTCGCGCGCCCGCCCGGTGCCGACGAGGCGAGTCAGCAGCGAGGCGATCCCGTAGTCGCCCGACAGGCCGATGCGGGCGTAGCCCGTTGCAACGAAGGCGGACTCGGCGGCGATCCGGACGTCGCAGGCCAGGGCGATCGACAGCCCCGCGCCGACCGCCGCGCCGGGCAGGGCGGCGATGGTCGGCTTGCGGATCGCCACCAGTGCGCCGGTCAGCAGGCGTTGCCGCTCGCGCAGGTCGGCGATACGCTCGGCAGGACCCAGCGCGCGCTTCGAACTGCGATCACCCATGCCCTTGACGTCGCCGCCGGCGCAGAACGTCGTGCCGGCGGCGGTGAGCAGCAGCGCGCCAACACCGTCGTCCTCGGCGCAATGCCGGATCATCGCCCGCAACGCCGGGCTCAGGCGATCGGACAAGGCATTGCGCGCCTCGGGCCGATTGAGGGTGATGATCGCGACCCGCTCGCGCAACTCGCAAAGCAGTTCGTCGGTCCCGGTGTCGATGCGATACACCTGGTCGTTCATGTCGTCCTCACGGGATTGGCCTGGCCCCACACTTTAACGCGGGCACGCCGGCGGGCGCGGATCCTCGCAACAGGCGAGAATGAACCATGCCTTCGAACCGAACCGATTCCGCCCGCCCCAACACCTTTGTCATGGTCCTGTGCGCCACGCTCACGGCGCTGGTGGTGATCGTGTTCGCGCGGCTGGCGTATGGCCTGATCCTGCCGTCCATGCGCGCCGAACTGGAGCTGAGCTACCGCGCCGCCGGCAACCTCGGCACGATCACCGCGCTGGGCTATTTCCTCTTCATCCTGCCGGGCGGCGTGGCGGCCACGCGGTGGGGTGCGCGCAATACGGTGGTGGGCGGCCTCGCCCTGGTAACGCTCGGCTTCGTCGGCCTGGCCATCGCCAAGTCCTACGTCCCGATCGTGCTGCTCATGTTCGCGCTCGGTGTGGGTACCGCCTACGCCTTCGCGCCGATGCTGTCGCTGCTGGTGACCTGGTACCCGGAACGGCGCGGGCTGATGATCGGCTACATGACCTCCGGCATCGGCGCCGGGCTCTTCCTGGTCGGCCTGCTGGTTCCCTGGTTGACCGAGACCTTCGGCGCCGTCGGCTGGCGGGTGAACTGGGGAGTGTTCGCAGTCGTCGCCGCCGCCACGTCCGTGCTGGTGCTGCTGGGCGCGAAGGATCCACCCGGCGTCAACGACAAGGGCGGCCAGGCATTGCCATCGGCGGATCGGCGACGCATCTACCGCAACCGCCGCGTGCTCACCGTCGCCGCGGTGTACGGCATCATCGGCGTGAGCTACATCGTGCAGGCGATCTTCATGGTGAGCTTCGCGCAGGCATCCGGGATCCCCAGCACCACGACCGGCTGGCTGTTCGCGACATCCGGCCTGCTGTCGGTGGTGTTCGCCCCCTTCTGGGGCTCACTGTCGGACCGCTGGGGGCGCGGCAATACCCTGCTGCTGACCATGTCGCTGGTCACCGTTGCCATGACCCTGCCCCTGGTCTCCCAGGCCCTGCCGATGTTCATCGCGCACTTCCTGCTCTTTGGCTGCTCCGTCAACGGCTCGTTCACGATGGTCCAGGCGGCCAGTACCGACCAGGTGGCGCCGCGCTTCATTCCCGTCGCCTTCAGCTTTGCCACGCTGTTCTTCGCCGGCGGGCAATTCGTCGGCCCGGCGATCGCCGGCTGGCTCATCGAAGCCGGCGGCTTCAGGACGGCGCTCGGCTTCACCTGCTGCACCCTGCTGCTGGGGACATACCTCAGCCAGCGGATCCGGATGTTTCCGAAGGAGCCAGCGGTGTCCTGAGGAAGGGCGCCAAGGGCCGAACGCGGCATCGTCGCCGTCTTCACCGGGCCGCGCGCCGGCAAGCGCCGCATATCGATCGACGTATTTGATCGTTCAGCATCTCGATGGCAATCCCTAGCATGGGCCTCCCAATGAATACACGGAGCCGAGGGCCCTGCCATGAGCGCCATAGAGAACCAAGCGGTTGTCGAAGAGAATCAACGGATCGACGCATCCGACCTGTCGCTGCGGCGAGTCGCCGGCAACATCGGCGCCGAAGTCATCGGCGTGCGCCTCGGGCCGGATCTCGACAAGCAGACCTTTGGACGGATCCACAGCGCGCTGCTGCGCCACAAGGTCCTGTTCTTTCGCGGCCAGCATCATCTCGATGACGAATCGCACCAGGCCTTCGGCGCCCTCTTCGGCAAGCCGGTCCCCCATCCGACCGTTGCGCCGCCCAGCGGCACCAGGCTCTTCGAACTCGATGCGTCGCGCGGCGGCGGCCGTGCCGACTCCTGGCATACCGACGTCACCTTCGTCGATGCCTTCCCGAAGATCTCGATCCTCCGGGCACTGACGATCCCCGAGTACGGGGGCGACACCGTCTGGGCGAATACGGCCCTCGCCTACGAGCGGCTTCCCGAACACCTGAAGCGCTTTGCCGAGAGCCTGCGGGCGGTCCACACCAACGACTACGACTACGGGTCGGAGCGAGTCCTCGTGTCCGACGAGCGACTGCGCCACCACCGCGAAGTCTTCGTGTCGAAGGTCTACGAAGCCGAGCACCCGATCGTCCATGTCCATCCGGAGACCGGCGAGCGGGCGCTGCTGCTTGGCCACTTCATCAAGCGCATCAGCGGCCTGTCGTCGACGGAATCGGCGCGCGTATTCGAGATCCTGCAGAACCGCGCCATCCGCCCCGAGAACACGGTCCGCTGGAGCTGGCGACAAGGCGACGTCGCCATCTGGGACAACCGGGCAACCCAGCATTTCGCGATCAACGACTACGGCGACCAGCCGCGCCTGGTCCGGCGAGTGACGATCGAAGGCTCGCCCGCAGTCGGCGTCGATGGCCGCCACAGCGTGGTGCTGCGCCGTCCCGAACCCGCTCCCGCGGATACCGAAAACCATCGAACGACGAAAGCCGTCGCCTGAACGGCGCCTGTCCCGACCTCCTCTCCGACGGAATCCCGCACCATGTCCGACCCCTCTGCGCTCACCCGCCGCCGCCTGCTCGGCGGTTCCCTCGCACTCGGCGCCGGTGCCCTGCTGCCCGGCAAGGCGCCGGCGCAGGGTGGCGCCAAGCCGCTGTCCGGCGTCACCCTGAACGTCTCGACCTTCAGCACCCCTTACCCGACGTTCCTCAAGAAGATCCTGCCGGAGTTCGAGGCGGCTACCGGCGCGAAGGTCAACTACGACACCCCCGCGTTTCCGGTCTACAACCAGCGTGCCGACCTCGAGCTTTCCACTCGCGGCTCGGCCTACGACGTGGTGAACGTCACCTACATCTACTCGAGCCGCTGGATCGAGTCGGGCTGGCTGACGCCGCTCGACGAGTACGTCAACGACCCCGCCCTGACGCCAGCCGACTGGGAACTGGGCGATTTCCTGTCCGGTACCCTGGCGCCGGAACGCAACAGGGCCGGCCAGCTCTTCGGGATTCCCTGGAACGTCGAAGTCGTCATCACGGGTGCATCGCGCTTCGATCTCGTCCGTGAGGCCGGTCTCGCCTACCCGAACACCATCGACGAGTTCCGGGCCGCCATCGAGGCGGTCAACCGCAAGCAGCGGGTCGCCGGATTCGCCAACAGCAACCATCATGGCTGGACCTTCGTGCCCTACCTGCATGCGTTCGGCGCCGATGTCTTTCGCGACGCGCCCAACGACCTGCTGCCGACCCTGGACACGCCCGAGGCGATCGCCGCCGCGGACTACTACGCGGCCCTGTTGCGCGATTTCGGCCCCGACGGTGTCCTCGGCTACACCTCCGACCAGGTCGTCCACGGACTCAAGACGGGCCGGACCAACTTCAGCAGTCTCGGCCAGACATACCTCTCGCAGATCGGCGACCAGGCCAGCAGCAGGACCATCGGCACCTCGGCCTTCGGCCTGGTGCCCGCCGGACCCGCCGGCCGCTTTCCCGGTATTGCGGTGCATGGCTTCGGCATCCCGATCGGCTCGAAGAACAAGGCAGCGGCCTGGGAGTTCATCAAGTGGGCCAGCTCGAAGGAGGTCGTCCGGCGCGCCGTCGTGGAAGGGGGCTACGGCTCGCCGACCCGGCTCTCGGCCATCCGCTCGCCCGAGTTCACCGCAAGGCAGACGATCAACGGCCATGACGTGGCGGACCTCACGGTGCAGTCGATCGCCATCGCCGAGAAGACCGGTCACATGAAGTACCGGACCGTCCCGATCTACCCGCAGGTCAACCAGCAGCTGAACAAGGCCATCGAGTCGATCGCCTCCGGGCAGCTGAGCGCCGCCGCCGCCATGAAACTGGCCCAGGCGCAGGCCATCGCGGACATCCGGCGCGCCGGCGTCGCCCTCTAGGATGAAACAACCCCCACGTTCGCTTCGGGCGGCCGAGCGCCACTGACATGAACTACTCGACGACCCTTGCCCTGCCGGCCGGGCAGGCCTCCTGGGAGCGGGCGCGCCAGCGCGCCTTCCTCGGGGGGCTGCTGCCCGCGCTGCTGGTGCTCGGCATCATCACGGTGGTGCCGGGGCTCGCCTTGCTGGTGACGAGCTTCACGCCGCTGACCCTGACCGACCCGGTCGCCAGCTTCACGTTCGCCGATCCGCTGGTGAACTACCGCCAGTTGCTCGAGGACGCGCGCTTCCACAACTCGGTCGTGGTGCAGTTCAAGCTCTCGAGCGTCGGCGTCGCGCTGCAGGTGGCGATCGGCCTTGGCGTCGCGCTGCTGATCAACGGCAGCTCGGCCTTCCTCGGCGCGATCCGCACCGCCTTCCTGATCCCCTTCGTCCTGCCGCCGATCGTGGTCGCGCTGATCTGGAAGATCCTCTACACCCCCGACGTCAGTCCGGTGCATCGGACGCTCGAGGCGTTCGGCATGCCGGTGCGGTCGCTGATCACCAACCCCGACACCGCCCTGTGGGCGATCGTCGTGGCGGATACCTGGCAGTGGTTTCCGTTCACCATGCTGATGGTGCTCGCTTCGCTGCAGATGATCCCCAGGGACCCGCTCGAAGCCGCCCGCATCGATGGCGCCAGCCGCTGGCAGGTGTTCCGGTTCATCGTGCTGCCCCATATCCGCCCGGTCCTCGTCGTCTGCGCCCTGTTCCGCCTCATCGACAGCTTCAAGGCCTTCCCGATGATCTTCGTCCTGACCGAAGGAGGCCCGGGCTCGGTGACCGAGGTCACCAACTACTACGGCTTCATCCAGGCGTTCAACTTCTCCTACTGGGGCTACGGCAGCGCCATCGCCGTCCTGATGCTCGCAGGCATATTCATCCTCAGCTGGCTGGTGAGCCGACTCGGCTGGAGCGAACCCGATGCACAGTGACACCCTTGTTGCCGATCCCGTCGCGACACGCCCGCCGAATGCCGCAGGCCGCGGCGCGGTAGTGCGCATGGCCGCGAGCCTGTTGCGCTACCGGCGCGAGATCGCGGCGAGCGTCCTGCTCCTCGTCGTGCTGTTCCCCTTCCTCTGGCTGGCGCAGCTCGCACTGCGGCCGGGCACCGACATCTTCGAGAACACCCTGTTGTTCCGCCCGACCCTGGACGGCTTCGTCGCCCTGCTGCAGGGCAACTTCCTGCGCTCATTCGGCAACAGCCTGCTCGTGAGCACGATCTCGACCGTGCTCTCCCTGCTGATCGGCGTGCCGGCCGCCTACGCCCTCACACGCTGGCGCTTCCGGGCGCGGCGCCAGGTTGCCCTGTGGATCCTGGTGACCCGCATGGCGCCCCCGATCGCCTTCACCATTCCCTTCTTCCTCGCCTATCGCTGGCTCGGCCTGCAGGACACCATCCTCGGCCTTGCGCTGGTCTATCTCACCTTCAACCTGGCCATCGTCATATGGCTGATGCAGAGCTTCTTCGCCGCGATCCCGGTCGCGCTCGAGCAGGCTGCCTGGATCGACGGCTGCAGCGTCTGGTCGGCGTTCTGGCGGGTCACCCTGCCCCTGGTCGCGCCGGGGCTCGCGGCCACCGCGGTGCTGTGCTTCATCTTCTCCTGGAGCGACTTCTTCTTCGCCCTGATCCTCACGCGCACCAATGCCATCACGGCGCCCGTCGCCATCGTGAACTTCCTGCAGTACGAAGGCTGGGAATGGACCAAGATCGCCGCCGGCGGCACCCTGGTCATGCTCCCCGTCGTCGTCTTCACCATCCTCGTCCGTCGCTACCTGGTGCAGGGGCTGACGGCGGGCGGCATCAAGGACTGAACCCGACATGGCCTCCCTCGAACTCCTGGACCTCGAGAAGAACTACGGCGCCACCCCGGTGGTTCGCGGTGTATCCGTCGACATTCCCGACGGCGAATTCGTCGCCCTGGTCGGCCCTTCGGGCTGCGGCAAATCCACCCTGCTGCGCATGATCGCCGGCCTCGAATCGGTCGACGCCGGCGAGATCCGCATCGGCGAGCGCCTGGTCAACGACATCGCGCCCCGGGACCGGAACATCGCGATGGTCTTCCAGAACTACGCGCTCTATCCCCACATGACGGTTGCCGGCAACCTGGGCTTCGCCCTCAAGCTCCAGGGCCTGCCGGAGCAGGAACGGCTTCGGCGTGTCACCGATGCAGCCGGGATCCTCGGCCTCGACGCGCTGCTCGAACGCTTCCCCCGGCAATTGTCGGGCGGCCAGCGCCAGCGCGTCGCGATGGGCCGCGCCATCGTCCGCGATCCCGAGGTGTTCCTGTTCGACGAACCCCTGTCGAACCTCGACGCCAAGCTGCGGGTGCAGATGCGCACCGAGATCCGGGCGCTGCACCAGCGCCTGGGCACCACGACCCTGTACGTCACCCACGACCAGATCGAGGCCATGACCATGGCCGACCGGATCGTCGTCCTGCGCGATGGCATCGTCGAGCAGGTCGGCGCCCCGCTCGAACTCTACGACCACCCGCGCAACGCCTTCGTCGCCGGCTTCATCGGCTCCCCGGCAATGAACATCATCCCCGGGCACATCGACACCAGTGGGGCGCCTGCCGTCGTCACCGATGACGGCACCCGCCTGCCGCTGCCCGCCGAACCCGCCAGCGCGCACGGCACCCCGGTGCTCTACGGGGTGCGGCCCGAGCACTTCCTGCTCGGCGATGGCCACGACGCCAGGCTGCACCGCGAAGCCGAAGTCATCGTCGTCGAACCGACCGGCTCCGACACCCAGGTCGCCGCCCGTTTCGCCGGCCAGGACATCATCGCCGCCTTCCGCGAGCGCATCGGCGCCCGCCCCGGTGAACGGATCGGGCTCAGGCCGGACGTCGCGCAGGTACACCTGTTCGACGCCGGCAGCGGCGAACGGATCGATGCCGCCGCCAGCCAGACGCGGGAACCCGCCGGTCCGAGGCAGGCGCGCGTGGCGGCGTGATACGGGTTCGCATTCGATCGTGGAAGTCGAGCCGGGAATTCGCGAAGCACCGCTTCGCGCGGCGAGCGTAGCCGAGGCGCGGCGGCGCCGCGCGGGAGTCAGGGCTCGTCGTGCTTGCGGCGGCTGCCGCGCGCCCGCTCGACCGGGTACCGGCTGGCGTTGAGCGCCAGCTTGGTTTGCGCCGCGGCCACCAGGTCGACTTCGAGCGCATTGGCCAGCTGGATCAGGTAGAGCAGCACATCGGCCATTTCGCCGCGCACCTCGGCCAGCTTCCCCGGTGACAGCTCCCGGCTTTCAGCCTCGGTCAGCCACTGGAAGGGCTCGAGCAACTCGGCGGCCTCGACGATGAGGGCCGAGGCGAGGTTCTTCGGTGAATGGAACTGCCGCCAGTCGCGCTCGCTCGCGAAGCGGTCGAGCTGCTGGCTGAGTTCATGCAGGGAGTCGGGCATGGCGGGTTCGATCGGCCGGGATCACGGCGGGGGCACCACCGCTGCGATAGCATGGGTGATCGAGTCTACGACGGAATATCCCGACTGCAATGAAACAACGCGTCCTGACCGGCATCACCACGACCGGCACCCCGCACCTGGGCAACTACGTCGGCGCGATCCGCCCGGCGGTTGCCGCGAGCCGGCGCGATGATGCCGAGTCCTTCTTCTTCCTCGCCGACCTCCATGCCCTGGTCAAATGCGACGACCCGGCGCGCGTACAGCAATCGCGCCTGCTGATCGCGGCAAGCTGGCTCGCCGCCGGGCTCGACCCGAACGTCGTCACCTTGTACCGGCAGTCGGACGTGCCCGAGACCACCGAACTGGCCTGGATCCTCGGCTGCGTCACCGCCAAGGGCCTGATGAACCGCGCCCACGCCTACAAGGCCGCCGTCGACCGCAACCACGCCGCCGGCGAGGACGTCGACGCAGGGGTCAGCATGGGGCTGTTCGGATATCCGGTGCTCATGGCCGCCGACATCCTGCTGTTCAACGCGCACCTGGTGCCGGTCGGCCGCGACCAGATCCAGCATCTCGAGATGGCGCGCGACATCGCCGCGCGCTTCAACCGCGTGTTCGGCACCGGCGACGGCCCCTTCGTCCTGCCGCAGGCGCAGACCGACGAGACGACGGACACGCTCCCCGGGCTCGACGGGCGCAAGATGTCCAAGAGCTACGACAACGTCATCGCGCTGTTCGAAGGCGGGCCCGCCCGCCTGCGCAAATCGATCCGGCGCATCGTCACCGATTCGCGCGTACCCGGCGAACCGAAGGACGCCGAAGGCTCGCAACTGTTCGCCCTGTACCGGGCGTTCGCCGACGAAGCGCAGGCCGGCGAATACCGGCGCGCGCTCGAGGAGGGCCTCGGCTGGGGCGACGCCAAGCAGCAGCTGTTCGAGCGCATCGAGACCGAGCTGGCCCCGATGCGCGAGCGCTACGACCATCTGCTCGCGAACCCCGGCGAGATCGAGGAGATCCTGCAGGAAGGCGCACGCAAGGCGCGTGAAGTTGCCGTGCCTCTCATGCAGGAGGTCCGGCGCAGCGTGGGAATCGCCACGGCCGGGTAGGCCTGCCTTGCTTTACCTTGTTGGGGCCGGGAAGCTGGACTCGCCATGATTGTTATCCATGTCGTGAATGGATATCATGCACGATGTGGATACCCATGCACTACCCCGGATCGTCGCGCCAGCGCTCGCCGCGCGCCTGCGCGTCATGCCCGCGGTCGTCGTCACCGGACCCCGGCAAGCGGGCAAGAGCACCCTGGCCCGGCATCTGTCACCCGGCAAGCGCCGGTACCACAGCCTGGACGACCTGGACGTGCTCGACGCCGCGCGTCGCGATCCGGAGGTCCTGGTCGGCGGCCGTGAAGCGCTGACGCTCGACGAAGTACAGCGCGCCCCGGAGCTGCTGCATGCAGTCAAGCGCGAGATCGATCGCCAGCGCACCCCGGGGCGATTCCTACTAACCGGCTCGGCAAACCTCCTGATGATGCGCCAGGTGTCCGAGTCGCTCGCCGGCCGGGCAAGCTACCTTGCGTTGTGGCCGATGACGCGGCGCGAGCAACTCGGCGAAGGCCGCGGTGGCGCATGGGAGGAGTTGCTGACAACACCCGAGGCCGAATGGCCCGACCTGCTCGCCACACGCCCGGGCGGGCCCGAGGACTGGCGCGCCCTTGCCCGTCGCGGCGGCTTCCCCACCCCGGCGATCGAACTGCGCCGCGATGCCGATCGCGCCATCTGGTTCGACGGCTATGTCCGGACCTACCTGGAGCGCGACCTGCAGGATCTGGCCTCGATCAACGCCTTGCCGGATTTCCGCCGCCTGATGCGGGCGGCCTCCCTGCGGCTGGGCCAGTTGATCAACCAGACGGAGCTGGGCCGGGACGTGGCCCTGCCCCAGCCCACGGTGCATCGCTGGCTCAACCTGCTGGAGACGTCGTACCTGCTGGTGCGCCTGCCCGCCTACGCGGTGAACCGAACGAAGCGGCTCATCAAGTCGCCGAAGCTTTACTGGGGCGATACCGGCGTAGCCCTGCACCTTGCCGGTGGACCCGAGCCCGGCGGCGCGCACCTCGAGAACCTGGTGCTGCACGACCTGCTCGCCTGGCGCGACGCGCGGCTCGAGCGCGCGGAACTCGGCTACTGGCGCACGACCACAGGCGAAGAGGTGGACTTCGTGATCGAAGCCGCGGATCGCCTGCTGCCCATCGAGATCAAGGCCGCCGCACGGCCGCGACTCGGCGACGCCACCCACCTGCGCAGCTTCCGGGCGGAGTACGGCAAGCAGGCGCGCGCCGGGCTGCTGCTGCACACCGGGAGCACGATCGAATGGCTGGCGCCTGACGTGCTGGCGGCGCCCTGGTGGCGGGTGCTGTGATGGCCACGAACCTGGGCCTGAATCACTTCCCGATACAAAACCGGCTGAAGATCACCCCCAGCAGGTCGTCCGCGCTGAACTCCCCGGTGATCGCGCCGAGCGCTTCCTGGGCGAGCCGCAGTTCCTCCGCGAACAACTCCAGCCCGACGCCTTCGCGCCAGCCGAGCCGGCTGGCCTCATCGAGGTGCGCGGCCGCTTCGCGCAAGGCGACCAGGTGCCGCTCGCGGGCGATGAACTGCGATTCGCCGGCGCCCTGCCAGCCGGCAAGCTCGAGCAGGCAGTGTCTCAGGCCATCGATGCCCTCGCCGGTTCGCGCCGACAACCACACGCTGCGCTCGGCGCCGTCGCCCCGGCTTGTGGCCGGCATGCCGGCGAGGTCGATCTTGTTCCAGACATGCACCACCGGCACCCGCGGCCCGGTGTGCTCGAGCACTTCGGCGGCCAGCGGCGGATCGCCGCCGGCTTCGCGCTCGGCCACACCGAGCAGCAGCACCACGTCGGCCCGGCCGATCTCGTCCCAGGTGCGGGCGATGCCGATGCGCTCGACTTCGTCGCCCGCTTCGCGCAGGCCCGCGGTATCGATGATGTTGATCGGCACCCCTTCGACCTGGATCGCCTGCGCGACCCGGTCGCGGGTAGTGCCGGCGATCGGGGTGACGATGGCGACTTCGGCGCCGGCCAGTGCATTGAGCAGCGAGGACTTGCCGACGTTGGGTTCACCCACCAGCACGACGTTCAGGCCGTCGCGCAGCAAGGCGCCGGTCTGCGCGGCGGCCAGGGTTGCCGCCAGCCCCTCGCGTACGCCGCGCAGCTTGCCTTCGGCATCGGCGCGCTCGAGGAAGTCGATCTCTTCCTCGGGAAAATCCAGGGTCGCCTCGACCAGCATCCGCAGGTCGACCAGGCCGTCTCGCAACGCATGGATCCGGCGCGAGAACTCGCCGCTCATCGAGCGCTGCGCCGAGCGGGCGGCCTGTTCGGTGCTCGCGTCGATCAGGTCGGCAACGGCTTCGGCCTGGGCAAGGTCGAGCTTGTCGTTGAGGTAGGCGCGTTCGGTGAATTCACCAGGCGCTGCCAGGCGCATGTCGAGCGTGGCGCCTGCGGCAAGCACCCGGGCGAGCAGCATCTGCATCACGACTGGGCCGCCATGGCCCTGCAATTCCAGCACGTCCTCGCCGGTGTAGGAGTTGGGCGCGGGAAACCAGATCGCTATGCCGTGGTCGATGGCAGCGCCATCGGCGTCGAGAAAGGGCAGGTAGTTCGCCTGGCGCGCCGGCAGCGGCCGGCCGCAGAGCGCTTCGGCCAGGCCGGCGATGCCCTTGCCCGAGGCTCGCACGATGCCGATGCCGCCGCGCCCGGAAGGCGTGGCGATCGCGCAGATGGGCCGCGAATCGTTCATCGCGCGGCCCCGGCCGACACTAGGCGTTGGCCATGATCTTGCGGGTGATCACCCATTGCTGCGCGATCGAGTAGATGTTGTTGACGAGCCAGTACAGCACGAGGCCGGCGGGGAAGAAGAAGAACATCACCGAGAACACGAGCGGCATGATCATCATCATCTTCGCCTGCATCGGATCGGGCGGCGTCGGATTGAGCTTGGTCTGCAGGAACATGGTGACCGCCATGATCACCGGCAGGATGAAGTAGGGATCGGGCGAGGCGAGATCGTGGATCCAGCCGATCCAGGGCGCGTTGCGCATCTCGACCGATGCGAGCAGCACCCAGTACAGCGCGATGAAGACCGGGATCTGCACCACGATCGGCAGGCAACCGCCGAGCGGATTGATCTTCTCCTGCTTGTAGAGCTCCATCATCGCCTGGTTCATCTTCGCGCGGTCGTCGCCATAGCGCTCGCGCATCGCCTGCAGTCGCGGCGCGACCGCCTTCATCCGCGCCATCGACTTGTAGCTCGCCGCCTGCAGCGGGAAGAAGATGGTCTTGATGATGATGGTGAGCAACACGATCGACCATCCCCAGTTGCCGAGGAAGCCGTGCAGGAAGGTGAGCAGCCAGTGGATCGGCTTGGCAAGGATCGTCAGCCAGCCGTAGTCGACCGTGAGCTCGAGCCCGGGGGCGAGCTTCTCGAGCACCTGCTGGTCCTGCGGACCGACATAGAACAGGGCGTCGGAACTCGTGGTGGCGCCCGGCTCGATCGTGCCCAGCGGCGTCTTGATGCCGATCGAGAAGAGGTTGTCGCCGACCTTGGCCGAGTAGTACTCGCGCGGCACTTCCGGCGGCGGCACCCAGGCCGTGGCGAAGTAATGCTGGATCACCCCGACCCAGCCATCGTTGGCGCTGGGCGTGAACTTCGCGTCGCCGGCCCCGATGTCCTTGAAGGCGACCTTCTGGAACTTGTCGGCCTCGGTGTAGACAACCGGCCCGGTAAAGGTGCTGTAGAACATCGTGCCACCCTCGGCGGGATCGCCGTCGCGGGTGATCTGTCGATAGACCGTCGGGCTGGCCGGCACGTCGCCGATGTTGGTCACTTCCTCGCGGACATGGACCACATAGGAACCGGGCTCGAGGTCGTAGTGCCGGACCAGGCGCAGGCCGCCGCTTTCGGCAGCGAGCGACAAGCGCTTGCTGCCGCCGCCGAGGCTGGTTTCCCCGAGCAGGGTGAACGGCGTGCGATGCGTCGGGTAGCTCGTCCCCTGGGGCGCGCCGACGAGGCCATCCTGCGCGAGATAGACCCGCGCGGGCGACTGGTCCAGCAGTACCACGTTGGTGCTCCGGTCCTTGGTTTCCTTGTGCTCGAGCAGTTCGGCATGGACTATGACCCCGCCCGCCGAACTGATCCGCATCGCCAGCACGTCGTTGCCGAACTGGAAGACCTCGCCCCTGGCGACCGCCTCGGCGTCGGCGGCCGGCAACTGGGCCGCCGGCGTCGCCCTGGCGGCACTCCCGGGCACCGCGGTCGATGCCCCGGACTGCGGCACACTGGCATCATCGGCGCCACCCTGCCCCGCCTGCCCCATCTGCCCTGATCCGGCCGGCTGGGTCGCCGCCGGCGGCCCGCCGAGCAGCGACGCCTTGCCGTTGTGGCGCTGCCAGCCATCCCAGAGGAACAACAGCGACATCGCGAAGACGATCCAGAGGATGGTGCGTTGGGTTTGGGTCTGCATGTCGTTCTCAGTCGTCCAGGAGTACGCCGCGCCGGCCCGCATGGGCGTCGCAAGCACAAGTCAGTCGGGCCGGTCGCCCCAGGGTAGCGGGGACTTCATCGATACCGCCCGGGTGCCAGCGATGGCAGCGCGACAAGCGACGCAGGGCGAGCCAGCCGCCGCGCCATGCGCCATGCCGCTCGAGCGCCTCGATGGCGTAGTCCGAACAGGTGGGCAGGAAGCGGCAACGCGGCGCCATCATCGGGCTGATCGCCAGCCGATAGCAACGCACCAGCAAGGTGAGCAGCTTACGCATGGGCATCACGTCGCATCGACATCAGGCGGCATCCCGCGCGAGCAGGGCGTCGATTTCCTCGCGCCAGAGGCGCTTGCGCGCCCGCTGGGTGAGGGTATCGAAACCGGCCGGCCGCTTCGCCAGCCGCAGCAGCGCCGGACTCGAAGGCCGCGCGGAGCTTGCGCCGGCCCGCCAGGCTTCCCGAGCGATCCGGCGCAGGGTATTGCGATCCACCGCCCGCTTGAGCAGGCGCTTGGGGACCGCCATCAGGAGAATGCCGCCGGCGGGCACCGCGGCGCCACTGGCCGGCGCGGGGATACGGCGCGACAGCATGAAGTGCGCGCTTGCCACCGGACCGCGCCTGCGGGTTGCGCCTGCGGTGCCGCGGCCGGGAGCCGCCCGGCCGGAGGCTGCGCAAGCCGAGCCGTTCTCACGGCCGTCACCGGGTTGGCGGACATCCTGCATCGGGCCAGCCGGCGCCGCGCGCGCCGGATCAGACGGCCAGGCGCTTGCGACCCTTGGCGCGCCGGGCGCGAATCACGGCGCGACCCCCGCGGGTCTTCATCCGGACCAGGAATCCGTGCGTGCGCTTGCGTCGGGTGACCGACGGCTGGAAAGTGCGTTTCATGTTCGGTGTCCGAAGGCGTCGATTCCGCCAACCCCTGTGGAGTACGGAACGGAATGAGGAAAAAGCCTTCGATTACAACCTATTGCATGGGTTTCTGTCAATGGCGGGGTCGTCAGGCGACCACGGTCGGAGTAGAATGGCGGGTCGGCTCCGACAATGACACCCGGCGGCGCTTCGCACGACCGATCCGGATCCCGGCAGGGCCCAACCCGACACCACCATGATGCAAGATCGTTGGCGCGAGTGCGTCGTCCGCCTCGAGGCCAAACTTCCACCTCAGCAATTCAAGCCTTGGATCAAGCCGCTTGTTTTTATCGGCTACGAGGAAAGTGAGCACTTGCTCAGGATCGGTGTCGCCAATCCCCAGAAACTCAACTGGGTCCGCAACCAGTTCGAGCCGCTGATCGCCGTCGTCATCCGCGAGCTCTTCGATCCCGATACCCGCTTGCAACTCGAGCTGGTCCGCGCCGAACAGCTCGCCGAGGCGGACGGCCCCACGAACGGCGCCCGAGGCGAGCGCCCGGCCAACGCCAGCCTCGCCGAACCGGCCTCCGACACCGCTCGCCGGCCCCGCATCGGCGTACTCGCGGCCAATGGCCTGCGCCCCGACCTGTCCTTCGACTCCTTCGTCAACGGCAAGGCCAACCAGATCGCGGTCTCGGCGGCACTGCAGATCGTCGAGCAACCCGGCACCGCCTACAACCCGCTGTTCGTCTATGCCGGCACCGGCCTGGGCAAGACGCACCTGATGCATGCGGTCGGCAACTCGCTTGCCCAGCTCGGCCACGACATCCGGATGCTGTACGTCAGCGCCCAGGAATACTTCGACGAAATGGTCCGCGCGATCCAGCGCAAGACCGCGCAGGAGTTCAAGCGCAAGTACCAGCACCTCGACCTGCTGCTGGTCGACGACATCCAGTTCCTCAGCGGCAAGGAACGCACCCAGGAAGAATTCTTCTACACGTTCGAATCGCTCATCACCGCGCGCAAGCAGCTCATCATCACCTGCGACACTTATCCGCGCGACCTCTCCGAGTTCCAGGACCGGCTGCTCTCTCGCCTCGGCTCGGGCCTGATCGTCGAGATCGAGCCGCCCGAACTCGAGATGCGCGTGGCCATCCTCCTGCGCAAGGCCGAAGCCGTCGGCGTCGGCCTGCCCGACGACGTTGCCTTCCTGATCGCCAAGAACCTGCGTTCGAACGTGCGCGAACTCGAAGGCGCGCTCAATCGCGTGATCGCCTTCGCCCGTTTTCGCGAGACCCGGGTCGACCTCGAACTCGCCCGCGAAGCGCTCAAGGATCTCTTCGAGCTCAACCGCCCGCCCGTCTCGATCGACAAGATCCAGCGCGCGGTCGCCGAGCAGTTCGGCATCAAGGTCGCCGACATGTTCTCGAAACGCCGCCCGGCCAATATCGCGCGAGCCCGCCAGGTCGCGATGTACTTCGCCAAGGAACTCACCCAGAAGAGCTTTCCCGAGATCGGCGAGGCCTTCGGTGGGCGCGACCACACCACCGTGATGCATGCGGTCAAGCGCGTCATCGAATTGCGCCAGCACGACGCCGAGTTCAACCGCCAGCTCCACCTCGTCGAACAGGCACTGCGCGCATGAAGCCTGTGGACAAGCCGGGGGTGCAAGCTGTGGATACCGGGCGGACGACCGGTGGACCGGCCTGCGGACAAGTCCGCCGAAAATGTGGACAAGAACGGCGCGCATCGTTTGCGGCCCGATCCATCCACAGCCGTCCCCATCCCGCGGTACACGATGTCCACAGGCGCGAACCCCCTGCAAAGCCGCGCCAGGCCTGCCGGCGCGACATCTCTCAACAGACTTGGCCCGCCTACATACAACAGCAGCAACAGGACTAAAAGAAATGCTACTGATGAAAGCGAACCGCGACGCGATCCTCAAGCCATTGCAAACCGTGGCGGGCATCGTCGAACGTCGTCATACCTTGCCGATCCTGGCCAACGTCCTCATCCGCAAGAACGGCGAAACGGTTTCCCTGCTCGCGACCGACGTCGAGATCCAGATCAGCACGCAGGCCGAACTCGGCGGCGATCCCGAGCCCGCGGCAACCACCGTGGCCGCGCGCAAGCTGATCGACATCCTGCGCAGCCTGCCCGAGAGCGCCGAGGTCAGCATCTCGCTGGACAACCGCAAGGCGACGGTGCGCGCCGGCAAGAGCCGCTTCGCGCTGCAGACCCTGGGCGCCGACGACTACCCGACCGTCACCGTCTCCGAAGACACCACCACGCGCTTCACCCTGCCCCAGGACCGGCTCAAGCACCTGTTCCACATGGTGCACTTCGCGATGGCCCAGCAGGACATCCGCTACTACCTCAACGGCCTGCTGCTGGTCACCGATGGCGACCTGATCCGGGTGGTCGCCACCGATGGGCACCGGCTCGCCTACTGCCAGGCGGAAGTCGAGGGCGCTGGTCTCGAGCGCCAGGAAGTCATCATTCCCCGCAAGACGGTGCTCGAACTGCAACGCCTGCTCGCCGACAACGACGATCCGGTCGAGATCACCGTCGCACCGAACCAGGTCCGCTTCGCCTTCGGTGGCGTGGAGATGATCTCCAAGCTGGTCGAAGGCAAGTTCCCCGACTACCAGCGCGTCATCCCGCAGGGCTATACCAAGCGCCTCGTCATCCGCCGCGACGCCCTCGCGGCTTCGCTCGGCCGCGCCTCGATCCTCACCACCGAGAAGTTCAAGGGGGTGCGGCTCGCAGCGTCCGACCAGGGCCTCAAGGTGCAGATCACCAATGCCGAGCAGGAAGAGGCGGTCGACGAGATCGAAGCCGAGTTCAACGGCGATCCGATCGAGGTCGGCTTCAATGTGTCCTACCTGCAGGATGTGCTGGGCAACCTCAAGGTCGAGAACGTCTCGATCGAGTTCGGCGACTCCAACACCAGCGCCCTCCTGACGGTTCCCGACGACGACAGCTTCAAGTACGTCGTCATGCCGATGCGTATCTGAGCAGACAATGTCCATCAGCCAAGACGATCACAGCTACGACTCCGCTTCCATCCAGATCCTCGAGGGTCTCGAGGCCGTGCGCAAGCGGCCCGGGATGTACATCGGGGACACTTCCGACGGCACCGGCCTGCATCACCTCGTCTTCGAGGTCGTGGACAACTCGATCGACGAAGCGCTTGCCGGGCATTGCGACGAGATCATCGTCACCATCCATACCGACAACTCCATCTCGGTCATCGACAACGGTCGCGGCATCCCGATCGAGGTCAAGATGGACGACAAGCACGAGCCCAAGCGCTCTGCCGCCGAGATCGCCCTGACCGAACTGCACGCCGGCGGCAAGTTCAACCAGAACAGCTACAAGGTGTCGGGTGGGCTGCACGGCGTGGGCGTTTCCTGCGTCAACGCGCTGTCGCGCTGGTTGCGCCTGGTGGTGCGTCGCGATGGCCAGGCCTACCTGATCGAGTTCGAGCGCGGCGTGCCGATGAACCAGGTGATCGAGATGCGCGATGGCGCCGAGGTCGCCCCGATGAAGATCCTCGGGCCCACCGACAAGCGCGGCACCGAAGTGCACTTCCTGCCCGACACCGAGATCTTCACCGACGTCGAGTACCACTACGAGATCCTCTCCAAGCGCCTGCGCGAACTGTCCTTCCTCAACGACGGCGTCGCGATCAAGCTGGTCGACCAGCGCCAGGGCAAGGAGGAGGACTTCACCGGTACCGGTGGGGTTCGCGGCTTCGTCGAGTACATCAACCGCTCCAAGCGCACCATCCATCCGAGCATCCTGCACCTGAGCGGCACCCGCGAGCTCGACAACGGCCTCACCATCGGGGTCGAGGTCGCGATGCAGTGGAACGACTCCTACAACGAGCAGGTGCTCTGCTTCACCAACAACATTCCCCAGCGTGATGGCGGCACCCATCTCACCGGCCTGCGTGCCGCGATGACCCGCATCATCAACAAGTACATCGACGAGAACGATTTCGCCAAGAAGGCGAAGGTCGCCACTTCCGGCGACGACATGCGCGAAGGCCTGACGGCAGTGTTGTCCGTCAAGGTGCCCGAGCCGAAGTTCTCGTC